>CAZKRI010000040.1:0-83909 GCA_964555245.1 uncultured Myxococcales bacterium
CAAGCGCATCGGCGAGCTCACGCCGCGAGCGTGGGCGGCCGCACGTGCATCCGAGCCAGAGAAAAGCGTCGCCTTGGGGTAACTGACCCCGGAACTATCCCGACGCAGCGTGGACCGGCAGATGGCCGGACGCTTACGTTCAACCTCCAGACCCGGCCTACTTTCGTAAGCGTCTTACCAACGGCGTGTTGACAGCCGGCGGGCGGTCGACGCCGTCGATTACGAAGCGCGGGCGAGCTTCCACGCCCGCGGCGTGAGCTCGTCGATCCTCGACATCTTGTGGGTCGACACCCGCGCGGTCACATCGGCGAGGTGCGCGTACGGGTCGATCCCCAGGCGCTTGCAGGTCGTTACCAGCGAGTAGAGTAACTGCTCGCCCCGCCCCCCTACCGCCTGAGCGCGATTGAGATCATCGTCGCTGCACCTTCAAAGGAGGAGGTGGAACGACGATGGATCAGCTTGAAGAGCGAGCCCGCCATGCCGTTCGAGGCCTTGGGCAACGAGGCCGGACCCAGCGAATTCCCGATTCCGTGCGCGCAGTCGTACTCGACTATGCCCGCCGCCAGCGTGCCGGCGGCGTGCCCTGGGACCAGATCGGAAAGGCCGTCGGGCTCTCCGGCACCGTGATCGCGCTCTGGGCCAATGAGGCCAGACCTGCCCAGGCCCGACTGCTTCCGGTACGGCTCGCCACGGCTTCGCCGCCACGCCTGGTCCCCAGTCCGGTCGTGCTGGTCGCCCCGGGCGGCTATCGGATCGAAGGTCTGACGCTCGCCAACGCGATCGATGTGCTCAGAGCCCTTCGGTGATCGGCAGCACGCGCAGTGTCCGCGTGTTCGCGTACGGCGCGCCCGCTGATCTTCGCAAGGGATACGAGGGCCTGGCGGCCCTGGTCACCATCGAACTGGGCCGTGATCCGCTCACGGGCGACTGCTTCCTGTTCACTAACCGCACACGGACCAGGGCCAAGGTGTTGATGTACGACGGAACTGGACTTTGCATTTTTCAGAAACGCCTTGAGGAAGGACGGTTTGCATCGCTGTGGAGCACGACGAACGGATCGATTGTGAGCGAGTCGCTCGAGCTCACCATCGCCGAGCTCGCACTGTTCATCGAAGGGAGCGAGTTCGTCGGTCGACACCGACTCTCGCCTGGACAAGTTGTGCCGAGAAGTCTTGAGGAGCGCCGTGCGGTCTGAAAGAGTCGATCCATCGTGATCAACGTTGCGACCGAGACGAACATCGACCTACTTCGTCAGGTCGCCGTGCTCTTGGAGCGCGAGAACTCGCGGCTTCACCAACGACTCCAGCACCTGACGGCGGAGTTGGCTCGCGCCCAGGGCAAAGACGCCGACACGCTCCAGCTGGAGATCGAGCATTTGAAGGAAACGCTCGCCCGACAAAACCGCGCTCTATTCGGAACATCCTCCGAGAAGCGCAAGAACGGCGACGGCCAGTCGCGGGCAGA
The DNA here is from genome assembly GCA_964555245.1 of uncultured Myxococcales bacterium. Classification (GTDB taxonomy): domain Bacteria; phylum Desulfobacterota; class Binatia; order UBA1149; family SPBQ01; genus CAZKRI01. Next base: position 1,465 of record CAZKRI010000040.1, read on the forward strand.
GGCGGTCGCATCCAAGCCGCAGCGCGGCCACGGGCCGGTCGAGCAGAAGGCACTGCCCATCTTCGAGGAGGTCCACGATCTGGACCAAGCCGACAAGCACTGCCGGGACTGCGGCGGTGAGCTCGTCGAGATGGCCGGCCAGTTTGAGCAGAGTGACGAGATTGACGTGGTCGAGCGCTCCTTTCGGATCGCGCGGCACAAGCGCAAGAAGTATCGCTGCCGCTGCGGCTCCAGCGTGGAGACGGCCCCTGGACCGGCAAAGCTGATTACGGGCGGCCGCTACTCGGTAGATTTTGCCGTGGGCGTGGCCATGGACAAGTACGGCCAGCACCTCCCGCTTGCCCGACAGGTCCGACAGATGGAGCGCGAGGGGCTCGTGGTCACCACGCAGACGCTCTGGGATCAGCTGTTCGCCTTGAGCGCCCACCTCAAAGCCAGCTACCAGCAACTTCGCGATCTGGTGCTGAGCGCGCCGGTCCTCGGAGCGGACGAGACCACCTGGCAACTCATGGGCAACGGTGGCTCGCAGCGCTGGTGGGCCTGGTCGATCTCGTCGACCGAGGCGATCTACCACCAGATCCACGCCAAGCGGTCGCTCGAGGCAACCGAGGCGATCCTGGGCGAATACAAGGGCGTGGTGGTCTGCGACGGCTACACGACGTACGGCGCGATGGTGAAGAAGCGCCAGCAGGCGCGCGAGGGTCCGGCACCCCCTGAGCTTGCGCACTGCTGGTCGCACGTGAGACGGAAGTTTTTCGAGGCTGAGCCGCACGACAAGCGAGCGGGCCAGGCGATCGAACTCATCGGCAAGCTCTTCGCCGTCGAGGCGGAGGTGCAACAGGTCGATGCCGCCGAGCGACGTGCGCGCTGTGCCGAGCTGCGCGAGCAACGCTCACGGCCGACGATCGAAGAGTTTCACCAGTGGATGCTTGCGCAGCGCGCATTGCCCAGGTCGAGTCTGGGCCGGGCAATCCACTATACGGACGGGATGTGGAAGGGACTGTGCAGGTTTCTAGAGAACCCGGACATCCCCATACACAACAATGGCGCGGAGCGCGGACTGAGAGGCATCGCCCTCGGACGCAAAAATCACTACGGGTCACGCTCACAGCGAGGCACCGAGGTGGCCGCACTCTTCTACAGTCTGGTCGAATCGGCCAATCTCATCGGCATGAACCCGGCCATGTACCTGCGCGAGGCCACGCGCCGTGCCATCGCGGCCCCGGGCACCGCCACCCTGCCGCGCGACCTCCTTTAGAGACCGGATCTCGGGCTCAGCCGGCCAGGCCGGCCATCAAAATCCCGCTGACGGTGTACGGCGAGCACTTACGCTGCACACGTAGTGGATGCTCTGAGCACCAGCGCCCAAGCAATCGAAGAATCGATCCAGAGTCGCCGTCGTACGCTCCCGACCGATCCACAGTAGCCGCCGGCAATGCTCGTCGATCTGGTAGACCACCGTCAGGTAGTTGTGGCCCCGGTGCCAGAGCACTTCATCGACGCCGATCGCTTCGATGCCATCCATGTCGCGGTGGGCCAACCCCCACTTCACCGCCATCTCCACAGCACGAAAAACGATGTGCCAGCTCGTGCGAAAGCTTTCCGCCACCTCCTTCCAGCTCAGCTTCTTCGCCCATCGGGCCAAGAACCATGCATACGTCGTTGTGGTCGGGCTCTTCCCGTCACTCCACGGCACCAGCTCGACCGTCACTCCACAGCGCCGGCAATCCACGCGCCGCATCGGGTAGCTGAGAAATACCGCAATTCCCCACAGCGGCACGAAGGCGAACTGGCGCACGGGCAGCCGATCGTAGGCGCGCCCACGCCGCAGACAGCCCGAGCACATCGGTCGGCTGCCACCGCGAGGCCGCACGACAACCTCGATCTCGGCTCGTCGTTGGTCCACAAACCGAACCTCCTCGTAGACGAAGGACTTGTGTTTCTCGACGCTGTTGAGAATAGTCTTCAGAAGCATCCTGCGTGCGGCTCCCGGCTGGTTGGTGTCTTGCAACTCCTTCCTTGCCAGGATCCCTCGCAGGATGCACTGCGCCGCTCCTCACCTCGCGCTCCCGCCAGGCGCTGCCTCGCGATCCCTTTCCATCAACCCACGAATTCTTCCGAAGACCCCGAAAATTAGACCTGACCCCATGACCCGCATAAACTTGTCGGACACGCCGCCGCGCGGCGACGTGTCCGGGCATGCACACATCCACCCATCGATTGCCCCCCTGGGTGACCAGCCGCACCGGCCTGCTCGGCACGGGTGACGACCTCAAGCGGCGGCTGCGCCGCGCCAAGCTGGTCACGGTTTGTGAGGAAGCTCGCTGTCCGAACCTGGGCGAGTGCTTCAGCCACGGCACCGCGACGTTCATGCTGCTCGGCGACTACTGCACGCGCCGCTGCGGCTTCTGCGCGGTCGCTACCGGGCGGCCCGAGGCCGTCGATCCTGGCGAGCCCGGCAGAGTGGCCGAGGCCGCGAAAGCGCTCGGCCTGCGTTACGTGGTGGTCACTTCGGTGGCGCGCGACGATCTTGCGGACCAAGGCGCCGGGCAGTTCGCGGCGACGATCGCGGCGCTGAGACAGGCGATCCCCGGCGTTGCGACCGAGGTCTTGACCCCGGACTTTCGCGGTGACGAGGCTCTCATCGGCCGCGTCCTCGACGCGGCGCCGGACGTCTTCGGCCACAACGTCGAAACCGTCGAGCGTCTGACACCGGCGGTTCGCGGCCGCGCGACCTATGCGCGTTCGCTCGCGGTGCTGGCCGCTGCGGCCCGCCTGTGCCGGGCGCGGGAGGCGGGGAGCGTCAAAACTGGTGTGATGGTCGGCCTCGGCGAGACGCGCGCGGAGCTGAGTCGCACGCTTGCCGATGTCCGAGAGACGGGCTGCCAGTTGCTGACCATCGGCCAGTATCTACGTCCGACTCGTGCCCAGACGGAGGTTGTGCGTTACTACGAGCCGGCCGAGTTCGACGATCTCGCGGCCGAGGCGCGTGCCGTCGGGTTCAAGGAAGTCGCTTCCGGCCCGCTGGTCCGCTCCTCGTATCGCGCCGATCGGTTGTGGGCGGCCGCACGCGCGGACGGATGAAGCCATGAAGAAGGAATTCCAGCGCATACAGCGGCTGCCGCCTTACGTCTTCAACGTCGTCAACGATTTGAAGTACCAGGCGCGCAAGCGCGGCGAAGACATCATCGACTTCGGACTGGGCAACCCCGACCAGCCCACCCCCCCGCACATCGTCGAGCACGCCGTCGAGGCGATCCGCAAGGGCCCCAACCATCGCTACTCGGTGTCGCGCGGCATCTACAAGCTGCGGCTGGCGATCGCCGGCTGGTACCGGCGCAAGTACGGGGTGGAGCTGGACGCCGACCGCGAGATCGTCGCCACGATGGGCTCGAAGGAAGGCATCGGGCACTTGGTGCTGGCGATCATCGGCCCCGGCGACGCGGTGCTCTGTCCCTCGCCCACGTATCCCATCCATCAGTACTCGGTGATCATCGCCGGCGGCGACTTGCACCACGTTCCGCTGGTGCCCGGCCAGGACTTTCTCGGCAACATCGAGGCGGCGATCCGCGAGACCTGGCCCAAGCCGAAGCTGCTGATCATCAACTTTCCCTCCAACCCGACCACGCAGGTGGTCGACCTGGCCTTCTTCGCCCGCATCGTCGCGCTCGCGCGCGAGCACGAGCTGCTGGTGATCCACGATCTGGCCTATGCCGAGCTGTGCTTCGACGGTTACGAGGCGCCGAGCTTCTTGCAGGTACCCGGTGCGCGAGAGGTCGGGGTGGAGTGCTACACGCTGTCCAAGACCTACAACATGCCCGGCTGGCGCATCGGCTTCGTCTGCGGGAACCCGGACATGGTCGCGGCCCTGACGCGGCTCAAGTCGTACTACGACTACGGCATGTTTACCCCCGTGCAGATCGCCGGGATTCACGCGCTCAACGGCCCTCAAGATTGCATCGCGGAGATTCGCGCGGTGTATCGCGAGCGTCGCGATGTGCTGGTCCGGGGCCTGGAGCGGGCCGGTTGGCCGGTCGATTCGCCGCGCGCGACGATGTTCGTCTGGGCGCGGATCCCGGAGGCCTATCGCGCCATGGGGTCGCTCGAGTTTTCCAAGATGCTGCTCGGCGAGGCCAAGGTCGCGGTCTCGCCCGGCATCGGCTTCGGGCCGTACGGGGACGAATACGTGCGCTTCTCCTTGATCGAGAACGAGCATCGCATCCGGCAAGCGGCGCGCGGGATCCGCCGGGTACTGACGGCCAGCGCGGAGCCGCTGCGAAAGGTAGCTGAGTGAATGGCGGCAGCGGGCAAGTCGATCGGCGTCGGCATCATCGGCTTCGGCACCATAGGCACCGGCACGGTGCGGGTGCTGCGCGAGCACGCTGAATCGATCACCGCCCGGCTCGGCGCCGAGCTTCGCTTGGTCCGTGTCGCAGATCTCGACACGACACGCGATCGCGGGATCCGGTTGCCGGCAGGAGTCCTCATCCGCGACGCACATAGCCTCATCAATGATCCCGCAGTCGATATCGTCGTCGAGCTGATGGGCGGTATCGAGCCCGCGCTGACCTTCGTGAGCGCAGCGCTGGCGGCTGGCAAGAGCGTCGTCACTGCGAACAAGGCGTTGCTGTCCGCCCACGGTCCGGCGCTCGCGCGCGCGGCCGAGAAGGCCGGCCTCGGCCTGGGTTTCGAAGCCAGCGTGGGCGGTGGTATCCCGATCGTACGCGTGCTGCGCGAAGCGCTGGCGGGTGACCGTAACACCGAGGTCTACGGGATCGTCAACGGAACGTCGAACTACATCCTGACCGAGATGACCGCGGGCAACGGCGAGTTCGGCGAAGTGCTAGCACGCGCGCAGGCGATGGGGCTGGCCGAGGCCGATCCGAGCTATGACGTCGATGGCTTGGATTCCTTGCACAAGCTGGTGATCCTGGTTGCGCTCGCCTTCGGCAAGAAGATTCGCCCCGGAGCGGTCTACGTCGAAGGGATCCGCAGCATCTCAGGCGTCGACATCGCCTACGCCCGCGAGTTCGGCTACACGATCAAGCTGCTGGCGGTGGCTCGCGATACCGCCGACGGCGTCGAGGCCCGTGTTCACCCGTCCATGGTGCCCAACTCGCACCTGCTCTCGCAGGTCCGCGGTCCGTTCAATGCGCTGTGCCTGCGTGGCCGCGCACTGGGGACCTCCCTGTACTACGGGCAGGGCGCCGGTATGATGCCGACGGCCACCGCCGTGGTCGCCGACCTCATCGACGCGGCGCGTTCGCGCACTACGGGGACGGCCTGCCGGGCGCCCTACGGTCAGCCAGCCGCCGGTTTGCGCAATGCGGTGGTGGTCCCGATGGCGAGAACCATGCACGAGCACTACATCCGGTTTCAGTGTGCGGACAAGCCCGGCGTGCTCGCGTCGATTTCGAGTATCCTGGCCAAAGCAGGGATCAGCATCGCCACCGTGACCCAGCACGGCGTCTCGCGCCAGGAGCCGGTCGCGCTGGTGATGCGAACCCATCGGACCTCGGAAGCGCAGATGTCACGAGCGCTCGGGCGGATCGGCCGCTTGCCCGAGCTCAGCGCCAAGCCGGTGGTGATCCGGGTCGAAGAGACGCTTGGCGAAGATGCGGCGGGTCGTAAGGAGTAGCGCGCGCGATGGTCTGGAAGGGCGTCATCGAGCAGTACCGCGACCGGCTCCCGGTTCCGCGTAACGTCGCCGCCGTTACCCTGCTGGAAGGGAACACCCCTCTCGTCGAGGTGCCGCGGCTCGCCCAGGTGCTGGGCACCGGCGCCCGGGTCTTTCTCAAGTACGAAGGGCTGAACCCCACCTGCTCGTTCAAGGATCGGGGTATGACCGTTGCCATGACCATGGCGGTGGCTGAGGGATCGCGGGCCGTGATCTGCGCTTCCACGGGGAATACTTCTGCGTCGGCCGCTGCCTATGCCGCGCGGGCGGGGCTGCGCGCGTTCGTCGTGGTTCCCGCCGACAACATCGCGCTCGGCAAGCTCAGCCAGGCGGTTGTCCACGGGGCCGTCGTGCTCGCCATCGAAGGTACCTTCGATGATGCGTTCCGGGTTGTCTCGGGGATCGCCGAGCGGCGCAGCGTAACCGTGGTGAACTCGATCAACCCTTACCGCATACAGGGTCAGAAGACCGCCGCCTTCGAGATCTGCGATGCGCTAGGCCGGGCCCCCGACTACCACATCCTGCCCGTGGGCAACGCCGGCAACATCACCGCGTACTGGATGGGCTACCGCGAGTACCGGGCCGATGGCCGAATCCCCGCTCTTCCCAAGATGATGGGCTTCCAGGCGGCCGGCGCCGCGCCCATCGTTCTGGGGCGCCGGGTCGACCGTCCCGAGACGCTGGCCTCGGCCATCCGCATTGGAAACCCGGTGAGCTGGAAGTCGGCGGAGGCCGCCCGGGACGAGTCGGGAGGGGCGATCGCGGCGGTCACCGACGAGGAGATCATGGCGGCATACAAGCTGCTGGCGGCAACCGAGGGGGTGTTCGCGGAGCCGGCGTCGGCGGCTTCGGTGGCGGGGCTCAAGCAATTGGTCGACGCCGGGCGGATCGAGAAGGGCAGCCTCGCCGTCTGCACGCTGACCGGGCATGGCTTGAAGGACCCGGCCAATGCTATAAAGGCCTGCCCGCAACCGGTCCGGCTTCCCCCCGACGTGGATCGCGCGATCGAGGCCATGGGTCTGTGAAATACGTTGTGATTCAGGGCGACGGGATGTCCGACTTCCCCGTCGAGTCGCTCGGTGGGAAGACGCCGCTCGAGCGGGCTCACACCCCCAACATGGACCGCCTCGCTCGTGGTGGGCGGTTGGGGCTGGCGCGGACGATCCCGGACGGGTTCCCGGCAGGCACCGACGTGGGCACGATGACGATCCTCGGCTACGACCCAGCCCGCTATCACACCGGCCGCTCGCCCATCGAAGCGGCCAGCATGGGCATCGACCTGAGCGACACCGACGTGGCCTTCCGGTGCAACCTGGTAACCATCGGCGGGCAGGCCGGCGAGCAGGTCATGGTCGACTTTACAGCCGGTCACATAACCTCTGAAGAAGCCAAGGAAATCATCGAATCGATCCAGGCCGAACTGGGAGGCGGCGACGTCGATTTTCACCCCGGCGTGAGCTACCGCCACTGCATGGTCTGGCACGGTGGGCCTGCCGCCACCCGCACCACGCCTCCGCACGACATCACCGACCGCGCCGTGGCCGGCTATCTGCCCGCCGGCGAGGGGAGCCGGGAGCTGGTGCGCTTGGCCGATGCCGCGCGCGAGCTGCTGGCCGAGCATCCGGTCAATGCGCGCCGGCGCGCCGGCGGCGAGAAGCCAGCCACGGACATCTGGCTTTGGGGCCAAGGACGTCGACCGGCGGTGCCGACCCTGGCGGAACGCTTCGGGCTTCGGGGCGCGCTGATCACGGCGGTTGACGTGGTCGGTGGGCTGGGCCGGCTGGCCGGCCTGACGCGGATCGAGGTTCCGGGCATCACAGGCTTCATCGACACCAACTATGTGGGCAAGGGCAGCTACGCCTTGGACGCTCTCAACGACCATGACTTTGTTTTCATCCACGTCGAGTCCACCGATGAGACCGGCCACATGGGAGACGCCGCCCTCAAGGTACAGGCGATCGAGGATCTCGATGCGAAGGTGATCGGCACGGTGCTCGATGGCATCGGCCGTTATGGGGACTACCGGATCATGGTTCTGCCCGATCATGCCACGCCGGTATCGACCAAGACCCATGCCGCCGACCCCGTGCCGTTCGCGATCTTCGATTCGCGTTCGACCGCCGGATCGGGACGGTGCTACAACGAGACGGAAGCGGCGCAAACTGGCGACGTGGTGGAGGACGGCCACACCCTGCTGGAACAGTTTCTCGCCGTCACGCGCTGAGGGTCGACCAGGTGGAGCGTAACCTCGCCCTGGAGCTGGTACGCGTTACGGAAGCCGCGGCGCTCGCGGCCGCGCGTGAGAACGGCCGTGGCGACGAGATGGCGCCCGAGCGCGCCGCCAGCGCAGCGATCTGCCGGGTGTTCCCCAGCATCGATGCCCGAGGCGAGATCGTCGTTGGGGACCCGCAGCAAAGCCCTGGCGATGGCCTCGCGATGGGCGAGCATTTGGGAACGCGGGGAGAGGAAGTCGACATCGCGGTCGATCCGCTCGAGGGCGGGATCAGCTGCGCGCTTGGGGGGCCCAACGCCATGTCGATCATGGCGCTCGGCAAGAAAGGTCACATTCTGCGCTGCCCGCCGAGCACCTACATGGAGAAGATCGCGACCTCGGCCGACGGCCGAGGCGTCGTCAGCTTGGACGCGGAGCCAGAGGAAAACTTGCGAGCGCTGGCCAAGCGACGCGACGTCTACGTCGAGGATCTGACGGTGATGGTCCTGGACCGTCCCCGTCACGATGAGCTGATCGAGCGCGTCCGCTCGGTGGGCGCGCGGGTCCGGTTGATCCCGCACGGGGACGTCGCGGCGGCGATGGCGGCCGCGATGGCGGCAGCGCGCTCGAACGGCGACGTGGATCTCTTGATCGGCACCGGCGGCGCCTCGCAGGGGATTCTTTCGGCGGCCGCCATCAAGTGCATGGGCGGCTTCATGCAGTGCCGCTTCGCACCTCGCGACCAAGCGGAGACCAACGCTCTGTTCGCCGGCGGGATCAACCGCGTCGACAAGACGCTCGAGCTCGAAGACATGGTCGCCGGACCGATCCTGTTCGCGGCGACCGGCGTCACCAACGGGGAATACCTACGGGGCGTCCAGTTCTTCAAGGGTGGCGCGGTCAGCCATTCGGTGGTCATGCGTTCGGCGAGCGGCACGGTCCGCCTGCTCGAGACCTTCCACCGCTTCGACTACCGGCCGTCGTATGTCTGACGGACTTGGATGGATGACGCACCCGACTGAGAAAGCTCGTCCGCAAACCCTGGCCTCGCAGATCGGCGCCGGGTATCGTCGGCCGGTCAAGCCGGCGTTCTCGACGATCTCGGGCTCGCCGCTCGAGGAGGTCTACGGCCCCGAGCACCTGCGCGGCGAGATCGGGCAGCCCGGGGAGTATCCGTACACGCGCGGGGTCTACCCGAACATGTATCGGGGCAAGCGCTGGACGATGCGGCAGTTCGCCGGCTTCGGCGCCGCTTCCGACACCAACGCTCGGTTCAAGTACCTGCTGGCGAACGGTTCGGAGGGCCTGTCGACGGCTTTCGACATGCCGACCTTGATGGGTTACGACGCCGACTCCGAACGCGCACTGGGAGAGGTCGGGCGCGAGGGCGTGTCGATCTCGACGATCGAGGACATGGCGCTCCTCTTCGACGGCATCCGCCTCGACGAGGTCACCACCTCCATGACGGTGAACTGCACCGCATCCATCCTGTTGGCGATGTATCTGGTCATCGCCGAACGTCAGGGCAGCAGCTGGAGCCACCTCGGTGGAACGATCCAGAACGACATGCTCAAGGAGTTCATCGCACAGAAGGAATGGATCTGTCCGCCTGAGCCCTCGCTACGAATCGTGACTGACATGATCGAGTTCTGCACGCGGCAGGCGCCGCGCTGGCACCCGGTGTCGATCTCCGGCTACCACATCCGGGAGGCGGGAGCGACGGCGGTGCAGGAGCTCGCCTTCACCCTGGCCGACGGCATCGCCTACGTGGAGGCCGCCGCAGCGCGCGGCCTGGATCCGGACGAGTTCGGGCCGCGGCTCTCGTTCTTCTTCAACCTGCACAACGACTTCCTGGAAGAGATCGCGAAGATTCGCGCGGCCCGCCGGATGTGGGCCCGCATCATGCGCGAACGCTTCGGCGCGAAATCGGATCGCGCCTGTCTGCTGCGCACGCATGCGCAAACGTCGGGGGTGTCGCTGACGGCGCAACAGCCGCTCAACAACGTCGTGCGGGTGGCGGTCCAGGCGCTGGCCGGCGTTTTGGCCGGCGTACAGTCCCTCCACACCAACTCGCTCGATGAGACCCTGGCCCTGCCCACGGAGGAGGCGGTGACCGTCGCGCTGCGCACGCAGCAGATCATTGCCGAAGAGACCGGGGTGACCAACACCGTGGACCCGCTCGGCGGCAGCTACGCGCTCGAGGCGTTGACGGATCGGATGGAGGCGGAGGCTCAGGCCTACATCGACCGGATCGACGAGATGGGCGGAATGCTCGCGGCGATCGAGGCCGGTTTTCCCCAGCGTGAGATCGCGGATGCGGCGTTCGCTTTCCAGATGGCGACCGATGCCGGCGAGTACGTGACGGTGGGCGTCAACGGGTACACGGCTGCCGATGAGAAGCCGCTCGACGTGCTGCGGATCGGACTCGAGGTCGAGGCCGGCCAGCGCCGGAGAGTCTCGGACTTCAAGGCGCGCCGTGATGGACAGGCGGCAGCGCGCGCTCTCGACAAGGTTCGCGCTACGGCCGACGCCGGTGGCAACCTGATGCCGGCGATCATCGAGGCCGTACGCTGTGGCTGCACGGTCGGCGAGATCTCCGACGTGTTCCGGGATCGCTTCGGGGTCTATGGCGATCCGGCCTGGCTGTGAGCCAGCAGACGAGCGGGATGGAGCGACGAACATGCGAGCGATGAGGATACTGGTAGCCAAGCCTGGCCTGGACGGTCACGACCGAGGCGCGAAGATCATCGCTCGGGCGCTACGTGACGCCGGCTTCGAGGTGATCTATACCGGGTTGCACCAGACCCCCGAGATGATCGCCGAGGCTGCCGTCCAGGAAGACGTGGATGCGGTGGGGCTGTCAATTCTATCGGGTGCACATATGACTCTGTTCCCCAAGATTCTCGAGCTGTTGCGTGAGAAGGGCGCAGGCGACGTTCCGATCTTCGGCGGTGGGATCGTGCCGCCCGAGGACATCGCCGAGCTCAAGCGGCTGGGAGTCCGCGAGATTTTCACACCGGGGACGAGCACGGTGAAGATCGTCGAGTGGCTCCGCGAGAACGTGACGGTGAACGATTGAAGGTAGCCCCGGCCCGACCGGGCCGATCTAAGGAGAGACGACATTGGCTAACGCAGTCATCGTGAGCGCGGCTCGTACGGCCGTCGGTACGTTCGCCGGAGCGCTTTCGGAAACCACGGCGACCGAGCTGGGCGCGCTTGCCATCAAAGAGGCGATCACGCGGGCGGGGATTGCCCCGCAAGAGGTCGACGAGGTGATCCTCGGCAACGTGATCTCGGCGGGCCTCGGACTGAATCCCGCACGGGTTGCAGCGATGGCCTCCGGTCTTCCCAAAGAGACGCCGAGCTTCGGTGTGAACAAGGCCTGCGGCTCCGGCCTCAAGGCGGTGGCGCTTGCGGCCCAGGCGATCGCTTGCGGTGAGGCGGAGGTAATCGTCGCCGGCGGCATGGAGAACATGACCCAAGCGCCCTATCTGCTGCGCAAGGCACGGTTCGGCTACCGCCTGAACCATGAGCAGCTCTTCGACAGCATGATTGCCGACGGGCTGACCTGTCCGCTGACGCTCGTGCACATGGGAATCACCGCGGAGAACGTCGCGGCGAAGTACGGCATCTCACGCGCGGCGCAGGACGAGTTCGCGGCCATGAGCCAGCGCCGGGCCGGCGCCGCGCAGGCCTCGGGTGCGTTCGCCGAGGAGATCTTCGCCGTGCTGCTTCCGCAGAAGAAGGGACCGCCGCTGGCGTTCGAGAAAGACGAGCATCCGCGTGCGGACACCACCGCTGAGAAGCTCGGTGGTCTGAGGGCTGCGTTCAAGCCGGACGGGTCGGTCACCGCCGGCAATGCTTCCGGCATCAACGACGGCGCCGCCGCGCTGGTCGTCATGTCGGAGGATCGCGCCAAGGCGGCGCGGCTCAAACCGCTGGCGCGGATCCGCGGCACGGCAAGCGCCGGGGTCGATCCCTCGATCATGGGCATGGGGCCTTGGCCCGCCGTCGAGAAGCTGATGCAGCGAACCAAACTGAGCAAAGGCGACATCGGGCTGTGGGAGTTGAATGAGGCGTTCGCAGCCCAATCGCTCGGCGTGCTGGCCGAGCTGAAGCTCGATCCAGACAAGGTCAACGTCAACGGCGGCGCGATCGCGCTGGGTCACCCCATCGGTGCGAGCGGGGCCCGGATTCTGGTCACGCTGCTCCACGCCATGAAGAAGCGCAACGTTCCCCTGGGTGTCGCTTCACTCTGCATCGGCGGAGGGCAGGGGATCGCGATGGCCGTTGAGCGCGTCTAACCATTCGGGCGGCAGGACGGCGGCGTTTTTCGACGTCGACGGCACTCTGCTGAGCGTCCAGTCGGGTACGCTCTATATCGGCTACCTGCGCCGCCGCAGGCTCATGTCGCTCGCCGACCAGATGCGGATCTACTGGGCGTTCCTGACCTACCGGCTCGGTGTCTTGAACATGCGCAGGCTCGCCGACGTCACGTCGCGCTGGCTCTGCGAGCGGGAAGAGCGCGAAGTCGCCGAGCATTGCCTGGACTGGTATCGCAGCGAGGTCAGCCGCTATTTCCGTCCTGCGGTCGTCGCGCTGGTCGAGGAGCATCGCGCCGCGGGACACGTCGTCGCACTGCTGACGGGTGGCACGCACTACCTCAACGACCACGTTGCCGCCGACCTCGGCATCGACCACGTCATAGCGAGCGAGCTCGAGGTGGTCGGTGGCCGTTTCACCGGCAAGCCGATCCCGCCGCTGTGCTACGGCAAGGGCAAGCTGGTGCATGCGGAGCGTTTCGCGCAGGCGCACGGCATCGATCTGGGATCGAGCTACTACTACGCGGACTCGATCACGGACCTGCCGGTCCTCGGCCGCGTCGGCCATCCGCGCATTGTCGAGCCCGACCCACGGCTGCGCCGTGAAGCCGGCAGGCGCGGGTGGGAGGTACTCGACTGTGGGTCGGGAATCGGCCGACCCCAGGTGGCGACCGACGTGGCTCGGGCCGGCGCCATCCACGGCTCGGCCGCCCATTGAATGCGCCTCGTCGCATCGTCTGCCTGGTTCCCAGCCTGACCGAGACCTTGGTCCATCTTGGCGCCGGTCGCCGCCTGGTCGGCCGCACGCGTTTCTGCGTCGAGCCGGCCGGCGCGATCGATGCGGTGACCGCCGTGGGTGGCACCAAAGACCCCGACTGCGACCGGATTTTGGCGCTGGTTCCCGACCTGGTGATCGTCAACGTCGAGGAGAACCGGTTCGAAGACCACGATCGTCTCGTGGAGGCCGGACTGTGCGTCCATGTGACCCACCCGCGCACGGTTGTCGAAGCCATCGCGATGATCCGTGAGCTGGGCGTTCTGCTTGCGCTCGAGAATGAAGCCGCGGCGCTGGCGGCGCAGTGCGAGCAGTCGCTCGCCCGGGCTCGCGCGAGCGCGCCGGCTCGGCCTATTCGCGTATTCTGCCCGATCTGGCGCAGACCGTGGATGACGTTTTCGTCCGCGCCTTACGTGGGAAACGTGCTCGCGGTCTGTGGGCTTTCCAACGTTTTCGGCGCGCGCCGCGGCCCGGATTTCTTCGAGGTCACGCTCGAAGAGGTCGCGCGTACGAGCCCAGAGCTGATCCTGCTGCCTGACGAGCCCTATCCCTTCCGAATCGAGCACGCCAAGGATCTGCGTGCGGCCGGAATCGGGGCTGCAGCGGTGTGCATCGACGGCAAGGATCTGGCCTGGTACGGTCCCCGCATTCCCGCCGCGCTCGACCGTCTGTGCACAGTCGGCCGACAATTTCCGGCCACCTGAGCCAGGCGGAGCTTGCTCCGCACATCATGCCATCGATGCGCTTGCATTTCGGTAGACGGGGAGCCATCTAGATCGACGCGTCATGAGTGGAGGGAGTGGAGGCAGCGGGCGCAGCACCTTTGGCCGAATTCCGCCGCACAGCACCGAGGCGGAAGAATCGATCGTCGGCGGTATCTTCCTCGAGAACTCTGCGTTCGACCGGGTCGGAGACCTGGTGACCGCCGAAGATTTCTACGTCGAGCGCAACGCGCGAATCTTCGGCGCCATGGCGGGCCTTGCCGAGGGGGGGCTGCCGATGGACGCCGTGACGGTTTCCGAGCGGCTCAAGCAGCACGGCGAGCTGGCCCGGATCGGTGGTGTGGCTTATCTGGCGGAGCTTTCCGAAAAGGTCGCCACCGCCGCCAACATCGAACACTACGCCCGGATCGTGCGTGAGCAGGCGATGCTGCGGCGCATGATCCGCGTCTCCACCGAGATCGTCGAGCAGGCGTTCGATGCCACCGGGGATGCCGCCGAGTTCATCGATCGGGCCGAGCGTGCCATCTTCGAGGTCAGCGAGCGCTCGGCGCGCACGGGGCTCATGCGCATCGAGGAGCTGATCCCCGATGCCGTCTCCGGCATCGAGGCTCTGATCGATCGAAAATCCGAGGTTACCGGCGTCCCCACGGGCTTCGGCGATCTCGATCGGTTGACGGCCGGCTTCCAGCCATGCGACCTGATCATCGTCGCCGGGCGCCCGAGCATGGGAAAGACGGCCTTCTGCCTGAACGTCGCCGAGCACGTGGCGATCCCCCGCACGTTGGGTCCCGAGGAGCGCGTGACGGGCGTCGCGATCTTCTCTCTGGAGATGTCGCGAGAGCAGGTCGTGATGCGCATGCTGTGCTCTCAGGCATCCCTCAGCATGTCCGACGTCCGGATCGGCAGGATCCAGAGCAAGCAGTACGGCGATCTCGCGCGCTCCGCCGGGCGGCTCGGGCATGCGCCGATTTACATCGACGACACGCCGAGCCTGTCGGCGACCGAGCTCCGCGCGCGCGCGCGGCGCCTCAAGCGAGACCCGGAGGCGAACCTCGGCCTCATCATCGTCGACTATCTTCAGCTGATGCGCGGCTCGGGCCGGGAGGACAACCGCGAGCAGGAGATCTCCAGCATCTCGCGTTCGCTCAAGGCGCTCGCCAAGGAGCTGCACGTTCCAGTCATCGCGCTGTCGCAGCTCAACCGGCAGGTCGAGCTACGCAGCGACAAGCGGCCCGTCATGGCGGATCTGCGCGAGTGCGTGACCGGCGATACCCTGGTCATGCTCGCCGAGGGCCGGCGCGTTCCCGTGCGGGATCTGCTCGGTCAGTCGCCGACGGTGGTCTCCATGCAGGCCGACGGCAGCTTGTGCGCGGCCCGGTGCGACGCCGTGTGGCGGGTGGGCCGGCGGGCGGTTTGGCAGATCGAGCTGGCCAGCGGCCGCAAGATCCGCGCCACCAGCGACCACCGCCTGCTCGGAACCAACGGCTGGAAGCGCGTTCGCCAGCTTCGAACCGGTGATCACCTCGCTCTGGCCTGGCGCGTCCCGGAACCCTCTTGCGCCGCGGTTTGGCCGGCCGGTGCGGCGGCCCTGCTGGGCCACGTCGCGGCCGAGGGCCAGTGGAGCGGCGCATCGGTGCGCATGAGGCCGCGCAGCGCCGCCCACGCGAAGTTCGTCGAACGCGTCGCGCGGGCGGCGTTCGCGGCGGAAGTGCGGTTCGCGGACGAAAAGAAGCGCACAGGCCCGTTCGAGCTCGCTGGAGCGCGCCTCACGCGCTGGCTCGCCGAATGCGGCTGCACGCGGGAGGCGGGCTCGCCGAGTGGCTTTCAGCGGATACCGCCCTCGGTCTACGGATTGGGCCACGATGATCTCGCACTTTTCCTGCGCCATCTGTGTGCGGGCGCGGGAGCCATCGGCCCTGGCCCCGGCCACGACGACAACCGGGACGCCGGGGCGAGCGTACGCTTTTCCGTTGCCTCCGAGATGATGGCCGCGGACGTCGCGGCACTGCTCATGCGCTTCGGCGTGGTGGGCCGGATCGTGCGTCTGGAGCACCCGAGCTCAGGCCGACAGTACCGGGTCGTCGTCCGCGAGAGGGAAGAGTTGCGGCGCTACGCGCGCGGCATCGGAGCGTTCGCGACTCAGGAGCGCCGGCTCGAGCGACTGGTGGAGGATCTGGGCGAGGAAAAAGCCGAGCAGACGCGCTGGCGAATGCCGGTCGCGCTGGCGGCGTCCGCCGTAGGCCTGTTGCGCGAGCGGGGCGTGATCGAGCTGCCGATCGCCGAGGCTGTTTCGTCCGGAGCGCGGCATGCAGCCGCGCCCCGATCGCAGCTCTCTCGCGCGACCGTCCGCCGCTTCGCCGAAAAGTTCGACGATAACGTCCTGCGGACCCTGTGCGCGAGCGACGTTTACTGGGATCGGATCGTGAGCATCGCACCCGCCGGACGCGCGGAGGTCTACGATCTGACCGTGCCGGAAACCGCTTCCTGGCTCGCCGACGGCATCGTCACCCACAATTCGGGTGCCATCGAGCAGGATGCCGATCTCATTACGTTCATCTACCGTGACGAGGTCTACCACCGTGATACCGAGTCGCCGGGGATCGCAGAGATCATCATCGCCAAGCAGCGCAACGGCCCCACCGGCCTGATCGAGCTCGCCTTCGAGAAAGAGTTCACGCGCTTCCGTGGTGTCTCCCATCGCGACGACGACCCCCACGGCCAGCGTCTGACCCAGGACGCGTAAATGGCGCGTAAATGGGGTCAGGTCTAATTTCTGACGTGACGTACGCTGATTCCGATCCGTATAGCCAGAAATTAGACCTGACCCCATTTACGGAGCAGCGCGGCGACGTCGGCGGTACGCTCGAACTCGGAGATGACCGCCACCGACACGGCACCGGCCTCCCACGCTGCCCTCGCGTTGGCGTGTGTAATGCCGCCGATCGCGACCACGGGGTGCCTGGATGCGCGGCAGGCCGCGCGTAACTCGTCGATCCCACGGGGACTGCGAGCCCCGGGCTTCGTGGGGCTCGCAAAGATGGGGCCGAAGCCGACGTAGTCTACCGCCATGTCGGCGGCGCGCTCGATCTCCTCGACGCTGTGCGTGGAGTAGCCGACCAGCGCGCTCGGGCCGACGACCTTCCGCACGGCGGCGATCGGCAGGTCTTCGTCACCGACATGGACGCCAGCGGCGCCGCAGGCGACGGCCACGTCCGCTCGGTCGTTGACGATAATCCGGCAGCCCAGAGGACCGAGGTTGCGCACCAGCGCGACGGCAAGCTCGGTCAGCGCGCCGGTGGCCAGCGGTTTGGCGCGTAACTGCAGCAGCGAGATTCCGGCCGCGGCCAGCTCACGCGCGAGTCGGAGGCTTCGTTCTTGCGCGGCCGGCGTCGCGTCGGCGACGTTGACGATGGGGTAGAGAGGAGGGAGCCGGATCACCGCGGGAGCTGGATGCCGAGCTCGACGATCTTCTTGCGCAGCGTGTTCCGATTGATGCCGAGGATGTCGGCCGCGCGTAGCTGGTTTCCCCCGGTGTGCTCGAGCACCGCTTCGAGCATCGGCTTCTCGACCGTGTGCAAAACCCTCTCGTAGAGATCGCGCGGCAGGACTTCGCCGAACTGCTTGAGGTACTCCCGAACCTTGACGGCCATGGCGCCCTCGAGCGGCATGTCGGGATGAATCTGCTCGCGCTTGCCTTCGCCGAACGGCATGTCGGCCGCCGTCAACAGGCGATTGGGAGCGAGCGCGGCGGCGCGGACCAGTACGTTTTCGAGCTCGCGGATGTTGCCGGGCCAGGCATGCGCGGCCAGCATCGAGAGCGCGTCCGGAGTGACGCCCTTGACCTGAAACTTGTGGGTCCGGTTGATTCGCTCGATGAAGTACTCGACCAGCGCGGGGATATCCTCGCGGCGCTCTCGCAGGGGTGGCACGTTGACGATCACGACCTTGAGACGGAAGTAGACGTCGCCGCGAAACCGGGAATCGGCCACCGCCTTGTCGAGGTCCTGGTTGGTGGCGGCGATGATCCGGCAGTTGGCCGGAAGCAGCGCGTGACCGCCGACCCGGCTGAACTCGCGCTCTTGCAGCACCCGCAAGAGCTTCGCCTGGAGCGGAAGCGGCATGTCCGAAATCTCGTCGAGCAGCAGCGTGCCGTTGGCCGCCTGTTCGAACTTCCCGACGTGCCGCTCCGTCGCACCTGTGAACGCACCGCGCTCGTGCCCGAACATCTCGCTCTCGAGCAAATCGCCGGGAATCGCGCTGCAGTTGACCGCGACGAAAGGCTCCTGCCAGCGGTCGGAGTAGGCGTGAAGCGCGCGCGCGATCAGTTCCTTGCCCGAGCCGCTCTCGCCCTGGATGAGCACGGTAGCCGCGCTAGCGGCCAGGCGGCCCACCAGCTTGTAGATCTCCTGCATGGCCGGCGACTGGCCGACGATCTCCACTCCCGGCGTGAACTCCGAACGCACGCGTTCGCGCAGCTTTCCGAGCTTGCGCTGAAGCTGCTGGCGCTCGAGCACGTGCCGCGCGAGCAAGCGTAGCGCATCCAGGTCGAAGGGCTTGGTCACGTAGTCGTAGGCGCCCCTCCGGGTCGATTCGATGGCGTTGGCGACGGTCGTTCGGCCGGTGATCATCACCACCGGCAGCTCGGAGCCTTCGCGGTTGACCGTATCGAGCAGGTCGAAGCCGCTGATCCCGGGCAGGTTGATGTCGACGAAGGCGAGGTCGTAGCGTTGTTCCCGGATGCGTTGCAGGGCCGTCTCCGCGTCCGCGCAGTCGCTGACCCGGTGGCCGTCCTCGCCGAGCGCGTCCGCGATGACCCGGCGGACGTCGGCCTCGTCGTCGACCACGAGAATGCTGCCGCTCGCCGTGCTCATGAATCCGACGCTGGGCGGCGTCCCTCGGCCACCGGCAACGTGACGCGGAAGCAGGCCCCTCCAGCCGGGGCGTTCGACCCGGAGATGTGCCCGCGGTGAGCGGCGGCGATGCTGCGGGCCACTGCCAGTCCCATCCCGTGGCCTCCAGTCGTGCGCGAAAAGAACGGCGTGAACATGCGTTGGGCGGTCTCCGCGTCGAGGCCCGGCCCGTTGTCGACGATCTCCACGGCGATGTAACGCAGCCGCTCGGAATCGGTTTCGACGTAGTAACGGTTCTCCATCCTCGTGCTGACCACGACCTGCCCCTGTCCGGGCGTACAAGCGGCCAGAGCGTTCTTCAGGAGGTTGAGGAAGAGCTGCTGGAGCTGGTCGCTGTCGCCCTGGACCTCGGGCAGGCTGGGATCGAACTCGGTCTCGATCGTGGCGCTGCGCGCTGCGGCGTCGGGTTGCTCGAGCAGCAGCACGTCACGCAGCACCCGATGGATGTTGACGCGATTCATCGTCGGGCGCGGGCCTTCCAATCGCATAAGCACGCGCACCAGCTCGGCCATCCGGTCGGCCTGGCGGACGATCATCGAGGTGTACGCATTCAACTCGGGCCAGTCGCCGAGCTTCTTCCCGAGCAGTTGGGCGGCGCCACGAATGCCCGAGAGCGGGTTGTTGATCTCGTGCCCGATGCTGGCGACCAGCCGGTCCAGCTCTTCCCGCCGGCGCCGGCCGAGCTCATCGTCCAGCAGGCGCTGGCGGTGGCCGAGATCGTGGAGGGCGACCACAGTCCCACACGGGCGTCCGTCGCGGCCTCGCAGCCCGGTCACGACGGCCAGAACCTCGTCGGAGCGGTCGCCGCGCCCGACCGGTCCCTGGTCGCGCAGGCTGATCGCGGGCTCCGCCCGGCCGCGCTCGAGGAGCTCGACGAGCCACGTCGTCTCCTCGAACAAGAAGCGGGCCGGTTGTCCCAGAACCGACCGTCCCGATCTTCCGAACAGCGATTCGGCCGCCGGGTTGATGTAGGCGATCCGCCCGTCCTCCGCCACGACGACCACGCCCCCGTCGAGACTGTCCAGGATCAACTGGTGATCGGGCGGGGGGACGGGTTCGCGCGCACGGTGGGCACCGGCTGCGGGTCGTTGGCTTGCGGCGCGGGCCATCCGGCAATCGAGCGGGCCGGATGCTAACATGAGGCGGGACTCGGCGCCATGCTCCGTATCGGCGAAGGCTACGACATCCATCGGCTGGCGGCGGGCCGGCCGCTGATGCTCGGCTGCCTGGAGGTTCCGGCGCAGGCGGGAGCGGTCGGTCACTCCGACGGTGACGCGCTGGCGCACGCCGTCTGCGACGCGTTGCTGGGCGCAATCGGCGCCGGTGACATCGGCGCACACTTCCCGCCGAGCGATCCACGCTGGCAGGGAACCGCCTCGCGCGTGTTCCTCGAACATGCGGCGCGCTTGCTCGCGGAACGCGGCGCACGCGTGCTCAACGTCGACGCGACCGTGATCCTGGAGCGGCCTCGGCTGGCCCCGTACCTGGCCGGGATGCGCGCAGCGTTGGCTCAGGCCCTAGGGCTGGAAGCGGATCGGGTCTCGATCAAAGCGAAGACCGCCGAGGGAATCGGCGCAGTGGGCGAGGGGAACGCCGTCGAAGCGCGCGCGGTCGTGCTGGTCGAGTTGATCGACGGCGATCACGCGCCCTTGGGCTGAGGCGGCTTGCGCGTCGACAACCCGTCCTCGCCGTAGACCAGGAGGGTGTCCTTGCCGCCCACCACGGTTTGCAGCACGACGGGACGTCCCCACAGCCGGTAGGCGAAGCCGAGCGTCTTCTCGGCATGCTCGAGGTTCAGCTCGCGGTTGTCGAAGTAGTGTTTGAGCAACAACGTCCGGTTGCCCTCGAAGTCCCCGTTCTCGACGCGAATGACCGGAATCGTGGCGGTGCCCACGTTCTCGATCAAGGTCTGCTTGATCTTCTCCCAGCCCTCTTCGTCCGCCACCTCGCTGACCACGTAGTCGCCTTTCTTCGGCGCGTACTGGTACAGTCCGAGGCTGCGCACGGTTTTCTCCTTCAGGAACCGGCGCAGGAAGGATCGGTCCCGTTCGCTCTCGCGCGCCCGAAACAACTCGTCCTTCCCGGCGCTGGCGCGGCGATGGTCGACCGGGCCGTCGCCCTCGACCGAGCGGTAAAGGTGAGTCCATAGGGTGAACCCGAGGTGGTAGGGGTTGAGCCGGCCCGGGTGGGGCTGAATGGCCCGGTTGTGGTGGACCATGAACTCCAGGCGCATCTCCGGCGGCAGATCGAGGTTGCTCATGATGTGGTAGTGCCAGTAGCTGGCCCATCCCTCGTTCATGATCTTGGTCTCGATCTGCGGGATAAAGTACTCCGCTTCCTCGTGGACGATGGTCAGGATGTCCTTTTCCCAATCGGCCAGGAACGGATTGTAGTCCCGGATGAACAGCAGGATGTCGGGGTCGGGCTCGATCGGCACCTTGCGTAGGTCGGGCTCGTGGTAGGTCACTGGCGGGTGGATGGTACGGTGCGGATCCGCGCGCGGGAGCGAGGCCTCATAGGCGCGGCGGGCCTGCTCGGGCTGCGACAGCTTGCGCACGGCCAGGTCTCGACGGCACTGCAGCGACAACCCGTGGGCCGCGTCGAGCAGGCGTTCCACCTTCTCCAGCCCGATGCTCGGATCCTCGACGTAGCTTCGCACGCGCTCGGCGTGGGACTTGAACGAGGAAACGGTGAACTCGGCACGGGTCGATTTGAACGTGAAGTTGTTCTTGAAGAAGTCGTTGTGGCCGTAGACGTGGGCGATCGTCAGCACGTTCAAGCAGGATGAGTTGTCCCGCATGAGGTAGGCCAAGCAGGGGTTGGAGTTGATGACCATCTCGTAGGGCAACCCTTGGACCCCGTAATCGTACAGCGTCTTGAGCTTCTCGTAGGCCTTGCCGTAGGACCAGTGCGGATAGTGAGAGGGTAGGCCCGCATAGGCCATGTAACCCACCATCTCGTTGTGGTCGCAGACCTCGAACTCCTGAGGAAAGCAGTCGAGCCCGTAGGCGCGCGCCAGCTCGCTAGCGCGTTCGTCCCAGGCGGCGAGCGCCTGCAAGTCGACGCTCACCGGCCGTTCTCGCGATCACGGCCGAGAAACGCCTTGAAGCTCGGCCACACGTCTTCCTTGCGCTCGATGAGAACGGTTTGGAAGTTTTCGGCGTCGATCTTGCGGAACGTTTCGAGCAGCGAGCTGCCGTAGTAACCCGCGCCGCGCGGCTTGATCTCGCCGTAACCGAACAGGTTGGCGACCGCGCACAGCTCTTTGGCCGCGGCGATCGCCCCGGGGGTGTCCGATCCGAAGTTGTCGCCGTCGGAGCAGTGGAACGCGTAGATGTTCCACAGCGCGGGATGGTAGCGATCGGCGATGACCTCGATCGCCTTGCGGTATCCGGCCGAGACGAAGGTGCCGCCGGACTCGCCCTTGGCGAAGAACTCCTCCTCGGTGACTTCCTTCGCTTCGATGTCGTGGGCGATGAACACCACCTCTACGCTCTCGTAACGCCGGGAGACGAACTGGTAGAGGAGGAAGAAGAAGCTGCGGGCCAGGTACTTCTTGGCCGTGTCCATCGACCCCGAGGTGTCCATGATGCACATGACCACCGCGTTGGACTCGCGATGGACTTCGGTGGTGCGGTGCCGGTAGCGAAGGTCGGTCGTGTGGAACGGGCGGCGCTCGTTCTCGCCGGAGGCGGGAGGGTAGGCGCCTCGCTGGCCGGCACGGGTGCGTTTGAGCTTGGCGAGCACGGTGCGGCGCCGGTCCAGGTGGACACGCAGACCGACGTGCCGGTAGCCTTTGCGCTTGGTCAATCGCAGCGCTTCGATGGAGGCCAGTTGCTTGCGTTCGAGGTTGGGCAAGTCCAGATCCTCGAACATGATGTCGATCAGCTCGTCCAGGGTGACGTCGGTTTCGTAGTAATCCACCCCGGGCTGTTCACCGGCCTCGCCCGGTTGTCCGCGGCCGGGTTTGGCCCGCTGGCCGACGACGTCCCCGCGCTTGACCTCGTCCCCGGCTCCCTCGCCGACGGAGGGCGTGTTTTCGCCGAAGACGAAGCGATACTCCTTGATGCCACGGATCGGCACCTTGATGATCCGGTCGCCGGAGCGACCGATGATCGACTCTTCGGCGATGATGTCGGCGATGTTGTCGCGGATCGAGGAGCGGACCTTCTGACGGTGGCGCAACCGGTCGCTGGCGCTGCGATCGGCCGGCGCCCGGCGCTCTGGCCGGAAGATCGCACCCACGACGCCGGCCTCCTCAGTCCTTCCAGAGGTTGTTGGCCGCGTACTTGAGCACCGTGTCGACGCAGTTGGGGCAGTAGCCGTTCGTGAGCAGGTTCCCGACCATCGCGTCGTACTTGTCGCTCTGGTCCCGGTCGCGCGTGGTGGCGCGCGTGACGATCCGGCTCAGCTCGCGAACCGAGGACATGAGCTTCTTCTCGATCGCTTGCTTGAGGGGCTCGTAGCTCGAGTAGCTCACCGAAGATCCCCGGCGGGTGCTTGCCCACAGGTAAGCGATGACGTCTTGGCGGAATCCCTCCGCGGAGGTGCCGATGATCGCGATCTGTTCCTCGATCGACTTGAGGAATCCCTCGTCGGGCTCCAGTTCCTCGCCGGTCCGCCGGTCCTTGACCTTGGTCTTGTTCACGAACGCTTCAGCATGGTCGAGGTAGTTCTGGAACAGGGTCTCGGCTTGTTCCTCGTACGAGAACACGAAGGCCTTGGTGACCTCCTTCTCGAGCATCTCCATGTAGGCTTTGTGCAGCGTGTCCTGCAAGAACTCGAGATAGCGCTTGCGGGCGTCGTCAGGCAGGTCGCTTTCTCGCACCATGCTAACGAGCGCCTCACGCACGCTGATCGGGTTGATGCAGTTCCCGTCGAGGTTGTCGGTCAGCGCGTTGTCCAGCGCCTTCATGATGAACCGGGTGGAGATGCCGTCCATGCCCTCGCGCTTGATCTCTTCCCGCAGCTCGTTGATGTCGATCTTCTTGGTCCGGCCTTTCTCGATGACCTCCTCGCCGTTGTAGATCTTGAGCTTGGTCATGAGGTCGCACTTGGCCGTCATTTCCAGCCGCGACAGAATCGCGAACATCGACGCGATCTCGAGCGTGTGGGGCGCGATGTGCGCATGGAATTCCGACTGTTGGATGATCTTCCGGTAGATCTTCACCTCCTCGGACAGCCGCAGGTTGTAGGGCACCTTGATGACCACGATGCGATCGAGGATCGCCTCGTTGGTATGGTCGGCGCGAAACTTCTGCCACTCGGCTTCGTTGGAATGGGCGGCGATGACCGCGTCGACGTAAACCATGCCGTGACGGCCGGGCGCCGGAATGACCTTCTCCTGGGTCGCCGTGATCATAGCGTGGAGGTACTCGGTGTCGTTCTTGAACACCTCGATGAATTCGCACAAGCCGCGATTGGCGACGTTGAGCGCGCCGTTGAGATCGAGCACGCGAGGGTCGCCCTCGGAGTAGAGGTCGAGCTTGGAGATGTCCTCGCTGCCGATGAGCACGGAGGTGTCTTGGTTGTTCGGGTCCACCGGCGGGACCACGCCGATGCCGACGCGCTCGCGCTTGGAGAAGCGGCGCATGACGACCG
The DNA here is from genome assembly GCA_964555245.1 of uncultured Myxococcales bacterium. Lineage (GTDB taxonomy): Bacteria > Desulfobacterota > Binatia > UBA1149 > SPBQ01 > CAZKRI01. The sequence continues at coordinate 25,684 of CAZKRI010000040.1, forward strand.
GCACCTCTTCGTAACGCCCGCCGTACTCCTCCTCGAGACGGAACCGGCAGACCGGGCATGGTTCACCCTCGACGTGCGCACCGAGCATCTTCTCGAACTCCTTGCGCAGGTGCCGGGGGATCAAGTGCAAGGGCTCCTCCGACATCGGGCAGCCTGCGATCGCGTAGAACGGGGGCCCGTCCTGCAACACCGATTCGAGCTTCTCGACGAGGGAGGACTTTCCCGACCCCACCGGCCCCATCAGGTAGAGCACCTGCCGGGACTCCTCGCCCTTGAGCGCGGCGGAGTGGAGGTAGCGGACGATCTGGCTGATGACTTTTTCGATGCCGAAGAACTCTTCGGCGAAGAACGCGTAAACCTTGGTCGCACCTTCGATCAGGTTGCGGGAGGTCTCGCCCTCCGCGATCTCCCGGACGCCGTGGCTGATGACCAGGTCGTAGAGGCGGGCGTGCGAGAGCTTGGCGATGGAAGGGTTGAGCTTCACCTTCTCGAGATAATCGAGAAGGGTTCCTGTCCAGTCGGTAGACGTGAACGCAGCTCGATCCGACTTGATCAGCTCCTCGAAGCTGCGGGTCTTCTCGTCCATGGGTTCCGCTCCTTGAGACCGGATTTGCCGGCGACCGGCTTTTCGGCCGGCGCTCGGCGCACAAACTAACGAGACGCTGGGTCAGGTCACAATGCTAGTCCTCCCCGCCATTGCGTGGTAGCCAAAAAAATTATGCGCCCGTACTACCAAGCGGGCAAGACGAAGTACGCAATTGCAACTCGTAGAATCCGGTTCTTTCCGCGCGAGCGCATTAGCATGCGCGCTCCACTACGACGCACAGTCTTAGCCTTGCGAATAGCGTATGCAGCCCTGCAATGCGCACGCCGCGCATCATAACAGTGCGATCCGACGTGCGTTCAACGTTGCGTTGAGCATTTGTCAGGCAGTGCCCAAATGGGATGCGCGTTTCAGAAGCCGCGTGTTTGACGCACCGCTTTCAAGGTGGCGGTGCACGCGTGCGGACAAGTGAGAATCACATCGTTTGTCTAAACTAGGTCGACGATCGTGGCGCTCCCATGGGGGAGCGCCGCTCGTCACAGTCGGGGGGCGCGGGTCGGATGTGTGAGCTCGAGTGTGCGTTGACCCACGCTCAGGGTCGTGTTTGAGTTCGCCGATGCCACAGGTTCGAACACGATTCGCACCGAGCCCGACCGGTTTCCTGCATTTGGGCGGCGCGCGCACGGCGCTCTTCAACTATCTGTTCACCCGGCACCACCAGGGCGTCTTCGTCCTGCGCATCGAGGACACCGACCGCGAACGTTCCCGAGACGAGTACGTGCGAGCGATCATGGAGGGGCTCCGCTGGCTGGGATTGGATCATGACGAGGGCCCGTTCTTTCAGAGTGCGCGCACCGAGCTGTACCTCGAACGTGCGCGCGAGCTGGTCAAGCGAGGACACGCCTATCACTGCCTGTGCACGCCCGAGGAGCTGGAACCCAAGCGCCAGCAGGCCCAGCGAGAGGGTCGCAAGCCGGCCTACGATCGCACCTGTCGCGACCGTGGACATGCCGCGCACGCGCAGCAGCGAAGCGTAATCCGGCTACGCGCTCCGTTGGAAGGCGAGACGCTCGTCGACGACATCATCCGCGGGCCCGTACGCTTCGCTCACGCGGAGATCGACGATCTGGTGTTGGTTCGCTCCGACGGGATGCCGACCTTCTATTTGGTCGGCGCGGTCGATGATATCGAGATGCGGATCTCCCACGTGTTGCGTGGCGAGGACCATCTGACCAACACTCCCAAGCAGATTCTTCTCTTCCGCGGATTGGGCGCCGAACCCCCACGCTACGGGCATCTGCCGTTGATCGTCGGCGGCGACCGCGCGCGTCTGTCCAAGCGCCACGGAGCCACAGCGGTCGAGTCGTTTCGCGAAGACGGGTTCCTTCCCGAGGCCGTCGTGAACTACCTCGCACGACTGGGGTGGTCGCACGGCGATCAGGAGATTTTCGACCGTGACGAGCTCGTCCGCTGGTTCGATGTCGGCCAGGTCAACCGCTCGGCCGCCGCCCTCGACATGGAGAAGTTCATCTGGGTCAACTTCCAACACATCAAGCGCATGGAAGACGCGCGGCTCGCCGGCATCGTCGGCGAGTACTTGGATGCCGAGGCGCGGGCGGGTTGCGATGCCGCGACGCTCGCTCGTGCGGTTGGTCTGCTCAAAGAGCGCTCGCACACTCTGGTAGAGCTGGGCCGGTCGCTGGATCCGTTCGTGCGCGAGGAGATCGGCTACGACGCCAAAGCGGTGGCGAAGTGTCTGGGCGCACCCGATCTGGCCCACGTCGCCGCTCTGGTCGAAGAACTGGCCGGCATCGAGACCTGGACGGAACTAGCCATCGAGGCGGCGTTCGGGCGCGTGCTCGAGCGGCTCGATCTCAAGCTCGGCAAGCTGGCTCAACCGGTCAGGGTGGCGCTGACGGGTGGGACCGTGAGCCCGGGAATCTTCGAGGTTTGCGCGGTGCTCGGCCGAGCGCGCACGCTCGCGCGCCTGCGCCGGGTGTGCGATCTGGCGCCGGCGGGTCGCCTACCGATCGCCGAGCCGGTCGAGGCCGGCTCGGAGCCGGCAGCTCAGGACGGTTGATCGCGCAACAGATTGAGCGCGGCGCCCGCCTTGAACCAGGCGATCTGTTCCCGATTGAAGCTGTGGCGTAGCTCGATGGTTTCCTGCCCTCCGTCGCGATGATGGAGGATGGCTCTGACGGGCTTACCCACGGCGATGCCTAGGACGTCGGGCAGCGACATCTCGTCGTCCTCGCGCACCCGGTCGTAGTCGGCCGGATCGACGAAGGTGAGCGGCAGGACGCCTTGCTTCTTCAAGTTGGATTCGTGGATGCGGGCGAAGCTGCGCACCACGATCGCTCCCGCACCCAGCAAGCGCGGGCTCATGGCAGCGTGCTCGCGGCTCGATCCCTCGCCGTAGTTCTCGTCGCCAACCACGAACCATGTGCGTCCGGCGGCCTTCAGCGCGCGCGCGACTTCAGGCACCGGACGTCCCTGCAGTCCGGTGAGCGGGTTGCGCGTGGTGCCGCGCTCCCCGGTGTCGGCGCGAATCGCACCGGTGAACATGTTGTCGCTGATCTTGTCGAGGTGGCCGCGATAGCGGAGCCAGGGGCCGGCCGGGCTGATGTGGTCGGTCGTGGTCTTGCCCTGCGTCTTGAGCAGCAACGGCATCCGCAGAAACTGCTCCGCGCTAGGCCGCGGGAACGAGTCGAGCAACGCCAGCCGCGCGCTGTCCGGCCGCACCGCGACGCGAATCGTCTCGGCGTCGTCGGCTGGCGGTAGGTATCCACCGCCGGCGGCGGCGAATCCGGCCGCCGGCACCTCGGGTGCGGGTGGGGGCGGCCGCAAGGTCAACTCGGCGCCGTTGTTCCGCAGCGTGTCGGTCAACGGGTTGAAGCTCAGGCGCCCGGCCAGCCCCAGCGCCAGCGTGATCTCGGGGCTGGCGATGAACGCGAGGGTGTTCGGGTTGGAATCGTTGCGGCCCGGGAAGTTGCGATTGAACGAGGTGATGATCGCGTCGGCTTCGCCCTGCTTGATGTCGTCTCGCTTCCACTGGCCGATGCACGGCCCGCAGGCGTTGGCGAGCACCGTGGCCCCGACCCGTTCGAGCGCCTGCATTTGCCCGTCACGCCGGATGGTCGCGTCGATCATGTCGCTCCCGGGCGTGACCAGCAGCCGGCTGCTCATCGTGAAGCCTTTGGCGGTGGCCTGACGGGCGACGTCCGCGGCCCGGCAGATGTCCTCGTAGGAAGAGTTGGTGCAGCTTCCCACCAGCGCCGTTGAGATGCGGTCGGGGTAACCCTCGCGCCGCGCGTCCGCGGCCAACTCGGAGATGGGCCGGGCCCGGTCCGGGCTGTGCGGCCCGACCACGTAGGGCTCGAGCGTCGACAGATCGATCTCGACGATCTCGTCGTAGCAGCGCTCGGGCTGCGCGGCGGTTTCCGCATCGGCCGTCAACAGGGTCGGATGTCGCGCCGCCAGGTCGGCGAGCTTGGCGCGCGAGGTGGCTCGCAGATAGATCGCCATGCGCTCGTCGTAGGGGAAGACCGAGCAGGTCGCGCCCAGCTCGGCGCCCATGTTGCAGATCGTCGCCTTGCCGGTGCAGGAGATTCCGACGGTCCCGGGTCCGAAGTACTCGATGATCTTGTTGGTCCCGCCTTGGACCGTCATCAGGCCGCAGAGCTTGAGAATCACGTCCTTGGGCGCCGTCCATCCCGACATGGTCCCGGTCAGACGCACGCCGACGACTCGCGGTAGCAGCACCTCCCAAGGAAACCCGGCCATGACGTCGACCGCATCCGCGCCACCGACGCCGATCGCGCACATGCCGAGGCCTCCAGCGTTGGGTGTGTGCGAATCGGTGCCGATCATGAGGCCGCCGGGGAAGGCATAGTTCTCGAGCACGACTTGGTGGATGATGCCGGACCCCGGCTGCCAGAAGCCGATGCCGTACTTGGCGCAGACCGAGCGTAGGAAGTCATAGACCTCGGCATTCTCGGTCGTGGCCTTGCGCGTGTCGGTCTCAGCGCCGCTATGCGCCTGTATCAGATGGTCACAGTGAACCGTCGTGGGCACCGCAACGGTCTTGCGGCCGGCCTGCATGAACTGCAGCAGCGCCATCTGCGCGGTGGCGTCCTGCATCGCGACGCGATCGGGGCGAAGCTCCACGTAGCTCTCGCCACGTTCGAGCTGGGCGGCGGCCGGATCGTTCAGGTGTCCGTAGACGATCTTTTCGGTCAACGTCAACGGGCGTGCGAGCCGCCGGCGGATCGTGACCAACTGCTCGGTCATGCGACGATAGCTCTCGGTGACGAACTCGGGCGTGCTTTCAATGGTAGGCATGGAGGTTCGATCTCCCTTGGCACGGCTTATTCCACAATCCCAGGCGATTGTCAGTCGATGCGGCCGTTCGTCGCGTTTGCCGCCAAGCCGGCGTCGATCGTGTTGACGCGTTCGGCCAGGCCGCGTAGATTGCTGGCGCCGTTGGTTCCGCCGGTCTGCGAGTAGGGCCCCATCGTCTAGCGGTCTAGGACGTCGGCCTCTCACGCCGAAAACACGGGTTCGATTCCCGTTGGGGTCACCAGGTCCGCTGCGCAAGGCTTGCGATCGCATCTCAAACGCATCCTGGGATCGGCGGCCAGACGCCGTGCGATGACTATGGTGCTGGCGGTCACGCTGACCGCCGGCACCGCACGCGTGGGCACCGCCGGACCGGCGCCGGCGGCGGTCGACCTCATCCGTGCCGAGGTGGAGGCCGAGCGCCAGCTACGCGCCGAGCTGGGCACGGGTTTCAAGCTCCGGCGCACCGACCATTTTCGTATCGCCTACGACACCGGCGAAGAGTTCGCCGAGTTTCACGGCGGGCTGTTCGAGGCGGTCTACGCCGCCTTCCATGATTTCTTCGCGCACAGCGGGTTCCGCATCAGCGCGCCGGCTCGACGCCTGGAGGCGGTGCTGTTCGATACCCGCGAAGAGTTTCGCCGGTATGCCGTCAGCCGCGATCCTCAGCTCGGCGAATCCGGCGGCTTCTACGGCTCGGCCGAGAACCGCATCGCCTTCTTCGACTCGTTCCAGGATCCGCAGTACCGGCGGCTGCGCGAGCGCATCGGGATCACCGAAGCTCAGATGCGGGACACGCGCAGTCGGCTGGCGCAGATCGAAAGCGACACCGTCACCATCACGCATGCAGACGGCCGTCGGCGCACGGTGTCTCACGCGCGCGCGTCACGGATCCTCGATCGCAAAGAGCGTCGGGTTGCTCGCGATCGGCGTGAGCTGAACAGCTACTTCCGCGACCGCAACCTTACGACCACGATCCACGAGTGTGTCCACCAGCTCGCGTTCAATTCGGGTGTGCAGCGCATCGGTGCGGACAACCCGAAGTGGCTCGGCGAGGGCATCGCGACCTACTTCGAAACCGTGGGCTATCGCGACGTCGGTCCGACGGGAAGCCGGAATCCCGAGCGGACCGCAGCGTATCGCCAAGCCCAGGCTTCCGGCTCGTTGATTCCGCTTGCCGAGCTTCTCGCGGGCGACCATCTGTTCTCGACCACCACCGCCGCGGCCGCCACCGCGTACGGGCAGGCCTGGGCCCTGGTGAGCTACCTGCTTGCCGAGCGGCCGGCGGCGTTCTTCGGTTACCTGCGCGGGGTCGCCGTTCCCGGCGCGGGCGACCCCGCGCCGGGAACGGCGCGAGTCGCAGCCTTCCGTGCTGCGTTCGGTGACGACTTGGCAGCAGTCGAGGGTGCGGTCGCGGCCTACGTCGCGAGCCTCGGCTGAGGCTAGCGTCGACGTTTCGTCGAAAACTCGAGCGCCGATTCTGATTAGACCATTCCCGTCATTGACGAGCGTGCAGGCCCGCACACCGAGTGGTGTCAGCGAGGCTGATCGCCGTGCCTTACCGCATCGAGTACTCTCCGGAAACCGAAGGTCATCTTCGCGCGCTTACGGCTCGCCAGCAGGCTCTGGTTCTCGACGGGGAGATCGAACGATGAGAACGATTGAGATATCGAAGGCCACCGGCTCGCTCGCTAAATATACGCGCAGTGTTCGCGTTCAGCCGATGATCATCGTGGAAGCTGGCCGCGCCATCGCCGCACTCGTTCCTCTCGACCACGCCGATCAGGAGACGCTCAGCTTGAGTACGAACCGGCAGTTTCTCGCCCTGATCGAACGCTCCCGCTCGCGCCAAGCTAGCGAGGGAGGGCTCTCCTCCACCCAGATGCGCAAACGGCTGAAAAAGCGTCGAGCGCGCTGAGCTTACGCAGGAACGAATACGCGGGCACGAGCTTCGTCTCAGTGGGAAAGCCACAAGGGAGAACCCGGACCCGTGAGCGGATGGATTGTTTCGACCGTAGCGGCCTTAGGCCTCGGAGTCGGCATCGCATGTTTGGTCGTGGCCGGCCTGTCCTTTCTGAGTGAACGGCGCGCATAGCACTGAACAACGCACAGCATATCCCCTTCCCAGGCGACACGGGCTGGCACAGACCGGGGGCGCGCCGAGCCGGGGAGGTTCGTTATAATCGGCCCGTGAGGGAGACGGCCGCCAGAGGTCGGGACCGCAAGGCTCGTGGCTTCACGCTGGTCGAGCTGTCGGTGATCATCGTCGTCATCGGTGTGTTAGCGTCGTTCGGCGTGCCGCGCTTCCGGGCTGCCGTGGAGCGGTCGCGGGCGGGGGAGGCGATCGCCTACCTGGCCGCGGTGCGCGCCTCTCAGGAACGGTATCAGGCGATCTACGGAACATACGCGCCCTCGCCGAGCAATCTCGACGTCCGGCAGCCGCAACCGAAGTACTTCACGGTCGGTGTGGTTGAGCCCGGCGACACCGGCGACCTCGAGGACAGCTGGCGGCTCACGCTGACCCGCACCAGCCCCTCGTCGGGTTACGGCAACTACACGGTCAGTTTCGGCCAAAGCGGATTCGATGCCGACGAGAGCACGATCGCCGACCTCCCCGAGATCAATCCGCTCGCTTCCGACTGATCCGCCGTTGGTGCGCGGCCGGCGAGCACTGGCAAGCCGCGCTGCGCTCGGCTACGTTCCCTACCGATGGCCGCGGCGAGCGTGATCAAGCGTTTCTTCCGCACCAAGCAAGAAGCGGTCGCCGACATCAATACGGAAGGCTTCTGGCCGATCTCGTGGATCGATGGGCCGGGCGAGACCTACGCGGCGCACTACCACCGTAGCGACGAGCGGCTGTATCTGGTCGAGGGAACGATGGACTTCGAGGACGTGAGCGGCGGGTGCCGTCACCGGCTCGAGCCCGGTGACAAGCTGGTCCTTCCTGCAGGCACGGTTCACCGGACCACCACACGAGAGGGCGCGACCTACATCATCGCCGTGCGTGATCTGGTCCATCTGGCCGAATCGGCGATCCCGGCCGATGCGAAACCGTGAAGTACGGCGCGGCAATCTTCCCACCGAGTACGCGATTGCGCTGGCCGCGCTCGGCGTGGCGCTGGAGGAGCGGGGGTTTGAGTCACTCTGGGTAGCGGAGCACACCCACATTCCCTGCAGCCGGAAGTCTCCGTGGCCTGGCGGCGCCGAGCTGCCCAAGATGTACTACGACCTGTACAGTCCGCTCATCGCGCTCGCGGCTGCGACCCGGCGTCTCAAGGTCGCGACCGGGGTCTGTCTGATTCCCCAGCACGATCCGATCGTGTTGGCCAAGGAGGTTGCCACCATCGACCGGCTCTCGAACGGACGGTTCCTGTTCGGCGTGGGCGGCGGCTGGAACGAAGAGGAGATGCTCAACCATACGCGCGTTCCGTTTCGCAACCGCTGGAAGCTGATGCGAGAGCGGATCGAAGCCATGAAGGCGCTGTGGACCCAGGAGCGGGCCGAGTATCACGGCGAGCTGGTCGACTTCGCGCCGGTTTTTTCCTGGCCCAAGCCCGTGCAGCAGCCGCAACCGCCCATCCACGTCGCCGGGAGCGCTCCCCAGGCGCTGCGCCGGGCGGTGCGCTACGGGGAGGGCTGGATCCCCATCCTCGGTCGCGGAAACGACGATCTGGCCGAACACCAGCGCACGTTGAAGCGGCTCGCGGCCGAGGCCGGACGGACGCTCGAGGGATTCGAGATCTCGATCTACGCCTGCCCTGCGGATGCCGACAAGCTTCGCGCGCTCCGCGATCTGGGGATTGCGCGCGCGGTCTTCCTTCTCCCGCCCGAGCCTGCCGACAAGGTGCTGCCGCTCCTGGACCGGTACGCCGAGCTGGCGCGTACCGTTGGCTAGCGACCGGCGCGCGACATTTGGCGCGCGGCAGCGTAAACTGAGCGATCCGCGCCAGGCCAGGAGGACCGCGTGAGCGTCGGATCGGGACCCAGAGACTTCATCCGCGACATCGTTGCTGCAGACGTCGCCGCCCAGAAGAACGGTGGGCGCGTGGTGACGCGCTTTCCGCCTGAGCCCAACGGCTACCTCCACATCGGGCACGCCAAATCGATCTGCCTCAACTTCGGACTGGCCACGGAGTACCCCGGTGCGCGGTGTCACCTGCGCTTCGACGACACGAACCCGTCGGCCGAGGATACCGAGTACGTCGAAGCCATCCAGCGCGACGTGCGTTGGCTGGGGTTCGACTGGAACGAGCACCTTTACTACGCCAGCGACTACTTCGACAGGTTCTACGGCTACGCGGTCGAGTTGGTCCGTGCGGGCAAGGCGTACGTCTGCGATCTGGACGCCGATCAGATCCGTGGGCATCGCGGCACGCTCACCGCGCCGGGTCGCGACAGCCCCTACCGCGGTCGCAGCGGCTCCGAGAACCTCGACCTGTTCGAGCGCATGCGGGCAGGGGAGTTCCCCGCCGGCTCGCGAACCTTGCGCGCGAAGATCGATATGGCCTCGCCGGTCATCGTGATGCGGGATCCCGTTCTCTATCGGATCCAAAAGACCCGGCATCACCGTACCGGAGACCGCTGGTGCATTTATCCCATGTACGACTTCGCGCATTGCATCTCGGACGCGCTCGAAGGCATCACGCACTCGCTCTGCACGCTCGAGTTCACCGACAACCGTGCGCTTTACGACTGGATCCTCGATCAGCTCGACGTGCCCTGTCACCCGCAGCAGATCGAGTTTGGCCGGCTCGACCTCACCTACACGGTGATGAGCAAGCGTGTGCTGCGGCGGCTGGTCGCCGAAGGGCGGGTAGGCGGCTGGGACGACCCGCGCATGCCGACCCTGGCCGGCATGCGCCGGCGCGGTTATCCGCCGAGCGCGATTCGCGCCTTCTGCGAGGAGATCGGGCTGGCCCGGCATCACAGCACCGTCCAGTACGATCAGCTCGAGGCTGCCGTGCGCGCCGACCTCAATCGCAGCGCCCCGCGCGTGATGGCCGTGCTGCGGCCCCTCAAGGTCGTGATCGAGAACTATCCCCAGGGGCAGGTCGAGCACCTCGAGGCGATCAACAATCCGGAGGATCCGGCGGCCGGCACCCGGCAGGTGCCGTTCTCGCGCGAGCTTTTCATCGAGCGCGAGGACTTCATGGAGAATCCGCCTCGTAAGTTCTACCGCCTTTCCCCCGGCAACGAGGTCCGGTTGCGCTATGCCTACCTGGTCACGTGCGTCGGGGTGGTCAAGGACGAGGCCGGCGAGGTCGTCGAGCTGCGTTGCACCTACGATCCGGCCACGCGCGGCGGCAACGCGCCCGACGGCCGCAAGGTCAAGAGCACGATCCACTGGGTCTCGGCCGCGCACGCGATCGCAGCCGAAGTGCGACTCTACGATCGACTATTCGCGGCGGAGAATCCCCTGGCGCTCGCTCCCGGGGAAGACTTGACGACCCGGCTCAATCCGGGCTCGCTCGAAGTACTGCGCGACTGCAAGCTGGAGCCCAGCCTGTCGCACGCGCAGGTCGGCGAACGCTTCCAGTTCGAGCGGCTAGGCTACTTCCGCGTGGACCAGGACTCGACGCCCGCCCGGCCGGCCTTCAACCGCACGGTCGGGCTGCGGGACACCTGGGCGAAGATCGCCGCCCAGGGCTGAACGCTCGCGGCGATCCGTTTCGCTCACGAAGCCGCGCGCGCGGTCTTGACGGTTTCCTCGATGCTCGCATCCCGCTTGGCGTCGAACTCGGCCGCCACCCGCTCGTCCGCCTGCGCTAGCGCGTCGCAGTCGACTTCGGCATAGCCCAGGATCCCCATGTTCGCGTAGGCGCGGCGGATCTTCGGTCCCCACAACCCGATCTCGCGGATTGCGGGGACGATGCGCGTGAACAGGCGCGAGCGGAACTCCCGCATCGTCTGCGAGCCGTCCACGAAGGCCATGCACTCCTCGACGGGCAGCCCGAGCGTCTCCCAGACCTCTTCGGCCAGAAATCGATCGCGCATCAGGTAGCAGGCCTCGACGACGAACTCCTCGCGTTCGTCGCGCTCGGCATCGGTGAGCTGTGGGTAGTAGTCGCGGAGCGCGAGTCGGCCGAAGGCCACGTGACGAGCCTCGTCCTGCATGACGTACGCGTTGACCGCGGCCGCCAACGGATTGCGCGCCTCGTCGCGGATCTGGGCGAACGCGGCCAGCGCGAGCCCTTCGATCAGAATCTGCATGCCGAGGTAGGTGAGGTCCCAGCGCGAGTCCGAGAGAATGTCGTTGAGCAGGCGCTTGAGCGTCGGCGTGATCGGGTAAGCCAGCTCGAACTTCTCGTGCAGCAGGCGGGAGTAGGCCTCGACGTGACGGGCCTCGTCGATCACCTGGGTGGCCGCGTAGTACTTGGAGTCCATGTTCGGAACCTGCTGGACGATCTTGGCCGTGCAGATGAGCGCGCCTTGCTCGCCGTGTAGGAACTGCGAGAGCTGCCAAGCCTGGAAGTGGCGCCGGAGCGTGGCGCGCTCTTGCCGCGTGAGCCGTTCCCACACCTTCGAGCCGAAGATCGAGATGCTCTCGTCGGGCAGACCTTCGGGATTCTCAGGATCCAGATCCTGGCTCCAGTCGATCCGCTTCGTCGCGTTCCACTGGAGGTTCTTGCCTTTTTCGTAGAGCCTGAGCAGCGACTCACGCCCGTCGTCGTACTCCCAGCGAAAATTCGTGGTCACGGTGCTGGTCACCGACCAGTCGCTTCCCTCCGGTGCATACGCGTAACGATTCTGCGTGCTCACGGCGGCATCCTCCGGCGCGGTCCCGCCGCGCGACCCGTCAGCCGTGCATCCGGCCGGGACCTATGTCAACGCCGGCGGCCGACTCACGGCTCGCGCGTCTTGCAGCGTTGCAGGATTCCGCTCCGGATTGCGCCATTGCGCGGTGCGCTAGCGGCGGGGACTTCGGTTGCGGCGTCGTTACCCAGCGCACAAACGCCGTAGCACTCGAGAGGGTTCTCACACGGCGAGGCCACTCGAGTTGCGCAGCGCGCGAGGCTCGGTTCGTGCGCCGGCGGCGCCGATCGCGCGAGCTGCATGCCTAGTGCCGTGCGACCGGTACATGCGTTCGCCTTGCTGCTCGGCGGGCTGCGCCACGACGATCCGAGGCGCCGCCGATGGTACGCGTGTTGCTCGCGACAGACCGGACCCCCAGCGCCAGCGGCGTTGCCAGGTCCGGACGCGCGAATGGACGATTCGACCGAACGAGCTCTGGCTGCCCTTGTCTACGGCATCGAGGCGCGCAAGGGCATCATCACGCTGATTAGCTCTCAGGGCGGCGACCGTCGCGCGGTTTTGGAGCGAGCGGCCCGCTCGCTCGGCGAGGGTACGGCCGTCGTCGCAGTCAGCGCACCGGTGGCGAGCTTCGACGACATGCTGGAGTCGATCTGCCGCGGGCTCGGCATCTCGGTCGACGAACCCGGACGATTGCGTCGGCTCGTAGCCCTCAACGACTTTCTACTCGCCAAGCTGGCTGAGAATCGGAACGTCGCCATCGTGGTCGACGACGCCGATCTGCTCGACGACGGAGTTCTCGAAGACCTTCGCCTGCTCGCCAATCTGAAGACCGGCAAGGAAAAGATCCTGCAGATCGTTCTTGCGGGAGGAGAGGGGCTCGACGAGAAGCTTGCTCATCACGGATTGCGCCAACTCCGCCAACGCGTCGGACTGAGAGTTGCCCTGGAGGCCGCCGACGTCGAGACCGACCAGAGCGGCAACGTGCGATGGATCGGCCGAGCGATCGACCGTGGGATCGCGCGATTGCGTGTCTGGGTCGACCAGCCTTCGCTGCGCTACGGCTGCGCCCTGGCCGTGTTCGCGTTCGCGGTTCCGCTGACCTGGGCGTTGGTTGACGATCTCCGGATGGCGCTCGAGGAGACGGTGCCGGTGGCGGAGGCCCTCAGGCAGGCGAGCCAACAGGTCAGTCCGCAGCGGTCGATCCGCAGTCGCGCCCTAATCGCCCGATCGGTCGACGTTGGCGCGCTCGAGAGCGACGCCGGCGGCGTTGTCGTGGCCGGCCTCGACAGTGCCAAGGCGGCCGATTCCACGGCGCCTACGTTTGCCGACGCCGGCTATCCGCTCACCGATACGCACGGCAAACTGCTGATCGGGGTCGGCGGTGTCTGCGGCAACGGCGTCGTCGAGATCGGCGAGCAGTGCGATGACGGCAACGTTGTCGAGACGGACGGCTGCGTAGGCCTCTGCCGCCTGGCCCGGTGCGGCGACCGCCTGGTGCAGGCCGGAGTCGAGGACTGCGATCACGGCGTCGCGAACTCGGACGCGCTCTCGGCCGCGTGCAGTTCGACCTGCCGCGCGCCACAGTAGAATGGGGTCAGGTCCAATTTCCGCGGAGCGGAAATTGGACCTGACCCCCAACCACGCGCAGCGACCACTGGCCTGCATCCGTGGCGCAGCGAGCGCCAATAGCTAGCCCAGCCGCGACGAGCGCTTCGAGCGCGCCGGCCGGTGGGCGCACGATGAGGACGGCGCTGCCGTTGAGCCGGTTGCGTCGTTGTCCGAGCGGTGTGGTGATCAACTCGGCCACCGTGCACGGGACGCCTGCGGCCCGAAGCATCGCGAGCATCGCGTTGGGGCGGGTGAGGCTCTTGACCGGATACCAGAGGACGAAACAGGCGCTGGGCGCCTGGGAAACCGCCGCGGCGAGAGCGCGGGGAATCGTGATCCAATCGGGCTTTTGCGACCACGGCGGATCGATGAGCGCTACCACGGCGTGCCCGTTCGCCGCCGCGGAGCGAACCGCATCCGCAAGGGCGGTCAAGCCATCCGCACAAGCGAGCGTCGTGCGCGCGGCGTTGCCGGTGTGGGCGGCCAGCCGAGCGAACGCTTCGGCGTTCCGTTCCCAGAGGAGCATCTGCGCGCCGTTGCCGAGCACGGCGCGTGCGAACAGCGGCGAGCCAGGGTATCGAGTCGGCGATTCCGAAGCTGGCGCGAGCGATCGGACGAGCGTGAGGTAGTCGGCAAGGGCAGCCGGTGCCTCGGCGCCCGCGCTGCCGGCTAGCAATCGGCCGATGCCTTCGGTCCATTCGCCGGTTGGCCCCAGACCGTAGGCTCCTTCACCCGCGTGCGTGTCGATGTAGGTGACGGGTGCGTCGCGAGAGGTCCGGCGGAGGATCGCCACCAGCGCGCAGTGCTTCCAAACGTCGCCAACGTTGCCAGCGTGAAAGCGATGGCTGTAGTCGGCCCCGGCCCCGGCCTTGTAGCGCGAACGATGCAGAGGCGTCATGCCGTAGTTGACGAGGAAGCCTGGATCAAACAGCGGCAGGCTGCAGGCGGCTAGACCGAGCCTTGGCCCGCGTGCGTGATCGGAAGCCGCACGCGGAGATCCTGCTGCGAGAGCCGAGCGGGTTCCGTCGCATCCACGAAATCGAGCACCGCCCGGGCGAACCGGCTCGGGTCGTCGCAGTGCGGATAGTGCCCGGCCCCTTCGAACACCTCGAGGCGGCTCCCGGCGATCGCTGCGTGCGCGCGGCGGGCGTGCTCGACCGGAATGATCGGATCCTTCTCACCCCAGACGATCAAGGTGGGCATGTTGGCGGCGAGGTGGAGGCGGTCGATCGCGCTCACTTTTTGGCCGTCGCGGTCGATGACCGAGCGCAGCGTTTGCAAGAACGCAGTGCGGCTGTGCGGGTCGGCGAGCCACGCATAGGCGCGCGAAACCTCGGCGGCCGCCGCGGTTGGCTCGAACCCGAGCCGGCGTGCCCAGCCAGCGAGCGCATCGCCGGCGCCGCTGATGGACGGCGCGCAGAACAAGGACAGGACCTGCTCGGCGCCGGGCAAAGCCAAGGCACGTAGCAGGAGATGCACTTCGCGGCCCAGGCCGCCGCTGCCGACCAGCACCAGACGCTCGCAGTACTCGGGAAACTGATAGGCGAACTGCAGGGCCACGCCCCCGCCGAACGAATGACCGACCAGGGTTGCGCGCTCACGTTCGCACAGGAGCAGCACGTCGCGCAGAAGGCTTGCATGCGCGCCGAGCGAGTAGTCGCCGGCAGGTCGGCCCGTCTGGCCGTGACCGAGCAGATCGGGAGCGAGGATCGTGAAGCGTTCGGCGAGAGCTGGCAAGGCGGGCGTCCAGACGGCCGAGCTGCTGGCCATGCCGTGAACGAGCAGCAGCACGGGACCCGAGCCGGCGCGGCGGAGCCCCACCCGCAGTCCATGAATGGTCGTCGAGTGAAGCTCCATGCCGGCTCTCGGACCCTACGGACGGCTCTCGGGAAGGAACGCCTCGCAGGCGGCGAGCGCGACCTTGGCGCCATCCTTGATGACGCCGCGGGTGAGAGTGGTCACGTTCCGCATCAGCGTGTCCGTGAACACGGCCGTCGCCTCGAGGACGTTGCCGACGTAGTCGGCGGCGAACTCACGGCCGGTGCGTGTAATGTCTTCGATTCTCGTATCCATGGAGTCTCTCCTGATCGCCCCGCATGGCGCGGGGGTTGGGCGGCGAGAACCCGTGTACTCGCCGCATGATGTAGCACTTCGTGATACAAGCGTGGCCAAAAAAAGTCAGCGCCTCCGAATCTTTGCCACGCACGCCGCGCACAGGAACACGGGTTCCGTGCCCGGCCGTTCCGACAGCCCGCGATAGGCCTTGCCGCCGCGGTCGAGCTCCGTCCAGCAATCCCGGCAGCGCTCGTCGCGATTCAAGACCAGCTCTTGCCAACCGTAGATGTCGGTGTCGGGCCGGCGCGCACCCACCGCCGCCTCGCGCACTCGCTCGGCGCCGCGCCGTGCCGCGTTCGCGATCTGCAGGCTGTCATCGACCACGTCCTCGACGAGTTGAAAGGTTTGCTCGAGCACGTTGCGCACCAGGTTGGAGACGGGAATGCGCATCCGTCGCGCCCGGTCCTTGATCGCATCCTCGAGCGACTCGGGGATGCGCGTGTGGAGCACCTTGGCCTTGGGCTCTTCGGTCTCGGGCGCCGCTTTGCGCTTGGCCATCGCGTGCTACGATTAACTACATTGTGATACAACGTCAAGCGGTCACTGCTGGCCGTAGCGCCAGCCTGAGCAGACCTCGAACTCCTGCGCGCAATTGGAGGCGACGCAGTTGCGGCAGCCGCTGCTGCCCGAGCCGCCCAGGCATTGCAGAGCGCAGTTGGAGGCGGCGCAGCCGCCCACCGAACCGCAGCAGTCGGCGCACCCGGCGCTCAGCCCGGTGTCGGTCTGCAAGGCTTGCGAGATGCAGGTGGCATTGCCGGTACACGACAGTCCGGCGGCTTCCGTCTCTGCATCGAGGTTGAAGGCGGCGCACACGGCTTCGTCCTGCGGGTTGAGACAAGAGTCGCCGGCGATCTCGGCGAGGCAGATGCTGTAGTCGGTTTCGCGGTGCCGAGCGCAATCCCACGCGCACGCCGGACCGCGCGCACGCCGGACGCAGACGGTGTAGTCGCCCGTGCCGGCGCCCGTGACGTCTCCCCAGGCGGATGATTCCCTGCGATGCTGCCCCACAGGCGCAGCAGAGGTGCGGCGCAAACAGGGTTCGGCCGGAGCCCGGCGTAATAACTCCGGCACGCATGCCTCTCAAGGTAGATAAGCTCGTCGTGCCGGGGTAGACACCCTGCGCCCGCACTTGAGGCGGGTTCCCGATGAGAATCATCGCCCTCGGCGGCAGCGGCGGGATGGGCCGCTACGCGGTACGCACCGCCCTGCGCTTCGATTTCGTGGACGAGATCGTCGTCGCCGACCTCGACGGAGCGGCGGCCCGCGAGCTCGCCGCCTCGTGTGGTGCCAAGTGCCGGGGTGTGGCCGTTGACGTGCGCGACGGCGCGGCTCTGACGGACCTGCTCGCGGGAGCCGACGTGGTTCTCAATAGCGTCGGCCCCTTTTTCTTGCTGGGGCCGCCCGTGTTGAGCGCGGCGATTCGAGCGGGCTGCCACTACGTCGACATCAACGACGACTGGGAATCCACCGTCGCGATGCTCGCGATGGACGAGCAGGCGCGTGCGGCTGGGATCACCGCACTGATCGGCATGGGGGCGAGCCCGGGCATCTGCAACCTGTTGGCCGTCCGGGCGTTGCGCGAGCTGGACGTCGTCGAAGAGGTCTACACCGGCTGGGATCTGGATGCCGCGATGCCGGAGACGATCGGTTCGCGGCCCTGCGCGGCGACGATCCACGCGGTCCACCAGCTCACGGGGACGATTCGTATCTACGACGGCGGCCGCTTCACCGAGGCCAGGCCGATCCGTCGGCGCGTTCTCGACTACCCGGGGCTCGGACGGCGAACCGGCTGGACGATCGGCCATCCCGAAGCCATCACGTTCCCGCGCAGCTACCCGGGGCTGCGCACGAGCCTCAACGTGATGTCCGCGACTGCGACCAACCTCGTCGCGCTCCGCTTGATCACCGGCCTCGTCAATCTGGGATGGATCACGAGCGAGCGCGCGGCGCGCTGGATCGAATGGCTGGAAGACAGCGGCGGCAACGTCAAGACGCCCGACGACTACGCGCGCGAGATGACGGCCGGCAAGCGCCGCCGGCTGCCCCCGCTGTTCGCGCTCGTGCGCGGGCAGCGCGAGGGCAGGCCGGCGACGGTTGCGGCGGCAATCCTGTCGGCACCAGCGGTCGGCATGGGCGGCGCGACCGGTGTGCCGCTCGCCGTCGGTTTTCAGGTCGCGCGTCCGGACAGGGCGGTCCGACGTGGCGTGTTCGCGCCCGAACAGCTCGTCGACCCTGAGGCCTTTTTCACTGCGCTCGCGCCGCTCTGCGCTCCCGCATGCGCGAGCGGGGAAGATCTCGTGCTGGTCTCGCGGTCCTGGGAGCCGGCCGATCTGGCCACCGAGCTGGCTCGTCGTTTCGCGCGACGCGCGTGATTCGCACGACGGCGGCGCCGACGCGGCGTTGTCTTGGCTCATGCCGGGAGGTAGACGGCGCAGTCTTTCTCGTTCGACCAAGTCGAACAGCGCGGCGTGCCGAGCGAACCGATACAGTTCGATGCCGATCTGACCGTGCGTGCGCAGATCCGTGCCCGCGCCGAGCATCCGTTGGCCGGCGACAGGGTCTTCCTGCGCCAGCACGAACGCAGCTGGACCTACCGCCAGTATCGCGACGAGGCCACCCGCGTCGCGCACTTCCTAAACCGTAGGCTGGGGCGGATCGACGACCGGCATCCCGGCCACGTCGCCATGATGCTCGACAATCACCTGGAGCTGGTCGCGCTCTTCGGTGGCTGCGGCATCGCCGGGCTCACCCTGTTCGGCATCAACACCGGGCTACGCGGCGAGACACTCGCGGGCGTTCTCGATCAGTCGCGTGCCCGGCTCCTGGTGGTCGATGAGCGTTACCTTGCCGAGGTCGAGCGGGTCGCGGATCGGCTGACCACGATAGCGCCCGAGAACATCCTTTTCCTGCCGACGCAGGGCGGCTCGGTCGCGGACGGTCAGAGCTTTCCTGCGTGTCTCGTTCGAGAGATCGGCCCCGGCGGCAGCAGCCTGGACTTCCCCGACGTGCAGGTGACGCCCGAGCAGAACCTCATGGTGATCTACACCTCGGGGACCACCGGCCTGCCCAAGGGCATCAACAACAACCAGCTGAAGCTCTGCGCCACCGGTTTTGGCGTCTCCTCCACGCTGAAGCTCGGCCGCGACGACGTTGGCTATACGTGTATGCCGTTGTTCCACTCCAACTCGATGTTCGTGGGTCTGATGCCGGCGTTCTGGGTGGGCGGCAGCGTAGGGCTCCGCGAACGATTCAGCGGGAGCAACTTCGTTGCCGACGTCTTGAAGTACGGCGTGACCTACTGGAACTACGTCGGCGAGCCGGTCCACTACGTTCTGGCCGCGATCGAGCAGAAATACGGGGGCGATGAAGCGCTGATTCGACGCGAAGTGACCGAGCATCCCGACAACCGTTTGCGCTACGCCGTGGGCAACGGGGCATCGCCACCCGACATCGACCGCTTTGTGCGCTGGCTCGGCCTCGAAGACATGCTCGAGCTCTACGGCTCGACCGAAGCCGCTATCAGCACGTTCCGGAGAATCGGCGATCCCCGCGGCAGCGTCGGCGAGGTGATCGACCCTGCGGTAAAGATCATCGCCGAGGGTGGCCGCGAGTGTCCTGCCGTCGATCTGGGTCCGGACGGCAAGATTTTGAACTACGATCAGGCCGTCGGTGAGATCTGCCGGGTGGCGGCCGACACCGGGCTGTTCCAGGGCTACTTCGACAACCCCGACGCGAACCGGCAGAAGTTCCGCGACGGGGTCTACCATTCGGGAGACCTCGGCCACGTCCTCGTCCGCGACGGCAAGCGCTACCTCTATTTCGACGGCCGGACCGACGACTGGATCCGCAAGGACGGCGAGAATTTCTCCGCGTTGCAGGTCGCCCGCTTGATCTCCGAGCACCCCGACATCCCGTTGGCCGCCGCCTACGGGGTGCCCTGCGTGGTTTCCGACGAGCTGGTGATGGCGGCGCTCAAGCTGCGCGACGGCGTGCAGTTCGATCCGCGCGGGTTCTTCGAGTTCTGCGAACGCCGGGTGAGCGGCGCCGGCATGGACCGCAAGTGGTTTCCCGACTTCGTGCGCATCGTCGACGATTTCGAGTACACCGGAACGCAGAAGATCCTGGTGCGTAACCTCAAGGCCGCCCACTTCGACCCGAGCCGCGTGAGCGATCCGCTCTACTGGCGCGAGCGCGGGGACACCGCGTTCCGGCCTTTCACGCTCGACGACTATGCGGCCCTGCGCAAGAGGTTCGCCGAGGCGGAGCGGCTGCCGCTGCTCGAGCGCGCCTGAAGCCCGCGCCGCGCGCAAGCCGAACGCCGACGGTCGGACAGACTAGGACAAAGGGTCGCGGTAACGGATCGTGTCGGGGGCGACGGCGCCCGCCGAGATCACGAAGCTCATGGCATCGTCGAGCGTCCAGTCGGTGGAGATGATGTTGGCCACGGGCACGATCTCGATGTAGCCCGACGTGGGATTGGGCGTGGTCGGCACGTAGACCGCCGCCAGCTCCTCGCCGGTATCGGTGTCCTTGAACGTGCGCGTGACCAAACCCACCGCCTTCATGTTCTCGGAGGGGAACTCGATCAGCACCACCCGCTGGACTCCCGAGGGCTTTTGCTGGAGAGCGACGAGCAGCTTCTTGGTCGAACCGTAAATCATCTGGACGAGCGGGATCCGCGCCATGAAGCCGTCGAACGTCGAGATGATCCGTTCGCCGACCACGCGTGTGGCGATCCAGCCGAGCACGTAGAGCGCGGCCACCACCCAGAACACTCCCAGCGCCGAGCGGAACAGCGGGTGGATGAGAAAACCGAGCGCCGGATAGGACACGACCTGACCGGAGAGTGCCGAGGCCACCGGCCGGCCCCATGCCGAGAGCAGGCCCAAGAGGAACGAGAACACGAGCCACGTCACCCACAGCGGGATGACCGTGAGAATACCAGCCAGGAGGTACTGCTGGAGGTGAGCGAGAAAACGAACCCGCGGCTGGGCGGCCATGGCGACGGGCGACTGTGCCACCGCCCTGGCAAACAAGCTAGCCGTTTGCGTCGGTGATCGTGGTCGCGGCTGAAGCGCCCAGCAGGCGGTCACGTTGGGCGATGGCGGCCGCGCGCACGTGCTCGTCGGGGTCGCTCTGTCCGATCTCGCCGAGCAGAGCGGGATCGGTCAGGCGCTCGACGGCTGTCTCGCGCACGCGCGCGTCGGCGTCCCAGTGTGCGCGATTCGCGATCAGCGCGGGGTCTTCCAGACGCAGCACCGCCTCCCGCCGCACGCCCCAGTCCTCGTCGTTCTTGGCCCGGTTCTCGAGCACCCCTTGATCCGTCAGTTGCTGCACGGCGACCTTACGCACCTGCCAGGCCTTGTCCCACTTGGCGCGACTGACCAGGGTGTCGCGGTCGCTCACGCGCGCGACGGCCGCAGCGCGCACGCGCCAGTCGGCGTCGTCGACGGCATGGCGGTGCAGCTCGTCCGGATCCGTGATCCGCTCGACCGCGGCGAGCCGGACCCGCCAGTCGCCGTCCAACCGCGCGATCGCGCACAGCAGCGGCTGCCGGGAGACCTTACGCACGGCGGCACTGCGCACGCGCGGGTCTTCGTCTTCCAGCGCGACCGTGCCCATCCCCTTGTTCTTGCGGAGCCGGCGCACGGCAAGGGCGCGCGCGTCTCCGTGTTGGCCGTGTTCGAGCACATCGGTCAGCAGGGCCGCGCTGCGAATGCCGCGCATGGCGAGCCGTCGCACTTCGGCAGAGGGGTCCTGCTTGGCGATCTCAGCCAGCAGCAACGGATCCTCCAGCCGGCGGAGCGTGGCCAGCCGTGCATCGACGTGAGCGCTTTCGCGGGCAACCCGAGCGAGCGCGGCTTGCGCCGCAAGGCGCTCGATCGCCGCCATGCGCAGGTCGGGCTCGACCTCGGCGATGGCGACGCCGACCAGCACGTCCTCGTCGCGGACGCGGGCGAGCGCCGCGGCGCGCACCCCGGCATCCGCGTCCTCGCGCACGACCGTGGCGAGCGAGCTCTGGTCGCGGAGCCGTTCGACCGCCTGCCGGCGGACCTCCACCGGTGCGTTGTGCATCCAGACCTCGACGAGCGAGCTCTGGTCGCTCAGTCGCTTGACCGCCGCTCGGCGCAGCAGAGGGTCGACATCGGCTTCGGCGATCCGGGCGAGCAGGCGCTCGTCGTCGAGCCGTTTGACCGCCGCCTTTGCGACCACGACGTCGCGCGCGCCGAGCGCGACCTCGAACAGCCGCGTGGGCTCTTCCAGGGCGGATACGGCCTCCAGGGCAACGGCCCGACAGCAGGCGCTGACGGCGACCCGGGCGAGCAGCTCGGCATCGGATAAGCGTGTCACGGCGGCGCGCCCGAGCGGGGCGTCCTGCGTGGAGGCGGCAACGTTGGCGAGAGTCCGAGGCGACTGAATGCGGGCGGCCGCCAGGCGCCGCAACTCAACCTCGCCGCCGTCGATGGCGACGACGGCCAGCGTCTCATCGTCACGGATGCGTTCGAGCGCGGCCCGGCGCAGCGGAGCGAGCCGCGCCCCTTGTACGATCCGCGCCAAGGTCGGCGCGTCAGCCAGGCCGGCGAGCAGCTCGAGCCCGCGCTGCTTGTCGGGCGCGTCGATGACCAGTTCGGCTATGGCAGGTGCGGATGGCGCCGTCGTTGTCGTGTTCGGTGCGTGCTGGTCGGCCTGGGCCGCGGCGGGCGAGCGCGGGGGCGGGGGGGCGCCGGGGTGGCGCAGCCAGTCCAGAATGCGCATGCAGCTCCTATTGTAAGCCGCCGCCGACTTGGTTGAACAGGCGGCCGCACCGATAATCTGGACAGGGCGCCTCGCGCCATTGCCCCGACATGAGTACGCCCTCGACATCCGGCCGGCTCTCGCCGCTGACCAAGACCGTCTACGCCACCGGCGATTTCACGGTGAACACGGCGCTGGCGGCGCTCTCGCTGGTCTACGCGTCGTACTATCTGATCGAAGTCGCCGGCCTGCGGCCGGCTCTGGCCGGCCTGGTGCCGCTGGCCGGCCGGCTGGTTGACGCTGTGACGGACCCGCTCATGGGCCGACTGTCGGATGTCACGCGCTGGCGATGGGGCAGGAGGCGGCCCTACTTCCTCATCGGCGCCGTGCCGTTCGGCATGGGCTTCGCCATGCTTTGGAACGTGCCGCCCGTGACGTCGGACGGGCTTCTGTTCGCGTACTTCGTGGTCACCTACAGTTTGTTCGTCTGCGCCATGACGGTGCTGTCCGTGCCCTACCTCGCGTTGCTTCCCGAGATGTCGCTCGACTACGACGAGCGTACCTCGCTCAACACTTACCGGCACGCAGCCTCGGTGGTCGGGATCGCGGCGGCCGTGGGGATGCGGCCGCTGGCCGCGGCGCTTGGCGGGGGCGCCCCCGGTTTCGCGACGGCAGCCGCGCTGATGGGCGTGGGATTGGCGCTGCCGTGGCTGGCCGTCCACCGCGTCAGCTTCGAGCGTCCCAACTTTCAGCTCCGGCCGGTGCGGCTCGGTTTCGCCGATGGTCTGCGCGCCGTCGCGCGCCACCGGACGTTTCGCACGCTGACCGGTCTCTATCTCTGCGGCCGGGTGGCGATGGACGTCATGGGGGCGATGCTGATCGTCTACCTCACCCACTGGATCGGACGCTCAGGCTCCTTCGAGCCGGTCATGCTCCTGTTCCTGGCGGCGGTGGTCGGGTCGCTACCGCTCTGGCTGCGCATGTCGCGCTGGATGGAAAAGTCGCAGGTCTTTATCGTCGGAGCGGTCTGGTGGATGGCGTCGCTCGCGCTGCTGGGCTTCGCTCACCCGGACTGGCCGCCCTGGACGATGCTCGTGTTCGCACCGCTGGCCGGTATCGGTTTTTCGGCCGTGGACCTGATGCCGTGGTCGATGGTGGGCGACGTGATCGACGAGGACGACCTGATCACCGGCGAGCGGCGCGAGGGCGTTTACAACGGCGTGTTCACGTTCCTGCGCAAGCTGGCCGGCGCGCTGGCTGTCGCCGTGGCGATGGGCGTGCTCGACCTGGCCGGACTCGAGCAAGGCGTCGTGCCCGCAGGCTCGACCCTGGTGGTGATCCGGCTGCTATCGTCGGTGGTACCGTTGCTCTGCCTGATCGGTGCGATCCTGTTCGCTCGGCACTACCGGCTGACCCGTCAGGCCCACGCGCGGATACTCGAGCGGCTGCGAGCCCGCGAGTCGGCCGCTTGAACGGGCTTCAGGCGGACGCTGCTTCCAATGCCGCCGCGCATCCACGCTCGTGGTCGAGCAACCACTGCTTGCGCCAGAGCCCGCATGCGTAGCCGCCCAGACCCTCCGTTGCGATCAGCCGATGGCAAGGGACCACGATCGCCGCGGGGTTGTGCCCAGCGGCCGTGCCCACCGCCCGTGCCGCACCCGGCCGGCCGATCCGCCGGGCCAGCTCGCCGTATGTCGCTGTGCTGCCGAAGGGGATCCGGCACAGCTCCGACCAGACCGCGCGTTCGAACGCGGTGCCGGCGGTATCGACGGCGACGCGTTCGAGCGCATCCGGTCGGCCGCTGAGGTAGGCGCGCAGGGCGCTCGTGCAGCCCAGCGGATCGCGGCGCTTCACCAGACTCACGCTCCCGAAGCGGGTTCGCAGCCGGTTAGCCGTCCGCTCACGCTGGTCCGCGAACTCCAGCGCGCACAGGCCCTTGTCGCTAGCCACGATCACGATCCCGCCGATGGGCGAAGCGATCTCGTCAACGAACAGCTCGGTCATGATTGTTCTCCTTGGCCGCCGGCGCGGCGGCATCCGCGATGTCCAGAGTCCACAGGTAGATGACGGCGTAGGCGCGCCAGGGCCGCCAGGCCTCCGCGCGGGCGAGTACACGCCGGGCGGAGTCCGCCGTGCCATCGACGGCCAGAGCGCGGTGGATGCCGATGTCGCCGACGGGGAACGCATCGGGCTCGCCGCGCGCCCGCATGGCGATCACGTGAGCCGTCCATGCGCCGATTCCGGGCAGCTGGACGAGCTGGTTCACGAACCCGTCGAGGTCGCAGGAAGGGTCGTCGAAGACGAGCCGTTCGGCCGCGATCTCGCCGGCCAACCTGGCCAGTGCGGCGCAGCGGGAGCCGGTGATCCCCAGGCCGCCGAGCCGGGCCTCGCTGATGCTCGCGGGTTCCGGAAACCGCTGCGTCAGGCTGCCGTTGGGATTGGGTAGGGGGCGGCCGAACTCGCTCGCGATCCTGCCCATGAGCGTGGTGGCCGCCGGGACGCTGATCTGTTGCGCGACGATCGCACGAGCGGCCGCTTCGAAACCGTCCCAGGCTCCGGGCACACGTGCACCGGGACGGCGGCGTATCCGCGGCCGCAGCAACGGGTCGCGGGCCAGGCAGCGGTCGATGGGGTCGGGGTCGGCGGCGAGATCGAGTAGTCTTCGCACCCGGTCGAGGATCGCGACCAGGTCGGGCGAGAGCGCGACCGGAACGCTCAAGACCAGGGCGCGCGCGTCCGGGGCAAGCCGGACCTCGACGATCCCGCTGCGTTCGCCGAAGGATACGGTGCGCCGGTAGGCTCCGCCGGCAACTTCCTCGACGCCCGGGGTGGCCCGGATTGCCAGGAAGCTCAAGAGCAGGTCCCAGTCGAACGGGGGCCGGAACGACAGTCGCAACTGGAGCCGATCGCTCGGCAGCCGGGAGCTTGGGTGCCGGAGCCGCAGCTCGCTCGGATTGCGGCCGTAGGCGTTGCGCACGGCAGTGTTGAAACGCCGCAGGCTTCCGAATCCCGCGTCGAATGCGATCCGCGCCATGGGAAGATCGGTCTCGTCGAGGAGCTGCTTGGCCAGGTGCAGGCGGCGGGTCTGTGCTACGGCGACCGGAGTTGCGCCGAGGTGGTCGAGGAACAGCCGGCGCAGGTGGCGCTCGCCGATGCCGAGACGGCTGGCCAGGTGCTCGACGCTTCCAGCATCGAGCGCTCCGCTGCCGATGCAGCGTAGCGCCCGTGCGACAGTCGCCGAGGTTCCGTGCCAGGCCGGCGAACCGGGCGCGGTCTCGGGCCGGCAGCGCAGGCAGGGCCGGAAGCCGGCCTCGGAGGCCGCGGCTGCGCAGCCGTAGAACGCGACGTTCTTGCGCGCCGGTGTCCGCGCCGGGCAGACCGGCCGGCAGTAGACGCCGGTGGTGCGCACGCCCACGAAGAATCGGCCGTCGAAACGCCGATCACGGCTGCTCAGTGCCCGATAGCAAGCCTCCTCGTCGAGGCCGGGGATCTGAGCGGCGGCGCCGCCGACAGGCATCGAACCGTTCATCGCGAGCCCTGCGGTTTGGCGGCGGGCAAGACGAACGAGGTTTCGCGTGGAAAGTGAACCACGACTTCGCCAGCCAGCTCGTCGTGCCGGCGGATCGCGATCTCTTGGGCGCCCGAGGATACCAACTCGCCGATTACGGGGTCGCGGCCATACTCCTCCGGCATCACCTGAATCCAATCGCCCGGCCGTCTACCGTTCGGGTCGAGCCGGTCCTCCGCGGCCGCGGTGGCCGGTGTGGACCGGTGGGCGACGGCGAGCGCTTGGTCCGCATCCATCTCGACCCGGCCGCCGTGTCCGATCGCGGCGATCCGGTCCGCCCACTCACCGACCGCGGCGAACGGCTCGAGCAGATCCTGGGTGACCGGTACCAGGCGCATCGCCCAGACCGGGTGATAGGTCGAGAAATCGGCCAGGCTCGGCGTGTCTCCCAACAGATAGGGCCGCCCGTCGGCGAGTTGCTGGTCGAGGCGATCGAGTTTGGAACGGAGCTGGTCGAGCTTGCTCGGAATGATCGAGCGGATGAGCTCGGGGCTGAAGCCCCCCGGCACCATCTTCGCGCGATCCTGGAGGAACTCCTCCGAGAGCACGCCGGGCTGGCCCACGAAGACCAGGACCGTGGGGAGGAACATTGATTCCCCCCAGTACGACAGCGCGCGCTCGATGGCGGGCTGCCCCGCCGGATAGAGCGTGGGCACGGGCTCGATCCGCTCGAGCTGCGCGGCGATCACCTTGGTGTCGCAGTAGATGTCGGCGCCGATCTGCATGACCGGGGTGAGCCGGTAACCGCCGGTGAGTGCCGTCAGCTTGGGCTTGGGCATGACCTCCGGAATGAGCACCGAGCGCCACGTCAGACGCTTGAGGCCCAGGATCAGCCGGATCTTCTCGGCGTACGGAGAACGCTCGTAATGGTGCAGGATGATCTCGTTCATGACGGCACTTTAGACCCGCGCGCCGCGAGAGTCTCGCCGTTTTCGGCTGTGGCCATCGCGTGGGCGCGTAGGGCATCTCGCAACCTGAGAAGACACTTCGTCTGTGTCAGGAAAGTGCTTGTTAACTCAGCGGTTTCGCAAAGGCTTCGAGGAACACTTGAGGCTTGCTCGTGGCCTCGGATGGCTCCGATTCTTCCCTAGACACCGGGCGTCTGGGGCTGCTACTGTCCTGTGCAACAGTCGTTCACGAGGGTCGACGGGGGCCGGCCTGTGACGCGGAAGGTCAGAGGAGGTCGACCCATGAAGATCACGCGAATAGGGCTTACCGTTCTCTCCACGTACGTCGTGATCGCGACGTCGCCGGCCTGGGCGGCCCAAGGCGATTGCAGCCAGCCGTTGAGCAACGGCTCGGCTCCGAATGCCACTGACTGCCTGTTCATCCTGCGACGGGCGGTGGGGCTTCAGACGTGCAACCCCGACTGCATCTGCGCGCCCAAGGGCACGCTCCCGCCCTCGGCCACGGACGCGCTCATCTGCCTGAAGAGCGCGACCGGTCAGTCCGTTGCGCTCAACTGCCCCTGTCCGGTTTCTACCACCTCGACGACGGTTACCAGCACCTCGACCAGCACGACGACCACGCTGGATCTGGCCGGCGACTGCCCGGGCAAGGGCGAGATCGTCCTGTACGCCGGGGTGACCGGAATCGCCTGCGCGACGAACGCCGACTGTACCGTGGGAACCTGCGACACGGACCTCAACCGGTGCGTGACCGCCACCGACCTCGACACCGGCTGGACCGGGATTGCGTTCAACTCGGACATCAACGACCAAGTGGTGATGTCGGGAAACCTCGACTGCCCCAACCCGTTCACACCGGGCGGGCCTGAGCCGTGTGGAGAATGCCAGGTCACCGGCCTCAACCCCGAGCACGGCAACTGCCGTTGTAGTAACGACAATCAGGCGATTTGTTCGGACGCGTTCCAGATCGACGCTGCCGACTGCTCGACCGGTGTGAGTTGCACGGTCGATCTCGATTGCCGGGTTTGCAGCGAGACCACGACGATGACCTGTGCCATCGACGACGAGTGCCCCGCGGACGAGTACTGTCTCAACGGGCTGCGCCTGCCTTCCTGTGTTGGCGGACAGTGCGTAGGCACCTGCAACTGCTACTTCGGCCCGCCCCTGCCGCTCTCCTCCGGCAGCACGCCGGCCTGCGTCGTGAATCGATTTTTCGACGACATTTCGGGCACCGCCAACGTCGATCTGGGTAGCGGAGAGATCAGCGCCAACCTGCGATCCGTCGTGTTCTTGGGCGAGCTGACCACGGTCCCGTGCGCATACTGCACCGGCGACACCACCCCCCGCGACGGAGTACGCGACGGGACCTGTGTCTTCGGTCAGAACGACGGCCAAGCCTGCGACGTCGATGCGGACAACGAGACGTTCCCCGCTTTAGGTGGCGATGGCCACAGTCTCGACTGTTTCCCGCTGTCGGGAAAGAACGTATCGGGCACCGGGCTCCGCATCGGCCTGCGGCAAACGACCGGGATGCAGTCGATGAGCGCCGGCATCACCTGCGGTTTCCCACCTTTTGCGCCGGAGATTTGCCCCTGCGGCATCTGTTCGAGCGACACGACCGTCACGTGCACGTCGAACGCGGACTGCGCCGCACTTGGCGTGGGCACCTGCCGAAATCAGTCGCTCGGCAAACCACGCGCCAACGGGTGCAGCGACGGCGTGTGTAGCGACACCGGCAACGGGATCGACGGCTCGTGCAACAACGGCCCAGTGAGCACCTTCTGTGACGGAGCGCTCCGGGCCAACGGGGAGCCGTACGTGACGTGCAACAGCAACGCCGACTGTGATTCGACCGAGTGCGGCTCGGGGATCGGCCCGGGCCTCTGCGGCAGCTGCAGCTTGTCGCAGACACGCGGCTGCTTCCTCAACCCGATCCTGGTCGATGGCCAGGCTGATCCGGAGTTCCCCATCGGCGCTTCGCTGTTCTGCATTCCGCCGACCGCGAACACCGGCATCAACGACGTCGCTGGCCTGCCCGGTCCGGGCCGGGTGGTGAACCAGGTGCAGTCGATGCTGTTCTGCGCGAATACCCCCGACGCGCCGTACACGCCCGGGGTCGGCGGCTGTCCGTAAGCCGCGGGAACCCAACGAGCGCCGCGCGGTGGGCGAGGGGCGGCAAACTTGCCCTGCTCGCGGATAGCGTATAAGCGGACGTTTCGGCGGCTCGACGCAGCAGCCACTACGGCTAGAACTCACGAAACGAGAGTCGCTCCGCCGGAGCGCGCCCTCGGTTGGGCCGTCGGTCTGACGGCTGCGTTGCGGCCGTGAGAACCGACAGCGATGGAGAGGCTCGTCTGAAATGCGCTTTTACGAGTTCGAAGCGAAGCGAATTCTAGCCAAGCACGGCATCCCAATCGTCAAGGGCGCGGTCGCGCAGACGGCCGCCGAGGCCGAGCGGCACGCTGCCGAGCTGGGCGTCCCGGTCGTGCTCAAGGCTCAGGTTCTCTATCCCGGCAAGGCCAAAGCCGAGATCACCAAGACCGCGCAGAGCGCCGCCGATGCGCGCACGCACGCCGAGGCGCTTCTCAAGCTCTCGATTGGCGGGCGCGCGCCCAAGGGTGTGCTGATCGAAAAGGCCAACGCCGGCGCCAAAGAATACTGCGTGAGCATGACCTACGACGGGGTACGCAAGCTCCCCGTGATGGTGGCTGGCGCAACGCGCGTCGACGACGTGGAAGACGCGATCGTCAAGCATCCCGACTGCTTCGCGCGCCGGCACTTTTCGGCGCTCCGCCCGTTTGCTCCCTATCTGGCGAAGGAATTGGCCGCCGCGCTCGGCCTAACTGGATCGGATCTCACCCGCGCGGCGGCGGTCGTGCAGCGGCTGGCGCAGGTGTTCCTCCAGTACGATCTGACCCAGCTCGACGTCAACGCGTTGGCGCGCCTCGATGACGGAAGCTTCGTCGTGCTCGACTGCTTCGCGGACATGGAAGTCGAAGGCCGCTCGCGCCAGAAGGCGATTCTCGACGAGCTCGGCATCAAGCCCGACGATAAGCGGCTGCCGCGCGAGCCCACGCCGTTCGAGATCGAGGGTGCGAAGATCGATGCCGAGGATCCGCGCGGAGTAGCCGGGCCGGTGGTCGAGTTCGACGGCAACATCGGATTGGTGATCGGCGCCGGCGGCGGTTCGCTGACCTTGACCGACGCCGTGCGCAAGCACGGCGGCCGGCCCGCCAACTACGCGGCGATCGGCGGCAACCCCAGCGTGCGCAAGGCCCAGCGGCTGACCAAGGCGATTCTCTCGAAGCCGGGCGTCAAGAAGATCGCCGTCATGTCGAACGTCGTTTCGAACACGCGCGCCGACCTCGTCGCCCGCGGCGTGATCAAAGGGGTGCTCGAGCTGGGGCTCGACCCCAAGGAGACCATCGCGATTTTCCGCGTCCCCGGCGCCTGGGAAGCCGACGCGTTCAAGATCCTCAAGAAGTACGGCGTCGAGTTCTGCGATCGCTCTGTCTCGATGAGCGAGGCGGCGAAGCGCGCGGTCGCCAAGATCCAGGCTGCGAAAGGCTGAGGCGCCGCGTCATGGGGATTCTCGTTCACAAGGATTTCACGTTCATCGTTCAGGGCATCACCGGGCGCGAGGCGGTGAACTTCACGCGCGAGTGCCTCGAGTACGGCTCCAAGATCGTCGGCGGCGTCACCCCGGGGAAGGGCGGCCAGGAGGTTTACGGCGTGCCGGTGCACGACACGGTCCGCGCGATCACCTCCAAGCGCAAGGTGGACGGCGCGGTGATCACCGTGCCCGCAGCGTTTGCCGCGGACGCGGCGTTCGAGGCCATCGACGCGGGGATCAAGCTCTTGGTGATCATCACCGAAGGGATTCCGCGCCGTGATGCCTCTCAGATCGTCGAGTTCGCGACCACGCACGGCGCACGCCTCATCGGCCCCAACTGCCTCGGGGTGATCACGCCCGACGTCTGCCGTTTCGGCAGCCTCGGCGGCCCCGCGGTGGACTGCCGCAAGGCGTTCAAGCCCGGCTGCGTCGGCGTGATGTCGCGCTCGGGCGGCATGACGACGGAGATCTGCAACGCGTTGTCGGCCGCCGGTCTGGGCGAGAGCACCGCGATCTCGATCGGTGGCGACCCCGTAGTCGGCACCTCGTACTCCGAGCTCATGCCGCTGTTCGAGGCCGACGCAGAGACCAAGGCGATCGTGATTTATTCGGAGCCGGGTGGCGCGATGGAGGCCGAGCTGGCCCGCTGGGCCAAGGAGAACAAAAGCCGACTGCCGATCGTCGCGTTCGTCGCCGGCCGCTTCATGGACGAGATGCCGGGGATGAGCTTCGGACATGCCGGCACTGTCGTGGAGAAGCCGCTCGATTCGCCGGCCGACAAGATCCGCCGCATGCGCGAGGCCGGCATTTCCGTGGCCGAGGAGATCGGCGACATTCCCAATCTGGTCAAGCAGCGAATCGACGGCGCGCGGGTAGGGGCATAACGATGGCAATGTTCATCCGTGTCGATGTGAAGGACGACGTCATTCGCAAGACCGCGGGGCTGGCCAAGCAGCTCGTCGACGTGTGCCCGGTGGATATCTTTGCGCTCGCGACCGAGCCCACCGCGGTCCGAGTCGTCGAGGACAACGTGGACGAGTGCACGCTCTGCGAGCGCTGTCTGCAGGCCTCGCCCGACGGCGTGCGAGTCGTCAAGCTCTACGAGTAGTACGGCCCCAGGGGCGGTCCGGTCGCAATGCGCAGCGCGAAACACTTCTTTCAGCCACTGGCCATCGGCGCCCCGGCGCCGCTGCGCGAGGTTCCGTTCAAGCCCTCGCGGATGATCCATTTTTTCGATCCGAGCAACCCCAAGATGGTGGCCAAGGTTCCCGAGCTCGCCAAACAGGTGGACGTGCTGCTCGGCAACCTCGAGGACGCGATTCAGGCGGCGAACAAGGTCGCCGCGCGCGAGGGGTTGATCAAGATCGCCAGGGAAACGGACTTCGGCGACACGCAGCTCTGGACCCGCGTCAACAGCTTGGACTCACCGTGGGCGCTCGACGACCTCACCCGGCTCGTCACCGAGATCGGCGACAAGCTCGAGGTCGTCATGGTGCCGAAGGTCGAAGGGGCCTGGGACATCCACTACGTGGACCGGCTGCTCGCCCAGCTGGAGGCGAAGGCGGGGCTCAAGCGCCCGTTGCTGATTCACGCGATTCTCGAGACGGCTACGGGTGTGGCCAACGTCGAGGAGATCTGTGCCGCCAGCCCACGCATGCAGGGGCTGTCGCTCGGCCCCGCCGATCTGGCCGCTTCCCGCCGCATGAAGACCACGCGCGTGGGCGGTGGGCACCCGGGGTATCTGGTGCGGTCCGATCCTCAGCCCAACCAGCCCGATGCCGCGCGCGTCACCGCGCAGCAGGATCTCTGGCACTACACCACCGCACGCATGGTCGATGCCTGCGTGGCACACGGACTGTTGCCCTACTACGGACCGTTCGGCGACATCAAGGACACGCTCGCCTGCGAGGACCAGTTCCGCAACGCGTTCCTGATGGGCTGTGTCGGTGCCTGGTCGCTCCACCCCGTACAGATCGAGATCGCCAAGAAGGTTTTCAGCCCGCCGGTCGACGAGGTGCTCTGGGCCAAGAAGGTCATCGAGTCGATGGGTGACGGCACCGGCGCCGTCCTGATCGACGGCAAGATGCAGGACGACGCCACCTACAAGCAGTGCAAGGTCATGGTCGAGCTCGCGCGCATGCTCGCGGCCAAGGACCCGGCCCTCAAGCAAGCCTACGGCTTCTAACGGCGGAGCCAGTCCACCAGGGTTGCGGTCACCACCTCTGCAGCTTCGCGCTGCACCCAGTGGCCGGACCCCGGAATCATCTTCATGGTGAGATCGCCGTCGAGCCATTCCCACGTGCCGTTGTAGCCGGCCGGTAACAGGAACGGATCGGCGAGCCCGTGCAGGACGAGCACCGGCGCGGCGATCTTCACCACGGGCGACGTGTCTTCCACGTAGGGCTCGGTCGGAAAGTTGGCTTTGTAGTAGTTGACCAGGGCCTCGAAGTCAGAGCGCTGGAACGCTTCGATGTAGCGGTCGTTGTGCTCGGCATCCCCCACGATCGCCGCTAGTAGCTCGGCCGTGAGGAACGTGTGCGATCCGTCGGCTTGGAGCGCACGCGCATAAGCGCTCGCGGCGGCTTGCTGAGGATTGGTCGCCAGCTCGCGTTGGAACCCGCGGGGATGCGGGACGTTCAAGGTGATGGCGTGTTCGACGAGCTGCGGTCGCTCCATGGCCAACGACCAGGCGATGAGGGCGCCCCAATCGTGGCCGACGATGATGGCGCGCTGCTGGCCGAACTGAGCGATGACGGCAGCGACGTCGTCCATGAGCAAGGGCAGCGCGTACTGCTCCACGCCCGCTGGCTTGTCGCTCAGGTTGTACCCGCGTGTGTCGATCGCGACGACTTGGTGGTCGTCGGCGAGCGCGGCCATCTGGCGATGCCACGTGAACCAGAAATCGGGAAAACCGTGGATCATTACCACCAACGGCCCCGTGCCCAAGCTCACGTGGTGGATGCGCACGCCGTTACTGTCCGCGAAGCCCTCGGTCGCGCTCCCGCAGGGCCCGTTCGATTCGCAGCGCACCACTCGCGTGAGGCAACGGCGCCCGAGGCGGCCATCCCGCACGGCGGCGCGGACGACATCCTTCGCGCACGAAACGTAGCTCTCGTGGTCGCTGGCGGTTAGGCAGCCGCACTGCTCCGCTGCCAGAGCACGCACCGAGTCGATGGCCTGCTGGTCCGGACAGCGCTGGATCCGACAGAGCGCCTCCGCCTGGTGCGCCGTCGCGAGGATGAAGACGAAGATCGAGACGCTCCAACCGAGCCTGCGTTGCATGGCCGTACCTCCCACGGACTGCGGACGGCCTCCGGGCTCCGGCCGCAACCATAGTCTCGGAGCGGACGCTGACGCCACGACGAGAAGTCCGTAGCCCGGCGCCGGGTGCGGGCTTGACGAACCGCGGGCTGGCGCGCATTAGGGTCGCAGTGGCGAAGACGCCCCCAGGAGGAGCTATGCAGCAGGCGCAGGCGCGAACGACGACCGATCTGCCGGCGATCAAGCCGGGCAAGCTGTTCATCGCGGGCCGCTGGGTCGCGGCCGCTTCTGGCAAGACGTTCGAGACCGTCAATCCGGCGACCGAAGAGGTGCTGACCAACGTTGCCGAAGGCGACGCCGCCGACATCGACCAGGCCGTGCGTGCCGCACGCGCGGCGCTCGAATCCGGTCCCTGGGCGACGATGAGCGCCCGCGAGCGCGGCCGGCTTATGTTTCGACTGGCCGACCTCGTCGATCGGAACCGGCGCGAGCTGGCGCTGCTCGAGACGCTCGACAATGGCAAGCCGATCCGCGAGACCACCAACGTCGATCTCCCTCAGGTGATCGACACGCTGGAGTACTACGCGGGGTGGGCCGACAAGATTCAGGGCGAGACCATCCCTGTGAGCGGTCCCTATCTCAACTACACCCTTCGCGAGCCGATGGGCGTGGTCGGTCAGATCATCCCGTGGAACTTCCCGTTGTTGATGGCCGCCTGGAAGCTCGGACCGGCGCTCGCGTGCGGCAACACGGTGGTGCTCAAGCCCGCCGAGCAGACCCCACTCACCGCGCTACGTCTGGGCGCGCTGATCCAGGAGGCGGGCATCCCCGATGGGGTCGTGAATATCGTTCCCGGCTACGGGCCCACCGCTGGCGGCGCGCTGGTCCGCCATCCGGGCGTCGACAAGATCGCGTTTACCGGCTCCACCGAAGTCGGCAAGCTCATCCATCGGGAAGCCGCCGACACGCTCAAGCGTGTCTCTCTCGAGCTGGGTGGCAAGGCGCCAAACATCGTCTTCGCGGATGCCGACATGGAAGCCGCGGTGGCCGGCGCGATCGGCGGGATTTTCTTCAACCAGGGAGAGGTTTGTTGCGCCGGCTCGCGCCTTTTCGTCGAGGAGAAAATTCACGACCGTTTCGTGGAGTCACTCTCCGAGCACGCCGGTCGCATCCGCGTAGGCGATCCGCTGGACGAGACTACCGAGATGGGCGCCCAGGTGAGCGAGGAACAGTTCGACAAGATCTTGGGCTACATCGCCGATGGCAAGCAGGGCGGCGCCCGCTGCATGACCGGCGGAGCCCGGGCCAAACCGCGCGGCTATTTCGTCCAGCCCACGGTATTCGACGGCGTGCGCAACGACATGAAGATCGCCCGCGAGGAGATCTTTGGCCCGGTGGTCTCCACGCTCACGTTCAAGGATCTCGACTCGGTGATCGCGATGGGCAACGACACCGCCTACGGGCTGTCCGCCGGAGTTTGGACCCGCGACATCGGCAAAGCGCACCGCGCGGCCGCCGCGCTCAAGGCTGGAACCGTCTGGATCAACTGCTTCAACGCGTTCGACGCCGCGTCTCCGTTCGGCGGCTACAAGCAGAGCGGCTACGGGCGCGAGCTGGGTCAGCACGCCTTGGACCTCTACACGCAGATCAAGAGCGTCTGGGTGCAGCTCTGACGAGGCGGTCGGCACTGCTCTTCACGATTTCGCTGCTGCTCGGTGGTGCGCGCGCTCATGCGCTCGACATCCTTACCTGTGGCGAGACGGTGAGCCGTGGCGATACCGGGATTCTGCAGGCCGACCTGCTCTGCCCCGAGACCGGTCCGGCAATCCGCGTGTCGGGTGGCGCGCGGTTGCAGATGAACGGCCACAGCATCAGCGGGGGCAGTAACGGCATTTCCACGTCCCCGGGGATACACACGACCAAGATCGAAGGCCCGGGTGAGATCTTCGGCGTCACGGCCGGAGGCTCGGACCCAGTCGGCTGCGCGATCACCAGCGAGAACACGACAGTGGTTCGCGACGTCTCGATCCATGACAACCGCTGCGGCATCTTCGGCATCTACAACCACCGGATCACCCTGCGGGGCGTGACGATCACGAACAGCGTCGCAGATGCCGTGGTCAATCTGGCAGGCTCGCCTGGCAATGGCGGTGTCTTTGCCCGCGACGTGACCATCGCGGACAATGGCGGATACGCGATTGAGTCCTACGGGCGCGTCAAGCTGCAGAACGCGACCGTGACCAGCAATGCCGCCGGTGGTCTCTCCCTGCCGGATCCACGTGTCGATCCCAGCGGTGGACCCGAGCCGCCTCGTGCCAAGCTCTTCGACAGCACGCTTACCGGCAATGGGCCGGGCGGCGACGTCGCCGCGGTGACGGTCCCCGTACTCATCGATACGACCTGCGAGCACAGCGTCGATCTCGTGAGCGCCGGCACGCTCGGAATCTGCTCTGTCCTGGCTACCTCGCTCGACCGCTGCGTAATCATTGAGGAATCGGGACGACACACCAGAAGTCATGGGGTGTCGAACATCCGTACAGAAATCACCCGATCGCCCTGAGAATCAGCTCGCTTGGCCTCGGATCCGTCCTTTTGCGGCCGGACAGACAAAGTAGCCAGCACACATCCGCTCGGCCAGAACTCATTCGGAGATCCGCGCGTTTGCCGTCGACCTCCTCCCCCGCAAACAGAACCTCAGCACATCGCATGCTCGGGGCAGCGCGACGCGCTCTCAGACTGTGATAGCCGCGGGAACCTCTTTCGCTATCGCGCGCCCCTTCTCTGCCTCGATGACGGAGATGTCGTGAAGCGCTTGCAGGTTCATCCAGAAGGCGGCGCCGGTACCCAGATAGCGCCCGAGTCGCACGGCTGTTTCCGCCGTCACCGATCGCTCGCCGCGGAGAATGCCGGTAATGCGGTTCGCCGGCACCCGAAGCGCAAGAGCAAGCTGGTTAGCGCTGATGCCCCGCTCTGCGAGCTCCGCCTGTAGTAACTCACCGGGATGCTTTCTGATTCGTGCCATGGTTTACCCTCGATGGTAGTCTTCGATCGTTACCTCATGGGCGTCGCCATCGGCGAATCTGAACGTGATTCGCCAACGTGCGTTGACCGTCATTGCCCAGCGGCCCCTCCGGTCACCCGTGAGCCGATGTAGCTTCACTGCCTGAAGCATCCTCAGCGGTTCGAGAGAGGGGGCTGCGTCTAGCGCGTCGAGCAACATCAACGCTCGCTCGTAGTCGAGGCCGCGGAAGCCGCGCTGTCGATCATCCTCGAATAGCCGACGAGGTTTTCCATCCGCAAACGAGCGGATCACTCGGCTAAGTGTGCTACGTCACCTATAATACGTCAAACGTAGCAGAGAATCGAAACGAAACCTCTGCTCCACCGCTTGGAGCATCACGCCATAGAAAAATGTAGTTTCTTGTTGACGGCCCATGGATAAGGAAACTTGAATCTCCGCGCTCGTTTCACGGATCACCAAGGAACCTGTCGACCGGCACGGTCGCGCTGCCAGTTCGGGCGCTCGACCGCTGGTAGCTCGAACGGATGAAGGAATCCGCGGGCCGCGCGTCCAACGCCGAGAGAAGGGGAAAGGCGGGGTGATGGAGGTGCGGTGGTGATCGTGGACATCGGCCCGTGCGGCCCTGCGAGCGTGGAAGTCCGACCGACGATCTGCGCGCAGTGCGCCAGGTCTTTCAGTTCCGAAACCGACACATGTCCCTACTGCGGTGAGAACCGCCAGTGGGTCTTCGACCGGCCGCTGCCGTCGGTGCCCAAGTCGCGGTCGCGCTCGCGAAAACGACCGGTCATCGAACCACCGCGGCTTGCCGTGCGGGCCGGGCATGCGACGTTCAAGTGGATGCTCGGAGTCTGCTTTTGCGTGGGCGTGCTGAGCACCTTCGACGCCTACGATCCAGGCTCGGTGCGCGCGGCCGTTTCATCGGGCGTGAGCTGGGCTCTCCGGCTGACGACGCAGGTGACCGGGTCGCTGCAGTAGCGTCAGCGGAAAGGCATACTCGCTAGGACGCGCCGATCCCTGACCAGTCGGTCGCGTCGCGGGGACCGCCCGCCGGCTGCACGGTTACGGGGATTCCGGTCAGATGCGCCATGCCGCTGACGCGCTTGAGGTGGTCGGGACCGTCGGCGGCGAGCAAATTGACGTTGACGCCGCGGGTGCGGCTGGCCACGCTCAGACCCTTGGCGTGCTGGTGGCCCCAGCCGTGGGGTAGGGCGACCGTCCCGGGCATCAAGTCCGACAGCAGCTTGACGGGCACGCGCACCGTCGCGGTTGCCGAAGAAACATCGGCGACGTCGCCGTCGGCCAGGCCGCGATCGATGGCGTCCTGCGGGTGCATGTAGAGGTGGTTGGTCCCGCGATCCCCATCGACGAACTCGGCGAGGTTATGGGTCCAGGAGTTGTGCGTGGTGACGGCTCGCTTGGTGATGAGCTTGAGCGTCTCGGCGTTCTCCAGCTCGCGGGCGAAGTCGGCGTCCAGTTTCGCCGTCTGGTCGAGGAGCGGCGGGGGCGCCAGGTGAACTTTGCCGTCATGGGTTACCACGCGGCGGCCCAGAAAACTGTTGTCGCGGTGCGCGGGCCGCAGCCGGCCGTGCCGATTCGCGAGCAGTCGCCGGAAGCTGCCTTGACGGCTCGCACGGAGCACGAGCGAGAGCAGCGCCTCTTGCGGGATTGCCGGCTGTTTTCCAGGGCGCCGTAAGGAGTACACGTTCTTCGCCGCGCTCAACATGCCGTGAGCAACTCGCGATCCGAACAGCGGAACGCCACAGGCGGCGGCCAGATCGAGATATATCGTGGCCTCATCCCGTTGCTCGCCATCGGGCTCGACCACGACGCGGGTCGCCTGCAGGTAGGGCCGCGACTGCAGCCCTAGCGTCAGCGGAAAGATGAACGGCAGGTCGGGCCGCTCCAGCGGCGACGTGCACGGCAGGACGTAGTGGCCCAGAGAGCCTGTCTCGTTGAGAAAAATGTCGAGCGTGACCAGCACATCCAGCCGCCCGAATGGCTCGCGCAACCGTCCGGCGTTCGCCATCGTGATGAGCGGGTGGCCGCCGGTGACGAACAGCGCGCGGATCTGGCCCCGTCCCGGAGTCAGGATCTCGTCGGCCAGCGTGCCGCCGCGCCGGTCGAGATTGCCGGAGATCGCGTTGATCGCCTCCTGCAGCCAGAAACAGAGCGTCCCGTTGCTCCCCATGTTGACGCCGGTCGACATGTAGAGCGCGCTTGCCCTGGTGCGATAGACCTCGGCCATCTCGCGGAGCTTGGTGGCCGGCACGCGCGTGACCTGTTCGGTGCGCTCGGCTGACCATGGCTCGACCAGGCGCACCAGATCGTGGAATCCGGTCATGAACCTGGCCACGCGCTCGCGTTCCACACCGCCGGTCGCGATCAGCTCGTACAAGAAGGAGAGCAGGAAGAAGACGTCGGTATCCGGCCGGATGAAGACGTGCTCGCCGGCGACCTTCGCCGACTCGGTGCGCCGCGGGTCGAGGAAGTAGATCCTGCCGCCGCGCGCTTTGATCTCGCGCAGCCGCCGCATGGGATTGGGGACTTGCAGGAAGCTCGACTTGGAGACCACCGGGTTGGCCCCGGCGATGATCAGGCACTCGACGTGGTCGAGATCTGGAAACGGCTGGGTGAAGGGGAACCCATAGATCTGGCGCGCCGCCGCGAACTTGTTTGTGCAGTCCTGGGTCGCCGACGAGTACATGTTGCGCGAGCCGAGCCCGGTCATGAACCCATGGGCGAAAGCCGGGTGCAGGGCGCCGAAGCCCGCCGCCGTGCCCACGTACATCGCGATCGAATCCGGGCCGTGCTCCGCGTGGATCCGCCGGACCCGTTCGCCGATTCCCGCCAGCGCGCGTTCCCATGACACTTGCTCGAAGCCGTCGCCATTGCGGGCGAGCGGATGGCGCAGTCGGTCGGCTGAGTCGTAGAGCTTGTGCTGCGTGAGTCCCTTGGGGCAGGCGAAGCCATCGGTGGCCACATGGTGCGGATCGGGCCGGATCTCCTGAACGCGACCGCCCTCTACTTCCACCTCGAGCCCGCACAGGGCTTCGCAGATGCGACAGAAAGTCAGATCAACTTGAGGCATGGCGGCTGGATGACGTCGGCTGCTTCGCATACCACCAGAGTCGCGCGGCCATCAGGGCCGACAACGACTCGAAGGCCGCGGCGCCCAGCGTATAGGCCGAGAGATCTCCCGCTCCGGCGATGCCGGCGACTCGCCCGGTCAGCAGGCCGGCGCAGAGGAGCGCGAGGGTCAGCAGCGCGCCGTCGGCGACTCGCTGCGCGAACAGGCCGGCCAGGGCCAGGATGCCTATGCCGGCCTGCAGCCCTCCGTACATCGCGCGGATCTCGGTGTTGGCGACCGTCGACTCCAGGGTCATACCGGTGAGCGAAGCGACGGTTTCGGGACGCGCCAGACAGACCAGGCCGTAGGGCAGCCAGACCGCCGCCGAGATCGCCAGGAACAGGCGCCGGCCGTCCATCGAAACGCTGCTTACGCGCAAGCGGCCGGCCGGTCAAGGGTTGCATGGCTGAGGCCGGCTCCGAATGATGACCGCCGCTCGGGAGGACTTGAGGGCATGAGTCGACGAAGCTTCGAGACCACGGCCGCGTTCAAGGATCTCATCACGCTGGTGCGCGATGCGGATGGAATGTTTCTGGAGGGAACCCGCGCGGTCGACGACCTGTCGGTGCTCGAGGGCTATCGCTGGCTCACCGAGATCCTCGCCATCGCCCTCGAGTGCTATCTGTGGGCGGATCCGGCTCGGCCGGCGATCGTACCGATCGCTGGGCCCTTACTGCCCACGCGCAAGTGGGGCGGCGACAACAGCGACGCGCACTATCACTTCGCGCCCATCGATCCGCGCCGCTCCTACCGGCTGCACGGCCGGCGCGGCGACGCGATCTATCTGTCGATCACGGTCTACGGTGGTCCGACGGACGGCCGCTGGTCCAACCGCATCGTCGCCACGCTCAACGACCGCAAGATGAAGTTCGGCGCCGACGGTTCCTTCGAGGTGACCCTGAGCGCGCGGCCGCCGGCCCAGGCCGGAGCCGACTGGATCAAGCTCGACGAGGACAGCGTCGCCCTGGTCACTCGCGACTACCTGGTCGACCCGGTGCGCGGCCGGCCGACCAGTTGGCAGATCGAGTCGTTGGACCCAGCGCCCGCGCCGCGGCTCGAGGATGGCGAGCTGGCCGGTCGTTTTCGTGCCGCAACCAACTTCCTGCGCGAGCTGATGGCGATCAACCCGCTGCCGCCGATGCCGGATCTCGTCAACGGCATCGCCGATCCCTATCCGGTGCCGGCCCAGACCTACGGCTGGGCGGCCGCCGATGCGTCGTACGCGATGGGACGGTTCGAGCTGGCGGACGACCAGGCCTTGGTGCTCGAGGGACGCTCTCCCGCCTGCGTCTTCTGGAATATGTGCCTGTGGAATCCGTGCATGCAGACCTACGATTATCGCTACGAGCGCGTCACCCTCAACAGCGGCCAGGTTCGCCATCAACCGGACGGCTCGTGGCGGATCATCATCGCCCATCGCGATCCGGGACTGCCCAATTGGGTCTCCACCGCCGGGCATCGCAGCGGTGTGATCTGGTTCCGCTGGTTCTTGCCCGAGTCGCTGCCGGCGCGGCCGCAGAGCCGGGTCGCGCCCGTCGCCGAGCTGTCGCGCTGAGCGGCGTTACTCGTCGGGCACGGCAAAGAACTCCTGATAGAAGCGGAGCGCGGCACGGCGCTCCTGCGGATCGAGGCCGAAAGTCTCCAGCCGGTAGCGCACGGCGCCGTGCTTGCCGCGGGGGTTGGCGTCCATCCACTGCTCAATCCGTTCGCGCGCCTCGCGGTTCGTCTCGAGGCTGGCGAACTCGAGGACGCGGGTCGCCATGGCGACGTCGTCGCTCATGAACTCGTCGAAGCGCACGTCGAGGACCTGGCCGGCGGGAATCCGCGCCCGCCCCTCCACCGAACCACGCAGCAGATCGTCCAGCCGATCCGACCAGTAACGGCCCGTGGCCTGCGGGTCGATCCTGCGGGTCTGCATGCGCAAGCCGTACGCGGTCATGGTGCACAGGGAGGCGAGCACACGCAGAGGATCGCGGTGGGTCTGGACGATGACCGCGTCGGGAAAAACGGCGAGCAACGGGCCGAGCTGTTCGAGATGCTGCGGTGACTTGAGCAGCCAGCGATTGGGGCCGCGCAGCCATTGGAGGATCTGGAGCATCCGTTTGAGGTAACGGTAGGCCGGGGTCTGCTCGTGCGACTTGTACCAGTCTCGGTAGCTCGACGCCTGGTACATCGTCTCGAACAGCATCGTCGAGAAATCGATCGCCAAGAGCTGAATCTCCTCGTGGGGAGCCTCGGCGGTCATCTCGTGCATCGCGGCGAACCGGGGCATGACGTAGTGCTGCAAGCGCAGCGCCACCTCGCAGCGTCGTCGCCGCGGATCCGTGCTCGTATCGGTGCCCGGAGCTGCGTCAGCCGGCACGGGATCGAGGCTTTCCCAATACGGTAGCGAGCGGAGCGCCGGGTGGCGGGAGACCAGGTTGTGGAGATGCGTGGTCCCGGTGCGCGGCAGGCCGATGATGAAGATCGGGGCGCGCACCGGCTGGTGCAGGATCTGCGGGTGCCGCCGGATTATCTCCTCGGCGCGGAGCCGCGTGCACAGAAGCTGGACCAGAAACTGCCTGGCCATCACCGCGCCCAGCGGCGACAGTTCCGCCTGGCCGCGGAGCGCACCGACCAAGACCCGCAGCGGCTCGCGAAAGGAAGCGTCGCCAAAGTCTCTCAGTCCCGTCCGGCGCGAGGCCGTCGCAAGGAGTCCCTCCTCGTCCAAGCGCGTGAGCCGCGGCAGCGCAGGCGTGGCGAGCGAGTTCGCCGCCCGGATCGGCCAGGGCAGCCGGGGCTTGGCAAAGTCGGTGATCTCGTAGACGGTCTGCACCGGGCAAAATCCTGCCGCGGCCAGTCGCGCGCAGCGCACCCGAGCGGGTTAGCATGAAGGCCGAGGGAACTGCAGTCATCACCGGCGCGAGCCGCGGCATCGGCCGCGCGCTCGCCCTGGAACTGGCCCGCCGCGGCTTCGAGGTCGTGGCCACGATGCGGAATCCGGCGGCCGGCGAGACGCTGGTTCAGGAGGCCCGTGCCGCCGGGCTGCGGCTGCGGGTGGAACGCTTGGACGTTTGCGACCCGGGTGGCTTTCGCATGCCGCAGGAGCTGCGCGTCCTGATCAACAACGCCGCCATCGAGGTCGACTATCTTCCGATCGAGCATACGCCGGCGGCGCAATGGCGCGCGATCTTCGAGACCAACGTGATCGGTCTGGTCGAGGTCACCCGGCTCGCGATCCCGCCGCTGCGCGAAAGCGGCGGCGGCGTGATCTGCAACATCACCTCTTCCTCGCTGCTGTTTCCGATGCCGTTCTATTCAGCCTACCGGGCGAGCAAGGCGGCAGTGTCCGCCATCGGTGAGTCGCTGCGGGCAGAGCTGGCCCCGTTCGGGATTCGCGTGCTCGAGATTCTACCCGGCCCGACCCGCACCGACATGCTGGCGGGCTCGGATCGGCTGCCCGAGGCCGCGGCCCACGCGCCGTACCGGGAGCTGGCCGAGCGGGCCTTGGCCGGCCGCCGCGCGGTCGAGACGTTGACGAGCCCGGTCGAGAACACCGCGGCGGCGATCGCGGAAGCGGTGCTCGATGACACGGCGCCGTTGCGCTGCGCGTGCGATGAGCTGGGGCGCGGACTGCTTGAGGGGTGGCGACGGAGCGACGACGAGCAGTGGCTGCGGCAGATGTTGGATGCCTTCGCCGCTCCGGCTAACCGGAAGGGTTAGTGGATGATGACGACCCGGGTGAGACCCCATCTCTCCCCCATCTGGGTGAAAGAATCGGGCGGCTCTGTTCCGGCTCTTGACAAGACCTACGACGAAGCCGTACGAGTCCTATGCGTTCAATGTTGACAAGTCGCGCCTACGCGCTCTAGGGGGCTCTTCAATGAAAAAGCTTGCGACCGCACTCTGTAGTACCGGCCTAGTGGTTCTGTTCGCACACAGCGCATTGGCGCAGTGCTCCTTCGATCTTCCGGGCAAGGCAAAAGGATTGAAAACGTCCTTCGCTCGACACTTTGCCGGCTGTCCGAGCATCACGTTTGCATCGCCGAACACCTCGACGATGGCAGGCACTCCGGCCTGCGGAGCGCCGTATGCGCTTTCCTCCTACCAGTGGGGCAATCTGAAGGGCGGGTGCAGCCTGAAGACCAGCCACAAGTTCGAGAAGAAGTGCAAGGCCAATCCGGCCGGCTCCTGCACCAACGTCCTGATCAAAGCCAAGTGCAAGGGCATGCGTGACAGCAGCAACTCGCCGATCACTCCCCTGGACCCGGGGAACTGGGGGCTCAACACCGTTGCGCGCGCGACGATCGACGACCCAGACGGCGGAGACATGACGGTCATCGACTTCCCCGCGCAGTTCACTTTCGACATACCGAAATCGGGTCAGCTGAAGCTCACGAGCAGCACCAACGACCTGCTCTTCCTGCTGTTCGGCCCAGGGAATGTGCTGCCGGC
The DNA here is from genome assembly GCA_964555245.1 of uncultured Myxococcales bacterium. Lineage (GTDB taxonomy): Bacteria > Desulfobacterota > Binatia > UBA1149 > SPBQ01 > CAZKRI01. The sequence continues at coordinate 69,710 of CAZKRI010000040.1, forward strand.
CTGCACCGGGCTTCAGCTCCTCTCCGTCGCGATCGTGGATCCCCAGACGAACACCTTCGCGACCATGGGCAGCATGACGAGCGCCAAGTTCATACCGTAAGCTCCGCGAATGGTCTCTGCGACGGCGGTACCCCATGGGTGCCGCCGTCCGCCGATCAAATCACACGTCGGAGCTCCTGGGCGATCGCTTCGGTCAGAAGGTCGGGTTCGATCGGTTTTTCCAGATGCGGATAACCGCGCAGATGTTCCGGCAACATGTCGAGATCGCTGTAGCCGGTCAGGAACACGAACGGCCGTCGCTGGTGGTGGAGGGCTTCCGCGAAGGCCGTTACGGTCTCGTCGCGCAGTTGGATATCGAGGATCGCAATGTCGAAGTCTTGCTTCGCAGCGAGCGCCTTGGCTTTCGCCACCGTGGGTGCCATGCCCACGACTTCGCATTGGACTGAGGTCAGATGGTGCTCGAGCGAGCGGGCGACGGCGAAGTCGTCCTCGACGATGAGCACGCGCGCTCCACGTAGCGAGATCGTTTTGCGCTCGACCGCCATCGCTCCGCTCAGGAATCTTCGGTGAGCGGGACCACGAGCTCCCAGTACACGCCGTCCACTCGATAGTCGAGCTCGACGCGCGCGTCGAGCTCATAGGCGAGCGCCTCGCGAATGAAGGCTGTGCCCAGCCCGATCTTCTGCGGCCAGGCGACCGGCGGTCCGCCGGTCTCCCGCCAGTGGAGGTGAAGCTGCACCGGATCCTGGCTGGTTCTGACCTCCGCGGTCACGGCGGTGTGACCGGAAGACACGGACAGGGAACCGTACTTGGCGGCGTTGGTCGCCATCTCGTGCAGGGCCATGCCGAGCACGCGCGCTACGTGCGGCGAGAGCCTCACCGTGGGTACGGAGATCGACAGACAGTCGGCGCTCGTGGCGTAAGGCGCAACCGTGAGCTCGAGCAGTCTCGACAGGGGCAGTCCCTGCCAGCTCATCTGCGAGAGCGCCCGATGGATCTGGCCCATGGCCACCAACCGGCCACGAAACGCGCCCGCGAAGTCGGCGAGGGTTCCGGAGGAGGTGATGGTCTGATCCGCCACCGCCAAGACCGTGGCCAAGGTGTTCTTGACCCGGTGATCCAGCTCGCGCACCAGCAGCGAGGAGCTTTGCTGGGCCGTTTGACGCTCTCGCACCTCAGCCTCGAGCTGTTCGTTGGTGCTGCGCAGGCGCGCGGTGCGCTCGTCCACCTGAATCTCCAGGCCCTCCCGCGCTCGCTCCAACAGAGCCTCGGCACGCCGGCGCACCGCTACTTCGTCTTCGAGCGCGACGCGCGCCACCTCGGCCTGTCCGGCGCGCCGGCGAGCGGCGTCTGCCAGGTAGAGAGCCGCCGCCACCAGACAGGTCGCCACCAGGCCAGCGACGAGAGCAAGGGTCGGCAGCGAATGCGCGGTTGTGACCAGGCGCCGGGGTGGGACCAACGTGAACGTCCATACGACGCCGCGCAGGTTCAGATCGGTGGCCGCCGCCACCTCGGCCAGCGGTTCCTGCGGCTGGGCCGAAAGGTAGATCTCCAAATCGCCGTCCCGAACTCGCAGTTGGTGCCCAGCGGGTGACTGCGGGATCACGATCGTGTCCAAGAGCGCTTGGGTGCGGAAGACACCGAGGATCACGCCGTCGAAGTTGCCGTCGACGAACAACGGGACCGCGACCAAGAAACCTGCCTCGCCCTGGACCAAGTCGATCGATCGGCTGATCGTGGCGATACGCCGTTCCCTGGCGGCCTCCATGGCCGCCTTGCGACGCGGCTCGAAGGTCAGGTCGAGATCCTGCGCCGCCTCGTTGCCCGCGAAAGGGGTGATCCAGCGAACGTGGAGCGAGGCATCGACCCACTCGATCGCCTGGTAGTCGTCGTGTTCCACGACCAGCGCCGCGTCCCGTTCCCAGGCCGCGCGGTTGGGTCTCGCTGCTTCCCACCGCCGCGCCATGCGAACCAGATCGAGCACGCGGTCGTCGATCTCGTGTTGGACGAACGTGGCGAGCCGATAGGCTTCCAGCTCGACATCACGGCGGATGTTAGCGTGAGCGGCCGAATGAAGCTGCGACCACAGCGCGACCGTGCCGGCGAGCAGCAGGGCGACGGTCGCGGTCGCTGCGGCATGGGATAGGCGAACCGCGCCCGTCATCTAGCCATCGGCCGCCCATGGTCGCGCCTCGCCCGATGCCGCGTCCATTAGCCGCCCGAGGTTCGCCAGACAGGCCTTCATCCATGGCCGGAAGCCTAGCTGGAGGACAGCCATCCCCAGCGGCCAGGCCAACGCTGTGGTCAGCTCGAACCGGTAGCGCCATTCGACGCGGGCGCCGGCGCCGGTCGCCGTGAATTGCCAGGTCGCCTCGGCCTCGCGCACCAGCAGTGAAAAGGGCGGCCCCAGGCCGTGGAGCCGATAGCGGACCTCGCGGGGGCGCTCGAAGATGAGCATCGCTTCGTCGATCACCGCGCCGTCGCTGGTGTTCACCCGCCGTGTTGCTCCCGGTCGCAGCTTTCCGCCGCCCACGACCTCGGCCCGCTGGACGCCTGGCACGATGCTCCGGCCAGCGAAGATCGCGGCAACGTTGGCGATGTCGTTGGCTGCGTCGAAGACGGCTTCGACCGTGTCGGGAAACTCGGCGGCGACCGTTGCGGTCAATCGCACGGGGTTCTCGGCGCTGGCAGGATTCCGGTCGTGTGCTCTCGCTTCGGTCTCATGGGAGTTTTTGCAGCTCGACGGTGTCGGCGCCGGCCGGCAGCACGAAGTGCATGCCGTCCTGTCCGAGAACGAGCTCGCCGTTCCATTCACCCACGCCCGAGAGGAAGAGCTTGCGCTCGAACGGGTTGCCGGCGGGCGGCACCAGGTGCGTGAGCACCAGCGTGTGGACGCCGGCTTGGCGGGCGAGATCGACCGCCTGCTCGGGCGTGGCATGATAGGAAAGGATGTCGCCGGCGAGCTTCGCCCAGCGTTCGTCGCCTCGGGCTCGCGCGGCTTCGCTCACGGGACCGATCAGGTGGGCTGCCAGCGCGTCGTGGACCAGGAGGTCGGCATCGCGAACGTGCTCGACCAGAGCCGGTGAGTAGACGGTGTCGCCGGTGACGACGACCGAGCGGCCTGCATAGTCGAACCGATAGCCGTACGCGGGTCGCGCCGGTCCGTGCTCGACGGTGAATGCTGTGACACGCACTCCATCCTCATCGAGGACGATGGCCGAGTTTCCTCCGGCGGGCATCTCGACGGTGCGCGCCAGCAGCAGTGCTCCTGCTGGTGGCAGGGCTTGTTCGCCGTGGTGGGCGATACGGTAACGGGTGTCGAAGCCGTACGCTTGACGAAAGCCGGCAACCACCTCGTAGACGCCCGGCGGCCCGAACACCCACAGTTCTTTCGCGCGTCCGGCGATCCAGGTTTGCACCGCGGTCTCGCCCAGCTCGCCGATGTGGTCGGAATGGAAGTGCGTTATCAGGATTGCGCTGAGCTGGGCGCGGGGCAGCTTCCATAGCTGGACGTTTTCCCAGGCGCCCGGTCCGACGTCGACGAGAAAGAAGTGGCCACTGGCTAGCACCGCCGTGCACGGGCCGGCGCGCTCGGGATCGGCCAGGGGCGAGCCCGTGCCGCAGAGCACCACGTGCAGACTTCCATCCGCGAGCCACTCGACGTGATCCGGCTGCAAGGCCTCGTTCACGCGCCGCTCGATCAGACGCTGGCGGATCTGATCGCAGCCGGACAGCAACTGCAGCCCGAGCAACGCCCAGGCGAGCGCGTGGCGTGCGGCTCGAGACTCGTACGACATCGACTGTGCCGGCCGGCGGATGGCCACCCCTCGCGAGTCAGATAGCGTAGCCGGGTGCTTCAGCCAAGAGCAGCATCGGCGTATCGTGCGAGCCGCACGAGCTGTGAAGACGGCGATCGGAATCGGCGGCCCGACCTACGGGCGCGAGTGGAGCTGGGACGACACCGTCGCTTTCGTAGGCGAAGCCGAGCGGCTTGGAGTGGACCAGGCCTGGTCGGCGGAGGCCTGGGGCATGGACGCGGTCTCCCCGATCGCATTCCTGGCCGCGCGCACCACGAGCATCGCGCTCGGGACCGGCATCATGCAGATCAGCGCCCGCGCGCCGGCCGTGACCGCGATGACCGCGCTCAGCCTGGCCAAACTGTGCAACGGTCGTTTTCTGCTCGGTCTGGGCACCAGCGGTCCGCAGGTGGTCGAGGGCCTGCACGGCGTGCCCTTCGCCGGCGCGCTCGGGCGCCTGCGCGAGACGGTTGCGATCGTCCGCCGCGCCAGCCGCGGCGAGCGGATCGAGCATGAGGGACGTCACTATCGGTTGCCGCTTCCCGGCACGCAGGGGAAGGCGTTGCGGCTGGCCCACGAGCCGCGCCCCGAGCTGTCCATCTACCTGGCCACGCTTGCGCCCGGTGGCCTCGCGCTCACGGGCGAGGTCGCCGATGGCTGGCTAGCGGCGTCGTTCAGTCCGGAGGAGGCGCGTGCGCACGTCGATCATCTCGCCGCTGGCGCCGCCAACGCGGGCCGCTCGCTGGCCGAACTGGATCTGCAGGCAGGCGGTGCGGTGGAGTTCGGGGACGACGTGGAACGCCTGGTCGCGACGCGCAAGCAAGGGCTCGCGTTCATGCTGGGTGGAATGGGCTCGGCCCGCACCAACTTCTACACCGACGCGTATCGGCGCTCCGCTCACGCCGAGGATGCCTCGGCCGTGCAGCGGCTGTGGCTCGAGGGCAAACACGCCGAGGCGGCGGCCCGCGTGCCGGATCGGATGGTGATCCAGACCAACCTGCTGGGCACGGAAGCGATGGTGCGGGAACGGATCCGCGCCTATCGGGACGCGGGCATCACCACGCTTCGCCTGGCTCCAACGGGACGGACGTTGAGCGAGAAAGTGGAAACCCTCGCCCGCGCCCTCGCGCTGGTGCGCGAGGGCAGCGCCGAGCCATGAGCGGACTGGCTATGCCGAGGCGTCTCTAGCGCGACGCCGGTCGAGCACGGGGGCCAGCACCCGGCTGACCCGGGCGGCGACGGCCGCGTAGCTAGCCTGGCCGCCTCCGTCTTTCCGGAAGACCTCGGTCGCCCCCAGTTGCTTGGCGGTGAGCGCGACGTTGGGATCGTCCAACGCCGTGTAGACGAGCACCGGCATGTCGCAGCCGCTGCGGCGCAGGCGCTCCAGCACCGTCAGCCCGTCGACGCCCGGCATGACGAGGTCGAGGATCATGGCCTCGGCGCCGCTGCTCACGGCCAGCTCGAGCGCCTCCTGGCCGCTTTCGGCGGCGCAGATGCGGTAGCCTGCCTGGCGCAACTCGAACTCGAGAATGCTGCGATACTTCTCGTCGTCGTCGGCCACCAGGACGCACGCGCCCGGAGCGACGAGGCTCTTGAGACTGGGCACGAGCAGGTTGGCGCTGTCGAGGATCGACGGCGCGGTCAGCCCGTGCTCCGGCGAATGGAGGAGAACCTTGCTGATGCCAAGCTGGCCGGCACGCCGTAGGGCCGCGCCATCGTCGTGCTGCGCGAGACCGGCCGAGAGCACCAGGACATCGGGTCTCCACGCCGAACCGAGGCTCGCCATGTCGTCCAGGCTGGAAACGGGCCGGCAATCCAATCCGTTCTCGCTGGCGTGGTTGGCGGCGCTCGTGGCCTCGCCGAAGTCTTCCAGAACCAACGCCACTCGCACCCGTTGAGAGTTGGTCGTACCGCTGCGTGAGGAGGTTGCGCTGACCACCTGCCGGTGCGAGCCGTCCATCGGAATCGTGAAACGGAACGAGCTGCCCTTGCCCAGCTCGCTCTCGACCCAGATGCGGCCGCCGTAGTGCTCGACGATCTCGCGGGCGATGCACAAGCCCAACCCCGTGCCGCGCGCTTGCTTGCCGTCGGGCTGCTTGGCCTTCACCTGGTGGAAGCGGTCGAATACTTTGCTCAGCTCCTCGGGCGGGATGCCCGGTCCCGTGTCGTCGACCGAGAAAAGCAGGTCGCCGTCGCTCAGGCTGGCGCACAACCGGACCGTGCCGCCTTCCGGCGTAAACTTGATGGCGTTGTTGCTGAGGTTGGTCAGCACCTGGAAGATGCGATCGCGATCGACCCGCAGGCGCGGCAGGTCGGGCTCGATCTCCTGCTCCAGCCGGATGCCGCCTTCGAGCGCGAGCGAGTCCATGCCGTGCAGTGCGTCGCTGACGAGGGAGCCAAGCTCGACCTCGGCGTCGTTCCAATCGACGCACCCCGATTCGACCTTGGTGAGGTCGAGGAAGTCGTTGATCAGGCGAGTCATGCGCGCGCCTTCGGAAACGATGGTTGCGCCGAAGCGCTCGACGACCTCCGGCTTGGTGACGTAGTACTTGGTAATGATCTTGGCCGCCGAGACGATGGCAGCCATCGGCGAGCGCAGCTCGTGCGAGACCTCCGAGAGGAACTTGGTCTTGAGCTCGTCCACATCCCGCAGCCGCGTATGCGCGATCTCGAGCTCGGCCGCCCACTGCTCGAGCGTCGTGTGGTTGGCCGTCAAGCGATCGTTGGCGACGGCGAGCTCGGCCTCGGCGCGTGTCCGCTGCGCCACTTCACCGATCAACGCCTCGTTGGCGCGCGCGCGCTCCTCGGCTAGCTTGCGCGCGGCGTCGGTATTCGCCTTGAGGCGAGAAACCAGGAACGAAAGCAGCAGTACGCCTAGCCCGGTAGCGAGCAGGGCGGGTACGAATGTGTTCCACGCGCTCTTGCGCGCCAGATCGACCGCACTTCCCACCGGCACGACCACTTCAAGCAGGGCGCTTGCCGTGCCGCGCTCGAGACCGGCCGCGGCGCACCAGTCGCATTCCTCATCGACGAGCTGCGCGATCGCATAACGCACGGACATGCGCCCGTTGACGGCCTCCACCCGGTGGAACGCGGCGTAAGGATTGGAAGCGAGATACCGCCAGGCAGCGCGTAGAAATCGGTCGGTGGGTGCCGCCGATCGCTCGCCGGGCTCGACGTGGTAGGGACTGTACGTGCGTACGGTGCCTCCGGCCTCGTGCTGCGCCATTCGCGCACCGATCTGGCTGGCTAGAGCCTCAGGCGTCGGCAGCGTCGCAGCACGGTCAGCCACCGCTTCCCCGTATACCGTGCGCAAGTCGACGACCGCGTTGGCGTATTGCGCTGCGGTACGCAGAGCAGTCTCGTGCATCAGCCCCCGCTCGATCCGTGAGACGTGCGCGGTCAGGGCAGTGACGGCGACTAGGCCCAACAGGCCGATCACGCGAGAGGGGCGTTCGCAGATCAGAGCGCTGGCTGCGTCGCCGACTCTGACGGCTCGTTCTATGGTCCGTCTCAACCAACTCGAGGTGCTACGAGTTCTCACGCATGCTGCTCCTTAGGAAAAAATCTTTGCGTGCGGGATGCTGTGGCGCACGCCTGATCGGGTACGGCGGCCCGTGCGCTGCCACGAGAGGGAGCAACCGTCATGCCATTGCGCGTGCCGCCCGCTGCTTCGGCCGCGGAGGGTGTGCCTGCACGGATCGATCTAAGGGAAAGTCATAGTTGCGCCGGGTCGTTCCCGTTCGCCGAAGCGACGGCGGGGTGGCAGCCGTTCGTTTCTGGACGCCGGCGTTAAGGTGCCCGACCCGCGAGACTGGACTTCCAGAGAAGGCTGGCGGTAGTCTGCGAGGCGATGGCCATGCGTTGGGCGTCAACCGTCTCGGTCGAGGCCGACCTCGAGCGCGCAATCGAGGAGACGGCCAAAACGGTCCGCTCGGAACTGACGGGTCAAACGCCCGATCTGGCGCTCGTCTTTCTCTCGCCGCACCACGCCGACGGCTACGATCAGGCTGCGGCGCGCGCGCGCGCGGCGCTCGGCGGCGGTCTCGTGATCGGATGTTCGGCCGGCGGCGTCATCGGCGGCGGGACGGAGATCGAACACCAGCCTGGCTTATCCCTGACCGCGGCTGTGCTGCCCGGCGTGGAGCTGACGCCGCTACGCGTGACCGACGGCGACTTGCCTACCGCGGGCGCGGGTTCGCGCGCGTGGGAAGATCTGCTCCGCGTGCACGCGGCGAGCAATCCGCACTTTCTGCTTTTCCCGGATCCGCTCTCGTTCGACACCGAGCGTCTGTTGCTGGGTCTGGACGCGGCTTTCCCCGGCGCGACAAAAATCGGCGGATTGGCTAGCGGCGGTCGCGAGCCGGGCGCGAACATCCTCTACTCGGGTACGAACGTTGCCCACGCAGGAGCAGTAGGCGTGGCCCTGTCCGGCAACCTGGACGTGGCCACCGTCGTTGCCCAGGGCTGCCGGCCCATCGGTCAGCCGATGTTCGTGACCGGGGTCCGGCGCAACACGGTCACGGGGCTAGACGGTCAGCGGCCGCTCGACGTGCTGCAGGATATGTTCGCGAGCCTGACGGAGAAAGACCGGCAGATCTTCCGGCACTCGCTGTTCATCGGCGTCGTCATGGATCCGCGCCGTCAGAGCTACGCGCGGGGCGACTTCCTGATCCGCAACATCCTGGCGATCGACGAGGATTCCGGCGCCCTGGCCGTGGGCGCGCTCATCGACGAGAACGCGGTGGTGCAGTTTCATCTGCGCGACGCCGAGACTTCGGCCAACGACCTGGAAGCGATGCTGTCGCGCTACACGAGCCGCGCCGGCGGTAACGACAGGCCCGCGGCCGGATCGCTGTTGTTCTCTTGCCTGGGACGCGGCTCGCACCTCTACGGGCGAGCCGATCACGACACCGATGCATTCAGGCGCCACCTGGGAAAGATCCCGCTCGGCGGATTCTTCTGCAACGGCGAGATCGGCCAGGTGCAGCGCCGCACGTACCTGCACGGCTACACCAGCGCGTTCGGGATGTTTCGGCCGCGGACCTAGCCCGGCTGCTTAGGCCGTGGCGCGCGCCTTGAGAGTCGCCTTGAGCGTACGCCCAATCGGCTTGCGAGTCTGGTTGATGTCGCGCAAGTAGGCGATGCCTTCCTCGGCGATCGGCTCGCCGACCATCATGTCGTCCTCGGCGGCGAGCTCCTCCATGTCCACCCAGTTGGCATAGACAGCGCGGGTACGCTCGGTGACGATCCCTGCCTTGACCAGCGTCTTGATGAGAACGCGGAAGATATTGGTGCTTTCGGTCATCATCTTGCGGCGGCGTTCGTCGGTGAAGGCCTCCATCACCGCACCATGAACCCAGTGCCAGTCCAGCCCGAAGGCGCCATAGATCGACTGCTTCTGTTCCGGGTTGACCAGGTTGAACAGCAGGTGCTCGAAACAGTGCGCGGCCCAGGCTTCCACCCGCTCGTGCTCCCGCTCGGTCAGCTTCGGTATGGTACGGTCCGCCCAGATCTTGCCGAACTTGTGATGGAAGGCCTCGTCGGTCATCACGAGTTGCACGAGCTTGCGCAGGAGGGGATCGCTGGTCCGTGAGTGGATGGTCGCGAATGCCCCCATCGCCAGACCCTCGACCAGCATCTGCATCCCGATGAGCTTCTTGTAGACCTCGGGTGCGAGAACCATCTCGTTGAGGAGGGTCGACAGCGTCTTTCCGGCGGGCAGCGCTACACCCCAGCGGGCGCCGATGTAGCGAGCGAACGCGGTGACGTGACGGGCCTCCTCCCGCACCTGGTTGGACGCGTACTCCTGAGCTCCGGGATCCCGCAGGATGTGGCAGAGGCTGGCGGACAGCGAGAGCGCGCCCTGTTCCCCGTGCAAGATGTTCGACAGGCTCCAGCGCGTCACCTCGTTTCCCAACGCGATTTTCTGGCCATCGTCGAGCTTGTCGGCGACGGCGCAGCTCAACTCGGGCGCGAACTCCGCCGGCATCAGCATCTGTCCGTCCAGATCGAAGCCGGAAGCGTGATAGTCGATGTAGCGAGGATCCGTGGGATCCCAGAAGTGGTCGTGGGTTTTCGAGATGATCTCGTCAAAGGCACCTGTGCGTTCGTTGTAGCGATCGGCTTCGAGCAGCGCCAGGAAGTCGTCGCGGTCGACGGTGTTGTAGATGGGATCGTGCGTGATGTGATCGGCCATGCCTCTCTCCTTGCGTTTATGCGTCCCGCGACTGACTAGCTCGAATAGGTCCCTCCGAGCTGAATACCGACCAGAGTCTCGATCAGCGTCTCGCGCGAGCAGCGGCGTGGATCCTGAATCCACCAGCTGACCGCGCGCGCGAACATGCCGGTCAGCGCCTGGGCCGCCACGCGCGGATCGAGAGAGCTGCGTAGCAGGCCTTGGTCGATCCGCCGTTGCAGCGTGTCGGCGGCCGTCGCGGCCAGATGGTCCATGACGTCGGATTCGACCTCGGCGGTGCTGTGGTCGCGGCCGAACACGATTCGGACGAGATCGCGATTCTCCTCCGCGAACAGGATCAGAGCTTCCGCATGACTGCGCGCCGCGGCGGCTGCATCGGTGGTGCCGTCCATCGCGCGCTCGACGCGCTGGCGCAGCTGCTCGACCGCCGAGTACACGATCTCGCGGAACAGCGTCTCCTTGTCGGGGAAGTGCAGATAGAACGTTCCCGCGGCCACGCCGGCGCCCTTGGCGATGTCGTGGGTGGTGACCCGGGTAAGGCCGCGGCTGGCGAACAGCCGCCGCGCGCTGGCCAGCAGGCGGGCGCGAGTCTCGACCCGGCTGCGGTCGCGAGCGGTAAGGGTTGATCCACTGACGTTCATGTCAGTCACTGACGCTACTGTCACTTACGGTCCCAGTCAACACGCAGCTCCGATGCACGTGCCCGGCGGCGGCCGCAGCGGACTCGCCGCTGCGCTCGAAACGCATGCGCTGCATAGGGAAGCACACCTTTGACCCCCGTAGCGGGGGGATGCCCTCGCCGGCGTCGAAACTGCCCGGATGGCGGGGGCAAGACGCTCGGCTTTCTCGCGCGAACCCCATTCCTGTCGAAGCGGATTCCCACCAACATGAAGCGCTCGGATGGTCGAGCAGTGAGCTACCTGCTGGTCCTTATCATTGTCGGCTTCCTCGTCTTCCTCCACGAGATCGGACACTACGCGGTGGCGCGCTTCCTCGGGCTGCCGATCGGGCGGTTTTCGCTCGGCGTGGGGCCTCGACTGATCTCCTTCACGCGAGGCGGAACCGAGTATCGGCTCTCGCTGATTCCCTTCGGCGGCTACGTCCTTCCGCGCATGCGCGACGCGCGCGAGTTCTTCGCCGAGCCGGCGCTGCACCGGATGGCGTTCGCGCTGGGCGGGCCCGCGGCCAATCTGCTCGCGGCGATGGCCGGCTTCGCCGTGTTCAACGTCATGATGCACGGCTTCTCCTGGCAAGCGATCCTCGGGGCGCCGGTGGCCCAGACCATCGCCGCGACCAAAACGGTCATCCGCGTCGTGCCGCATCTGCTGGGCGGCGACTCGCCGAGCGTGTCGGGACTGATCGGTGTGGTTGCGGATGGCGGCGACTTCATCGGGCTGAACGCGCTCTTGGCGCTGCAGTTCGCGATCATGATGAGTGTGAACCTCGCCGTGCTGAACCTGCTGCCGATTCCGCCGCTGGATGGTGGCAAGGCGCTGCTCTGCGCCCTCGAGCGGATCCACGCCCGTGCCTACCTGCTGCACATTCCTCTCAACGTAGCCGGTCTGTTCGCGATTGTCGGTTATGTCGGCTACGCCACCGCCCACGACCTCCGCCGCCTGATCGTCGCCATCCTGCTCTGATCCGGGCTGACCCTCGGTAACGTTCGAACTCGGGCCGCGTCGGCCACTGGCCTGGCTCGTCGCGTTCGGCTAAATCCCGGTCCTCGCGCCGCGCGCGCGGGGAGGGATCGTTATGTCGCCAGGGACGCGATTCGAGGGCAGGGCGGGGTTCGTTACCGGAGGCGGCAGCGGGATCGGTCTAGCCTGCGCGCGGGTCATCGCGGAGGGCGGCGGCCGGGTCACGATCTGCGGGCGCCGGGAGGATGTCCTGCGCAAGGCGGCTTCGGAGCTGGGGCCCATCGCGACCTGGGTCGGCTGCGACGTAACCGACGACGCTCAGCTCGCTGCGGCCGTGGCCGCGGCGGTGGAGCGCAACGGCCCCTTGCACCTAGCCGTGAACGCCGCGGGGGTGGGCGCCGGCGGCAGCGTGCTGGCCATGCCCGTGGGCGACTTCCGGCAGACCATCGAGATCAACCTGGTCAGCCTCTTCCGCTGCGTCCAAGCCGAGGCGCGGGCAATCAAAAGCGCCGGCGGCGGCAGCATCGTCAACATCAGCTCGATCGCGGGCGCGCTGACCCACCGTTGGATGTGCGCCTACTGCGCGTCGAAGGCCGGCGTCAACATGCTCACGCGGGTCGCGGCCGACGAGCTCGGGGAGCACGGCATCCGGGTCAACGCAGTAATGCCGGGACTGGTCGACACGGAGCTCGCGGCGCTGCTGACCGGAAGCGAGGCCGCCCGCGCTGAGTACCTGCGCTTGATGCCGGTGTCGCGCATCGGCGAGCCGCCCGATGTGGCAAGTCTGGTCGGATTCCTGCTGAGCGAAGAGGCGTCGTGGATCACCGGTCAGTGCATCGCTGTAGACGGCGGCCACACGGTGCGTAAAGGCCCGGATCTGGTGCCGGTTTTCCGTCAGTTTCTTCCCGAAGAGTGATCGACACCGACTGCGGCGCTGGAGGAGCGGCGCAGGGTGTGCAGCCAGCAGCGTTCCGGGCGGCCCTCTTCTTCGATCCAGATGGCCTGAGTCTCGGTCACGAAGCCCCGGCGGGCGAGCGCGGTGACCACGTTGCGAGCGTCGGCGCGCAGACTCTCGGTCAAGTGGATCGATCCGCCGGGCGCCAGGTGAAGGTCGAGGAAGTCGACGAGCTGCGCATACTGCTCGGGGTCGTAGACGATGTCTGCCGCCAGGATCAGATCGAACCGGCCCTCGAGCTGCGCGCGCGTGAAATCCACCTGACGCGTTCGGTAACGGCCGAGCCGATGCAGCTCGGCATTGGCGGCCGCGAAGGCGAGGGCATGGGGTGCGATATCGGCGAACACCACGCTACAGCCGGCCAGTCCCGCTGCGATTCCGCTCAAGCCGAGTCCGCAGCCCAGGTCGAGCACTGCCGCGTCCGGCGCCGGCGGGGAGTCGAGCAGGAGTGCTGCGATCGCGCGGGCGCCGGTCCAGACCAACGCCCAGTAGGGCGGTTCGTGCACACCGGTGCCGCGCAACAATTGCTCCCGGTTCACGTGCCGCTCGAGGTCGGCGACTCGGTAGATCGACAGCGAGCGCTGTCCGTGAATGCCCTCGGGCAGGTCGATCCGCACCAGCTCGGCCGGGAACCCGCCCAGCCGCCGGATCACGCTCGCGTGCCCATGCGCACGATCGTGTCGAACTCGACCGCTGTCAGGGGGACCACCGAGAGCCGGCTCTGCTTGAGCAGAGCGATTTTGGCGAGCCGGGGATGACCACGGATCGCCGCCAACGGGACCGGAACGTGGAGCTGCTTGACGGCCTTCAGATCGACGCACATCCAGCCTTCATCCTGTCCGCTCGGATCGGGATAGGCCTCGCGGGTCACGCGCGCGATTCCGGCAACCGACTTGAGTTCGCCGCTGTGATAGAAGAGCGCGGTGTCGCCGCGCTTCATTGCCACGAGGTTGTTCCGAGCTTGATAGTTACGGATACCGTCCCAGCGGGTCGTGCCTTCGGCGACGAAGTCGGCCCACGAGTAGACCGAGGGCTCTGACTTAACCAGCCAGTGTCGCACGGGATTCCAGACAACCACGACCGAGCGCCCGTGCAAAGTCTCGTCCCGGTCCGGTTGCAAATCGGACTCAGGCTGGTAAGGTGCGGTCTTTCGTCGGCTGCGGGCCGTTAGCTCAGGTGGCAGAGCAGCTGCCTTTTAAGCAGCGGGTCGCTGGTTCGAGTCCAGCACGGCTCACTCCACCTCGACTCGCCGGATCCCGTCCCCGTCGTCTAGCCCGGCCCAGGACACCGGCCTTTCACGTCGGTAACACGGGTTCAAATCCCGTCGGGGACGCCACTCCGCTCGCGCTGGGTTTATCCACCGGCGAGCCGGCTCGTTCTCTCTAGCCGCCACGCTACTTGGTCGTGGCACGGCAAAATCCTCAGCATAAACGAGAACTCGCAACTATTTGCTTAGTTCACTAGGCATACGCCTAGGAGTGTGCGCGGCAGAAACCGGCATGCGACGAGAGTCTGGTAGGATGCGGCATGTCGACAAGCTTTCGCCCGTATTTGCCTGACCAAGCCCTACTGCTGGCACCGTCGCTGAGCGATTGGCTGCCGCAGGGGCACC
>CAZKRI010000041.1:0-36632 GCA_964555245.1 uncultured Myxococcales bacterium
CACATCGCAGGTGGTAACTCCGACCGGTCGCACGAGTGCATCGTCAGGAGCTTCGAGCTTGGGTCGCGGCGCCTCCTGCCACTCGAGCTTCCCCGGCTCGATGAACACAAGTTGTTGCATCAGTTGTTGCATCCAACACCTTCGTACGTGCGCCGGCCCGAATCCAATCCACCTAACGTGTCGCCCGCTCACCCGCCGCGAGCGGAGCGAGCGGTTGAGTGCAGCGCCGAGTTAGGCGGCATCCTTTCCTCGTGAACCAGCCTTGCAGCGTCAGTCTCAAGCACATGCCTGCGACCCAGTGCCCCGCAGTCGGAGAATGAACTCAGTGAGCAGGCGTGCAAGCTGTTCGGGGTTGTCATGGGCCACGAGATGACCTGCGTCGATGCTGGCGACTTCTGCTTGCGGAACGTCCGCCAGGAACTCCGACAGCTCCTCGGGTCCGATCCCTTTGCTACGCTCCGCTCGAACAAGCAGCACGGGTATGCGCACGCGACGCGCCGCTCGGCGCCAGCGATCGACGTCCGCGAGCACGTCGTCGACAAAGGTCCCCGTCATGAATTCCGGATCGAGGTGGACGAGAGCGTTCGAACGCGCAGCCTGAGCCGCAGCGATCTGTGTCCGGACGAGTTGTACTCGGTCTGCGCGAGGAAAGGTGGGGACGTCGATCAGCACGAGTCCGTCGAGGGGAACTCCCCGCTCGCCTGCCAGCAGAAGGCCGATTGCAGCGCCGATCGAACCGCCGACGACCACGAGAGGGCGGTCCGTCAACTCTTGGATCACACACCCGGCGTCATCGATCAGATCGTCAAGCACATACCGTGGCGAGCGCCCGCTTTCACCATGACCTCGCAGGTCTGGCGCGATCGTGCGCCACCCGGCATCGATCAGCCGCGGCGTGATGGGCAACCAGACGCTGCGTCTCTCGCCGCCGGCGTGAAGGAGCAGGACGGTGGGACCTCGAATCGTTCCCTCGACGTCGGCGACGAGCCTGACTGACCCGCTCAGTATTTCCACCTGCGTCATCGAGCATCTTCTTGTCGCGAATTCAGGCCGTCTAACGTCTGCCGTTGAGCTGCGAGGCACAGAGCGCCTCGTCAGGCTCAAACGGCTTGTTAGCTGCGCGTTGCTCTACGGGACCCGCGCTTTGAGCAGTCGGCTGTGCCGCTTTCCATGTAAACACGCCAGGACCGTGACCGTATCGCGGTCCAATAGGAAGTAGACCAGGTACGGGAACCGACGAACGACGACCCGGCGGACGCTGCGATACACTGTTGGATAGATCTGCGGTGATTCTCCGAGCCGCTGCAGCAAGGCGTCGATAGTACGTCGAAACTCGCAACCGAGACCCGTTTGCTTCGCCTCGTACCACCGTTGAGCCTCAAGAAGATCCTGTTCAGCGAGCGGCCGAACGATCAGCTGGTAGCTCACCGGCTGCGTTCAAGACGTGAGCGAACCTCGTCCCAGGTACTACCCGTCGTCGGGTTCTCCTCTAAATCGGCCAGTCGTCGGTCGAGCTCTACTCGGTGCTCCTCTGACACTCCGAGAACGTCGGTACCGGCGTCCTCTGCGACGGTATCCCAGATGGCTTCGACCAGCTCGATACGCTCCGCGACGGGGAGGCGTTTGGCTTCAGCTAGAAGGTCGGACTTCATGCTGCAATCCTAGCAAGGTGTCATCGGCGCAGCTAACGACCTGCCCATCAGCGGCCCGGGTGCCGACGAGATGGTAGGCCGGAGACGAGGCGTGGACTCGAGAAGCGACGAGATCGTCGATCAAGCCAGTGCACCCGGGTCCGCTGCATGGGCTGGTTAGGCCGCGTCCTTGCGGGCGACCGCCTCACACCATGCGCTAGCGAAGAAGGCGCCCGGCGTCTTGGCGAGCCTTTGCCAAGCGTCGCTCATCTCCTGGAGGGCTTCAGCGGTTGCCCATCCGCGACTCTTGAACTCGTTTCCCCAACTCTCCGAGAGAAGCCCCACAAATGCGTGTGCGGTGCCGCGCAGAGATTTCGGATCTGCGAATGATTCGTACGAGGCGGACATCTTGAGGTCGCGGAAGGAGGCCTCAAGAAGAAGAGCACCGATTCTTCGACCCCCTTCCGGGTCGTGCCCATTCTCTCTCCGAAGGCGTCGATACAGTTCGTTGTACTTCTCGAGACTTGGATACGATGGGTAAACGAGATCTCCGCCCTCGTCGAATTCCTTGACGCCGATGACACCACCAGGCTTCAGAACACGATAGATTTCACGAAGCCCCCGGCCTGGTTCGTGTAAATTACCCAAGACGGCAGAGATGAAGGCGGCATCGAAGGAGGCGTCACCGAAGGGAAGGTCGTAGATGTCGGCGACCTCGAATCGGACGTTGCAGAGGTTACGCTTGGAGGCATTCTCACAGGCGTGAGCCACCTGCGAGTCCTCGATCTCGGTACCTACAACCTGCCCCGGAGCGACGATCTCCGCGAAGCCGATCGTGATGCTTCCAGGACCACAACCGCAATCGAGGACGCTCATTCCGGGTCTGAGCTGTGGAAGAAAGAACGCCGCGTGCCTTTGCGCGGTACGAACCTCCATCACGGCGGTGGAAGCCGGGCCGTAGCCCGGCGTGTAGTGCTCGCGCTCCTTACCCATAGTGTTTCTCCTCCAAGCGGCCTAACGGCTTGGCGATGACCCGCCGGCCCAGAACGTCGCGCAACAAGCAGTGCAGCTCAAGCCGGTCGGGTCCATCGCCTTGTTAGGCAGCCTCGTCGGTACAAACCGGGTACATGGGTGACAGTGACTCGAGGAGATCGCCGACGGTGTGGTCGATCCACTTCTGCCACGTCCTGCTCGGCCGAGTCGACGAGCGCGACTACATCATCCGCGCGTGAACGGAATGTCACCCATGCTGCCGGTTTACGACCCGTTCGACCGTGCCGACCGAGCACGCTCCACCCCTACTGGGTCACGCTGAACAGGTGCCACTCGTCGGGGACACCCTTGAGCGTGTGCATGCCGCGGTCCTCGAACGCGATTCCCGAGCCCACGACGAGATCCTTCACGGTCCTCGAGACGAGCAGCTCTCCTCCGGCCGCGAGATCGACAATGCGCGAGGCGATGTGCACGGCGAGCCCTCCGACATCTTCTCCGCGTAACTCGCACTCCCCGGTGTGCAGACCGGCTCGAATCTCGAGGCGGAGGGCTCTCGTCCCGTGGGCGATCGCACGCGCAGCCTCGATCGCCCGAGTGGGCCCGTCGAATGTCGCCAGCCCGCCATCGCCGGTTGTCTTGACGAGCCTACCGTGGAATCGGCCAACGATGTCTCGCAGAACCTCGTCGTGTCGATCCAGCAGTTCCCGCCAGTGCCGGTCTCCGAGCCTCGCAGCCTGCTCGGTCGAGCCCACGATGTCGGTGAACAGGATCGTCGCGAGCGCGCGGTTGGTGACCGGAGCTTGGCGGACGCCGGTCAGAAATTCGCGAATCTCACCCAGCAGGGCATCCGCGTCTCCCCACCACAGCAGGTGCTCGTCCCCTGGCAGCTCCACATACTTTGCGCTTGGGATGCGTTCTGCGAGGTATCGAGCATGCGCAACCCCGATCACTTGGTTGTCCCGCCTGTGGACGACGAGCGTCGGCGCCTGAATGAGAGGGAGCGCCTCTCGTACGTCCATGTCGAGAATGAGATTCATGTGCGTGAGGGCGGTACCGGGACTGGCGATCTGCCGCTCGAATCGTGCGCTCCGCTCGATGTCATCCTCGGAGACCGCGGCGCTCGGCGCGTACCAGCGCAGGAGCGTCCCCTTCCCCCACTGCGGGTGCCACCAGTCGACGAACCCTTCTCGGCGGTCCTCGGGTTCGCCCGCGGGGTAGTCGTCGGTGCGAAACACCTTGGCGAACGTGTTGACGAGTATGAGGCTCGATACCCGCTCCGGGTACGTCGCCGCGAAGAGCATGGCCATTGCACCCGCGGAATCGGTGCCGTGGATGGCGCCGCGGGTGAGTCCCACCGCGTCCATCACGGCCCGCACGTCGTTCGTCCACGAATCGAGCGTGCGTGTGCGTCCCGGAAGTGGATCCGACAGTCCGCTACCGACTGCATCGAACAGCAAGACTCGGCCGATCCGTGCCAGCCCCTCCAGGTATCGCGCGAGCTGCGGAATCTCCCACATCGCCTCCACGTGGGTGATGTAGGGAGCGACGAACACGATGTCGGGCGCGCCTTGCCCAACTGTCTGGTAGGCGACGTGGAGGTCGCCCGACTTCGCATACTGTGTCTTCGGCCGTTCCATGCGCTACCCCATCACCGTCACCGCTCTGCGAGCGTATGCGCCACGTCGGCTCGCTCCGATCACGACGATGCCTTCGGACCTCTGGTCACGACTCGCCAGCCCGATCATTTACCAGAGCACCGTCGTTCTGACCACGGCCGGGTTTTCGGCTGGCGGCTTGCGAGCGCTTCCGCAACGGATCGCGCCGACACGGAGTCGTTTGCGTCGGCTGCCTAACTTCTAATTGGCGGGCCCAAACGTCGCGTTATCACACGCCCGTGGTTGCCCGCCTGATTCGATTCTCTCGATACTACACCCGCTTATGTCGTGGCAAGCGGTTTCGCCCGATGGCGTTGGACTGCGGGGGTCTCGGTGAGTCGGCCAGGCGAGTTGCTCGAGCAGGTCCGCACGGCGATCCGCGTCAAGCACTACAGCTATCGCACCGAGAAGACCTACGTTCACTGGATCCGCCGCTTCATTCTCTTCCACGGGAAACGGCATCCGGCGTCGATGGGAGAGCTGGAAGTGCGCGCCTTCCTGAACGGCCTTGCCGTCCGCGCGCAGGTGGCAGCAAGCACGCAGAATCAGGCGCTCGCGGCGATCCTATTCCTGTACGGAATAGTCCTGAGGCGAGAGTTGCCCTGGGTGGAGGACATCATTCGGGCGAAGCGGCCATCCCACCTCCCGGTCGTGCTCTCGCGCGACGAGGTGCAGGCCATCTTCGCCCAGATCGACGGCATGAAACGGCTCATGGTCGGGCTGCTCTACGGTGCGGGGCTCCGATTAACCGAGTGTGTGAGTCTACGAGTCAAGGACATCGATCTCACCTACGGACAAATCATCGTCCGGGATGGGAAAGGCCAGAAGGATCGCGCCACGATCCTGCCCGCCGCGCTACTACCGGAGTTTC
This sequence comes from uncultured Myxococcales bacterium, assembly GCA_964555245.1. Lineage (GTDB taxonomy): Bacteria > Desulfobacterota > Binatia > UBA1149 > SPBQ01 > CAZKRI01. The sequence goes on from CAZKRI010000041.1 coordinate 5,151, forward strand.
AAGCACAGCTGGCACGCGTCAAGATTCTGCACGACCGTGAGGTAGCACTCGGCTACGGGTTCGCTCCCCTGCCCTTCGCGCTGGCGCGTAAGTACCCTGCCGCCGATCGCGAATGGGCTTGGCAGTTCGTGTTCCCGGCGTCACGGCGGTGCATTGATCCGCGCACGCGAAAGACCGTGCGATTTCGCATCACGGAGAGCGCGTTGCAGCGAACGGTCAAAGAGGCGGTACGCCGCGCCGGCATCGCCAAACCAGCGAGCTGCCATACGTTCCGGCACAGCTTCGCGACGCATCTCCTCGAAGACGGCTACGACATCCGCACAGTGCAGCAACTACTCGGCCATCGCGACGTGCGAACGACGATGATCTACACGCACGTGCTCAAGCGCGGAGCCATGGGCGTACGCAGCCCGCTCGACGTTATCAGCCCGGCCGGTCGGCGCGGCACATCAACCCACGGCACGCCGGATCGCGGTCTCGAGCGACCGTGTCAGCTCGATACGCATGAATAGCTTCTCGGGATAGAGATAGTCCTCACCCGATTCGTCGATGATCCGGAGCAGCCCATGGGACGCAGCGTCCGGGTCGGGAAGAACGGGGTATATCTTTCGGACTTCCAGTGACACGGGATACCCGGTGTTCCGGACACAGACTACGAACTGACACGTCTTGCCTAGCCGTCGTCTCACGATCTTTGACCCAACAAGCGCTTGATCCTGAGTTCTTTCTTACCAAGCCCAGTAGCCTCATACCAATGCAGTTCGGCATCGGCAACGAAACCATCGTCGAGCCGCACCGTCGCGATACCTTTTCGCTTACGCCAACGTCCTTCGCCATATCTCCGTCGCAATCGCGGCAGCTCGCGAATCGAGTTCCTGACCGCGATAGTTTCGACGGCGTGAATTGGACCGATGATTTCGAAGCCCATTGGTTCGACCGAGATCGCTCCACTCGGTTACCATGCGTGAACCAACGGCTCCACATCTCTGGGGTCGGATCGGGTTGTTATTACACGACCGACATTGGCGACCGCGAGCGCGAGCCTCGACGCTATCCTAGATCGACCGCGGCGTTCGTTTGTGGCGGATCTTCGACGCCTCGCGGCGACGCTACGCCCGCAGCTGCAGCCCGATCAGCTTCAACCGGTGAGCGATGTCGTCGAACGTCGCCTTGAGAAACTCGTTGACCGGGCCGAACGGCGATGCGGTTGCGTGGTGGAACAGCCGCCACAGATCGGTGACGAAGTCCTCAATCCTGCGTCGCTCGGCCGCGCTCACACTGCCGAACTTGTCGGAGAGATAGATCACGCCGAAACCGGCGTGACGGGATTCGTCGCGGAGCACCAGTCCGATCATGTCGCGCATCAGAGGGTCGGGGCTGGTGTGCTGGAACTGCTGAAACAATCCGACCGCGACGCCTTCGAGGAAGATCTGCATGCCGACGATCTTCTCGCCGTAGTGATCGGAATCGAGCAGGCGGTGTACCAGATCCTCAAGGGCCGGGTTGATGGGAGCATCCACGTCGAGCTTGTCCAGATACTTGCCGAACACCTCGACGTGACGGGCCTCGTCCATGATCTGGCCGGCAAGGCAGAATTTGGTCTCGATCTCCGGGCACTCGTTCAGAAGCTGAGCGCAAAGCGCAAGCGCCGCTTGCTCTCCGAAGAAGAGCTGCGTGAAAGTAAGAGCGCGCTCACGAGCACGGATGCGATCGTAGTCGTCGCGTGAGTAGAGCCCCTTGACCGCTTCGTATGCCTCATCCGAGAAGTTGCGCACCGGCCGTGACCAGTCGATCTGGGTGGTCGCATTCCACTGGTAGGCCTTGAGCTTTTCGTAGAGGTCGGCCTCGGCGGGAATCTCGATCGTCAGGCGGCGGTGCCAGGTGGGGCGGTTGGTTTCCATGGCACCCTTCTACTGCCTAGGCCGCCTTCCCGTCAAGCACGCTGCGGGCGACCAGTTCCTCTAGATATCGCGTGTCCCACCAGGAGAGCTGCAGCTGCTTGGCCCGCCGGAAGAAGAGCTGGATGTCGTACTCAATCGTAAATCCCATGCCCCCATGCACCTGTTCGCACATCGCGGTGACATCCCGATAGGTCTGGCACGCGAAGAGCTTGGCCATGGGCGCAAGCCGTTCCACCGAGCGACCGGCCGCGCGGGTCCACGCCGCTTCGTATACCAGCGTGGTCCCACCGTCCACGAGAGTCTGGCCGTCGGCCATGTAGTGCGCGAGCGCCTGGAAAGCTCCCAGCGGCTTGCCGAACTGATGACGATCCTTCGAATACTCGACGGTGATCTCGAGCGCGCGTTGCGCCCCACCCATCGCCTGCGCGGCGCACAGGATGATTCCGTCGTGCATGACCTCGTTCCAGGCCGTCCAGCCGGCGTTCTCCGCTCCGACACGCACCGATGCCGGGACGCGCACGCCGTCGAAGCTGACCTTGTACTGCGTGTCGGAGGCGAGGGAGAGCTGTTGTTCCATCGACACGCCCGGATCGGTCGGATCGACGAGGAAAAGCGAGACGTCCTGCTCGCCCTTCCCCGTGCGAGCGAGAGCGATCAGCCGGGTTGCCGAGCTGGCGAAGTTCACGTGTAGCTTGCTACCCGAGAGCACATACTCCTGGCCCTTGCGTTCGGCGCGCACCTGAACGCCAGCCGGCCCGTAGCCATTCCCCGGCTCGAGCCAGGCGGGCACGAGCACGTCAGAACCGGTCGCGATCTTGGGAAGCCACGTCTTTTTCTGCTCGGCGCTGCCGGCGCGCGCGAGCACACCCGCGCTCAACACGCAGCTCACGAAATGCGGCGAGGGTGCGAGCGCCCGTCCCAGCTCCTCGTAGACGATGGCAGCATCCAGCACGGTCATGCCCGCGCCGCCGTATTCGTCGGTGACCAGTAGGCCACACAGACCCAGCTCGCTCATCTGCCGCCATAACGCGTCGGGATAGCCCTTGGGATCGTCTTCCATCGCGCGCACGACCTCGATGGAAGAGTGCTCCTCGCACATCCGTCGGGTGGTCTCGCGCAGCATCTGCTGCTCTTCGCTGAATTCCAGATCCATGCTGCCGCTCCTTGAATCCTACGCGCGCTCTACCAGCTATCGCGAGCTCTCGACGTTACGGCCGCCACTGGTCGCCACCTCGTTTCCAGGGGTTGTCGTCACGATCCACGGGCACGGCGATGCGCACGTTGCAGGTCGTACAGACCCGCTCGCCAACCTTTACCTCGACGGCGACCTCAGCCCAGCCGCAACCGCTCTGGTCCCTTTCGACCTTCGCCACCGTGCCGCTGAAGACCATCCGGTCTCCGGGAAAGACCGAATCGCGCATGCGGAACGTCATCTTGCCCAACCTTCCCTTGGGGCCGGTCCAGTCGGTCATGTAACGCTCGAACCATGCGGCTTGGTTCGGCGTGTTGAGAAAGATGTTTTTCACGCCGTTACGCTCGACGGCAAAGTCTTTGTCGTGGTGCATCGGCCGCCAGTCCCGGCTGGCGAGCGCCCCCAGCACCACCGTCGTCGCCGTCACGTCGTAGGCCAACTCTGGCAGCTTCTGACCTTCGCGAATCTCACTCAGCAGCAGCACCTTGTAGGCGGCGGCCATCAACTCTTCCTCTTATAGCCGAAGCCGGTGTAGCTCTCGGTGCCAACCAGCTCGCCCTTCTGGTTCGCGTACTCGACGTCGATCACCCAGAAGCGCCCGGTGCCGAGCTTGGTCTGTTTCACCTCGCTCACCGAACGGAGGATCTGGCGCGTCCGCAGCCTGTCGCCGGGACGCACCGGAACGCCGAAGGTGATCGTGTTGTCAGTCATGACGGCTTCGGGGAGCCCCAGCTTCTCTTTGAGATCGAAGTGAACCTGCAGCGGCTGGGCCTGTTTGGTGCGGCCGGGAGCCCAAAAATGCGGCCGGAACCAGAGCGAGAGCATAGTCGGCATTGCGATCGGTCCGCTGGTGATCTCGGCCGCCACCTCGTCGTCCCAGAAGATCGGATTGCCGTTCTCGACCGAAGCGCAGGTGGTGAACACATAGCCGCGCTCGACGTCGAACTCGCCCTGCTCCTCGTAGCGAGGCTGCCCGATCCAGGACTGAACCTCGGCCGGCAGATCGCTCATCCGACGACTCCCTCGCGACTAGAAGTTCTTGGGCAGGTCGAGCTTGCGGCGCGCGATGATGTTCTTTTGGATCTCGGAGGCGCCGCCGCCGATCGTCTCGACCACCGTGCAACGGTAGGCGCCCTCGAATCGCCCCTTGAGCGGAGCCGACTCGGTATCGACCCGAATCTGTCCCTCGCCGCCGATCACGTCGAGCGCCACGTTGCAGACACGTTGCGAGAGTTGCGTGGCGTACAGTTTGTACTCGGAAGCCTCGCAGGTGGGCGGCTTCCCGTCCTTGACCGATTCGGCAACGAACCGCAGCCCGAGCACCCGCGCGACTTCGGTCTGCGTGACCACCTGGGCGACCTGCTGGCGGACGACCGGATCCTCGCGCAACGGGTTGCCGTCGCGCTCGGCGTCACGCACGTACCGGCAGAGGAGCTTGGTGCGCTCCTCGATCGGAGAGAAGGTGAACATGGTAAAGCGCTCCAGATCGAGCGCCTCGGAAATGTACTGGAAGCCCTTGTTCAGCTCGCCCACGCGATGATCATCGCCGACGTAAACGTTGTCGAAGAACACCTGATTGGTGATGTCCTTGCCGATGGTCGGCATGCTCTGGATCTCGAGCCCCGGGCTGTTCATCGGCAGCAGGAACAAGCTGATGCCGTGGTGCTTGGGCGCCTCGGGATCGGTGCGGGCGCCCACCCAGTACCAGTCGGCGAAGTGAGCCGAGGTCGTCCAGATCTTCTGACCGTTGAGCCGCCAACCATCCCCGTCCCGGGTCGCGCGTAGCTGCATGTTGGCGGCATCCGACCCGGCTTCGGGCTCGCTGTAGCCCACCGCGAACTCGACCTCGGCGCGGATGATCTTGGGCAAGAACTTTTGTTTCAGGAATTCGCTGCCGTTGCGGATCAGCGTCTTGCCGATGATGCCTATGCCCTTGCCGATCTGTGGGGCGGCGTAACGTGCGAGCGCTTCGTTGAGGATGAACTCGTAGATGCCCTCGCGCTCCTGACCTCCGTACTGCTTGGGCCAGGTCATGCCGAGCCACCCCTTGGCGGCGAGCTTTTTCATGAAGGCGCGGCGCTCGGGCGTATCTACCAGTTGCGAGAAGTTCTCCCGGGTCAGATCCATCACCACGGGATCGTAGTTGGCCTCGAGAAACTCGATGACCTCTGCCTCGAAGGCCCGCTCCTCTGGCGTAAACTCGAAGTCCACGTGCCGGCTCTCCTATATATATGGTTAAGGGGTCCCGAGGCCGGAAGGCTAGAACACGTTCTAGCTCTCTATTCCCGCCAGAGAAAACCCTGTCAAGCGGCCCTATTCTCACGGCGGCACAGTCGCTAGGGTCGGCTGCAATGCCGGGTCGTGGACGCAGCCTCAGCGTGGCCCTTTTATCGTGCCGGATTGCGCTCGCAGTGCCGGCTTGGGCTCAACCGGCAACGATGTCGACGACGAGTACTACGATAACGACAACCACGACGACGCTCAGTACGACGACCACCACCACGCCGGTCCCACCGGAGAACATATGCTTGGTCACGTTCCGACTCTCGGATCCGATAGAGTTGGGCGCACTTCAGATCGCGGTCGACTACGGATCTCTCGACGGACATTTTTTGCGGAAGAATCCCCCGCCAGATGTAAACGCCGACTGCGTCGCTACGAATGCCCCAGACTTCGCCTCGTTCAATGCAGGTATTGATGCACGTGTGTTCCGCGGCGCTTTCATCGCGGCGCGCGGCTTCACCGGACCAATCGGCCTCGCCCACTGTCGCTACGCGTTCGAGCTCGCCCCGCCGCAGCCCACCGACTTCCCTGTCATCGTCGAGGACGCCACGACCCCACGCTTTGAGCCCGTGGTTCCTCCGCCGACGGTCATTGTCTCGAGCGTCCAGTGCCCGGCAGGCACCGCAACCACCACGACGCTCTCGACCACCACCACCATCACGACCACGACCACCACGACCACAGTGCCGCCCCCGGGTTGTGGCTTGCCGGTTTCGTTCGAGGGAATGCCCATGGCGACCGATGCGCTCTCCGTCCTGAGGACGGTGGTCGGTCTGATCCCCTGCCCGCTCTGCGTGTGCGACACGAACGGGTCCGGCACGATCACGGCCACCGATGCCCGACGGGTTTTGCTGGTGGTCGTCGGCAACCCGATTGAACTCACCTGTCCGGCCTGTGGCGCCGCTCGCGCGATCGACCGGGTTCAGTAACTCTGCGGCAGCCCGAGCTTTCGCCGGGCGATGATGTTCTTCTGGATCTCGGAGGTGCCGCCGCCGATCGTGTCCACGACGGTGTAGCGGTAGGAACGCTCGAAGCGGCCGGAGATGGGCGCGTCGGCCATCCCGCGTTTGAGCGCGCCGGCCGGGCCCATGAGATCGAGAGCGGCGTTGGCCACGCGCTGGCCCAGCTCGTTCATGTAGAGCTTGTACTGGGAGGATTCGACCGTGGGCACGCGGTCCTTGAGCGCTTCGTGGGCCACGCGGCGCTGCAGCATGCGGGCAACTTCCAACTCCGAAACGAGGCGCGCCAGCCTGCGCCGCACCAGCGGATCCTCGCGCAGCGCTTTCCCATCGCGTTCGGCTGTCTTGCACCAGGCGCACAGCGCCTCGAGCTTCGCCTCGAGGCCTCCGATCGGCATCATCCCAAAGCGTTCCAGGTCGAGTGCCTCGCAGATGTAAGTCCAGCCGTGGTTGAGCTCACCGACCACGAAGTCGCCGCCGACATAGACGTTGTCGAAAAAAACCTGGTTGGTGCGCTCGTCGCCGATCGTCCATGTCGGAGTAATCGACAATCCCGGCGCGTTCATCTCGAGGAGAAACAGCGTGATGCCCTTGTGCTTGGGCGCATCCGGGTCGGTCCGCGCACCCAGCCAGTACCAGTCGGCGAAGTGTGCCGATGTCGTCCAGATCTTGGTGCCGTTGAGCCGCCAACCGTCCCCGTCGCGGGTGGCGCGTAGCTGCATGTTGGCGGCGTCCGATCCGGCCTCGGGCTCGCTGTAGCCGATCGCGAACTCGATCTCGCCGCGGATGATCCGCGGCAGGAAGTAGGCCTTCAGCTTGTCGCTGCCATGCCGGATGATGGTCTTGCCGACGATGCCCACACCCTTGCCGGACTGCGGCGCTCCGACCCGCGCAAGCCGTTCGGTGAGCAGAAAGTCGTAGATGCCGGAGAGCTCCTTGCCGCCGTACTGCTTGGGCCAGGACATTCCGAGCCAACCCCGCGCGGCGAGCTTCCGCATGAACGTTCGCTTGGCCGGGGTGTCGACGATCTGCGAGAGCTGCTCGGGGCTTGGATCCATCACGTCGGTCGAGCGGTTCTCCTCGATGAACCGCTCGACCTCGGCGATGAAGGCCTCTTCCTCGGGCGAGTAGTCGAAGTCCATCGCCGCGCCGGCTCAGGCCACCAGCGTCCAGCACGGTAGAATGGTCCCGGCCTGATTGTGGAAGCGCACCTCGACGCGACGGCCGAAGTCGACACCCTCGGCCACGCCGTCGGTCTGCATGCGCTCACCCGCCACGTCGACCAGGTAGCCCACCATGCGCACGCCCTCGTCCAGCTCGACGAGCAGGATCACGAACGGCACACGTTCGGCGAATGCCGGTAGCGTAGGTGGTCGGATGACCATCCACGAGGCGACCTGTCCCTTGCCAGCTACGCGGGTCCATACCGGATCGATCGCCTGGCACTTCGAGCAAACGGGTCGCGGCTGCCAGATCCACTTGCGGCACTTGGCGCAGCGCTGGACGAGCAGCTCTCCTCGCGCCACGCCGTCCCAGAACGCTTGGGTGTTCTGGTCGGGTACCGGCACCGGGTAGGCGGCCTTGGCTTCGGGCTCGCTCACCACGGATCCTTGGAGAACACGATCGCGCCGGTCGGAACGACGTTGCCGCCGGTCACCAAGACATTGCGCACGTCCTCGACCTGGTTGACCGAGGTCCCGCGCACCTGACGCACGCCCTCGACCAGCAGATTGAAGCCGTGGACGTAGGCTTCGGACAGGCCTCCGCCGCTGGTGTTATAGGGCGGGTTCTTGTGCTCGGCCATGTAGCCGGCCGCCTCGCCGTCACCGCAGAAGCCGAACTCCTGGAAGAAGATGGGGACCTGCGGCGTGAACGCGTCGTAGATCTGGCAGACGTCGATGTCCTGAGGCTGCATGCCGGTGTTGCGCCACAGCTCGGGCGCGACCCACCAGTTGGGCGTCCGGCCCATCTCTTCACCATAGAAGAACGTCATCGCGGTAAGGTCTGGGCCTGACCCCATGGCGAAGCCTTGAACGTAGACGGGTTTGACGTCGAGATCCGCGGCGCGGTCAGCGCTCGTCAGAACCATCGCCAAGGCGCCATCGGTCTCCAGGCAGCAGTCGAACAGGCGAAGCGGGTCTGCGACCATGCGCGCACTGAGATAGTCGTCCATCGTGAGCTTCTTGTCGCGCATCATCGCGATGGGGTTCTTGTTGGCGTAGGCGCGCTGGGTAACCGCGACCCTGCCGAGCACCTCGGGCCCCCAGCCGTATTTGTGCATCCAGTACCGGGTGTGAAGCGCCAGGCCATCAACCGGCCGTACCAGATGATAGGGCCACTCGAACTGGTTCTGACCGGTGGCCTGATACTGGCTCGCCCAGGGTCGCCCACCCGAGCTGCGATTGCGCGAGCGCCAGACGACGACGACATCGGCGAGGTTGCTCTCGACGGCCAGCGTTGCCAGGCCGACCACCGGCGGGCCGGCACCGCCGCCGTAGTCCACCTCGCCGAACATTCTGAGGTTCTGCACCCCCAGAATCCGGGCCATCTCCATCTCGGTGGTCGGCTCCCAGAAGTACCGGAACATCGCATCGACGTCGGCCACCTTGAGGCCGGCGTCCTTGAGCGCACCAAGGATGGCCAGTGCGCCGCCGTGACGCTCGGGCATGCCGATGTTCTTGGAGAACGGCAGCGCGTGGATGCCGACGACCGCCGCCTGGCGGTGCCGTTCGAGTCGGGCTGGCCGGGTCATGGGAAGGCGGCCCGCTGGGCCGGCCCGACAGCCTGCACAGCACCCTTGGCCACGTCAAGGCGCCGCGCCGATTCCTCTGACGGCGAGCCTCCTGATAGAGATGCCGCGGACGACATGGCCATAGAGCGCGATCCTTCTCTCGAGCCGCGCGATCTTGCCGGCAAGGTTGCCGTCGTGACCGGTGCTTCACGCGGCATCGGGCTCGCCATCGCGCGCTCGCTGGCCAGCCGGCGCGTTCGTCTCGCCGTGCTCGCCCGCGATCGCACGCGCATCGAGAGTGTCTCGGCCGAGATGGGCTCCGACTGTCTGGGCCTGGCGGCCGACATCTCGGATCCGGCAGCCGTGAGCGAGGCTTTCGCCCGCGTCATCGATCGCTACGGCCGGCTCGATATGCTGATCAACAACGCCGGCATGGCGGCTCTGCATCGGATCGAAGACGGCCGCGACGACGAGGTGCAAGAACAGGTCGCGACCAACTTTCTCGGTCTGGTCTACTGCTGCCGGGCGGCCATACCCCATCTGCGCGCGGCCGGCGGTGGCGACATCGTCAACGTTTCCTCGACCAGTGTCGCAAACCCCTACCCGTACCTCTCGATATACGCCGCCACCAAGGCCGCCGTCGAGACGTTCTCCCTCGCGCTGCGCCGCGAGGTCCGGGCTGACGGAACCCGCGTGATCGTCGTCCGTCTTGGGCCGTCCTGGACCAACTTCAACACAGCCTGGGATCCGGAGGTCTCAGCGCGCGCGTTCAAGGAGTGGATCGAGGGCGGATTCCCCGGCTGGGACGGCTCCATGGACCCGGCGATCGCCGGGGAGACCGTCGCAGGCGCACTCTTGTACCCGGCCCAGGCCGGCGTCGACTTCATCGAGATCAATCCGACGGCGAAGGCGCCAACCGTTCCGCCAGTCCGCTCATGAGTCCGACGCTCGAGTACGATCCGTTCTCCTACGCCGTTCACGCGGACCCTTACCCCATCTATCGGCGGCTGCGGGATGAGGCGCCGGCCTACTTCAACCCCAAGCACGGGTTCTGGGCGCTCTCCCGTTACCAGGACGTACGCGCCGCACTGCTCGACCATGAAACCTACTGCTCAGGTCACGGCTTCCTGCTGGAGGACATCGGCCGGCTCCAGATGCCGATGGTGATCGGCATGGACCCGCCCGATCACACGCGGGTGCGTGCGACCATCAGCCGGGCGCTCACGCCTCGGCGCATCGCCGGCTTGGAGACGCCGATCCGGACACGGGCGCGTGATCTTCTCACCCGCGTGCGCGAGACAGGGCGAGCCGACCTCATCGCCGACTTCGCCGCGGCCCTGCCGATGTCCGTCATCGCCGAGATGCTGTGCGTGCCCGAGGCCGATCGCGAGGAACTGCGGCGGCTGGCCGACCAGTTGGTCAATCGGGAGGATAGCCGCGCGGCCTTGCCTGAGCGCGGCGTGCAAGCCGGCGCCGAGATCGGCGCCTACTTCGCGAGGATGCTCGCCGATCGCGCCGCCGCGCCTGGCGACGACCTGCTGAGCCTCTTGATCGCCGCCGAGAATACCGGTGAGCTCAGCCGAGCCGAAATCGTCGGGTTCTGCTTCTTGCTGATCATTGCCGGCAACGAGACCACCACCAAGCTCATCGGCAACCTCGTCTACCAGCTGAGCGAGCATCCCGACCAACGCAGCCGCTTACTCGGCGACCGCACGCTCATCGCCAATGCAATCGAGGAAACGTTGCGGTACGATACCTCGACGCACATGATGGCGCGCACGCTGACCCGCGATGTCGAACTGCACGGGCAAACGATGACGGCGGGCAAGAAGGTCGCTCTGATCCTGGCCTCGGCCAACCGCGACGAGCGGCAGTGGCGGGCGGCCGACAATTACGATATCCGCCGTGACGCCAGTGGGCACGTGGCCTTTGGCGTAGGCATCCATCACTGCATGGGCTCGGCCCTGGCCCGGCTGGAAGCGCGCGTCGCCCTCGAGGAGATCCTGGACGTGATTCCCGACTTCCGTGTCGCGCACGACGGCATCGAGCGCGTGCACTCGGGGAACGTTCGCGGCTTCAGCCGGCTGCCGCTCGTGTTCTCGCCGTCGCGACAGACCGGCGCTGCGCCGTGAGGGAGGGATGACGACGATGGACTGGGTCATCGACTGCGACGCTCACGTCACCGAGCCGGCCGATGTCTGGACCGCGCGGGTGCCGGCCAAGTTTCGCGACCGCGCCCCGCGTCTGGTTCGGGATCCGGAAACGCGCCGGGACGTGTGGCACGTGGGTGAAGGCGCCCCACTGGTCCCGGTCGGTTTCACCGCGCTGGCCGGCTGGAAGCGTCCCTTCCCGGATGCTCCCGCCAACATGGACGAAGTGCCAAAGGCCGCCTACGACGCTCACGCGCGCCTTGCGTACCTGGACAGCGTGGGAATCTGGGCGCAGCTCATCTACCCCAACGTCGGCGGCTTCGGCAATCAAGGCTTCCTCAATCTCAAGGACTCCGAGCTGATGCTCGCCTGCGTGCGCGCCTACAACGATTGGCTCATCGAGTGGTGTGCGGCCGACTCGCGCCGTTTGATCCCGGTCATGGCCACGCCGTTCTGGGACGTGGATGCCGCCGTGGTCGAGGTCGAGCGCTCCGCCCGGTTGGGCCATCGCGCCGTGCTCTTCTCGGGCGACCCCCAGAAGCTCGGCATGCCACTGCTGGGCGACCGGCACTGGGACCGGCTGTGGGCGGCGGCCCAGGACGCCGGCCTTCCGATCAGCTTCCACATCGGCGGCGGGGACTTCGAATCCCAGTTCGCGCCGGAGCGCTTCGCAGCCCACGGCGTGGGCGCCACGATCGCGCACGCCACGGTCGCGCTCTTTCTCGAGAACGGCCGGCAGTTGCTCGACCTGTTGCTCTCGGGCGTGCTGCCGCGCTTCCCGCGGCTGCGCGTGGTTTCGGTCGAAAGCGGCATCGGGTTCATCCCGTTCATCCTGGAAGGCGCCGACTATACGTTCGAGTACTGCCGCATCCGCGAGGAAAGGCCCGAGTTCGAGCTGCTCCCCAGCCAGTACTTTCGCCGCCAGGTCTACGGTTGCTACTTCTTCGAGGAGCTCGCCCCGCGTCATCAGATCGAGCAGATCGGCGCCGACAACATCCTGTTCGAGACCGACTACCCGCACCCGGCCTGCCTGTTCGGCAACGTCCGCGAGAAGATCGATGCGGGGTTGGCCGGACAGCCGTTGTCCGTACGACGGAAGCTCCTGTGGGAGAACGCCGCCACTCTGTACCGGATCGACCCACCACCGGCCGCCGCACAGTAACCCGGCGGCATGGGCCTCCTGTTCCGCGGCATCGTCTGGTTCGGCGCGTATCTGGGTCTGGCGCTGCTGCCGCTCGCCGCAGCCTTGATCTTCGATCCGCTGGCCGAGCAGCGGCCATTCACCGTCGAGCTCGGTGTGGCTTGTGGCTTCATCGCGTTCGCTTTGCTTGCCGTCGAATTCGCCCTGGTCTCTCGGCTGCGTGCAGCCGCGGAACCTTTCGGCATCGACGCCCTCATGCAGTTTCACCGCCAGATGGGGCTGGTTGCCCTAGGTTTCCTGATTGCACACGCCCTTCTCTCGAGCGGCCGCAGCGATCGGACCGGAGCCATCGCGCTGTGCAGCGTCGTCGTGCTGATTGTGGTGTCGGTGGGACGCAAGCGGCTGGGGCTGCGCTACGAGCTATGGGAGAGCAGTCACCGCGCGCTTGCGGTGATCATCCTCGGTGCTGCGCTCGTGCACACGCGCGCGATGGGTCGCTACTGGAGCGCGCGACCGGTAGCCATCGTGCTCGGAGGCTATGTCGTGCTGTTTCTCGCCTTGGCGCTACGCCATTGGTTGGTCCGCCCGTTCTTGCTCCAGCGACGGCCCTGGGAAGTCGTCGAGAACCGAGTTGAAACCGGCAGCGCGTGCACGTTGCGGCTGCGCCCGGTCGGTCACGCCGGCATCACTTTCGCACCCGGGCAGTTTGCCTGGGTGATCACGGGGCGGACTCCGCTCGCTGGCCAGCAACACCCGATGACGATCAGTTCCTCGGCCGAGCCTCGACCGGACCATAGCCTGGAGTTCTCGATCAAGGCGCTGGGAGACTGGTCGCGTGACGTCGTGCCTACCTTGCAACTCGGCTCCCGGCTGTGGATCGACGGCCCCTACGGCGCGTTCACGCCGGATCGCGAGCCGGGGCAAGGCCTGGTCCTGATCGCCGGCGGCGCCGGCATCACCCCCATGCGCTCGATCCTGCTCACGATGCGCGACCGCGAGGATCGGCGCCCGGTGCTGGCCATCGTCGGCGCGCGCAGCCCCGAGCGCGTGATCTTCGGCGACGAGATCACCGCTCTCGCCGGCGAGATCGATCTCGAGATCGTCTACGTGTTCGAGGAGCCGCCGCCCAACTGGACGGGGGAGCATGGGTTCATCAACGCGGACGTGCTCCGCCGGCACCTGCCTCGTCATTCGGAACGTTATCAGTACTTCGTCTGTGGACCGGCGCCGATGATGGACGCAGTCGAAGCGGCGTTGACCGAGGTCGGCGTGCCGCCCGAGTGCGTACACACCGAACGTTTCAACATGGTTTGATCCGGGTGCGTCACCTCATCGTCACTCGCGTTTCCCTCGGCTTGTGCGCGGTTCTCACCGCAGTGGCGCTCGGATTCGCCTGGCTCGCCGGACTACCTTCGGCAACGCCGAACGCGCGCGGTGCGCCGGCAGACCAACCGCTCGGAGCAGCGCAGCCCGCGAGCGGCGCCCAGCTCTTCGACGCGCACTGTGCAAACTGCCACAGCGCTCACGACCTATCCGAACCACTACGAACGAGTGCTGACCCCTTGTCGCACGCCGCCCAAATCGAGGACTTCCTCGCCACCCACGGCGACTGCGAGGCCCGCGAGAACCAAGAGATCGTCGCGTATCTTCTCGACCTGGCTCGGCACGCTCGACCGTAACGATGCCGATTTGACGTAGCCGCTGCGGCGCTGTCATAGAGATGCGGAGCGGCATGCTGGACGTTCTCATCAAGGGTGGACTCCTCGTCGACGGCACCGGCGGCCCCGCGCGTACGGCTGATCTGGGCATCCGTCAGGGCCGGATCGCCGCGATCGGGGCGATCGACGACGCCGCCAACGAAACCATCGATGCGCACGGGAAGATCGTTTGTCCGGGCTTCATCGACATTCACACGCACTACGACGCCCAGGCTTTCTGGGATGGCGCTCTGACTCCGTCACCGTTCCACGGCGTGACCACGGTGGTCGGCGGCAACTGCGGGTTCAGCATTGCGCCGCTCTCCGAGGACGCGAGCGACTATCTGATGCGCATGCTCGCGCGCGTCGAGGGCATGCCGCTGGAAAGCCTGCTCGCTGGCGTACCCTGGAACTGGTCCTCGTTCGGCGAGTACCTCGAACGGCTGGAGGGCAGGCTCGCGGTCAATGCCGGCTTCATGGTCGGTCACTCTGCCATCCGCCGAGTCGTCATGGGCGAACGCGCGGTGGGCGAACTGGCGAGCGAACACGACCTCGCCCGCATGGTGGCGCTACTGCGCACCTCGATCGCGCAGGGCGGGATGGGATTTTCCTCGACGGCATCCCCCACGCACAACGACGGCGACGGGCAGCCAGTGCCCTCCCGTCATGCCAGCCGCGAGGAGATGCTCGCGCTGACCCGGGCGATTCGCGATCTGCCGGGTACGGCGCTGGAGTTCCTGCCCGGAACCGGCGAGTTCACCGACGAGCAGAAGCGGCTGATGACCGACATGTCGCTCGCCGCCAACCGTCCTCTCAACTGGAACGTCCTGATCGTCACCTCGCTCGGAGCCCAGATGAATCGCAAGCAACTCGCCGCCACCGACGAGGCGCGAGCCAAGGGCGCCGAGGTCGTCGCGCTCACGGTGCCGCAGCCGATGACCGTGCGCATCAACCTCTACGCCGGTTTCGTCTTCGACGCCCTGCACGGCTGGGCCGACTTCTTCAGGCTGCCCGTCAGCGTGCGGATGGAAAAGCTGCTCGACCCTGCCTACCGGCGTAGCCTCGACGAGAACGCCCGCTCCGAGAAGTCCGGCATGCTCCGGGCTCTGGCATCCTGGGAAATCATGTCGATCGACCAGACCGTCGCTCCGGGCAATGCTAGATTCCGGGGACGCAACGTCGGCGAGATCGCCAAGGAGCTGGGCAAGACACCGTTCGACACGATGATCGACATCGCCCTCGAAGACGGGCTCAAGACTTCGTTCATGCCGCCCTCGTTCGGCGATGATGAGGAGAGCTGGCGGCTGCGCGGCGAGATCTGGAAGGACGATCGCACCGTTATCGGCGCCTCCGATGCTGGTGCACACTTAGACATGATCGACACGTTCGCGTTCTCCACCCAGGTGCTGGGCAACGGCGTGCGCAAGCGCTCGTTACTGAGTTGGGAGGAGGCCGTCCGCCAGCTCACCGACGTGCCCGCGCGCTTGTATGGGCTGCGCGAGCGCGGCCGGCTGGCCGAGGGCTGGCACGCCGACGTCGTCGTCTTCGATCCAGAGACGGTCGGGCCCTGCCCCACCTACACGCGGTTCGACTTGCCGGCCGGCGGCGGGCGGCTCTATGCGGAGGCCGAAGGCATCGACCACGTCTTCGTCAACGGCACGGAGATCGTGCGCAAGGGCAAGGCGACCGAGCACCAGCCGGGCACTGTCCTGCGCTCCGGCCGTGACACCGCAACCGTCGAGGTGCCCGGCGGCCGCGACGCCTGACCGGCACGCACGCCGTGGATGAACAGGCCGACAAGCACGTCGCCGACGGCAAGGCGTGGGACGCTTTCTGTGATCGTTTGCGCAGTGCAGGCGCGGTCCTCGAGCGAGACCTGTCTCCCAGCGACGCGCTCGAGCAAGCCGAAGGCCTGCGCTATCTGAGCCGGCTCACGCGGCTGGCGCTGGAAAAGTTCGTCGAGCACGACGATCCCTCCGCCCCGCGCTTCTATCGCCTCAGTCACGAGACCGCGAAGATTGGCGCCGACAACCCGGACAGCTTCTACCAGAACGCGGCGATCAGCGGCGACCTAGAGTACCGATTGTGGGGAACCCGCGGAACCGTCGCCTATCTCGGCTTCGGAACCTACTACGGCCACTACGGGTCGAAGGCACCCTGCGGCTGCAGCGGCTATCTGGAAGCCGGTAACCTCGTCGTCGATCCCGACGGCCGCTTCGAGATCCGCCTCAGTTGCCAGCCTCAGTCGGGCAACTGGCTGCCGATGCGGCCGGATTCCTCCATGCTCATCGTCCGCCAGAACTTCCTGGATCGCGCGAGCGAGCGTGCCGCCGATCTGCACATCGAGAGGCTGGGCGGGACGACCCCGCCTCCTCCGCTGGCCGCCGACAGGCTAGTTGCCGGTCTGGAAGGTGCGAGCAGTTTCGTCGCTGGCACCGCGACGCTGTTCGCGAGCTGGGCCGAAGGCTTCCGGCGAGAGCCCAATGAGTTGCAACCGCTGGACCCGGCGGTGACCGGCGGAGCCCATGGCGACCCCAACATCTTTTTCTACATGGGCTACTGGCTGCTGGCCGACGACGAAGCGCTGGTCATCGAAGGCACCCCGCCGGTCTGCGACTACTGGAACTTCCAGGTCAACAATCACTGGATGGAATCCCTCGACTACCGCTACCACACCGTCCACACGAACAAGCACACGACCCACTACGAGCGCGATGGATCGTTCCGGCTGGTGATTGCCCATCGTGACCCCGGCCTTCCCAACTGGCTCGACACCGCCGGCCACGATCGCGGAACCATGGCGCTGCGCTGGGCGAAGGCGAAGAGCCATCCCCAACCGCTCTGCAGCGTTGTCAAGGTAGCGGACCTTCCGCGACGCTGACGCCCCCCTCTCCTACCCGATCATGTTGGGCTTCGCCCTGGACACCGCAGCGACGCTCGCCGCCATCGCCGGCGGCGCGGGACGTCTGGTTGCCGATCGGGTGCTCGCTCGTGCCGACCTGCGGCCGGTATCGGTGCCACGCGCCATCAGTCAGCTCACGCCCGCATGGATGACACGCGCGCTGCAAGCAGAGTTTCCGCGTGTGCGGGTGAGCGCGGTCGCGCCGTTGGAGCACCATGCCGGGACCACCGACCGTTGCCGGCTCACGCTCAGCTACGATGCGACCCCGCAAGGCGCGCAACCGCCCGCGACGGTGTTCGTCAAGCTCGCCCCCGCCTCGCTCACCGCCCGGCTCTTCGGCGACCTCATGGAACTGGGAACGAGCGAGGTGCGTTTCTACCGTGAGCTAGCGCGTGAGGTTCCCGTCGAAGTGCCACGCGCGTTCCACGTGAGCACGGCCGGTTTCGCGGCTGCATTCGTTCTGGTGCTCGAGGATCTTGCCGAGCGCGGCGCGAGCTTCAGCGACGTCTCGCAACGAGCCACGGCCGAGCTTGCCAGCCGTGTCGCGCGAGAGCTTGCCCGACTGCACGGTGCGTTCTGGGATTCGCCGCGGCTGCGTACCGATCTTGCTTGGCTCAAGGGCCCCGATCGCAATCCGGCGCTGCGCCTGGAGCGCTCGTTGTGCCGCGCCACGGTCGGACTCGGCGTGCGCCGCTTTCCCGAGGTCGTGCCCGACGAGGTCCGCGAAGCCTGCCAACGGATCGTCGCCGCCCGCGACCGCCTGGACGCCTACTGGTCGGCTCAGCCCCTGACCCTCATCCACGGCGACAGCCACATCGGCAATCTCTACTTCATCGGCGAGCGCGTCGGCTTTCTCGACTGGCAGGTCGTCCAGCGCGGTCCTGGGCTCCGCGACCTCAGCTACTTTCTCATCAACTCCATCTCCACCGAGACTCGCCGCGAGCACGAGCGGCGGATCATCGCCGAATATCTGGCCGTGCTCCGAGAGCTGGGAGTGGCCGCGCCGACGCTCGACCAGGCTTGGGAACAGCACCGCCTGCTCGCGTTTCACGCTTTCATCGCAGCTGCGGTCACCGCGGCCGCGCGCGAGCTGCAGCCGGAGGCGATCGCGCGGGCCGGGCTGGCGCGCGCCTGCGCGGCCATCGTCGATCTGGAGTCTTTGCGAGCGCTGGATCGGCTGGGTGCGTGAAGTTCTGTCGCCTCGGACTACTGATTGAACCCCGGCGCCGCCGCGCTGCACAGAACTTGGTTGGCGTGCATCGTGTCGAAGTACTCCTTGGCTTGTTCGATCTTCCCGCCGCGGATGACGAACAGATAGTGGTAGCGCTGGTGATAGATCTGGCCGCTGACGTGTCTGCCGTAGGATTCCGCCTCGACGGACACACGATCCTCCTCGGCGGTTATCGTGCGCACGGTGAACTCGAGCCCTGCGGGGAAGACGCCCCTCACCCCGTCGACCATCGCTGGCACCACCGCGCGCGGGTGCGTGCCCGAGAACGGCAGCGTGCCAGCCGTCCAGCAGGTGTACGAGTCGGCGAACAGCGCCATCAGCCCGTCCACGTCGCCGCGCGACAGGCATTCGAAGAACCCGCGAGCGACCGCTTTGTTCCGTACGAGATCGTTCATGGTCCTACCATAAGAAAGCCGTCGCGGTGCGACAAGCCCACCGGCGGCCACCCACGTGGCGTTCGCTTGGTCTGCCCTGCACAATCGCACCGGCAACGATGAAGTTCGGCGTCATTCCTCCCTACGGCACCGCACCCTTGGAAAGCGGCCAGTACGCCGCCGAGTTCGCTCGCTTGGCCGAGCGGGCCGGTTTCGAATCGGTTTGGGTGGTCGAGCACGTGGTGATGGCGCGCGAGTATCGCTCGGTCTACCCCTACGATCCCAGCGGGCGCTCGCCGTTCACGGCCGAGGTGGTTCAGCCCGACCCGCTGCTCTGGCTGAGCTACGTGGCGGCGCACACCACGACGATTCGTCTGGCCACCGGCGTTCTCATTCTGCCCCAGCGCAACCCGCTCATCCTGGCCAAGGAGCTGGCCACGCTCGATCGGCTGTCGGGCGGTCGCATGATGCTCGGAGTCGGCGTGGGCTGGGTGCGCGAGGAAGCCGAGGCGCTCGGCACCGACTTCACGAACCGCGGGCGGCGCGCCGATGAATACATCGCTGTGATGCGCCGGCTTTGGCAGGAGCCCGCGGCAAGCTTCGCCGGTGAGTTCGTGCGCTTCGACGGCATGGTCTGCGAGCCCAAGCCCACCCACCCGCAAGGCGTACCGATCATCGTCGGCGGACACAGCCCAGCCGCCGCGCGCCGGGCCGGCCGACTTGGCGACGGCTTCTTTCCCTTGGGCGTCACCCCCGTACGCATGAACGAGCTGCGCGACCAGATGTGCCGGGCGGCTGCCGCTGCCGGCCGCGATCCCGAGCAGATCGAGATCACGACGGTGGCCAGCCCCGATGCTGCCGGAGTTGCCTACTGCAAAGCCTTGGGAGCGGAGCGGATGATCATCACCGCCAAGGATCGCGACCTCGATGGCTTAACCCGCTCCTTCGAGCGCTTTGCCAACGACGTGCTCGTCAAGAACTAATCCGATGACGAAGACTCCGCCAGTGAACACGCCGAGTACCAAGGAGGCTTGGGAACAGTTCTGCGAAGCGCTGCGCGACGCCGGACATCTGGTGTTGACGCGCTCGCCGCCCAACGCCATCGACCGAACCGAAGGGCTCCGCTACGTCACACGCCTGGCGCGCATGGCGTTCAAGTTTTGCATCGAGTACGCCGATCCGGCTTTCCCCGAATTGATCCAGTACATGGACGCCACCCAGAAGTTCGGCGTGGACAACCCCGATCAGCTCTACCTGTGGGCGCGCATCAGCGAGGAGCACGACTATCGCCTGGTCGGACCCCGCGGCACCGCTGCCTACGTGGGCATCGGCGTCTACGCCGGCTCAGCCGGTCGCGGCGGCAGGCGCACCGTCGCGCACGTTCACGCCGACGGGCTATCCATCGGCAGTGACGGACAGATCGATGTGATGCTCAGCGCTCGTGAGCATCCGGGCAACTGGATCCGGCTCGAGCCGGACACCACCACGTTGATGGTTCGCCAGACGATGAACGATCGCTCGCGCGAGACGCCAGGTGCATTGCGCTTGCTGCGGCTGGGCGGGCCAAGCACGCCGCCGCCCGCTACCCCCGAGCGGATCGTCAAGGGCCTACAACGCGCCGCTCGCCAGATCCGCGCCTCGATCACGATGTTCGCCGACCTGGCCGATCGCTGGGCGGCTCACCCCAACGTGCTGCATCCTTCCGACACGCGCATGGCGGAGCAGAGCTTCGGCGATCCCGACCTTTACTACATGGGCGGCTACTGGCGGGTAGCTCCCGACGAGGCGCTGGTGATCGAGTTCGTACCGCCGGCCTGCCGCTACTGGAGCTTCTTGCTCTGCAACTACTGGACCGAGTCTTTGGAGTACCGCTACCGTCCAGTCTGGACGAACAAGCATCTGGCCCGCTACCGCTCCGACGGCTCGGTGCGGGTCGTCGTCGCCCATCGCGATCCGGGGCTCGTCGATGCGACCTGGATCGACACCGAAGGGCACACCGAAGGAACGATGACGATGCGCTGGCTGCTGGCCGAGAGCACGCCGATCCCGAAGCCCGTTTTGGTCAAGCTCGCCGAGTTGCGCTAGCGGACATGCCGTTCGACGTTCGCACGTTCGTCACGATGTTTCGGCTGGCGTTTGCCGATCGGATGTCCCCGCGGCGCCGTCGGCTGGTCGCCCTGCTCCTCTTCGTCATCCCGCTGGTGGCGGGCTTCAACGCGATCTGCCTGCTGCTCGACCATCTGCTGTTCCCGGGCTTTCGCCGCATCCGTGTGCGCGCGCCGATCTTCATCATTGGGCACGCGCGCAGCGGCACCACGCTCATGCACCGGCTGATGACGGCGGACCGGCGCATGAGCTGGTTCATGACGTACGAACTGTTCTTACCCTCGATCCTGCAACGCAAGATCGTTCGGGCGCTGGGAGCCTGGGACCGGCGTCGCGGCGGCCCGATCGCCCAGCGGATCGAAGCCTGGGAGGACCGAACCTTTGCCAAGGGTCGGCAGATGCACCCGATGAGCATCACCGGACCCGAGGAGGATGAGTTTCTCCTCGCGCTCTCGTGTCTGTCGGGAGTGTGGGTGACGCTTTTTCCCTACATGCGCGAGCTGGACTATCTCTACTACACCGATCGGATGCCCGCGCGGCGGCGCCGCCGGATCCTCCGGTTCTACGCCGCATGCGTCCGGCGCCAGCTCTATCTCAACGGCACCGACAGGACCCATTGCAGCAAGAACCCGACGTTCGCCGGCAAGATGGAGAGCTTGCTCGAGACGTTTCCGGACGCGCGCTTCGTCGTCATGAACCGCAACCCCTATGAAACCATCCCGAGCCTCTTGAAGATGATGGAGCGCAACTGGAAGGCTTCCGACTGCGACCCGGCGCGCATGAAAGACTCGCTCGACTGCCTGGCCCGGCAATCGTTCCACACCTACCTCTATCCCTACGAGGTGCTGGCGCAGCGCCCGGGCGTCCCCCGTGCCGTCGTCGACTACCGAGATCTCGTCGAGCGGCCCAAGGCGACCGTCGAGCAAGTCTACGCGGACCTCGGCATACCGATGACCGAACAGCTCGCGCAGGCGTTGACCGAAGAAGAGCTTCGGTCCCGCAGCCATCGTGCCGAGCACGTTTACACGCTCGAAGAGTTTGGGCTCGAGCGAGAGGAGATCCGACGGGAGCTGGCCGTGTTGTTCGAGCGGTTCGGATGGGACGACGCGGCTCACGCACCGCGGGTCTAGCTACTGCCCGCCGAGCTTGCGCTGCATGCAGCCGCAGCTACCCGCCGGGCGCTTGGGCTCGTTACCCACCGGTTCACCGCAGCCGCAGCCGCGCATGCCACACTCCGCGCACTGCGGAGGCACCGCTTGGGGTGCAGGCTTGGCCGAGCCGGGAGCGGCAACCTCCGGCTTCGCCTGCGATTCGGGCGCCGAGACGGTTTGCTCGGCGGCAACGGTGCGAGCGGTCATGGCGAGCATGCCGGCGATCGCCACGGCGAGGGTCAGGGTCGGTGCCGATCCACGCAGAACTCGTCGAAGCTCTCTCATCGGTGAAGCATCCTCCGGGGGGTACGCAGCCATCCGTATGGTGGTCCGAGCCTAGCTTCCCTGGCAAGCGGGCGCACCCGCGCGCCTACAACGAACGGCTGGCCATCGCTATGCTTGCGCCGTGACGATCGGCTACGCGGGCGAGTTGCTTCGAACTCTGGGCGTCAGCGCCGACTCGCTGGCCGAACCGAAACCGCAGCATCCTGCGCTGGTCTGGGCGGCCTCGGGTGCGATGGCCTTGACTGGGCCGGCCGACGGACCACCCGTGATTGGCCCCGCTTGGATCGCCTCGTGCATGAACGGAGCTCTGGCCGCCTTCGAGCGCATCGCCGGCCGCTCGCTCGGTCTGGACGCAGCCGCGCTGCTGGGCGAGCGAGCGGCCTGCCTCGGCCTGGCGCGGCAGGGAACGATCTCACCGGGAGGACGCTGCCGGCTGTTGCGAACGGCGGATGGCTGGCTCGCAGTTAACCTTGCGCGACCCGACGATCTCGAGCTGCTGCCGGCGTGG
Source organism: uncultured Myxococcales bacterium (assembly GCA_964555245.1). GTDB lineage: Bacteria > Desulfobacterota > Binatia > UBA1149 > SPBQ01 > CAZKRI01. Next base: position 27,762 of record CAZKRI010000041.1, read on the forward strand.
CTCGGCGAAGGAAACGCGAGCGAGCCCTGGAGCTTCGTCGCCGAGCGGATCGCTCATGCACATACCGGTGATGTCGTCGCGCGTGGCCGACTGCTGGGACTCGCGGTCGCCGAGGCGGCGCCGATACCCACAGCCGCGCAGGATTGGGTTCGGGTCCGTCAGCTCGCCACGCCCGCGACGGTTCCCCATCGACCCGCACCGCTGGTCATCGATCTGTCGAGCCTGTGGGCCGGGCCGCTCTGCACGCACCTGCTCGCGCTGGCGGGAGCCCGCGTGATCAAGGTCGAGAGCACGGGCCGTCCCGACGGCACGCGCCGTGGCCCACCCGCGTTCTACGATCTCCTGAACGCCGGCAAGGAGAGCGTCGCACTCGACTTCCGTGCACCAGCCGATTTGAAATTGCTGCGGCAGCTGATCGAGCGGGCCGACATCGTCGTCGAAAGCTCCCGGCCCCGAGCCTTGGCCGGTCTGGGACTCGACGCCAAAGCGGTGGTAGCGACCGTGCCGGGGCTAACCTGGCTCTCGATCACCGGCTATGGACGCGAGGGATCGGGAGCGAACTGGGCCGCGTTCGGCGACGACGCCGCCGCCGCCGCCGGCCTCGCCACCGCGACCGGTGCGGGGTACGCCACACCGCTCTTCTGTGGGGATGCGATCGCCGATCCGTTGACCGGAGCTCACGCGACGCTCGCTGCCTGGTGGTCGTGGCAAAGCGACGGCGGCCGGCTGGTCGATCTGGCGTTGCGCGATGTCAGCGCGCACGCGCTGAGTTCCGGTAGCCTCGACGGCCCGGCCGAGGTCATAGGAAAGGAAGGCACGTGGCAGGTCTCAACGTGTGAGGCTCGGCAACCTGTCCTTCCTCCCCGCACACGAGTCGCGACGGTCCGGGCACGCGAGCTTGGCAAGGATACCCGCGCAGTATTGAGCGAATTTAGCTGCTGACCTGACGGAGCGTCACGCTCCCCCGGTTGGCGTCGGTGCGAGATCGCCGGTGTCGGCTCTCACGCCGCACGGGCGCGGCCTTCAGGGATCGAGTCTCGCACGACGATCGCGTCGAGAAAGCTCTGCGCCATCATCTCGTCACCCTTACGGGTGAAATGACAGGCGTCGATGCTGATGGACCGGTCATGGTCGGGAATGAGCGCATCCTGGCCGACGAACCACAAGTCGTTCGCAACGAAGAACTCGTGCAGCATCCGCTTGACGGGCTCGTAGCTCATCACGTTGACCTGCAACGCATCGTCGAGGAGATCGCTCACGAAGCTGGCTGCGTAGGAATGCAGGAGCCATGCAGATAGGTTTCTACGAACCCCCCGCCATGCCGTCTCTGGGTCGGAGTTCCGGAATTGGTCTCAGCGGCCGCGCCCCAGGATAGAACCTACGCGGAACGCGCGAAGCGTTGCGTGTACTGAAACCACTCGGCAAACCCCTCGCGCGGCTCGAAGCCAGCGGCCGTAGCCAGCCGCATGAGCACCGGGAAACGAACGTAGTCCGGATCGAGCAGGGCGGCTTCGGATACCGCCAAGGTTCCGCCGGGCCGCAGGATCCTACGGAATTCGAGAAGAGCACGAGGCTTGTCGGGGATCTCACCCATCACTTCCACGACGAAGACAAGATCGAAGGAAGCCTCGCGGAACGGCAGACGGCTCGCATCGCTGCAGACCAAAGGTGGGGTGATCGCACCGAGGCGGCGACGGAGCTTACGGAGCAAAGGAAGCTGAAGATCGATGCAAACGAGGCGGCCGTCCGGCTGAATCCTCTCTCGCGCGGCGCGAGTGAGATAGCCACCCGCGGGGCCCACCTCGAGAACGCGCATGCCAGGCACCAGGCCGTGTCGCTCGGCCGCGACTTCGGGACTGAAATGCCGGCGGCGAAAGCCGCTGTCGAGAGTGAAGTCGAAGATCCCGGGCATGGGTGCGGGTCGCGCGCGACGCCAGATCACCACCGCGACGAAGATCGCGACACTCCACGCCAGCCAGATCAGGACGGCCGTCATCTACCCTACGGGTGCTCCACCGCGGACAGGCGCCACTGGCCGGGAACTCCTTTGAGAATGCGAAGGCCGCGATCGACGAACCGGATGCCGGAGCCAGCTACCAGGTCCTTGACCATGCTCGAGACCAGCACCTCCCCCGCTCCGGCTTCGCCCGCGACGCGCGCGCCGATGTGCACGGCGATGCCACGGACGGCTCCGCCCGCAAGCTCGATCTCGCCCGTATGCAGACCCGCCCGGATCTCGATCCCCAGCGTGCGGACCGCGTCGGCAATGGCACACGCACAACGAATCGCCCTGGCCGGTCCGTCGAACGTCGCAAACAGACCATCGCCGACAAACTCGACCTCGCGCCCTCGGTGCCGGTCGAGCTCGCGCCGTGCGATCGCGTGGTGCGTGTCGAGCAGCTCGCGCCAAGCGCGATCGCCGAGCGCGGCGGCGCGCTCGGTCGAGCCGACGATGTCGGTGAAGAGCACGGTGGCCAGCACGCGATCGATTTCCGGAACCGAGCGCACGCCGGTCAGAAACTCCTCGACCTCACCCAGCATCACCTCGGTGTCCCCCGCGTGGAAAAGGTGGTCCTCTCCTGGCAACTCCACAAATCGCGCCCCCGCGATGTGCTCGGCTAAGTAGCGACCGTGGTTGACGCTGATGAAACGGTTGCCTACTCGATGAAGGACCAGCGTCGGCACGCGGATCGCGGGCAGGACGGCGCGCAGGTCGTTATCGAAATCCGCGGCAACGACGGCACGTACCATGCGCGGCCCCAGCGAGAGCCGCTCGTAACGACCGTACCAGCGCCGGAAGCGCTGGTCGCCGGCGAGGCTCGGCGCGAGGAAGTCGAGAGTGGCCCCGGTGCCCCATCGCTCCTCGACCCGGTCGAGCGATAGCCGCTGTTCGTCGACCGAGAAGCTGGATGGCCGATCGGCCTCATCGAACTGGCGGGCACAGGAATCGGCCAGGACCAGTGCCGAGGTTTCTCCTGGATACGTCGCAGCGAAGAGCATCGCCATCTGGCCGCCCTGCGAGTGCCCGAAGAGTGCAGCGCGTTTGGATCCCGCCGCTTGCATGACGGTGCGGACGTCGTCGGTCCACTGCTCGAGCGTGGGGAGCGCAGCCAGCGGCAGCGCATCCGACACCCCTGAGCCGCGCTTGTCGAAGCAGAGCAGCCGGCTGAACGTCGCCAGGCGGCGTAGAAAACGCGCGATCGAGGGCTCTTCCCACATGACATCGATGTTGGTGCCCCACCATGGAATGAAGACGAGGTCCAGCGGCCCGTCGCCAACGACTTGGTAGGCCACGTTGCCATCCGCGCTTCTGGCGTAACGTGTCTCGGGGTACTGCATGGAATTTGGCCAGACTCAGGTGTTGGACTTCAGGTGCTCGAGCACCACATCCAGTGAAAAGTTCTCATCGAAATGGACGAGCGACGGATCGCCTCTATCCCACGGTCGGGCTCTGGAGGTCCACACCTCGTAGGTTGGTTGGAAACGACCCGGCTCGTCCAGGCTAGGTGCAAAGATACCCGCGATGCCAGGGATGCTGAACTCCGCCACGAGCGGGGTGCCACAGATCGCGCAAGAACCCCGAGCAACGCGTCGTCCGCTGTTCGCAACGCCATCTCGGTAGCGTAGCTGGCCCGCGACCAGCCGGAACCGATCGGATCGGGCCCACATCAACCCAACGGATCCGCCCCCCGATGCGAGCTGGCAGTCGAGACAGTGGCACCTGTAGGAAAGAACCGGCTTACCGGTGTAGGCGTAGCGAACCGCCCCGCATGCGCAGCCGCCTGTAATGCTTCCTGAGATCCGTTCCTGAGCGGGGCTTGGTGTGGGCGGCACCTTCCAGGGTGGATTGAGCCGGTTATCCGCTGCGAAGTAGAGCCGGATGTCGTGCCCGTCCGGATCCCGTAGCCGCGCCTCACGCCACAAGTAGAACATATCGGTGGGATTCTGCTGGAAGACGAGGCCCTTGGCCTTGAGCTCGGCGACGGTACCATCGAGATCCCGGCACTCGAAAAAAAGCTCAGCGCGCGCCGGCGCCGCAGGTTCACCGGTTACCTCGATCGACAGCGTCTCGTCGCCGTCAGGACAGCGAAAGCGAGCGTACCTGGGCGGCTCCAGCACGATCGGCACCAGACCGAGCGTGCGGTAGAAGGCGGTCGAGCGCTCGAAATCCGTAACGATCAAGGTGACGTGATTCAGTCTCACTGCAGGTTGCTCGATGCAGACATATCTCCTCCGATTCCGCTGCTTATGGATCTAGCTCGCGCGCTTAGCGCACCCCTGAGGCTTCAAGATCCGCTCGGTGGATGCCGGAAATGTTGCCAGCTTCTCAATCGGCCGTCGGGGCCGAGCAACCAGCTCACCCTCGCAATTCGGGCACCTGCCACCAAGAAGACCTTCAGCACAGGAACGACAGAAGGTGCACTCGAAGGAGCAGATCAAAGCCTCGGTTGATTCAGGCGGAAGATCGCGATCACAGCACTCACAGTTTGGGCGAAGCTGAAGCATCGATCTTTACCCTTCCGGCGCCAGAATGAAGTCCTCGCAGAGAGGCTTGAACGCGCGCCATCCGCCGTCGTCGATGGCGCCAAGAACCCTGACGGCCCCGGTCGGTCATCCCAGTGAACCTCAACTTCGATCTGATACGTAACCCCTGAGGCGCCTCGCAACTCGGCGACCTGCGGCTTGCCGAGCAGTGCGACCAGGTCGCCGTAGGCGCGGCGACGGTAGCCCTCCAGATGATCCCGGAGCAAAGCTCTGGCTTCCTCGTCGTCCATGCCGCTCGAGTGTCTAACGGGTCCGCGCTTCAACCGCCGCCAGTGAAGTGCCCGTCGGCTGCAAGCGCGAGTCGGACATCGACGCGCGCGCCGTCGCGCCCATCTCGGTGAACAGCCGGTGCGCTTCGCCGAGCTCTCGTGCGCGGCCGGCCGCGTCGCCGAGCACCGCCGCCAGCTCGCCGCGGGCGAGGTGGATGTGTGGTTGGTGAATCCGTTCCCCGCTCCGGTCGACCTGCGTCTGTGCGGCCGCCAGGGACCCTTCGACCTCGGAGCGCACGGCGGCGCCGGAGGAGCGGAGAAGCACCCGTGCCTTGGTGGCCGGGCCGCGGTACCCCCAGCCCAGGGCGCCGCGCTTTTCCGCCATCGCGATCGCCTCGTCCACAACCGCCCGCGCCCGCTCCGTATCCCCGGCGCCGAGCAGGGCTTCGGCGAGCCGGTCGAGGGTCAGGGCCTGGACGAACAGACCAGTGTGGTGGTTGCGCATGAGCTCGAGACACCGGTCGAAGGCGGCGACGGCCTCGTTCCACTTACCGCCAACGAGGTGGGCGGAACCCAGCGCGCAGTGGCCCATCACCTCCTGGGACGGGTTGCCGACCTTGCTCGCGACGTCGAGCTCGGCGAGCGCGTGGCGCATCGTGGCTGCGGCATCGCCTTGTTCGAAGGTGATCCACGAGGCGAAGAAGTGGCACAAGCCGACGAGGTCGAGCGACGGCAGCTGCGAGGAGAGCGTCACCGCCTGCTCGGCATCGCGTCCGCCCTCCTCGCCGTGGCCGAGCGCGTGTCGGCAGACGCCACGCGTGGTGAGCGCGAAGACGTAGGGGCTGAAGCCCATCACGTCGGACCCCAGAGCCATGTCGCCGGCCGCGTGCTCGAGCGCTGCTTCGGCCATCACGAGGCCGTCGCGGGGCCGTCCCGCCGAGCAGAGGACCATGCCCGTCATCGCCTGCACGAAAAACTGTGCCTCGCGGTCACCCGCGACGATCGCGATCCGGAGGACTTCCTCCAGCAGATCCAGGCAGCGGTATTGATCGCCGACGCAGTAGGTCCAAGTGCGAGAGTAGTTGTATAGGACGGCGATCTTGAGACGCGCATTGTCGGTTGCCTCGGCCCACGCGTTCCCCTCCTCGAAGACGGCGGTCGCCTCGTCCGGAGCGCAGCCCATCCGCGACGCCAGGTAGAGGAGCCGCGAGCAGGCCGTGGCGCCGAGCTCCGCCTGCTCCTCGGTCCCGGACAACCGGCGCGCGAGCATCCGCACCTGCTCCCAGTGGCGTCTGGCCTCGGCGAAGTCGGTCCGCAGCGCCCAGACTGCCGCGCGGCGGTGCCAGCGCGCGGCGGCGAGCGGCTCGCCCGCGGCTTCCCAGTGATGCGCGAGCACGGCGGCGCGCTCATCGAGCTTCACGGCGTCGCCCTCCTCGAGCGCCCGGGCCACGGCCGCATGCACCTGCGTGCGTCGGTCGGCGAGCTGCGACCCGTAGGCGACCTCCTGGGTTAGGGGATGCGCAAACGCATACTCGTGCTCGGGATGGAGTGCAGTCTCGTACACGAACTCGGCGGCGACCAGCGCGCTCAGGGCCGCCGCCAGGTCGTCGCTCGATCGCCCCGCGACCTGCGCGAGCACCCCTTCGCGAAACTCCCGCCCGATCACGGCGGCGGTCTGCAGCACCTCCTTCTCACGCTCCCCGAGCCGGTCGATGCGCGCGGCGAGGACGGCCTGCACCGTCGCCGGCACCGTCAGGGCGGTCACCGGCCCTGCGAGATGATACGCGCCGCGCGCACCGACGAGGCTCCGGGTCTCCTCGAGTGACCGCACGACCTCCTCGATGAAGAACGGGTTCCCGCCCGTGCGCTCGCAAATGACGGCGGTGAGCTCGCCGAAGGAGGCATCGACACCGACGAGCGACCGCAAGAGCTCGGCGGCGTCTTCGGGGCCGAGCGGTCGGAGCGCGATTGGCTGATAGTACGAGTGCTGCATCCAGGGCGTGCGGTACTCGGGGCGGAAGTTCAGCACGAGCAGGCTTCGCGTGCCCGCGCGCGCCGCGACCAGCGGCCCGAGGAAGGCCTCGCTCGCCGCGTCGAACCAGTGGAGGTCCTCGAGCAGCGTCACCGTCGTCTCTCGCCGCGCTTGGATCACGCGCCGGATCAGCTCGAAGAGCTGGCGCTGGCGAGCCCCGGCATCGAGCTGACCGACCGGTCGCTCCGGATCCGCCACGCCCAGGAAATCGAAGAGGAGCGGTAGGCCCTCGTCGAACGCGCGGTCGAGCAGGAGGAGCCGGCCGGCGATCTTCTCGCGCGCGATCGCCGGGCTGTCGTTCTCAGCAATGCCGAAGACGTTCCGTAGGAGCTGCAGGATCGGGAGCAACGGTACGGCCTTCCCGTACGCCACGCCGTGCGCGCGGTAGGTCGCGATGCCACGAACCCGGCAGCGCTCGAGGAACTCCTCGCAAAGCCGGCTCTTGCCGATGCCGGCTTCGCCGACCACACCGAGGACCCGTCCGTCCCCGGCGAGCGACCGGGTGAGCGCCGCCTCGAGCGCCGCCATCTCGTCCCCGCGCCCGACGAAGCGCGTGAAGCCGCGCGCTCGCGAGGCGTCGAGCCGGGTGTGCAAGGCTCCCGCCCCCTCGAGCTCGAAGACCCGCACCGGGGCGCTCGCCCCCTTCACCTCAAGCGCCCCGAGATCGCGCAGACGAAAGTAGCCCTCGACGAGCCCGACGGTGTGCTCGGTCAGGTAGACGCGGTCGGCAGCGGCGAGCTGCTCCATGCGTTGCGCGAGCCCCACGGTGTGGCCGCTCGCCGTGTACTCCATGTGGAGGTCGTCGCCGATCTTGCCCACCACGACCTCGCCCGAGTTGAGACCCATGCGGACGGAGAAATTGAGCCCTCGGCCCAGCCGCAGCTCGTCGGCGTGGCGGCGCAACGCCTCGCTCAGGTGGAGCGCCGTCCAGCAGGCGCGCTGCGCGTGGTCCTCGTGCGCGATCGGGGCGCCGAAGAGCGCCATGATGCCATCGCCGGTGAACTGAATCACCGTTCCCTCGAAGCGATGCACGCCCTCGGCGAGGAGCTGAAAGAAGCGGTCCATGATCCGGTGCCACTCCTCCGGGTCGAGCTGCGAGGCCAACTCCATCGAGCCTTTCACGTCGGCGAACAGGACCGTCACCTGCTTGCGCTCGCCCTCGAGGGCGGAGCGCGCGTCGAGGATCTTCGCGGCGAGGTGCTTCGGGATGTAGGCGCGCGGGTCACGCCCTGCCGAACGGGCAGGGTCGCTCAGGCGATTGCCGCATTCGTTGCAGAACCTCTGGCTGGCGGGATTCGAGCGGCCGCAGCTCGGGCAGGTTATGTCGCGAATCAGCGCTACGCCGCACTCGCCACAAAAGCGGGCGCCGTCAGCATTCTCGTAGTGGCAGCCGGGGCATTCCATCCGACTAGTCAGCTCACTACCTAGGCTCCTACCGCCGCGGCCACGGGCGTGTCAACGCCGCGCCAATTTGGGTCAGGTTCAATTTCGCGCGCGCGAAATTGAACCTGACCCCATTCCGACAGGCTCTACTGGGGCGATGGCTTCCGAGCCCATTGTCCAACGAGCACGCCCGAGAATAGCGGGATGGTCGCGCGGGCGGCGATCGCTTCTTCCCGCAGCCGTTGTTCCAAGGTGTCGATATCGATCTCTGCTTCGGTGGCGAGGCCGTACTCGATGATCTTGGGTTGCAAGCTGCGCGTCAACGTAGCCCAGCGTTGGTACGCGGCCGAGTCGGGTCCGACGTCAAGGGGCACTTCCCCGAGCGGCACAGGGTGTGGCGCCAGGCCGGCATCGCGCATCCGCCAGTAGAGCTCCCAACCAACGTTCACATGGGCCCCCGATCGTGCAAAGACCTCCCGCATCCATGCCACCACGGACGTCAGGAGCGGCAGGTTCGGGGGCTGCCATCCAACAGCCGTTCCAGCGGGCTCCTGAAACGCGACGATCCCATCGCGGCGTAGCCTGCTGGCAATCGCCCGCAAGGCTTCCGTGGGATCCGCTTGGTACATGAGCACGAGCCGACCGACGGCGGCATCGAACTCGCTGCCGAGCGCCGCAGACCGGAAGTCGCCACGAACGAAG
>CAZKRI010000042.1:0-73019 GCA_964555245.1 uncultured Myxococcales bacterium
TGATGGAGGGAACCGGCGATTTTCTCGGAGATCTCATCCTGGACGGCGAATATGTCCTCCAGGCCGCGGTCGTAGCGATCCGACCACAACGTCGTCCGTGACGACGCCTCGACCAGATGCGCGCTGATGCGCACGCGCCCCGCAGCACGGCGGATGGAGCCGTCGAGGACATGAGAGCAATTGAGGTGCTGCGCCGCTTCGGCCTTACGCTCGCCGCGAAACTGGAAGCTCGACGTGCGGCCGATCACCTTGAGCTTCGCCCCGCGCGACAGGCGCTGGATGATTTCCTCGCTGACGCCGTCAGAAAAGAACTGCATCTCGGGATCGCTGGACAGATTGTCGAAAGCCAGTACAGCGAGCACGGTCTCGGTAGGCACAGCCTGCGTCGCATGGATCGCAACGACCGGCGATGTCGATTGAGCAACCGGCTCGACCGTGTTCCGATCGTCTGCACGTTGCGCCTTCGCCGCACTCGCGGGCGGCGTTAGCGATGCTTCCCCAGGCCCCGCGACCTCGCACACCTCGACGAGATCCTCGACCCCGGCGAGGCGATAGCGTCCGTGCACGGCCCACCGCAGGGGCGCTTCATCCTGCATTCCCACCGAACCGCGCCGGGCAAAGTCATACGCGGCACGCGTGAGCAGAATGCAACCGTCGCCCGCAAGCGACATGACTCGTGCGGCGATCGCTTTGGCAAGTCCCTCCACCTCTAGAGGCTTCGCGCCGCGCGCGACATCCTCGGGCGAATTTTCCCGAAGCACGACTTCGCCTAAGTGAATGCCGACCCGCGACGCCATTGGCACATTGAACGTGGCGCCAAACTCGCGCAGCTTGGCTTGATAGGCAATTGCGAAACGAACCGCCTCGATCGGCCGCTCGAACAGCAGCAAGAAGCCGTCGCTCTTGTCAATCTCGCGACCGTTGAAAGTCGACAAGAGGTCGCGCGCGAAGCGGTCGTGACGGGCCAGCAGATCGGCGGCGGTCGAGTCGCCGACGCGCTCGACGAGTTGCGTGCTGGCAACGAGGTCGCTCAGCAACAGCGTGCGGATCGCGGGATTCGAAGTGCTGAGCGTTGCAGGCATGACTAGGAGCCTTGAGCGGGGATTGCGTACCGCACGGTAAGAGTTGGGCGCGTGCGCAGCAAGCTGAGAAGGGGATCGGTGGTATCGTGGTCGCCGGGATGACCGAGAGCCGAGGACCGAAGAGCGACAAGCGCGATACCCTTACGCTGGCCGAGAATCTGCGCGGGGGGCAACCTTGGCAAATCGGTTTTCAAGGTTGCGCGAGGGTTCGCGCGCTCCCGCGAGCTCTCGCGCATTCACATGACGCTGGTCGGAGACGTCGTGCGGGCGCAGTCGAGGCTTGAGAGCTTGTACCGCTCCCGCGGCGTCCTGGTCTCGGGCGAGAACGTCCACGGGATTCGTCACCGCGAGGCGTGGCAGGAGCAGGGCCGCGTGGTGATGCAGCAGGACTTCGCGACGAGGACGAAGAACGGCAAGCCCTGTCGCAACACCTGCTGCACGTTCCGGCTCGAGGACGGCAAGATTGCCGAGGTCTTCGAGCACGCGGACACGCTCCACTCGAAGCTGACGATCCAGGGCTGACACAGCGTCGCCCGCGCAGCCGTCTCGGCTGCGATTCGCAAGTTCCATCGAAAGCGCGAGGAACAGGCCATGCCCGGGTGCGACACGAGCATTCGCGAGAATCCGATCGATTCGCAAGGTCGCGCCAGAAGGGCGTTCGATCGCCGCCTTCGAGGCGACCGGTCACGTCTGGGGAGCGGTCGCGTATTGGTTGCGAGAGGCAAAAGTCGAGTACCGAGTGGTGTGGATCAGCTGCCCTCGATGGGGATCGCACGGAGGACGGCGTCAGTGATTCCACCAAGGGCGGTCGGAGAACGACCGCAGATCGATCTCATGGGTCCAGGCCGATTGATGCTGTTGTGAGAGGTGGAAGTACGTATTGGCGATCTCGGCAGGGAGCAGCAATCCGTCGTGCTGTGGGTAGGAACAATTAGCGCGGTTTTTCCATTGCGACGTACGATAAGACGGTTTATGTCAGCCACTCAGGGTCGAGACCACTACGCGGCTCGGCGCCGAGCGCGCACGGATCCGCGTTGCAGCTTTCGGCGCCATCGGTGACGAGGATGACGGTTGCCTTCGCGTCAGCGTACCGGAGCTTGCCGGCGGCAAATCTGACGCCGTCGGAAAGCGGTGTCTTGCCTTTGGGATTGAAAGCGTTGACGACCGCGCGGTGGTGGCCATAGGCAACGAGTCCCAGCTGCCGGTCGGCCGTGATCTGGCTCAAGAGGCCGCCGATGACCTCGCGTGCAATCTCGATCTTGGTCTTGCCGTCGATCTGCCCCCACGTCGAGCCCGAAGCGTCGAACACCAGGATCGCGTCCTCCGCCCGAGCACCGGGTGCGAAGGCCAACAGAAGCACGAGCGAAGCGAGAAGTTTGCGCATGACCCCTCCGGCAAAGCGCGGCCGCATTTCTGGGTCCGACCTTGGAGGCTCTGTTACCCGGGCCTGTTCGAGCAATCGGTTTTCTCAGGCTGTGGTTCTCCACTGCTGCACAAGCAGGAGTGACAGGATGCCGTGCAACACCACCGCCGGCCACAGAAGCGGGCCGATCCATTGACCGCCGAGGCCGAGGTACAGCAGATAGAGCGCTGCGAGTGAATTGTAGGTCAGCATTGCCCGGAGCGCAGGCGCCGTGTTGCCGGCGGAGTCGCGTGCCGGCCAACTCGCCAGCCCCAGCGAGAGTAAGCCAAAGCCGGCCACGCGGCCGAGGGGTACGCTCGCGCCGGAGATTTCGCCGCCGAGCAGCAATCGGACGACGACGGAGGGCACGACCATCAATGCGAGTCCCGTGGCCGCCTCGATAGTGGAGGCGAGTGTGAGCAAACGGTTCACCGTCGGCGGCTGCTAGTCAGCGGCGCGGGCGAGTCGTTCCTGCATGGCGTTCTGATCCGCCGCCGCCATCTGCGACGGGCCGAGTTTGAAGGTCAGCTTATCGATCTTGCCGGTGAAGCGGAACGGCAGCTCGTAGCTGTCGTCCACTCCCGTGCGGGTATCGATTCCAACGTCGAAGCTCTCGTCGATGGACATGAGTATCGGAATCGTGTGCGGGATCGTCTGGCGAGCCAACTCCTTGCCGTCAACTGTCAACACTCCGGTGCCACCCTTGCCGGGTCCGGGTCCGTCGTACTTGAAATCGAACACGATCGTATGTCTGCCCGCCTCGAGCGCACGGCCCAATACGTCATCGCCTAGTAAGCCGTCTTCCCAGCGATAGCGCTTCAGATCGAGGAGATTGTAAACGAAGACGGGTTTTCCTTTGAGCAGATAGAGGCCGTAGCCGCCGAAGCGGCCGCCCAGCGTCACGATCATTCCCTCCGCGCCGCCTTCGGGAACCGTCACCTCGGCGGTGATGGTGTAGTCCTTGTCCAAAATGCTGGGAGCGTTGCCGACGGGAATGCCAGGATTCTCGCCCTTGTAGGTGAAGACGGTCTGCCCGGCGGTGGCGCTTGGCCGCGGCGTAACGATGCGCGGGAGGATCGAGTTGTCCAGCGGGAGGACCTCGTATTTCGCCGCCTCGGTCAGGAACAACGCCTGCATCTCGCGCAACCTGTCAGGATTCTCGGTCGCAAGGTCGTTGTATTGCGAGAAGTCCTCGGTGAGGTCGTAGAGTTCCCACTTGTAGTCGTTCACTGCAGGCAGCTTCGCTGTTCCCAGAAGCCAGGGCGCGGCTGGCGGCGTCGTGCAGGCATACCAGCCATCGTGATAGATGCCGCGATTGCCGAACATCTCGAAATACTGCGTCTCGCGCTTCGATGGCGCCTTTGGTCCTGCGGCTGCCGGATCAAATGTGTAAGCCATGCTCACGCCTTCGATGGGCTTCTGCTCGATGCCGTTGACCATCTCCGGCGCCTGGATGCCCGTGGCTTCAAGGATCGTCGGCACGATGTCGATCATGTGATGGAACTGTGTGCGGACGCCGCCAACGTCCTTGATGTGGCCGGGCCACGAAATGGCCATGCCTTGCCGGGTCCCGCCGAAATGCGACGCCACCTGCTTGGTCCACTTGAACGGCGTATCGAACGCCCACGACCAGGCCACCGACATATGCGGGTAGGTCGTGTCCGAGCCCCAGGATTCGTAGTACAACGCCTCCTCGATCTCAGGGAGGGTCATGATGCCGTTGTAGGCGGTCATCTGGTTGGGTGTGCCCTCCAGGGTGCCTTCGGCGCTCGTGCCGTTGTCACCGCTGATGTAGATGACCAGCGTGTTGTCGAGTTTACCCATGTCCGCGACCGCCTGGATCACCCGGCCAATCTCATGGTCGGTATAGGCGACGTAGGCAGCGAACACCTCGGCCTGGCGCGCATAGAGTTTCTTCCGTACCAGGGAAAGCGAATCCCATCTCGGCAGATCATCCGGCCACGGGGTGAGCTGGGTGTTCGCGGGAACCACACCGAGCCGCTTCTGGTTGGCGAAGATCTGCTCGCGCATTTTTTCCCAACCCATGTCGAACTTGCCCTTGAATTTCTCAATCCATTCCTTGGTCGGCTGGTGTGGCGAGTGCGTGCCGCCCGGCACGTAATAGAGGAAGAACGGTTGGTCGGGCGCGGCAGCGTCGAGACTACTCATGTACTTGATGGCTTCGTCCGCCATGTCGGTAGTGAGGTTGTAGCCCTTCTTGCCGACCCACGGGAAGATGGGATCGGTGTTGCGGAAAAGGTAGGGCGTCCACTGGTCGGTCTCGCCGCCCATGTAACCGTAGAAATACTGGAAGCCCATGCCGACCGGCCATTGGTCGAAGGGCCCAGCCACGCTGTACTGGTAGGTGGGGGTGTTGTGGTTCTTGCCGAACCAGGAAGTGGCGAATCCGTTGTCCCGGAGCATCGTGCCGATGGTGGCGTTCTCCGTGCCGATGACGGAGTCATAACCTGGGAAGCCGGTGGACATCTCACCGATGACGCCAAAGCCGGCCGAGTGGTGGTTGCGTCCGGTGATCAATGCCGCCCGCGTCGGCGAACAGAGCGCAGTGGAGTGGAACTGCGTGTAGCGCAATCCTGCCTTGGCGACGCGGTCCATGGCGGGGGTCGGGACGACACCGCCGAAGGTGCCCGACACGCCGTAGCCCTGGTCGTCGGTCATGATGAGCAGGATGTTCGGCGCGCCCTTGGGCGGCACGACACGCGGCGGCCAGTACGGCTTGGAGTCCGTGGCGCTTTCCTTGATCACGCCGCCGAACTTCATCGGTGGCGGGGGGAGTTGTTTCCCGTCGATCGTCACGGTCGCGCTAGGCGAACCGGGTGTGCCGCTAATCTGCTGGGCTGGCGCTGGCAGGGCGACGAGCAGCGCCGCCGCGGTCAACAGTGACGAGCTGTGGTATTTCAGTTTGTGTCTCATGGTTTAGCCTTGGTTACGTTGCCTCAATGTGGTGCATCCATCGCTCTCGTCCTACTGCCCGAGATCGGCGAGCGCGTCGAGCATCGGAGCAGCGGAGACTCGTATCAGGCCCGCGAACGGGTCGTTCATCTCCAGGATCATCAGAATTGCGCCCGATGTCGACAACGCGCACACGAGCAATGCCGCAATGACCGTTGCATTGCGCGGGGCGAGCAGCCCGAAGGTGAAGAAAATGAGGGCGAGCCAGCACACCAACGCAACCAGGAGAGGCGTGGGGATCGAGACGTCTCTCTGCATGAGCAGGAGCCAGCGCGTCGACGATATCTGGCTGGTGATCTCCAGAGCTTGCGACTGAAGCCAGCGCTGGGCGTCATTCCCTGGCGAGAGCTCCCAGAGCTTGGTGCGAATGCTCTCCGTTCGGACGACCGCCTCGGGGGTGTCGAGTTTTCCCGCTTGAGACGCGGCGGCGGGGAAGAGCCGAGCCACTCCGGCCGCATAGGTGAGCTTCAGCAGAGCGCGGATCTCTTTGGTCTCCGGTCCATAGTCGGCCAGGGCGCGGTCAAGAGAGATGGCCCTGGCGGCATTCTCCACGAGCTCTTCGTTCATCCGGTCGAGTGAACTCTTCGCCGACGAGATCAGAAGGCTGAGAACGAGGGCGGCCATGGTCGCGATCAGGCCGGTCGCCAGCTTCACGACATCCTTGGAATCCTGGCTGAGATGATGGTCGGGCAATGCGCGTCGAATGAACAGTCCGAGCAGCGCGCCGCCGAAGACGCACGCAAAGACGATCGAAGCGATTCCCGGTGCGCTCATCATCAGTTCCCGTCGCGCACCTGGCTAGTGCGGCGCTTGCCCGAGCGCTCAAGTAGCAGGTTCGCGGCCAGACGTCAGCCGCGCGCGTGCGGTGACCCCCACGCGGGTGGTCGCAGGGGTTCTGTCCCTCGGACAAGAGCCTGACGATCGTCGAAACGCGCAGGATCGATGGACACGGCCATTGACTACGGCGAGTGGGTAGGGACAATTAGCGCGGTTTTTCCATTGCGACGTACGATAAGACGGTTTATCTCAGCCACTCAGGGTCGAGACCACTACGCGGGGCTTGTTAGCCGCGGCCGCGTCGGCTCGCAGGCAGGGTGGTCTGGGAGAG
Source organism: uncultured Myxococcales bacterium (assembly GCA_964555245.1). Taxonomy (GTDB): domain Bacteria; phylum Desulfobacterota; class Binatia; order UBA1149; family SPBQ01; genus CAZKRI01. Next base: position 6,566 of record CAZKRI010000042.1, read on the forward strand.
AGGGGCGTCATTACAGGTGTGTGTTGGTGGAGACCGGACCGGGAGCGCGACGGTGGTCAGGGGTCAGCCCCTTGCGGAGGATGGCTACGCCGGAGGTCGAGCGAATGACGCGCCGGCAGGGCACCGGACGGTGGTATCACCCGCGGATGGGCCGGGTGGAGCACGAGGAGTGAGCCCGAGCGAGTCGAGGATGGCACTCGTTGCTTCGGGTGGGTGAATCGTCGCGAGGATCTTCATCTTGCCGCCGCACGCAGCGTGGTCCGCTGACGTAGACCGCTTCCTCCGGGTCGACGAAGTCTCCGATGCGGACAATGCCTCGAACATCCGGATGACGATACCGAAGAACCTTGCGATCTCGGGCACGCGTGCGGCACGCGTAGTTCCTCGTGAACTAGACCTGACCCCATTGCGGTGATATGCCCGCCGGCGCGTCTGCGCCGCCGCACGCGCGTCGCGAAACGAACCGGGAGGGGGACCATCCGTGCCGGGCGGCGAGTCACGACCAACACTGGGCAGTACGAGGCGAGCGCTGCTGCTGCGCGCGCCGTTCGTCGCGATGGCCGGCGCCATCGCGGCGAGCTACGGGACCCTGCTCGGCTTCATGGCGCGGTTTCTCTTTCCAGCGCGCTCGCAGCCGGTAGCCTGGCTCTACGTGGAGCAGCTACGCAGGCTCGCGCCCGGTCAGACCGTCCTTTATAAGACGCCCGCCGGTCACAGCGTGAACATCACGCGGCGCGGCGGCGGCGAGTCGGCCGACGACTTCGCGGCGCTCTCGAGCGTGTGCCCCCACCTGGGCTGCCAGGTTCACTGGGAGCCGCAGAACAACCGTTACTTCTGCCCCTGCCACAACGGCGTGTTCTCGCCCGATGGTGTGGCCACCGCCGGGCCGCCGGCGGAGGCGGGCCAGCGGCTCGCCTCGTACCCGCTCAAGGTGGAGAGCGGGGTTCTCTATATCGAGGCTCCGCTCGACGCGTTGCCGACCGGCGCGGTCGCGCACTCGCACGCGAAGCGCGCCGCGGACGGGGTCTGAGTCCGTGAGCCTGCAGCAGTGGATCCAGGAGCGGTTGCCGATCTCGGGAGAAGACCTTCGCGAGCTGACCAACGAGCCGGTTCCCAAGCACCTGCGCCGCTGGTGGTACTGCCTGGGCGGCACGCCGGCGTATCTGTTCGTCGTTCAGATCGCGACCGGGATTCTGCTCTCGGTCTACTATCAGCCGGCCACGCGCACCGCCTACGAGTCGATTCGCTACATCACTCAGGAGGTTTCCTTCGGCTGGTACATCCGGAGCCTCCACAAGTGGGCGGCGACCTTCATGATCGCCGCCGTCGTTCTTCACCAGATGCGCGTGTTCTTCACGGGCGCCTACCGCCGTCCCCGCGAGCTCAACTGGATGGTGGGTATGTCTCTGCTGCTGCTCACGCTCTTGACGGGCTTTACGGGCTACAGCCTCGCCTTCGAGCAGCTCAGCTACTGGGGCGCGACGGTAGCCGCCAACATCAACGAAGCGATTCCCGTGTTCGGCGGCCCGCTCAAGCGCATGCTGCTCGCCGGCGAGGTCTACAACGAGCACACGCTGTCGCGTTTCTTCATTCTGCACGCCGCCGTCCTGCCCGTGGGGATGGTGGGGCTGCTCGCGGTTCACATCGGCTTGATCCGGCTGCACGGCGTAACCGAGCTGCAGAGCGAGGAGGACCCGGCCTCCACGCGGGGACATTTCAACTTCTACCCCGACCACCTGCTGACCGAGGTGATCATCGGCTTGCTCTTGATGGTGCTGCTCACCACGCTAGCGATCGTCTTTCCGGCAGGGCTCGGGCCGCCGGCCGACCCGCTGGTCACGCCCGAGGTCATCAAGCCCGAATGGTTCTTCTACGCCGCGTTCCGCTGGCTCAAGCTGCTGCCGGAGCAGGCTGCAATCCTCACCACGGGGTTCGTCGTATTCGTCATGTTCGTCTGGCCGCTCGTCGATGGCTGGCTGGGGCGCTATCGACGCACCGCCGAATTGAGCATGTTCGTGGGCATCGCCGCCGCGCTCACCATCATCGGCCTGACGGTTTGGGAAGCGGCGGTCGCGCACTAACCGAGGGAGCACCGGCGGATTCATGACCCTGAAGACCAAGCAGATCGTCATCGCATCTCTGGCGACCTTGTTTCTACTGTCGTTGGTGTTCGTCCAGTGGATGGAAGTCGTGCGTAAGAAGGAAGAAGCGGGACTGGCCGCGCCGCACATCGTCGTTCCGGCGGCCTCCGCTGATTGCGTCAAGTGCCACGGACAATCCACCCCCGGCGTGGTCGCCCACTGGAAGGGCAGCACCCACGCACGCAAGGGCGTGGCCTGCTTCGAGTGCCACCAGGCGACGGCGGATGAAGCGGACGCGTTCGAGCACTACGGAGCCATGATCGCTACCATCGTCACCCCGCGCGATTGCGGCGGCTGCCATCGCGATGTGGTGGCTGAGTTCGCGCAGAGCCACCACGCCAAGGGCGGCAACATCCTTGCCTCCCTTGACAACTTCCTGGCCGAGACGGTCGAAGGCTCACGCGTGCCCTTCGACCCGCACTCGCCCACGCCGGGCCGGATCGTGGAGCAGGTGGACGGGCTGGCCAGCGTCAACTCCGGTTGCAAGCAGTGCCACGGGAGCCTCGTCGCCCTGTTGGCCGAAGACGGCCAGCCGATCACGGTGCGGGATCTCCAGCCCGATGCGGAGGGTAAACCGACCAACAAGGCAGCGATCGCGCGCATCCTCAAGAACGACGAGGGCAAGCCACACTACGACCCGGCGACTTGGCCGAACACGGGCATCGGTCGGATCAACCTCGACGGCTCGCTCGGCTCCTGCTCGGCCTGCCACAGTCGTCACGACTTTTCCCCGCGCCGCGCCCGGCAGCCCGAAAACTGCGGCAAGTGTCACCTGGGTCCCGACCATCCTCAGAAGGAGATCTACGAGGAGTCCAAGCACGGCGTGGCCTATCGCGATCTGCGCGAGCAGATGAATCTGGACGGCGAATCCTGGGTTCTCGGCGTCGACTACGCGCAGGCGCCGACCTGCGCGACCTGTCACATGTCGGGCCACTCGCGCAACGACGGCAAGATCACCCACGACCCGGGCGAACGGATCTCCTGGACCAATCGCCCGCCGGTGAGCCTGGTGATGGACACGGACGCCAACCACGCAGTGGTCAAGGCGACCGACCCGGACGAGCGCGACCGGCTCATCGTGGACCGCTGGCAGGACAAGCGCGCGCGCATGAAACAGGTCTGCGCGCACTGTCACTCACCTGACTACATCAATGCATTCTACGTCCAGTACGACGACCTAGTGATCCTCTTCAACGAAAAGTTCGCCAAGCCTGGTCAGGCCATCATCGCGGCGCTGCGTGCCAACGACTTGCTTACACCGATCGAGTTCGACGAAGAGATCGAATGGACTTGGTTCTACCTCTGGCACCACGAAGGCCGCCGCGCCCGTCATGGCGCGGCGATGATGGCGCCCGACTACACGCACTGGCACGGTATGTACGAGGTCGCCGACCGGTTCTACATGCAGCTCATCCCGCAGGCGCGCGAGCTTGCCGACCACGCACCTCCCGCGGCCGCGGCTGCCGTGCGTGCGGTGATCGACGGGATTATCGCCCGTCCCGAGCACGCCTGGAGCAAGGCCTCCGCCGCACACTGAGCCGGGCTACGACGAAGAGAGCGAAGAAACGGATTTGAGCGGACTTCTCTCTCTTGGCCTAGCCCGCCCGGCCGAGTAGGAGATTAATGGGTTTGTGGCAGGAGGGTCGGATGCGGGCACGGGTGAAGGTGGTGGTTGCCGTTGCGTTGGGGTGCGTCGGCCTGCAGACCTTGGCGAGAGCGACGGATTCCGTGGGTGTGCTCGTACTGAAAGAGCACGGCGTAAGCAGCCCGTCCCTCGTTCAGCCATACCTGGATCGGTTCGTCGCGCTCGCCGCGCGGCTGAACGGCTGGCCAAGCGCCGTTGGACAGTACCACGCCAGTCGCGCTCCCGCAGAGGCATTCATTCAGGCGGCCAAGCCGCACTACGGGATTCTGTCGTTGTCCGCCTTCCTCGCTTTCCGCAACGAGTATCACCTAGAGGTGATCGGGCAAGTCTCCGTCTCGCTCGCGGGCGGGCGGCAGTACAGCGTCATCAGTCGGACCGCCCCCGATCTGGCGAGCTGCAAGGGAAAAGTGTTAGCCACCGACCATGGTGATGATGCGCGCTTCATTGACCGCGTGGTGTCGGGGGGAAAGTTTCGCCTGAGCGACTTCACCGTCGAGCACACGCAACGGCCGCTGCAGACGATCAAGGCCATCATTGGCGGCAACGCCGCCTGCGCGCTCGTTGACGAGTCGCAACTCGAGCAGCTCTCGCACATCGAAGGCGCCGACGGCATCCGGCCGGTGTGGCAGAGCGCCGAACTGCCACAGATGGTCGTAGTCGCTTTTTCCGCCGCGCCTGCGGATGAGCGCAAGCGCTTCCAGAGCAAGCTGGCGGAGGTGTGCGACAATGACGGACAAACCGCCTGCGCCGAAGTCGGCATCCAATCACTCGATGCAGCTAGCGTCGCCGACTATGCGGCGGTCGTGGCGGCCTATGGCCCATAGCCGCGGCCGACTGCGAGCATCTCACGCCGCTCGGTGGCGGCACCTGCTGCGGCTCGCCTGCTGCGTCTTGTGCGTGACTGCGGGCTGTGCGGCTCGTAAGGGCACCCTGCACTCGGCGCTGCGCACCGCCGCCGACCAGCGCGATGCCCTGGCGGTCTCGGATAGCCTCGAAGCGTTGATCGCGGCGGGAATCGACACACCCGCGGATCGGCGATTCGCCCACGAGGCCGTGTCCGAGGACCACGACGACACGGCCGCCACCACCTACGCACGAGCCTCGGTCACCGGCCGGCTGATCCAGCAAAAGGGTCTCCTCGGCGCCAGTCTCATGCCAGACGTGGAGCGCAGCGCGTGCCGCAGTCGGGAGCTGGATCCCGCCTTTCGCGGTGGCGCGGCGACGCGCCTGCTCGGCACCCTCTATGTGCTCGCGCCCGGCTCTCTCTTGCAGCACGGCGACTCGGAGGAAGGCGTCGCCCTGCTCGAAGGCCTCGTACGGACGTATCCCGACATGGCGGAGAACCACCTGCGCCTGGCGGAGGCGTACATCGCGCTCGGTGACCCGGCCCCGGCGCTCCCTCACCTATGCCGGTGCCTCGATGTGCGCGCTACACTGAGGCGCGACGAGCAGTTGCTGCTCGCCGAGCTCATCGCCAGCGTCGGAACGCTCGACTGCCGTGCGGCAGCGTCGCCGATTCACTGATCCTGCCGCGGCTTGGCGGGATCGTCGGGGCGTTCACGAAAGAGAATCCAAAGCGCGGCGGGCAGCGCGGTGAAGTCCGCGATCATCGACAGGACGAACGCCAGCGCCGAGAGCATGCCGAACTGGCGTATCGGCGGGAGGTCGGCGAGTCCGAAAGCCAGAAAGCCACCGGCGTTGATGAGTGTCGCGAAGCCGATCGCCCGCCCGGAGACCAGGAGCGTGTGCCGCAAGGCCTGTTCGACGCTGCCGCGCCGGCGCCCTTCGAGGAAGTGATAGAAGAAGTGGATCTGGTCGTTCTCGGAGGTGCCCAGCACCGTCGAGGCAATGAGAATCGTCGCGACGTTGAGCATCATCCCGCTGACGCGCATCACCCCGAACATCACCAGGATCGCGAAGATCGATGGAATCATCGCCATCAGCCGCGCGGTGCCGTTTCGGAAGATCAACAGAAACGTGCCGAAGATGATCACCACGGTGAGGGTGAAGCTCTCGGCGAGAGTCGGCACTAAGCTCTGTGCCATCTTTGCTTGCAGCGGTGCCAGCCCGACGACCTGCAGCTCGAGCTCATGCAGGGCGGGGTTTGCCGCGAGCGCGGACGACCAGCTCTCGCCGATCATGCCGCGAAGGCGCTCGTAGTCCTCGCCTTCGTTGCTCCGGCTGATGACCGTGAGCTGGGCCTGCGCCAGGCCCGGCGGATCTACGAAGCGACTGATTAACGGTTCATGCGCAGCGATCGCTTCCAGATCGCCCGCCACCTGATCGAGCGTTGCCGCGTCCGTCGGCCACGCGTCACCCGCCCCACCGATGTAGCGCAGCATGCGGAGGATGGTCGTTGGACCGACGACGGCGCCGACGTCCGGTGCGGCCTCCAGCGCATGTTGAAAGTCGTACAGCCCGGTGAGCACGTCGGGCTCTGACATGCTGCCGACGTCACCTTTGAGCCACACGTGCGTGACCGACAGTCCCGGGATGACCGGCGTGAGGCGGCGCATGTCTTGATAGATCGGTGCGGCATGATCGATGTACTCGAGCGGCTCGGTCAGCAGTGGCATCGGAGTGACGACGCCCGGCAGCCCGAAGACGGCGACCAGGCCCGCCGCCGACAAACCGAGCGGCGCCACCACCAAGGGCCAGCGCCAGCGATAGGTGAAGCGCGGAAGGTTCGTCGCCAGATGCGTCAACCACGCCGCTGCACCGCGCTGCTCTTGCTCCGTCGGCGTGCGTAAAATCTTCTGCAGCGCGGGGAAGAGCGTGAACACCGTCACCCACGTCAGCGCCAGACCGACGGCCACCCACAGGCCCATCTCGCGAATGATGCGAAGGTTGGAGATCCCGAGTGCCGCGAAGCCGGCCGCGGTCGCAAAGATCGACGCCGTGCAAGGTACGAACTTGTTGGTGAGCGTGAACAACTGGTGGGCGTCGACCGCGCGATCGGCGGGACGCTCGACGAAGCGCGATTGCAGGTAGACCAAGGTGGCGCTTGCCGTCACCAGGACGGTCATCGGCACCATGGGCGAGACGAGCGTGAACGTGCCACCGGTCAGACCGATGTAGCCAACGCACAGGGCCAAACACATGGCGAGGGTGAGCACGAATGCGACGAGCGTGCGGAACGATCGGTACAGGGCGATCGTGAGGGCGATCACGAACAGGCCGAAGAGCACGAAGTAGAGCGGTGCCGAGCGCTGCGCGTCGTCGAGGTAGACATTGACGAAGGACTGGCCGAGCCGGCTGATGTGCCGCACAGGCCCCAGATCGGCCGCAACGGTCGCCAGCGCCCGATCAATGGCGGCAACCGTCTCCTGGCGTTCCAGACTACCGCGGACATCGAGCACGAGACCGATCGCGAGATAGTGCGCCCCGAACAGCCCCTGGCGCCGAAACAGATCGGTCCCGGTGGCAAAGTCACGCAAGCGGGCGACCTGATCGCCCGTGGGCTCGAAGCCGGCCCTCGCGCGGCGATAGACCGACAGCAACGAGTTCGTTGTCAGCCGCGGAATGCCCTGCAAGGCGCGTTCGATGCGGTCGACCCGTTCGACCACAGCTGCGTCGAACGGGTCATCGGCCTCGGCCAGCAGCAACGCAAACTCGCCGGCGCCGAATGTCTCCTCGAACGCCCGCGTAGCGACGTAGTCTGGGTCGCTGTGCGCCAACAACCGGTCGATCGAGTTGTCCTGCCCGACCTGCGCGGCATAGTACGCGCTGGGCGGCAACAGCAGCGCGTAGACGACGATCACGTACCAGCGCCACGCGATGACCCTGGCGAACGCGCGCGCCAGCCACGGCGGATCGTACAACCCACCCTCCCCCCGCTCGAATGGTCGCGCCATCCAGTGCAGTTATCATGGGCGCCGGCCTTCGAGTAGTCGCAAGACCTGGCGGGAGTTGCTCGAAATCCTCGCGCTGCAAAAGCGTCTGATTGCATTCGTCCTCATGTCTCCAACATCCACTCCCAAGCGGTCCGCACCGTCACGAGGGCAGGCGCGTCGGGCTGGGCGGCGAGCACGTCGCTGCCAGTAAGCGTGAGCAACAGCGCCTCGGCGCGGCGATGCGCCGGCCGGGCGTCCGTCAACGCGCGGAACTCGCGTTCGCGCCCCCCCCCCTGGTCGGAAAGGTCGGCAGCGACTTGCATCAGCGTCCGGCGGCCCTCCGGGTCCGTGGCGAGAAAATCCACCTCGAACCCGCCAGGCGTGAACACGTAGCCGACTTCGCAACTTCGCCGCTGCAATTCGATGAGCACCGCCGTCGCTAGCGCGTGGCCGAGGTTCGCCTTGGCGCTGCGGTCGAAGGCCGGGATCAGCGCCGGATCTACGGGAAACACCTTGCGCGGATTCACCTGCCGCTGGCGCTCGGAACTGGTCGCCAGCGGCACGACGCGCACGAGGAACGCATCTTCCAGGTGCGCCAGCATCTGGTGCAACGCGTCCTTGGCCACGGCCACGCCCTGCGAGCGCAGATCGTTGTAGAACTTGCTCACGCTGAAATAGCCCGCCGCCGCGCCGAGCAACTGCCGCACGAGCCGGCGCAACGCGACCAGGTTGGTGATGCGATGCCGCTCCAGCACGTCGCGAAAAATGCAGGTGTCCACGTAGCCCTGCAACAGCACCAACCGGTCGCGGGCCGTCAACCCCTGCGCCTCCGGAAATCCGCCCGCGGCGAGGTAATCGCCAAACGCGCGCTGCAGCCGCGAGCGCTGCGCCTTGGGCACGACCTTCGGGTCGGCCGGCGCCTCGATCCCGTGATGCCGGAGGTACTCGCGGAAGCTGAATGGGAAAATCACCGTCTCCGTCGCGCGCCCGCGCAGCGCCGTCGCCACCTCACGGCTCAACAACCGTGCCGACGAGCCGCTGACGAACACCTCGACTTTCTCCGTGTCCAGCACGCGACGAATGAACGTCTCCCAACCGGGCACAGTCTGGATCTCGTCGAAGAAAAACGTCACCTGCCGGCGGTCACGGAACTGGGGGCAGTGCGAGAAGTATTCCTCCAGCACCCAGCCCAGTTGCGTCACGGCCATCCCGGCGAGCCGCTCATTCTCGAAGCTGAAATACACCAGCGCTTCGCGCGGTGTGCCCGCCGCAAGCCGGTCGGCCAGGCATTGCAGCAGAAAGTACGTCTTGCCCGAACGCCGCATCCCGACCACCGCGTGCGCCTTGCGGGGAATGGCCGGCACATGCGCCTCGCGCCGCGTCGATGCCGGCGGCGCAAACGCCAGCGCATCGGCGATCTTTTGTCGGATCACATCACGCATTTGTCCTCATATGGAGGCCAAATTTCCATGGAGTCGTCCTGATTAGAAGGACAATGTTGGAATCGCCGCCATGTGGCAGTCTCCCAACGCGGCGGCGATGAGGTTTCGTCTGCGGATGGCTCGCGTTCGAGGCTCTGACGAACGCGGGGCTCGGCGAGGCGAGGGATGCAGCCCACGCGCTCCAATTTCCAAGAATTCCGACGCTCCGGGTCCCGCTCGAACCATGGCGCGCCATAGATCCGTAGACACCCTTCCGCTGTCAGCACGGGCGGACTTCGTGCGCTTGCGCCCTCTCCGCCTTCGAGCGGCGAGGAAGCCTGCCGCTTCTCTATGTCGGAGCTTGGGCCGTGTGCAATCACCGCAGCGACAGACGCTGGTAAGCGGGGGTCTCCAGGCGGCGCGAGTCGTTCGCGCCAAATGGCCGCGGCGCGTGCACTGGCGGGCTCGCCTGTTTCCGAAATGACGTCAGGGCGAATAGAAGAAGACCATGGTGACATCAACGAGCGACTTCTTCCGGCCCGACAATGATCGCGTCAGCGAGCTGGTCGCGAATATCGGACGCTGCGCCCCGCACGAGGCTGTCGAGATTCTCGCCCATGAGTCGGACGCAAGGATCGCGCGGACGCTCGAGGGAGCGAACCCGTCCAATGCGGTGCGAATTCTCTGGAACTTCCCCGAGGCAAGGCGACAGGCGATTTTTGAGAAGGCGTCGCCCGAATGGCCGAGGCAGTGGGCCACGAATCACGGCTTCCCCGAGGACACGATCGGTCGCCTGATGGCGCCGCCATTCGCCGAGTTCCCCGCTGAAATGACGGTGCGGGAGGCGATCGGCAGGCTGCGGGAGATCGTGAAGAAGGCGTTCGTCTCTTACGCCTTCGTGATCGACCGGGAGAGGAAACTCTTGGGGGTGCTCGTCTTTCGCGAGATGATGTTCGCAAATCCGAGCCAGACGCTTTCCGAGGTGATGATCCGCGACCCCTTCTACCTCAAAGCGGCTACGCCGGTCATGGACGCGATGCGCGAGGTCCTGAAATGGCACCACCCCTCATACCCCGTTTGTGACGACGCTGGGCACCTGGTCGGTATCATCCGCGGCCAGAACCTCTTCCAGCAGCAGGCGTTCGAGCTGAGTGCGCAGCCCGGGTCGATGGTCGGAGTGCAGAAGCAGGAGCGGCTGACGACCCCGTGGTGGACGAGCCTTCGCTTCCGCCATCCCTGGCTGCGGCTCAACCTGCTGACGGCCTTCGCGGCGGCCGCCGTCGTTGGTTTCTTCCAGCCCACGATCGACCGCGTCGTGGCCCTCGCGGTGTTCCTCCCGGTTCTGGCGGGACAGTCCGGCAACACGGGCTGCCAAGCCCTCGCCGTGACGTTGCGCGGGATGACACTCGGCGAGCTGCAAACCGGCAAGGCAATGGGGCTGATCCTGAAGGAAGCCTGGCTCGGGTTCCTGAACGGCGCGCTCGTCGGGGTGACCGCTGGCCTGGCGATGCTTGTCTACGCGTTGTCCGAGAACCTCGCTTCCGCCTGGACCCTCGGGTCCGTCGTTGCGATTGCGATGACGGGCGCCTGTGTCGCAAGCGGGGTCTCGGGCGTTGTGGTCCCGGTTGCGCTGCGCAGGCTGGGGTTCGATCCGGCGACCGCCTCCAGCATCTTCCTGACGACGGCTACCGACTGCACGAGCATTGGGCTGTTTCTGGGTCTTGCTACGCTCCTCGTCGGCTGACACGACGGGCGCAGCGGATCATTCGTTGGCACGGCGGGGTCAAAGGCCCAGCTCGGCCGCTAGCGCGAACCGAGCCGCTCCGCGAGCCGCTTGCCGAGGCGCTCGAGCGCCCTGGAGCGGTCCATCTTGTCGAGATGCACGTTGAGGATCGAGAACGAGGCCGTGTTGGCACGTGCGCGCGCGAGCGCTTCCTCGAGCTCGCCCTCGGTGCGCACCTCGCAGCCCCAGCCCTTGCGCAGGATCTCGGGCAGCAGGTGATAGGCCCAGTCGTGGATGTCGTTGTACGGGCCCTCTTGGATGAAACGCTCGGTGGTGTAGCCCTTGTTATTGAGCACGAACACGATCGGATTCAGATCGAGCCGGGCCGCCGTCGACAGCTCCTGTCCCGTCATCTGGAAGGCGCCGTCGCCGACGAGGACGATCGGACGCGCGCTTCGGTCGTGCACCTGTGCGCCGACCGCAGCCGGCACCGCGAAACCCATCGAGGTGTAGTAGGCGGGACTGAGGAACTCGGTCCGGTGCCGAATGGTCAGGTCGGCGGCGCCGAACAGCGAGTCGCCGATGTCGGCGATGACCACGTCCCGGTCTTCGAGGAAGGTGTCGAGGCGCTCGAAGAAGCGGCGCACGGTGGTCGGTTTGGAGGCGCGCGGCGTGAACGGCCGGGTCGCGGCGGCCGCCGCCGCCGCACTGGCAACCCGCCGGATCCTGCGCGTGCCGAGATCGGCCTGCATCAGGCCCTCGATGAAATCGCCGAGCACGACGTCGTCGAAGTGGTGGCGCTTGATCGATGCCTTCTCGGAGTTGACGTTGATCGTGCGATCGATGTCGAGGTGGGCAGTGTAGACGCCGAGGTTGATGTCGGTCATGAAGGCACCGAGGATCAGCACGCAGTCGGCGCCTTCGACCGTCCGACGCACGTTCTCGCGTCCCATCGCGCCCTCGTAGACACCGAGGTACTGCGGGTGCAGCTCGGTGATCACCGATTTGCCGAGGATCGTGGCTGCCACGGGGTACCCGGTGCGCTCGACAAGGCGGACAAGCGCCTCCTGCAGACCGAAACGGTGGATCTCGACGCCCGCCAGGATCACCGGCCGGCGCGCCTTGCGCAGCATCGCCGTGGCCTCGTCCAGGCATTCACGCAGCACATCCGCGTCGCTGACCGGAGCCGCAATGTGGAACTCGCCCGGGGCCGCGCAGGGGGCATCGACCATGTCGCGCGGGATCTCCAGGAACACCGGACGCTTGTGACGCATGCAGGCGCGCAAGCACTCGTCGATCTCGTTCGGCGCGGTGCGCGCATCCTCGAGCGAAACGGCGGCCACGGTTACCTTCTCGAAGATCTGCCGCTGGGTCTGGAAGTCGCGGACCTTGTGGTGAAGCAGCGGGGAGTGGGCACGCTCGCCGAGGCCGGGTGCGCCGCTGATGACGACGAGCGGGGATTTCTCGGCGTACGCCCCGGCCACCGCGTTGAGCGCGTTGAGGCCGCCCACGCAGTACGTGACGCAGAGCGCACCGAGGCCGCTCACGCGCGCGTAGGCGTCGGCCGCGAAGCCGGCGCCGGCTTCGGTGCAGGTGCCGATGACCTCGAGCTTGCTGGCCTCCAGGAGGTCATAGAAGCGCAGCACGTAGTCGCCGGGAATGCCGAAGACGTGGCCGAGCCCGGTCTGCTCGAGACGCTGGACGAGATAGCGACCGATCGTGCTCGTGTGGCTCATCGCGGCTCGCTCCCTTCGCGCCAGCCGCGACCCTAGCGGGTTTCGCTGGCCGCGTCAGTCACCGCGCGAGCATAGGCATCTAGCGCTATTTCGCCAACTCGAACATGGAACGAGGAATCGGATTCCGTCCACGCCTGGAGCAGGAGCTCGACGGACGGAGTCTCGAGATGAACGTTGCCTGACACAGTTCGTCTCCCTGTGACATGCTGCCGCCGTGCGCGAGAGCGATGCGTTGCTGCGCGGAGGCCTGAGCGAAGCTGAGGCCAATCGCATCGTCGTGCTGCTTGCGTCGATGGGAATCGCGTCGGCAGTGGATGCCGATGGGCACGGAGGGCTCGCCATCTACGTCTCAGGTGCGAACTTGGACGCGGCGAGGCGCTTGCTCGCCGAAGAGCTTCACGCGTGCGGTGCACCCGAGGCGCCGCTCGACGCCGCCGGGCTTGCTGCGCCCAAAGCATGGTTTGGCCGCGGCAGCGTAGCCGTGCTCGCGCTGGTGGCTGCGTGCGTAGCGGTGTTCGTGCTCGCGACGCTCGATGAGGACGCGGGCTCGCGCTCGCGGATGCTCGAGCTCGGAGCGATCGACCGTGCACGCGTCGCCGCCGGCGAACACTGGCGCTTTTTGACGGCGATCTTCCTCCACTTCGACATCGGTCACTTGCTCGCGAATCTCTTGGTGCTGATCGTCGTCGGCCCGCCGCTCGCGCATCTGATCGGTCCCTGGCTCCTCCTGCTCGTGTTTCTCGCGAGCGGAGTCGGGGGCAACGTCGTCAGCTACCTCGTCACGCCGGCGGCAGGGCTCAAAGCCGGTGCTTCGGGCGCGATCGCCGGCGTGCTCGGCGCGCTCGGAGGCCAGGCGCTTCGGCCGAGTCGCCCGCAGCGGCGCAAGTGGTGGCAGACCCTCGGGGCGTTGGCCGCGCTCTACGGCTTACTCATCGGCTTCAGTCCGCGCAGCGATCACGTAGCGCACGTCGCCGGCCTGCTCGTCGGCCTCGCGCTCGGCCGGTGGCTCCGGCCGGCGAGAAACTCTTCCGTCAAGGCTGTGAGACACGGATGATCACCGGAGGTGGACGCGTTGCTTAGAAAAAGCTCTGATCCGCGGTGACGCCGCGCATTCAGTACGTCACCACGCCCGACGGCGTCCGCATCGGCTACGCCACCTTTGGCGAGGGTGACGGGGTGCCGCTCGTCGTGTTGCGTCCCAGGCGGTGCGGTTTTGTGTGCGGGTGGTATTCAGCGTTGTATGTCTGCTCCGTCTGCTTAGTTCAAAAAGTAGCGACCCGTTGGATGACCCAGAACATCGCGACACTGCCGATGACGTAAGGCGGAACGAGTTGTGCCCACCGTGGTGTGGCAATCTTCGCGCGCTGCGCGAACGCGACCAGCGACAGCACAACGACGATGAAGAGTAACTGGCCCAGTTCGACGCCGACGTTGAAAAACAGCAGCGCCAGCGGAATGTCGCCCTGCGGCAATCCAAATTCGCTCAACGCTCCCGCGAAACCCAGCCCGTGCAGCAAGCCGAATGTCAGCGCCACGACCCACGGCGCGCGTCCGGTGATGCTCTCGGACCCCTGTCGGCCACGCACAATCTCCGCTGCGACGAACACGATGCTGAGCGCGATGACCGCCTCGACGGGCTGCTGCGGGACGTGCACAAAGCCGAGCGTCGCGGCCGTGAGCGTGACGCTGTGCGCGATAGTGAACGCGGTGACGGTCTTCACCAACCTCCAGCCGCCGCGCGCGACGATGATCAGGGCGAGCACGAACAGCAGATGATCTACACCGGTCAGAATGTGCTCGACACCGAGATCGAGGTAGGTCAGGGCCACCGAGCCGCCGCTCGGCCGTTCGGGAATCGTCACCTGCGGTGCCTGCGGTGTCAGCCGCTCGACCCAGGTCGTGCCGTCGGCGAACTCGATCCGCACCAGGGCGTCGGTCATCGTCGCCTCGAGCCCTTCGATGCGCAGCGATCGGCCGCGCAGCGGCTCGAGCAGGCGCAGCCGCCAGGCCTGAACCGCAGCCGTACCCGTCCGCCGCGTCGCCATCGGCGCGAGCTCCTCGCTCACGCCCGAGAGCACCGGCGCGAGCGCGAGCCGCATTTCGCCCACCATCGGCGTTTTCCAGAGCACCTCGAGCTCGCCCGCCGGCGCCTCGCGCAGCTCGAGATAGGCCGGCCGGACCTCGTGAGCGAGTGCCGGCGCGGAGAGGCCCGCGAGCACGAGGAGAGCGCCTAGGCTACGCGCCCTCACTTCGCCTCAGCGCGCACCGCGACGAGCGCCGGGCCGAGCAGTGCCTGAACGCTCGCGGCCACCTGGACGTCGTACTTCCGCAGCAGGCCGGCGAAGTAGACCTCTTTCGCCTTCGCCTCGCGCTCGCGCCGCCACTCGGCGACGAGCTCGGTGCGCGCTTCTTCGAAAGACCGCGGCCGTGTCTCCTGACGCGCGGTGACGCGGACGAGGTGCAGGCCGAACCCCGACTCGATCGGCCCTTGCCACGCACCCGGCGCGAGCGCGGCGACGGCGCGCGCGAACTCGGCGCCGAACTGGCTCGAGATCGCCTGTTCGTCGGCGTCCACCAGCTCGCCCGGCAGGAGTGAGCGGTCGCCCAGATCCTCGATGTCCCCCGTCGCGCTGCTGTGATCCAGTCGTGCCCGAGTCTGGCGCGCATCTTCCGAAGCCCGCTCGCCGCGCTTCTCCGGGCTGAAGTAAATCTGGACGAAGCTTGACCGGGCCGGCGTCTCGAACCGCACGCGCTGCAAGTCGTAGAGGGCGCGCAGCTCGGCTTCGGTGGGCTCCGCGAGCCGCGTTGTGTCCTCGAGAAAAAAGGTCATCTTCTGTGCCAACCGGCGGCGAACGACGGTGTCGTCGCGGTCGAGCTCGAGCGAGCGCGCCTCACGCGCCAGGAGCTCCTCGCGCAGGTAGTCCGCGACCAGGCCTTGCAGCTCGTTATGGGTCGGCGCGCGTTGCCACTGCCGCGTCCAGGTCTCCGCGAGCCACGCCACCTCGCTCTCGGTGATCCGGACGGTTCGCACCGCACTGCCCGCGCCGGTGTCGCCTCGGTTCAGCCAAGCGTAGGCGCCGAACAGCAGACCGCCTGCGAGCGCGAAGTGAAGGAGCGGTTCTCGAAGCAGTTTCATGATGGACTTGCGGGGCCGGTTGCAAGCGGTCGGCGTCGACGCTCGTACCCCGGCTGGATCCGTCGTTCAGCTCACGGTGTGTACCAGATCGGTGAGGTGTAGGCGCGCTCGGTCACCGTCATGGGGACCTCGGGCCCCATCGTGATCCCGAAACGCTTGGCGTCGTAGGCCGTCCAGCGCGGGGTCGGAATCTCGATCACGCGCACGTAGTAGAAGGCGCGCTGGCTCGGGTCGAACTCGGGATCCTTCCAATAGACGGACAGCAGCGGGTCGCCGATGGTGTTCTTCCACGTGGCATTCTTCACGTCGACGGTGTTGCCGACTGGCGTCTTACAGCGGTCATCCGTATCGATCTTGCGGCCGTCCGACACCGCCACATCAACGACTTTCTCGTGGGTCTGGCCCTTGGCGTCGAGCCAGCCCTTGATGATCTGAACGCGATCCAGGTTCGCTCCGTCCGGGTCGCGCATGGCGCGGAGAAGGAAGACGGGTACCTTGCCCGCGGGCGCAGCGGAAAGACTGCCGCCCATCGGTACGCCGCGCGCATAGCCTTGGTCCGCGAAATCGGGCAGATCGACCTCTTCGGGCTTGAAGTTCCAACCGGCAAAGACGCGGACGAGGATACGCGTGCCGGTCGTGGCATAGACCTCCTTCTTCTGCATCGCGGCGAAGATGGCTTCACGGGTGTTCTCGCGCCCCCAGACAGCGGCATAGCCGCCGGCGCCCATGCTGTAGCCGTAGGTCGCCAGCTTCGGATCGCCGTTCGCCGCCTTCCACAGCACTTCCTCCCACCGACGGGGCGACGGCTCGTTCGGGGCGATCTTGCCGAAGAAGTTCTCCTCACCGGGGGCGGAGAGCGCGGTGTGGGCATCGGTGCTGCCGATCATACCGAACTTGAATGGGTTGGCGCCGAGCCGCGCCTCGTGCTGCAGCCCCATCTTGAGCGCCGAGCGGGCGTAATTGTAAGGAAGCATCTCCTTGGTCGTCACGATGGTGCCGCCGAGGGTCGTGTTGTCCCAGCGCTCGAAGTCGGCGAACTCGTCCGTGGGCGATAGGCTCGGTGTCGTCTCGCCGTCGCCCTTGATCTGGGTCACTTCGTAGACCGGCTCCCACTTCATTCGCTGCTCGGCGTAGGCGCGGTCGAACGGCTTGCCGCCGAACGTTTTGTCCGAGAACATCAATCCGGCGCTCACGTTGCCGTTGTGCGCGATGGCGAGCACTTCGCCCCCTGTCTTCTGCTCGTAGGCAGCGAGATAGCGCCAGAGATCCTCGGGGTCCTCGCTGTCGAAAGCCGACAACGGAATGACCTGGCGCGTGTGGTTACCCCCTTCGCGGAAGATGATGACGCGGTGAAGGTTCGCGCTGTTCGGCATGGAGGTCCATTCGAAGCCGATGAACGCCGTGAACTTGCCTGGATCGTTGTACTTCTCGGCCGCGGTGATCTCGCGTTCCCACGCGGCGCGCTGGGCTTCGGGGCTCTTGAAGCGCTGGTTGCGCTTGCCGATGTCGAGCACGGCTTCGAGCGTCGCGTCGATGGCCTGCTGTCCTCCCGCGCGAAACATGTCGTACCAGCGCTTCCCGGCCGGGTCAGCCAGCAGCGCAGGATCGCCCTCGCGCAGCATGTTGGCCAACCCGAGATACTCGGCGTGATCAGACACCACCAGGAAATCGTGTGGACGCCGGAGCTGCGCCTTCAGCCCGCCGCTCGAGGTCACCACTTCACCACGCGCGAAGCGGAACGCCTCCTCCGGCCCGAGCGTCGTGCCCGTCAGGCCGGCATCCGGGGAGAACGACGTGTGCAGGTGCGTGTCCCCCCAGAGCACGCGATCAGGGATGTTGCGGCCCACATAGGGCGAGTAGTGCTTCTCGGCGACCCTGATGGTTTCCTTCTTTACTGGGACATCCTGCGCGAATGACGGCAAGACAAGGCCAATTGCCATCAGACCCGCGAGCGCTGCGTTACGAAGTGTTCGGCTTTTCATTGTCGTGTCCTTTCTTTCCGCTGCACTTGGGCTACTTCAGCGAGGCGGTGACCTTCTCGATCTTGCCGGTGAACGTGAACGGCACGTGGTAGTCCTCGCTGACCGGCGTACCGGTGTCCTCGCCGATATCGAGGGTCTCGTCTAGCGACACGCAGACCGGAATGGGGCGTTCCACCCGACCCGTGGCGGACGCGCCCTTGCTGGCAGCGCTCAGCTCATGTCGAAGCAACCTTCGGTCGGTTCGTAGAATCGAGAGCCTAGGATGGTTTAGCGCTATTTCACCGACTAGGTCATGTCAACAAAGTACGCGTGGAGTAAGACCTCCGCCGCATACTGAGCCGGGCTACGACAATCGTCGCTCTTGCGCACGCCCGGTCGCGGGACAAGGATCGTGCCCGTGCGGCTCGTACCCTGGCTTCTCGCTCTAGTTGCAGTAGGTTGCGGGGCCGACATCCGCGTGAACAGCAATGCCGGTGGCGACGACGGCGCGAACGCCGTACCCGGCCAGAGCCAGGTCTGCACCGTCGAGCTGGCCGTGGAGGTGGAGGACGAGGACTGGACGGAAGTCGGCCTGTCCGTGCCGTACGATCGGAGCATCGGCCAGTTCGCGCTCCCGGGATACGAGGTCGAATGCGAGGCCAGGGCTGGTGCACTACGGCTTTACGCGTCCGACGAGAGCGACGCATCGGATCCGAGTCGCCGGCGCTTGGTCGTGTTTGCCGACGGCGGCGGCGGTCCGCGCAAGGACACTCCCGAAATCACCTGCCGGCTCTTTGCCCCGGTGACGCCGCCGGTCGATGCGTTCCCTGGCGCGATGCCATGCACATGCCCGTCCGCGGCAGCTGGGATGAGGCCCAGAGTCGCGCAACGGTGCAGGTGTCACGCTGCCGGACGCTGGGTCAGGAAGATCTCGACCAACTGCAGCCGGCCGCACCAGAAGGTCCCCCGTGTCCACAGGGATGCGAGAGTGGGACGACGTGCATCCGTGATATCTGCGCGGCGCCCACGTGGTTCGAGGTCGATATCGAGCTAGCCAGCGCGGAACTCTTGGGCGCACTGATGTTCAAGGTCGACTACACGAATTCCGGCGGCGAGATCGTCGGCCCGGGCTTCACCAGCCATTGCAGGTTCAATGAGTCGTTCGGATCAACGGCCTTTGGCGCCCTATGCAACTTCATCGCACCCCGCTGGGGCTGCGATCTCACCCCGATTTCGCAATCCTGAGCAGCTGACCGTCGGCCTGGCCTCCATCGAGGGCTTCGCCGGGCCGCAGACGCTGCTCACGTGCTCGTTTGTGACGGCGGCCGACGCGGTCGATGCCGATGCGTTTGTCGTTAGCGTTCTCGATGCCACGACCCCGTACTTCGAGCCCGCGGTCGACGACACGGTGGTGCGTGTTGCGGACATCCGCGAGATAGCTCCACCAGCGGAGCCTTAGCAACGCGCGTTGCGACGCACGGCGGCGCGCCAGCCGCACAATGTCCCGGGACCGTGTGGCAGATACTCCCTCGACTGGGCTCCGGTGCCGTAGTACCGATGGCTCGAGGCGCCGCTTCCTGCAAGGCTCACCAATCGTCCTCTCCAGGAGCGCGTTTGAGGTGCGGCTCGTCAATCTGGAGACCGACGTCTGCTTCGCAGCGACGTTCGACAGCGGCGACGTCAAGAAGAGCGACGCGACTCAGTTCAAGGCGACGGCGAAGAACTGATCCGCTCGAATTGAAGGCAGGCCCGGGAGATGGACGCGCAAGAGGAGCACCCCCAGCGAACCGTACCGGAGGCGATCGAGCGCGTCTGTCCGGCCTGCGGCGGTGCGAACGCGCACGACGCCGTCTTTTGCGCGAACCCTGCCTGTCACAAGGCTCTCGGCGAGTTCAAGTACGTGATTGAGGAGCTTGCGGCCGGGGCGCGGGTCGCGGAGAAGATCGCGGACCGGATCATCGAGTTCGTCGGTCGCCCCCAGTTCGTCGCGATCCACGTCGTGTGGTTCGCGGTTTGGGTGCTGATCAATTCGGGAGCCATCGCGCTGGTCGCCACCTTCGACGTCTATCCCTATAGCCTGCTCGGGATCATTCTGTCGATCGAGGCGATCCTCATCACCAGCTTCCTGCTCATCAGCAACAACCGGCAAAGCACGCATTCGAACAAACGTGCCGAGCTGGACTACGAGGTGAACGTCCGCACCTATCGGCACATCCTTCAGCTTGTCGACCGCCTGGATGCCATCGAGAAACGGCTCGATCGCCTCGATCGCTGAACGCTGCGGGGCACCGATTTGGATCGTGATGGACCTAGTGTGGATTGCACGAGCGCTGGCTGCGCGGCCATTCGCTCGCTATGCTCTGCACCATGGCGGCCCTGAGCGGCGGTTCGATGAGTGCCGAAGAACTCGAGAGAGGGTTCCGTGACGCGCTCAAAGCCGAATCGGACCTCCGTTGGGCTTATCTGTTCGGCTCGGTGGCACGAGGCGGATCGTTCAGAGACGTCGATGTCGCCGTGATGCTCGACGCGACCGCTCGCGGCGCAGTTGCGTTTGGAGGCGTCGTTTCCCGGCTACAGTTGGTCGCGGGAGACTGCGTGATCGATGTGACGGACCTGAGGTCGGCGGCTCCGGCGATCGCGGGCCGGATTGCACGCGAGGGACGGGTGCTTGTGGACAACGTGCCGTCCGAGCGCAAAGCCTGGGAGATCGAGGCGAATCGACGTGCGCTCGACATCGAGCCGTGGCTCCGGCGCCAGCAAGAGCTCCGGCACAAGATGCTTCGCCGCCGCGCAAGCTGATGGTCGAGCGGGACAAGGCCGGTCGGCTTCTCGACTCACTCGTCGACGCGCTTGCGGACCTTCGGCGCTATCGTGAGAGCGTCAGCCGCGCGCAGATGCGGACTTCTCGCGATATCCAACACATGGTCCTGCACGCACTTTACGTTGCCGCCCAGTCCGCAGTGGACCTCGCGATGCACATCGGCGCTGACGCTGGACTCCCGCAAGCTGGCTCTTATCAGGATGCGTTCCGCCGGCTCGGTGAGGCGGGGACCATCGAGACGGATCTCGGCGAGCGACTGGCGGCATGGGGCGGCTTTCGGAATGTGCTTGCTCACATGTACGCCGTCGTCGACCACGACCGTGCATACGACGCGTTGAGCGAGATCGACGTCCTCGAAAAGTTTGCCGCGATCGTTGCCAAGCTACTCGGCGAGCAATCATCGTGACTGGGTGGTGTGAAGGGCCGGCCGATGCCTGAGTTCGTTCACGAAGGTGGCATTACCGGACCACGATAGTTCCAGCCACCTCGACCGCTGAGCGCGTGGCTGCCGCCTAGCCCGCCGCTAGGTTCGTCCGTGGGACCTCCACGGCCGCGAGCATCTCGTCGAAGCTCTCTTCGACGGCGCCGACGTAGTCGTGCAGGTCCGGCATCAGGTCGCGGTCGGCGTTGAACCCCCAGCACATCTTGCCGGCGTAACTGAACAGAGCGATCCCCACACCTTGACCGGCGAACAGCGGCACGAGCGGGTACGTGACCAGGAGTCTCGCGTCGAGAAGGTAGAGCGGAAACGGCGGGCCGGGGACGTTGGTCACCACCACGTTGTACGGATGGACGCGCCCGAGTAGCCGCACCATGGTCGACAGCAATGCCGGCGAGGTCCACTCGCTCAAGGATTCGAACAACTCGGTGCCGCGCGCTTGCTGCGAGCGCTTGAGACGCGTCATGGTTTCTCGCACCTGCTCGAGGCGGCGCAGTGGTTCACGCTCGGTGATGGGCAGCTCGGCGATCATGTTGGACACGCGATTGCCGAGGTTGCCGCGCTCGCCCACGGCCCGCATGTTCACCGGACAGAACACGCGGAACGGAAGCACGCTTTGCGCTGACGAGGAGATCCCGCGCCGAGACAGGAACCGCCCGGTCGCGCCGGCGACGGCGGCCAGGACGACGTCGTTCACGGTCGCACCGACGGCTCGCTTGACGGCCTTGACGGCATCGAGGTCCAGCGTCAGCCAATCGAAACGGCGATGCGAACCGATGGCGCGATTGAAGGGGGTGTCGAGTGCCTGTCGCATGCCGGCGGCGAACACCTCGGCGAGGGCACCTGCTGCTTCGCCTAACTGCCGTGCGGCAGCGATGGGATTGCGGACGGCTTCGCTCGCCGCCGTGCGCGCGAAAGCCAGCGGTGTTGCCACCCGGCGCACCAGAGCATCACGCGCGACTTGCGCCGCCGTGGGCGGCGGCGCCGGGATCCAGCGATGCGTCTTGCCGACCTCGGCTTGTGGCTCGGCCGTGAGCAGCACGGCCAGCAGATCGGCTCCCGAGACGCCGTCGATCATGCAGTGGTGGGTCTTGTTGACCAGCGCGAAACGGTCGCCTTCGAGACCCTCCACGATCCACATTTCCCAGAGCGGCTTTCCGCGGTCGAGCTGCTGGGAGTTGATCCACGCCACTAGACGTTTGAGCTGACGGTCATCGCCCGGGCGCGGCAGGCTCGTGTGCCGGACGTGATAGCGGATGTTGAAGCTCTCGTCGTCGACCCAGACGGGGTTGGATGAGAACGGCACGCGCGCCAACCGTTGGCGGTAGCGTGGCAGCAGGTGCAGGCGTGAGGCGATGTAGCTGCGGATAGCATCGCTATCGATGCCGTGATGGTCGCGCTTGAGCGGACCGGCTTCGAAGATGCACGTTCCGCCGACGTGCATGTGGGTGGTGCGATCCTCGATGTCGAGGAAGAAACGATCGAGAGCCGTAAGCCGCGCGTAGTTGGCCACGAGAGCCACCTCCTACGCACGCACCCCGGACGGCCGTCACATTGTCGCGCCGACGCGACGGCGTGTAAATGCCCGCGGCCACGCTTTTCCATAGGGAGCCCAAGTTCCTGGGGGCTTGACTACCCCCGGTTGGGCCGCGATGGTTCCACTCCCCAACCGTGGTTGGGGGGAGGTAACGCATGATCATCGTCTTGGTCGAGGTCGTCGTGGCAGCGGGAGCTGTGGAAAAAGTGAGCCCGGCTCTGCGCACGATGGAAGAAGCATCGCGCAAAGAGCCGGGCTGTATGGGCTACGCGTTCTCGGTCGACGTCAACGATGCGGCCAAGGTGCGTGTCACCGAACGCTGGCGGTCCATGGAGGACCTACGAGCACACATGCGCATGCCGCACATGGCCGAGTTCCAGAAGGCGGTGGCGACGCTCGAGCCGACGTCGCTCGACGTCAAGGCCTACGAGGTAGCGCGCGAGGTCGAGCTGGGCGTCTGACCGCGCGGCTATCTGCGGTTCCAGCCGCCGCGGTCACCACCACCACCGCCGCCGCCTCCGCCGCCCCCACGCTCGCGCTCCTGGGCCTGGCTGACCTTGATCGCACGGCCCTTCAGTTCTTGCCCGTCGAACTGTTGGATGGCCTTCTGAGCCTCGGCGCTCGAGGCCATCTCGACGAAGCCGAAGCCGCGCGACTGGCCGGTGTTCCGATCCATGATCACGGTCGCCGATTCACACGCGCCCGCTTGCGCGAACAACGTCGATAGATCCTGGTCGTTGACGCCGTACGAAAGATTGCCGACATAGAGTTTCTTGCTCATCCGAAACGCTCCTTGGTTCTGAGTCGCCGCAGCGACGTTGATTTCAGGTTACACGGCACCCTTGC
Source organism: uncultured Myxococcales bacterium (assembly GCA_964555245.1). Taxonomy (GTDB): domain Bacteria; phylum Desulfobacterota; class Binatia; order UBA1149; family SPBQ01; genus CAZKRI01. The sequence continues at coordinate 29,805 of CAZKRI010000042.1, forward strand.
CGTTACCTTTTTCTGCTGATTGCGGGGTGCGGGAAGCTCTCGGGAAGCACATCGACGAGGAAACTCTCGCGCCGGACAGTCAGACGGCGCGAAAGCTACCAGCAAACGCAACGATGCGCAACCGTTTTGTCGCCGGGAGCCTCAGGGAGCCGCGACCGCCTTGCTTGGTCGCCAGCAAGCATCAACTCTACGACCGGCTCGATGGCTCGCTCCAGCGCAGCGGCTCTTCGCGAGAGGTACGACGCCGTCGTGGTCGGCTCGGGCATGGGCGGGCTCTGCGCGGGCGCGCTGCTCGCTCGCGGGTTGCGGCGCCGCGTTCTGGTCCTCGAGAAGCACTGGACGCTGGGTGGCCAGACCCACGAGTTCGCACGCCCCGGCGGCTATCACTGGGACGTGGGCCTTCACTACGTGGGCGAGATGCGGCCGGGCTCACCCTCGCGCCGGGTCATGGACTACGTGACCGGCGGCCTCGTGGAGTGGCGGTCGATGCCGGTGGGCTACGACCGCTTCGTCTATCCGGACCTCACGTTCGTCGCGCGCGCGGACCCCGAGCAATACCGGGCGGAGCTCACGGCGGTGTTCCCCAGCGAGTCGGCGGCGCTGCGCCGCTACTTTCGCGACGTGCGGCGCGCCGCCGCCTGGCTGCGTGAGCGCGTCGCGGTCAGTGGCGTCCTCCCGCAGCCGCTGACGTGGCCGGTGCACGCCCACCTGGCGCTCCGCCGGGGGCTCGCCTTGCAGACCACCGCCGCCTGGCTCCGCGAGCATATCCGAGACCCCCGGCTACGAGCGCTGCTCGCCTCGCAGTGGGGAGACTACGGTCTGCCGCCCTCGCGCAGCGCGTTCGCGATCCATGCCCTCATCGTCACGCACTACTTCGGCGGCGGGTTCTATCCGGCCGGTGGTGCGCAGACGCTGTCGGCGGGCGCCAAGCACGTGATCGAAGGCCGAGGAGGTCATTGCCTGGTCGGCGCCGAGGTGACGCGGATTCTGGTGCACCGGGGGCGTGCCCGCGGAGTGCGCGTGCGCATGCACGGGCAAGAGGTGGAGGTTGAAGCGCCCGTGGTGATCTCCAACGCCGGCGCGCAGCTCACCTACCGTCGTCTGCTCGAGGAGCCGCTCTACCCGGAACTGGATCGACTGCCCGCGGGGCTCAGTGCGCTCTCGCTCTACGTTGGCCTCTCGGGGAATCCGGTTCGACTGGGGATCGACGGCTCTAATTACTGGATCTACGAGAGCTACGATCACGACGCGCTCGCGGATGCGCCGATCGAGGAGCCGATCCGTCACGTTTACCTGTCGTTCCCGGCGATGAAAGGAGGCTTCGAGCCGGCCACCGCCGAGCTGGTGAGCTTCGTCCGCTACGATGCGTTCAGCCGCTGGCGCGATCTTCCGTGGAAGCACCGCGGGCCCGAGTACGAAGCGTTCAAAGAGCGGCTGGCAGAGGAAATGCTCGACGTGGTCGAGCGTCGCATGCCAGGTTTCCGGCGCTTGGTCGCCTACCGCGAGCTGTCGACGCCGCTGACGATGGAGCGGTTCACGAGCAGGGCGCAGGGGCTCATGTACGGGGTTCCGGCGACCCCGGAACGATTCCGCATGCGCTGCCTCAACGCGCGCACTCCCATCGCCGGCCTCTACTTGAGCGGCTCGGACGTGGTCAGCCTAGGTGTGGTCGGCGCCATGGCGGGCGGTGTGGTGGCGGCTGCTGCGGCCTCGGGCCCGCGCGGAGCGATGCGGATCTTCAAGGCGCTCGGTACGACGGGCTGAACTGCGGCCCTGCTTTTGACACGTGGCCGCGTGCCGTCGACTATCGGCGGCTGTCGCCGCACCAGGGGAGGCGATGGTCGGCCGTATGCGAGAGGTCTCGAGCACATCCGTCGGCGACTCCAGCAAGAGATGGAAGCGACCGCGCGGAGGGTTTGGGCTGGTGATGGGGCTTGGTGGCCTCGCCGTCGCGCTCGTTTTGGTAACCATGGCCGGCAAACCCGAGAATCATCGTCTGAGCGTCGCTGCCGGCGTGTCCGGAACCACACGGGCCTTGATCGTCGACGCGCTCGTCGCGGCCGCGACGGAGCGCGGAGCCGTAGTCCGACTGGTCGAGGTGCCGGATGCGAAGACGGAGGTCGACCTCGTCAACGATCGAAGCGTCGATTTCGCGCTGCTCTCGGGCTCGTACCGCATTCCACGACACGCCAACCTCCGCGAGGTTGCGCCGCTCTACGTCGAGGCCCTGCACCTGGGTGTGAAGGAAGAGATCGCCCAAGCGGTCGCGAGGGATTTCGAAGCGCTTCGCGGGCGGGTGATCGATCTCGGGCCGGCTGGCTCCGAAACGGAGGGGCTGGCCGCGACCGTCTTGCAGTTTGTGGAGCCATCGGGCGACGAGGGCGCTTCTTCGCAGCCGTTCGTCACGCGGAGATTCGAGCCTGGCCAACTGCAGGCCCTGGTCGATGCCGGCGACCGCCGCGCTCTTCCCGACGCGGTGTTTCACCTGAGCGTCGTGCCTTCGCGTAAGGTGCTACCGTTGGTGCGCGACGCTGGCTACCGGCTCGTCGCGCTACCGTTCGCCAACGCGCTGCGCTTGAACACCTTGGTCGACGAGGCGTCCGTTGCCAAGCATGACGTCGACCCCCAGTACATCGTGGAGGCGGTAGTGCCGCGCTTTACGTACTCCCGAGATCCCGCGGTGCCGCCCGAAACGCTTGAAACCGTCGGAACCCGACTGCTCCTGCTCGCCCACGACCAGGTACCCAGCGACACGGTAGGCGTCATGCTGGACGCGGTGTTCAAGTCTCGCTTCGCCAGGCTCGCCGATCCCCCCTTGGACCATTCCGTATTCGCGTTGCCGCCGCGCCTTCCGCTGCATGCCGGGACGATCGCGTACCTGCGGCGAAGCCAGCCCTTTGTCACCAGTGAGAGGGTAGGAGGCATGAGCAGCGCGCTGAGCGTCATCGGTTCTCTGGTTGGCAGCGGGCTGTTCTTCCGCCAGTGGCGCCGGCAGCGCGCCGCGGCCAGGAGGGATGAGGTGTTCGGCTCCTACATCTTTCGCACCGCGGCCGTGGAGCGGCGGGTTACGGCCCTGGAGCTCGCTGCGACCCTCGACGCCGCCTCGCTGATCGAACTGCAGCAGGAGCTGCTTCGGATCAAGACCGAAGCGCTCGATCGCTTCGCCGCCGGTGAGCTCGGCGACCATACCACCCTGTCGAACCTTCTCGAGCCGCTCGATACGGCCCGAGGTCACATCGGGGAGCTGCTCCTGCACGTTCGCGAGAATATCGAGGAGCGAGCCGAAGCCGAGGGGCGCACGGAACAAGCCCTTTGGACGGAGGCGACCAGAAAGCCCTAGGGTTGCCCTCCGGCCTCGTACACGACATCGATCCCCGCAAGGATCCCTATCCACTGGTCACGCTTGGCCGCCGCCAACGAGTCGGTGCTGGCGGTGTACGTGACCTGGTAGAGGGCCTGATCGCTGACGAGGAAACGGCCCCGATCTCAGAGGCCGCTTCGTGCTCGGCGCAGGCGCGCCGCGTGACTTCGTAGACCACATCCACCGCGCTGTCCTCGATGAGATTCCAAGTCGTGTCTTTGCACTCTTGATCGATCCGCTCTCGATCGGCCTCCAAAGCCTGACGCGCGGTGGTCGTTTTCTGGAGCCCTTTGAACTCTCGTTGCGTGACCATCTCCTGCCACGCGTCGACGGTTTGTCCCGACGGGACGTACTGAACCATCGACCCGGGAGTATCGGGGTCTTGGTAGGCGACGGTCCACTCCCGGCCGTCGAATTTCATGCTCAAGCGTTCGGGCAACGGCTCTGGTGGACGCGCTGCGCAGGCGCTGAGCGAAGCCGCGATGAGGAGGATTGCGGCTGGGATCACCCTCATCCGTCGACGCATGCTCAGTAACGCTGATCGGTCCCTTCGAGCTCTTGCTGCCGTTCGCTCGGATCTTCGAGCTCCTGTTGGCGAGCGCTGGGCTCCTCGAGCTCGCGCTGCCGTTCGCTTTGCTCCTCCAGCTCACGCTGCCTCTCGTCGGCCTGTTCCAGCTCGCGCTGGCGTTCATCTGCGGCCTCGCGGTTGTATTCGTACTGCGCCAGCACGGTGCCAGTCATCACTGGCGCTGCCAGCAAGAGGGCAGTTGCGGCCACGCCTGCGAGCGAAAGAAGGGTTGTCCTATGCATCACGAGATCCTCCGTATGCTGTCTTGTCCGGACTCGTATCCGACCGGCTCTGATCTTGGAAGCCCTCCGGTTTCTCTCGACTTGACCGCCGATCTGGTGCATGAACCGCGGCATGCGAAACGTGAGAGAGCATTGGCTCTTGGTTCTTGCCGCCGGCCTTTGCCTCTGCAACGGCAACGCGTCCGAGAGCTTCGCCGCGGGATTCTGGCTCTACGAGTCCGGACAGCCGGACCTGGGCCTGGCAGCAGCCGGGCGGGCGGCCGCTGCCAAGGATGCGTCGACGGCCGGCAGCAACCCGGCCGGAATGACGCGGCTGGATCGGTCTCAGGCACTGGCCGGCGTCGAGGGCATCTTCGGTACCGCCGAGTTCGATACCGACTCCGGCACCACGGTCACTGGCGGCAACGGCGGCAACGCGGCCAGCCCCACTCCGTTGCTCGGATCGGCCTACGTTCACAGCCTGTCGGACCGCTGGAGACTCGGCGTCACGCTCGGATCCGCGTTTGGCGGGGCTCTCAACTACAACAAGCAGTGGGCAGGCCGGTACTACGGCCAAGACGTGTCGCTAACGACGCTCACACTCAACCCGGCGGCGGCCTACCGGATCAACGAACTACTATCGGTCGGCGCGGGGCTTACGGTGATGTACAGCAAGCTCAAAGAGCACACCGCGATCAACAACGTGCTCGAGTCTCTTCCCGACGGCCGCCTCAAGTACAACGACGATGCCGTCGCGCTCGGCGGCTTTGCCGGAGTGATGCTGGAGCTCGCTCCGGGCTCGCGGATCGGCGCGACGTATCGTTCGAAGATCGACCTGGACTTTCGCGACCGCGTGTCCTTCAGCGGTCTGGGACCTGGCCTGGAAGCCGCGCTCGACTCTCGCGGTCTCATCGACGCACCGCTCGGGCTCACAATGACCGTTCCTCAAGGCGTGATGGTGAGCGGGTATCACGAGCTCAACGACCGGCTCGCGCTTCTGGCCAACGTCGGATGGCAGGACTGGAGCCAGTTCGGCAACGTGGACGTCGGCATCACTACAGACACGACAACGAATCTCAGCGTTGATCTCGATCTGGACGATACGTATCACCTCGCACTCGGCTTGCAGGTTCGGTTGGCCGAGCCGTGGCTTTGGTCGGTTGGCACTGCCTACGACAGTTCTCCGATGGACGTGTCGAGCCGGAGCCCGGTGTTGCCGATGGACCGCCAGATCCGCTACGGCACGGGCATCCAATACGACTGGAGCGAGAAGACCACCCTCGGCATGGCCTACGAGTTCCTCGATCTGGGTGAGAACAATATCAACGTTTCGCGTGGCCCGCTGGCCGGTACCCTACAAGGCGACTTCGACAAGAACTACGTCAATTTCGTGAACCTCACGGTCATCCGCCGCTTCTAGAATGGGGTCAGGTCTAATTTCCCGCTGAACGGGTCCAGCTCTACTCCGCGTCGTTGCGGGAAATTAGACCTGACCCCATTTCCAGGATGAGCTTCCCGTCGCACAAAACGAAGATCGTCGCGACGATCGGCCCGGCTTCCGAGTCGCGCGAGGTGCTCGAGCGCATGCTTCGCGCGGGCGTGAACGTGGCGCGCCTCAATTTCTCGCACGGGGACTTCGCCACCCACGAGCGGGTCCTCGCCAACCTCCGTGCGGCCTCCGCAGCGACCGGGATCCGGGTCACTACCATGGCGGATCTGGCGGGTCCGAAGATGCGCGTCGGTGAAGTCGCCGGCGGGATGATCGAACTGCGCAGCGGCGACCGGTTCACGCTGACGACCGAAGAGGTCGCGGGCGACCAGAGCCGGGTATCGGTGTCCTTCGCGCGGCTGCCGCAGGTGGTCAAGCCCGGTGACCTTCTCTCGCTCAACGACGGATACATCCAGTTGAGCGTCGCCAGGGTCAGTGGCCACGAGGTGGACTGCACGGTGGTGGTGGGTGGCGAGCTGCGCTCGAAGAAAGGGCTCAACCTTCCTGGTATCGACCTAGGGATCGGCGCGTTCACCGATCGCGATCGCGAGTGCCTACGCTTTGCGCTCGAACGCGGAGTGGACGCCGTCAGCGTGTCGTTCGTCGAGAGCGCGGACGATCTTCGTGCGGTACGGCGTACGGCTGAGGAACTGGGACATACCCCGTTCCTCATCGCCAAGATCGAGCGCGCCCGAGCACTGGAGCGCCTCGACGAGATCCTCGAAGAAACCGACGGCGTGATGATCGCCCGCGGCGACCTTGGGGTGGAGGTGCCGATCGAGCGAATCGCCCTGGTTCAGAAGGACATCGTGCGTCGCGCCAATCGTCTGGCCAAGCCGGCGATCACCGCCACCCAGATGCTCGAGTCCATGACCACTCACCGGCTGCCGACCCGTGCCGAGGCGACCGACGTCGCCAACGCGATCCTCGATGCCACCGACTGCGTGATGCTGTCGGGCGAGTCGGCGGTCGGCGCCTATCCGGTAGAAGCGGTGGAGATGCTGGCGAAGATCGCTACCACCGTCGAGGCCGCGGTACAGCGCACGTCAGTCGCGGAACTTGCCAAGAGTCTCGCCGAGACCGGCGGCTTGCGTCCCGAGCACCTGGTCGCGGCCGCTGTCGAAGCGACGCTCCGCTACGCGAAGCCCGCCGCCGTGTTCACACCCACACGCAGCGGCGCCTCCGCCCGGCGTGTCTCGGCGCTGCGTCTGCCCGTGTGGACCTTCGCCGTGAGCCCGAGCGACAAGGTCTGCCAGCAGTTGCAGTTCTCGTACGGCGTCTTCGCCGTCCACGCGCCGGAGGATCCGGAGTCGTGGAACGCGTACATCGAGCGTACGCTACGCCGCTACGGCATCTCCGGCCGCATGGCTTTGCTGACCAACGGCCCTTCTGCCAAGCATCCGGACACCAACCATCGTCTGGAAATCGTCGAGCTGGGTCGAATTGGGGTCAGGTCTAATTTGCCGCGAAGCGGCTAATTAGACCTGACCCCATTCACTTGTGATGGTGAAACAGGTCGGTGAACCAATGGTGCGAAGATCCCGGCTTGCCCGCAGTGTCTCCTTTGTAGTGATAGTCGACCGGAGCGGCTGCCGAGCTGGTCGCGACTGCCGCGGGCGCCGGGTCTTTCCCTGATCCCACCCAGATGTGCGGCGCCCAGTCCTGCGCTTGGTCGTCCGCTTTTTCTTGAATCTGAAACACGGAGCCGGCCTTCACGCGCGCGCCGGGCTGGTCGGGAGTGGCGAACGTGATGCCGCCCTCCAGCAAGGCCTCGAGCGATTCCGTCTGGATGTGCACGCCGTGCAGCCCGAGACCCGCCGAGATCCCGCTCGCGTTCCAGAAGACCGAGTTCGTGCGTACCAGGGCGTCATAGGGCGCGTCGATTTCGACCAGAATGCCAACCGACTGGCCGTTGGTATTGAGCTGCGACGAGACGACTCTGCCCACCGCGACTTCGCGGTAGAGGACCGGATCTCCGGCCTTGAGCGAGCCGAGCCGGGAGGCCTCCAGGACGATTCGAAACTGGCTCTCCGCATCGCGCGACTTCATCGCTTCCTCGCGCGTCGCAAAGAGCGAGTAGCTGGCCCCGGCGCTCGGCGGTTTGCCGGGGGCTCCGAGTGTGTCGAAGGCGATCCCTCCGGCGATCAACGCCCCCACGGATGCGAGGTCGACTTTGACGCCCGTCAAGCCGGCCGCAACCCGGATCCCGCTGGCGTTCCAGAAGACCGTGTTGTCCAGAATGTGGTGTGCATAGGGTTCCTGGATCAGGAGATGGACGGCGATCTTGTCGCTGTGCGAGTCGAACGCATGGCCGAGGATCTGACCGACCGCCGCGCCGCGGTAGTAGACAGCGGATCCGTCGGTGATCCCGCCGAGGTCGTTCGTTTCCAGCAGGACTCGCAGCCCTTTCTGATCGGACAGATCGAGAGGCTGCTGCATGGCGCCCGCGAAGATGTGCTGGCTCTTGCCGCCGGGTCGCGCCGGCTCGCAGGCGATGTAGACACCGGAGATGAGGGTGCCGAGGCCGCTCACGCCGGTGATCCCAACGTGTGGGCTTACGATCCAGAAGCGTGTGCCATCGATCAGATGCGGCTCGGCTTCCTTGGCCATCTGCGCCGTCACGACCACGTGGGCGAGATCGGGGCTGACCTGAACGTCCGTCACACTGCCGATCTCGACACCCTTGTATTGAATGTTGGTCTTTCCGGCGGCTATTCCACCGGCCGCGTCGAAGGTAATCGTGATCGTGGAGCCTTTCTGCGTGTAGGTTCGATACGCAAGCCCACCGGCCACCGCTGCCGCGACCAGGGGAATCAACCATACGATCGCGAGGCCACGCGCCACGTGGACTTCCGCTTCGGGCACCTCCGCGTCTTCGGAGAGCGTTTCGCGCTGTGTCATTTTCGCACCTCGGTCGCGTCCCAGATCAGTCGTGGATCGAACGCCCTAGCGGCGAACATGGTGGTGACGACGACCGCCGCGAAGCAGGTAGCGCCGACACCAGGCACGATGGTGGCTACCGCGCCGAGCTGAACCAACGCGACCAGGATCGAGGTCATGAACATGTCGATCATGGACCAGCGGCCGACGTACTCGACGATCCGGAACACGACCGTGCGCTCACGCGCACGCCGCCGCCACCTCCCATGGACGGAAAGCAGAAGAAAGGTCAGCCCGAACAGCTTGAGCATCGGCACGGCGATGCTGGCGAAGAAGACGAGAGCGCCGATCTCCCACATGCCGGCGCCGAAGAGCTGGACCACTCCCTCGTAGATCGTGTCCGTCTGCGGTTTGCCGAGCAGATCCATCTGCAAGACCGGGTAGGCATTCGCCGGTACGTAGAGAATAGCCGCCGTCAGTGCCAGCGCCCAGGTCCGTGAGAGGCTTGCCGGCTTGCGCCGCTCCAGCGCGCCGCGGCAGCGTGGGCAACGAAGCGGCCGTTCCCCGGCCGCACGCGGGGGTGCACAGAGCAGACTGCAGCTTTCGCACGAGATCAGGCTAGCCGTCGAAAGCACGTGCGAGGGTCCGCCGGCTGCCTCGGGCTTGGGCGGCGGCAGCGCCGCCCAGACTACGCGAGGATCGAGCGCGTCGTAGGCGGCCGCCAGAACGACGATGAGCGTGCCGAACGCGTAGAGCGCAGTGGCGGGCTCGATCGACGCCATCTGGTCGAGTTTGACTACCGCGACCATCGTTCCGAGGAGGTACACCTCCAGCATCGACCAAGGGCGCAAACGGTTGAGCACGCGAAACAGGGGCCCGAGGTGAGGCGCACGCGAGCCCGCCTTGATGGCGATCATCAGATAAACCATCCCCAACATGTGCAGCAGCGGCGCGAGCATGCTGGTGAACAGGATCAGCGCCGCCAACGGCCCGTAGCCGACGGCCCCGAGCTGCACGACGCCGCTCAGGATCTGGTTCGACTGCGACTGACCCTTGAGCTCGAAGATCATGAACGTGCTGACGTTGGCGATGAGCCACAGCGGCAGGGCCGCCAGCATCAGGGCGAGGGAGCGGTTGAGGGAATCGCGCCGGGTCCGGTAGAGCGTGCCGCCACAGCGAGGGCAGCAGGCCGTGCCGCCCTCGGGTAGGGCCGGCCCCCGCTGCAGCAGGTCGCACTCGTTACAGCGAATGAGCGGTGTCGCGTCAGAGCCTGCAACGCTCACTGGTCATCTTTGGGTGCTTCCGATTGGAGCTTCGTGAATATCGCTTCGAGCTGAGACACCAACATCTTGCCGCCGATCGAGCGCTTGGCACCGCCGCCGAAGCCGGTGACCTGATCGGTCGAGGTCCGGTTGCTGTAGACGACGACCGTACCGCCGGTTACGGGGAGGAAGGCGGCGACGGCCTGTTCGGCATTGAATCCGCCGCTGACGAAATACTGTCGCTGCACGGCCACCCAGCCGTCGCCGTCGGGCACGACGAAGCCGTGAACCAGGATCAACGTCGGAACCCCGTGCGCCTCGAGGCTCAACCAGCGAAAGACCTCGTCCATGCCGGCCGGCTTGGACTGTGGGTAGCTCAGCATGACCTGGTGGACCAGGGACGCGTAGGTCGCCAGGGCCTTGGAGCCCATCGTCGCGGAACGAAGCTCATCGCCCGGAGATCGCTGCTTGCCGCCGCCAAAGTCGTAGGGGGCCGTTCCGGCCAGCCCTTTGGCCTTGTAAGCCTGGTAGCGAGCGATCAGGTCGGTGCGGATCTGCTGCTCGACAGCCGCGGTGGCAGGAGAACCTCCGGCACCACTCCCGAGCTTGTTGTAGCCGGCGATCTCGGCCGTCGAGAGGTAGAGATCGCCCCCGGCTTTGGCGTTCACATAGGCCTGAGCACGTTTGTCGGCGTTCGGTGCCAGGGTGAGCTTGGCGAGGTCCGCGACCGTGCCGACAGCGGATATGTCGCCCCACGCCAGGACGTTCTCGTCGACCTTGTTCAGCAAGCCGGCCCTCATCTCCTTCTCGAGGTCGGCGGGTGGCACTTTCACGAAGAAGGCGAGCGCCGCTACCAGCTCGCGCTCGCTACTTGGCGCGATGGTCGCCTGCACGAACTTGCCGGCGAGCACGTCTTGGATGTCGCTGGCCGAGAACCCCAGATCGGTGAGCAGAGTTTTCGCGTCGGGAAGCTGTGCGGTCGCCGGAGATTCCGCCGCGAGCGTCAAAGCGAACGCCACGAGAGAAGTCGCGATCCGGGTTTGCATGATTCCAACTCCTTGCGGGCAACGTGAGTCCCCGGCGACGGATCCGGTGTGGCCCGTCACTGGGTGGCTGCCGAGAGGCGCCACGTGTGTCCGACCCGCGTGGCTGACGCAATATCACCCGGCTTTGCGGCCGGCGTCGCTGCGGAGGGGAAGCTGGATCAGAACTGCACGATAGTGTCGAAGGTCAGTCGAAACTGCGTGATGTCTTCGCGATGAGAAACCGGAAACTCGCCGGCCGCCCCGAACATGAGGTATCGATTGAAACGATAGCGTGCTCCTCCGGCCATGGTTGCCACCGTGCCCGAGTTGGTGCTGCCGAAGTTGAACAGGTCCATGCCTTCGAAGCTGCTGCCGAGCGCCCCGGAGTCGGTGCGCGTCCCGCTTGCGACCGTCGTCACGATGTTGCCCTCGAACACGCCGTACCAGTTGGGGAACACCTCGTGGTCGAGATGAAACGCATAGTGGAACAGCGTGCTGTCGTGGTCGCCATCGAGCGCGACGTCGAAGCCGGCGCTGGTCTGGAAGCCCGTGCGCCAGCCCACGTGGGTGCCGTAGGTCGCGAACATGTCGAACATGCCCGCGCCGCCGCCCTGGAACTCGAGCTGCGCGCTCGCGAGGTCGCCGGCGGGCGCTTCGTAGCGGGCGCCGACCGTGAAGAAGTTGGCGCGCTCGGGCTTGGCGATCAACGCGTACTTGACGCCGAAGGCGACGTTCAGCGCTCCGTCGGCGTCCGGCAGTAGCTCACTGAAGTGGAGGTTGGCGTAGCCGTTCTTCGTCACGATCAAACCGAGCCGCTCGTTGACCGCGTAACGCAACTGAACGGCGCCGATGTTCGCGTAGCCGCCATCTGTCACCGTGAAGTCGTCCGGGATCAAGTTGAACATGTAGATGGGCCGGATCTCTGTGGTGATGTACGGGCTCTCGTTGAAGAACGGGCTCGTGATCGCCGGTACAGGATGCGGCGCTGTCGCCTCAGGGCCGGCCGCCAACGCATCGAGCGGCATGAGAACGGACGCTGCCAGCACGCAAATCCGCGCGCGCACGGCTCGGCCACGACGGTGCATCATCTCTTCTTCCCCTTGATCCCGCCTTTCGCGGGCCAACCACAACCTCTGCGTGCTGCCGTGGTGCCGGATCGTAAGGCGACAGACGCGGGCGCAGGCGAGGCTATTCAAGCAGAGCTCGTGCCAAACCCGCTTGTGCCGATGCGACGCCGGATTCGACGTCGGTCGCTCGACGCTCGCGCAGCACTCGATGTGCGCGTACGACGTCATCGCGACGCCGTGACGATGCTGGCGTCGTCGCGCTGCATTTCGGCTGGCACGCCTGAACGCATGCGGGCGGACACGAGCATCTTCGCGCGCCGTAGGCGTGGGCCGCTTGGCCCAGCCTTTGCTCCACGATGGCCAGTAAGGTTCGCGGACGCCGCTCGCAGGGGCGGTGCGGGAAAACCTATGCGTGTAACTCTACGCTCTGGCCTGTGGCCGGTTTGCTTCGCGGCGACGCTGCTCGCGCTGTCGGCCACTTACGCGTGGTCGCAGTGCGGCGACTTCAATGACGATGGCTCGGTCACGGCCGCCGACGCGCTGGGCATCCTCGGGGCCGCCGTCGGCATCCAGAGCTGCGACGCCTACCACTGTGACGTCGACAGCAACGGCTCGGTCACGCCGACCGATTCCTTTATCACGCTGCGCTTCTCGGTCGGCGACAGCGGCGCAACGCTTGCCTGTCCCGAGGATTCGGATGCGTGCCTCAACGACATGGAGTTCTTCTTCCAGAAGATCTGGACGCCCATTTTCACCGACTGCATCGCGTGTCATAACCCCAACGGCATCGCCAACTTCACCGATCACGTCCTGCTGCCGGAAACGGTCAACGGCTACCTCGATCACAACTTCGGCGTGCTACGCAACCTCTACGACATCGGCAAGGGCGATCTGTTGCTCATCAAGCCGCAGGGGATCGGCCACGGCGGCGGCCAGCGCCTGGGCATCACGCCGCAGAGCATTCACTATCGGAACCTGGGCGAGCTGCTCGAGCGCTTCGCCAATCCGGTTACCGAATGCAGCACCACGGGTGACTTCTGGGCGAACGTGTCGCACACCAGCGACGTCGAGACGCTGTACAAGGCCGCAATCGTTTTCGCCGGCCGGCGGCCCACCGTGGGAGAGGAGCAGACGGCCGCGCGCGGGGATCTACGCACGGCCGTCCGCAGCCTCATGGACGGCGACAGCTTCGACGACTTCTTACGCGAGGCTGCCAACGATCATTTGCTGACCGACAAGTATCTGCTCGACCAGACCAGCGCCTTCGGCGCTCTGCAGGGCGAGTACCAGTACGAGAACCTCTACCGGCGAATCAACATCGTGCGCGAGCTGCTCGGCGACGAGGAAGCGCACGAGGCGTGGCACCGTACCAATCGCGCGCTCGCACGCGAGCCGCTCGAGCTGATCGTTCACATCGCCAAGCGCGAGCGGCCCTACACGGAGATCGTCACGGCCGACTATCTGATGGTCAACCCGTGGTCCGCGGTCGTCTACGACACCAACGGCGACCTGGCCAACGACTGGGACGACAATACGTGGCAGGAAGGCCGCAATCGTGGCTACCGGCTGCGCGGCTATCCGCACGCTGGTGTCCTCACCTCTCCGATGTTCCTGGCGCGTTTCCCGTCGACGGCGACCAACCGCAATCGCGCGCGTGCGCGCTGGACGTACAGGTTCTTCCTCGGCGTCGACATCGAAGGGCTGGCCCCGCGCACCGTGAACCCGGCCGAGCTCGACGAGGCCGACAACCCCACGATGTTCAACCCGAGCTGCACCGTCTGTCATTCGGCCATGGACCCGGTGGCGGGCACGTTCCAGGACTTCAGCGACGACGGCCTCTACCTGGAGAACGACACCGACTCGCTGCCCCACTCGTACAAGGAAGGCGACCTCTACCACTATGGGGATCGCTGGTACCGCGACATGCGCGCGCCGGGGTTTGCCGGCAGCATCATGCCCGGCTCCGAGACCGGGTCGTCCATCGCCTGGCTCGGCCGGCAGATCGCTGTCGATCCGCGCTTTGCCCGCGGAGCGGTCGAGTTCTGGTACAAGGGACTGTTTGGACGAGCGCCGCTGCCGCGGCCCAAGGATCCCACCGTCTCCGACTACAGCGCACGGCTGGCCGCCTACGTCGCCCAGGACGAGGTGTTCGAGGGCACCGCGGCGAAGTTCGCCGACGGGACGGCGGGCACCGGACGTAACGGACCGTTCAATCTGAAGGATCTGCTCGTCGAGCTGGCCGTCTCTCCGCTGTTCACGGCCTCGGCCGCCGCCGCTGTGAGCGGTGCGCGGCAAACCGAGCTCGAGCAGCTCGGCTTCGCTAAGCTGCTTACGCCCGAGCAGCTCAACCGCAAGTTCGAGGGCACGACCGGATCGCGCTGGGCGCGCCGCTGGGATTCGGAGGAGCCCGACCTGCTGGGCCGGTATCGCCTCTTCTACGGCGGCATCGATTCGGCCGGCATCACCAAGCGCGCCACCGAGCTGAACACGCTCATGGGCACGGTGCCGCAGCGGCTGGCCTACGAGATGGCATGCCCGCTGGTGGTGGGCGAGCTCAGCAAGCCGCCGCGCGATCGCGCCCTGTTCCTGTTCGTCGAAGCGGACGATGTTCCCGAGGACGCGGCGGCAGCCGTCGCCATCCGCACCAACATCGCGTGGCTGCACCAGTGGTTGCTCGGTGAGTTCCTGGCGGAGGACGATCCGGAGATCGACGAGACCTACCGGCTCTTCCGTGAGGTACGCACGCTGCGCATCAGTCACGGCAAGACGACGAACCTACGGTGGGGCGGAGGCCACTGCGAGATCGACTTCGAGGAAGGAAACACCATCGACACGGACGAGCACCACACCGTCCGCGCGTGGATCGCCGTGCTCGCCTACCTGTTGAGCGACTACAGGTTCATCTACGAGTAGGGCCGGACGCGACGAACGATGCCGAGGTGAAACGATGGACGCGCTAGACCGACGAAGGTTTCTCAAACTGATGGGTGTGGCGGGGCTGACGGCGACGATACCGTGGCCGCTGAGGCTGGCACGGGCCCAACTCACCGCCGATCCGTACACGGGGCCATTGTTCGTCACGATCGCGGCCAGCGGCGGCTGGGACCCGACCAGCTTCTGCGACCCCAAGGAGAACGTGCCGGGCGAGCGCGAGATCAACCACTGGTCGCGCACGGCGCAGGCGCAGACGTTCCCGCGCAGCCCGGTCACCTACGCCCCGTTCGCCAACAACCAGGCGTTCTTTGGCCGGTTTCATCGCTACATGCTCGTCGTCAACGGAGTCGATTCTCAGACCAACTCCCATGACACGGGCGTCCGGTTCAACTGGAGCGGTCGCGAGGCGCCTGGCTACCCGGCTTTTGCGGCGATCGCCGCCGCGGTCTACGGACAGAACCTGCCGCTGCCGTATCTGACCAACAGCTCGTTCCGTGAGACCGCCGGGCTGGCGACGTACACGGAGGTCAACAGCACTCGCGCGCTCCAAGACTTGGTCGACGTCAACCGGGTTTCCGAGAGCGAGCGCCTCTACCATGACGAGGACGAGCGTGCGCTGATCGAGAGCTACCAGCAAGCGCGCGTGGCGCGGCAGATGAGCCGCCCGGGGCTGCTCCCGCGCGAACGCGCGGCGCTCGACAACCTCGCGTTCGCGCGCGCCAGCCGTGACCAGCTCCGCGCACTGCTCGTCGACCTTCCCGACCAGCTCGTCAATCCCGTGGACCGCGACGGCAACAACAACGCCCTGCTCCAGCAGGCGCAGCTGGCGCTGATCTGTTTCAACGCGGGGCTGACCGTCGCCTGCGATCTGGAGACCGGCGGCTTCGACACGCACGGCAACCACGACACCGAGCATCGCAGCTCGCTGCAACGTCTGACCAACGGCATCGAGTACCTGTGGGATACGGCCGAGGCGATGGGCTTGGCCGATCGCCTGCACGTGCTCATCAGCTCGGATTTTGGGCGCACCCCTTACTACAACGACGGCAACGGCAAGGATCACTGGCCAGTCGGCAGCGCGATCCTCATGAAGAAGAACGCGCCCTGGGGCGACCGCGTGGTGGGGCGTACCGACGAGGGACACAACGTCATCCCCATCGACCCCAACACGCTGGCGGCGCGGCCGGGCGTGGGCGGGGTGGTGTTGGGACCGGGACACGTGCACGAAGCGTTCCGGCGGATGGCCGGACTGGACCGGCACCCGACGGCGTTGCGCTACCCGCTCAACGTCCCACCGGTAGATTTCTTCGGCACTGCCGTCTGAAACGACCGGCGACCACCCGCGGCATGACGACCGAGTCGGGTCGCGGTCGATAAAGCGCGCGGCGCTGGCATGATCCGCCATCGTGCCGATTCTCCGACCCGAGTCGCTGCTGGCGCTGGTCGTAGCGATTCCGTTCGTTCTGGCCGCAGCCGCGCTCCTGATCGGGAGCGGGGCGGGCGGACGCGCGGGCTGGCTGATGGTGGCGGCGGCAGCCGCCTCATTCCTGGGGTGCATCACGCTGGTGCCGGCCGCTTGGGAGGGGGCGTCGGTCGTGCTGGCCGCGCAGTGGATGCCCGCGATCGGCGTGACGTTCGCGCTGCGCGCGGATGCGTTCGGGCTGATGTTCGCGCTGCTCATCTCGGGCATCGGCACCCTGATCGGCGTCTACTCGATGAGCTACATGCCCGCCGTCTGCGCGCCGGCGCGACTGGTTCGTTACTACGCCGCCTTGCTCGCGTTCATGGGCGCGATGCTCGGAGTCGCTCTGGCCGATGACTTGATCCTGCTGTTCGTGTTCTGGGAGATCACGAGCCTCACCTCGTTCCTGCTGATCGGCTTCTGGGACGAGCACGAGGAGGCGCGCAACGGCGCCATGACCGCGCTGCAGATCACCGCGCTGGGTGGCATGGTGATGATGGCCGGCATCGTCTTGGTCGGGATCACCTGTGGTACATTCAGTTTGCGCGCACTGGCACAGGATCCGGCCGTGCGCGACACGCTGGCCGCCTCGCCGGCCTTCGCTCCTGCCCTGCTGCTGCTGCTGGCCGGAGCGCTGACCAAGTCGGCGCAGTGGCCGTTCCATTTTTGGCTGCCGGGCGCGATGGTCGCTCCCACGCCGATCTCGACCTACCTGCACGCTGCGACGATGGTGCAGGCGGGCGTGTTCCTGATGGGTCGCTTGTTACCCATCTTCTCGGCTTCGCCCCTGTGGTTCGCCATCCTGGTGCCGCTCGGTCTGGGCACCTTTCTGACAGGGGCGATCGGGGCGCTGCGGGTCAGCGATCTCAAGGCGATGCTCGCGCGTACCACGGTGGCTTCACTCGGCCTGTTTACGTTCGGCTACGGAGTCGGCGCCAATGCTCAGGACGCCCTGCAGATCCTCTCGCACGCCGCCTACAAGGGTGCGCTCTTCCTGGTCGCCGGCATCATTGAGCACGCAACCCACACCCGCGACCTCCGGCGCTTGGGCGGTCTGCGGGCGCGCATGCCGATCACGTTCGCGATTTGTGTGGTCGCGGCAAGCGCGATGGCCGGGATCTGGCCGTCGCTGGGGTTTCACGCCAAGGAGCTCACCTACCACGGGCTCCTTCAGCTGTACGCCGTCGAACCGTTGTTGCGCTGGACGATGCTCGCACTGGTAGTCGCCGGGAATGCGTGCCTGGTGGCGGTCGCACTCACCTTGGTGGTGAAACCGTTTTTTGGTCCGCTCGGTGCCGAAGCCGCGCATGCTCACGAGGCCGGCCCCGGGTTGTGGCTGCCGCCGGCGGTTCTGGCCGCGGCGACTTTGGCCTTCGGCGCGATGCCGGAGGTTACCGGACGGATGGTCTCGGCGTTCTCTTCGCGACCGGGTGCCGCCGTGCATCTCTCGCTAGCAGCGTCGGGCCCCGAGCTGCTTCTCACGTTGCTCACCACCACTGCGGGCGTGGGCTTGTTCCTGCTGCGCAAGGCGATTGCGGCTCCTGCGCCGTCGCGTCTAACGATGCAGCGGCTGTGGGATGGGGCGATCGAGGCTACCACACGCGCGGCCACCGCGTTCAGCGGCCGATGGCAAAATGGCTCGGTCCATTGGTACTTCTCCGGCACGCTGGTCTTCACCGTCGGGCTTGCCGCCTACGCCTTGGCGCACCACGGCATCTCGCCGCGCATGGTGAGCATCGACCTGCACGAACTGCAGTGGTACGGGGCGAGCCTGTGCATGATGCTCGCGGTTTCGGCGGTGATGGTGGTGCGGTTCAACACGCGCGTGGCCGCTGCAATCGCGCTCACCACCAACGGCTTCCTCACCGCGCTCCTGTTCGTCGTCTATCGCTCGCCCGACATTCTGCTCACGCAGATCCTCATCGAGACGGTTTCGACGATCTTCATTCTGCTGATCTTCTACTTCATGCCGGCCTTCAAGCCCGAGAAGACGCCGGCGATCCGACGCACGGCCAATCTGACGATCTCGGTGGCGGTAGGGGCGGCGATGTTCGCGTTCGTGATGCTCAGTACCAGCCCGCAGTTTCGCGAGACCAACAACCTCGGCCTCGAGTATCTGAGCCGTTCGCTCGCGGATGCCGGCGGCGCCAACGCGGTCAACGTCATCATCGTCGACTTCCGCGCGATCGACACCAACGGTGAGATCACCGTCCTCATGATGGTGGCCTTGGTCGTCTTCGGTCTGCTGCGTGCGCGGCGGGCGGGACCGCGACCAGCGGTTTCGCCGCCGGATCCCGTGGTGGTCCACGGCGACAGCCCGATCTTGCGCACGGCCGCCCGTTTCGCAGTTCCGCTGACCGCGTGGGTTTCGATCGTGATCTTCATGCAGGGGCACAACCTGCCGGGCGGCGGCTTCATCGCCGGCGTGATGGGAGCGGCTGCCGGGGCCATGACCATGCTCGCCTTCGGGCTCGGTGCGGCGGTGCGGGTGCCGTGGTGGAAAGTGTCGGTGCTCGGGCTGCTGGCTTCGGTCGGCACTGGGATGGTGCCGTTCGTGCTCGGGCGCTCCTACATGGATCACGAGATCTTGCACTTTCATCTTCCCATGATCGGACTCTACGAGCTGCCCACGGCGACGTTCTTCGACCTCGGCGTCTACATGATCGTGCTCGGCACGATCATGACGATGTTCGTCGAGCTGGGACAGGAGGGCAGCTAGTGGAGCTGCCGATGGCCTTGGCGATCGCCGTGCTGTTCGCGGCCGGTACCTATCAGATCCTGCGGCCCAACTTGATCCGGCTGGTCATGGGTTTCGGACTCTACTCGAACGCGACCAACCTCCTGCTCATCACCGTCGGCGGGTACACCCGCGCAGCCGGTGCGCCGTTCGTCGGGCAGGATCCGCGCTCGGCTGCCGGCCTCATGGACCCGCTGCCGCCCGACATCATCCTGACCGCGATCGTGATCAGCTTTGCCGTCAGCGCGCTGCTGCTGACGGTCTGTTACCGCGTCTATGCCGATCACGGCACCGATGATCCCCACCAGTTGCCCGTCGACGACGAGGCCGAGCCCGGATGAACAGCCTGATCGTTCCGTTGCTCGTGCCGTTCGTGGCCGCCCTGGTGCTAGCGCTCCTCAACGGCTGGTCGCGCCTGGAGCGAGCCATTGCCGTGCTTGCCACCGTCGGGCTCACGGCGTGGGCGTTCTGGCTGCTCTGGCTGGTGGACACTCACGGCATCCAGGCCACCGTCATCGGCGGCTGGCGGGCGCCATGGGGCGTGGCGTTCGTGGCCGACCGGCTCTCGGCGATCATGCTCTGCCTGTCGATGACCGTCGGCTCGGTGGTTACGGTCTACACGCTGTGGACCGTGACCGAACAGCAGCAGCGCTATTTCTTCTACCCGCTCATGCAGCTCACGTTGCTGGGGGTCAACTGGTCGTTCATGACCGGCGACGTTTTCAATCTGTTCGTGGCCTACGAGGTCATGTTGATGGCCTCCTACGGCATGATGATGGTGGGGGCCAGCAAGGCGCAGGTACGCCAGACCTTCATGTACATCGGCATCAACGCGATCGGCTCCACCTTGTTCGTCGTTGCCTGCGGCGTGATCTACGCGACCACCGGAACGCTCAACATGGCCGATCTTGCCGTTCGGACCGAAGCTCTGGTGGGTGCGCGCGCGGCGATGGTCACCGCCGGATCGATGCTGTTGCTGGTCGTCTTCTTGCTCAAGTCGGCGACGTTCCCGCTCATCTATTGGCTGCCCGACTCCTACCCGGTGGTGCCGGCGGGCGTCAACGGGTACTTCGCGGGCCTGCTGACCAAGGTGGGCGTCTATTCGCTCTTGCGCGTGTTCGTCATGCTGTTCCGCCAGGAGGGCGCCGACTTCGCGCTCGACGTGATCCTGTTGCTCTCGGGCTTCACGATGCTGCTGGGCGTGTTGGGTGCGATGTGTCAGTGGGAGATCCGCCGCATTCTGTCGTGGCACATCATCAGCCAGGTCGGCTACATGGTGATGGGGATAGGCTTGGCCGGCAGCGCCGACCCGCGAGTCGTCGATCTCGCGATCGCCGGTACGATCTTCTACGTCGTGCACCACATCGTCGTGAAGTCGTGTCTATTTCTGGTCGGCGGAATCGCCGAACGCGTGAGCGGCTCCCAATCTCTCGAGAAGATGGGCGGCGTGTTGACGATCGCGCCGGGCGTGGCAGGCCTGTTCCTGGTCGCTGCGCTCTCGCTCGCCGGCATGCCGCCGTTCTCCGGATTCTTGAGCAAGCTGGTGCTGCTGCGGGCCGGCTTGACCGGCGGCAACGTCGTCGTCGTGGCCGTTTCCATCGCGACGAGCTTCCTCACGCTCTACTCGATGACGAAGATCTGGACGCACGCGTTCTGGGGTGAGCCGCGCCGCGAGCGTGCCGTCGCGCGCTACCGGCCGCTGATGGCGCCGACCGCCGTGCTGGTGGTCTTTACGATCGTCATGGGCGTCTGGGGTCAGCCGTTCCTGGCGCTGGCGGCGCGCGCAGCCGGCTCGTTGAGCGATCCGCGCGAGTACATCGCGGCGGTCATGCAAGCCCACGTCGAGCACGCGGACGCGAGGTTGCCGCAATGAGCCTATCCACGCTTTTGCGCCGTGCTTTCTACGCGGCCGTTTTCGTCGTGCGGTTCTTGAAGGAGCTCGCGCTGGCCAACTATCAAGTCGTCAAGCTCGTGCTGGCGCCGCAGCTACCGATCAGGCCGGGCTTCGTGTCGATCCCGCTCGAGGCGCGCACGGACTTCGAGATCACCAGCTTCGCCAACGCGATCACGCTGACGCCGGGCACGATCTCGGTGCACATTCCCGACGAGCGCGACGCGATCGTCATCCATGCCATCGACGTTGGGCCCGACCTCGACGGTTTGCGCAACTCGGTCAAGCAGTCGCTGGAGGCTCCGATTCTGCGCTTCATGCGCTAGGAGGACCGCGCATGAGCCCATTTCTCACGGCCGTGACCATGTCGTGCCTGGCCGCGCTTCTCGCGAGCGGTGCGCTCGCCATGGTCCGCCTGGCGATCGGCCCGGACACGCCCGACCGCGCCGTGGCCTTCGATGCGCTGTCGATGGTGTTCGTCGGCATCGTCTGCACGCTGTGCATCCTGTGGCACTCCACGCTGTACTTCGACGCGGTCTGGATTCTCACGCTGGTCGGTTTCCTGGGAACGGCGGCGATCGGCCGCTATCTCGAGCGCGGGAGGCTCTTTTGATGCCTGCGCTCCTCGAGATCGCGATTGCCGTGCCGATGGTGCTCGGTACCTTCCTCATCGTCGTCACCGGGCTCGGTCTGCTGCGCCTGCCGGATGTCTTCTGCCGCATGCATGCGGCCGGTAAGGCCGGCACCATGGGTATGGGACTGCTCACCCTGGCGACGGTGATTGCGTTCGCGGGCGGAGACCACAACGTCACCGTTCGCGGCCTACTCGCAATCGTCTTCCAGTTCATCACTTCACCGACCGCGACCCACATCCTCGCGCGCGCATGCTACGTCGGAGGCTACCCGCTCTCGGCTCGCACTGCCGTCGATGAACTGCGTGCCTTCCTGCCCTCGCGCCCGGACACCACGGTCAGCCGAGACTGACCCCGCCTGCCCGGAGCGGAGCGATTCCCGCTTCTGACAACGGCCGCCACCGTCGTTGTCAGGTCTGGGAAAACAAAGTGGCACGAGCCCCGCTGCGTGACTGATGGGGGAGGGCTGCGCAAGGGCCTCTGCTGGTACGTTACGTGCTAGGTCTTACCCGCACTCGAACGAGGACCGACGTTCGGGTGTCGCGTCGTCACCATCGGCAGCCAAGACAAGGAGAGGCCGGTGCCAGGTCTGTCGCCGCTCGTGCTGATCATCTGTCTGGGCTTGTCGGCCGGCCTCACGGGTTGCCGAACCGACGGCGAGCGGACGGAAGCTCCGCCATCTCCATCCTCCGCATCACCGTCACAGCCGAACGAGAACGCCAAGGTAGCCGGAGACCCGCTCGTCCGTGGCGCCGCGATTTTCGAGCGCCAGTGCGTGGCGTGCCACGGCGCCAGCGGCCACGGCGACGGTGAAGCGGCCTACCTTCTCTATCCCAAGCCGCGAGACTTCCGCGGCGGCGTCTTCCGTTACACGTCGACCTGGGAAGGAACACCGACCGACGAAGATCTCTATCGAACGATCTCACGGGGAATGCCGGGATCCGCGATGCCTTCGTGGGCCCATCTGTCCGAGAGCGACCGCCGGGCGCTAGTCGCGTTCGTCAAATCTCTGTCCGGGAAGCCGCTCGAGCTGAAGCCTGCCAAGGCGCCCGATCCCGAGTACGGCGAGCCCGGCGAGGGGCCGGTCCAGCTCGCCCCCGAGCCAGCCGATGACGCCGCCAGCCGGGCGCGCGGCGCCGAGCTGTTCGCGCAGAGCTGCGGCTCGTGCCACGGCGAGCGTGGCCAAGGCGACGGCATTCTCGTCGACAGTCTGCGCGACGCGAGCGATTATCCCATTCGCCCGCGCGATCTGACCACCGGCGTCTTCAAGGGCCCGGCCGAGCCGGAGGATCTCTACCGGCGCATTCTTGCGGGCATTCCGGACACCCCGATGCCGGCCAACCCTTACCTGGCAGGCGCCGATGCCTGGCACATCGTCCACTTCGTGCGTTCGCTCTCGAGCGACCTGTTGCGCGAGCGTGCCGAGATGAAACGGTTTCGCGTCGAGGCGGTGCGTGTCGACGTGCTGCCGGACCATCCCGACTCTGGCAGGTGGAACGAGATCCCGGGCGTCGACCTGCACATGATGCCGCTGTGGTGGCGCTACAACCGCCCGGACTACGTCACCGTGCAGGCGGCTCACGACGGCGAGTCGATCGCCCTGCTGCTGGTGTGGGCCGACGACACCAACGACGTCATGGTGGTGCGTCCGCAGGACTATCGCGACGCGGCGGCCGTGCAGTTCTCTCTCGATCCGGATCCTCCGTTCTTCGCGATGGGCGAGAAGGGCCGCTTCGTCAACATCTGGATGTGGAAGTCGGAACGTCAGGCCGATCTGGCCAGTTTCGGTGACGTCGACGAGCAGTATCCGAATGCCGGAATCGACTCGTATCCCAACCTGCGTGCCTCTCCCTACGAGCAGCCGATGCGCCACGCGCTGACGCTGCAGTCCGACCCCACGTTCGTCACTGGCTGGGGCGCGGGCAACATCGTCTCCGATCCCACCCGGCGCAGCGCCGCCGAGGACCTGAGCGCGCAGGGCTTCGGGACCCTGCGTGCGCGGCCGCCCATCGATCAGACGGTCGAAGCGCACGGTGTCTACGGAACCGGCTCCTATCGGGTGATGCTCGAGCGTTCGCTCGACGGCAACGGAGAGCACGCCATCGATCTGCGACCCGGAAGCTCGGTGGCCGTCGGTTTCGCGGTCTGGAACGGCGCCGCTGGCGACCGCGATGGCAAGAAATCGGTGACGATCTGGCAAGACCTCGTGCTGGCTCGATAGCCGGAAGGAAGAACGATGAAGCAGACTCGGAGCGACTTCCTTTTCATCTCCCGCCGCGAATTCTTGCGTTGGCTTGGCATGGGCGCCGGCATCAGCATGACAGGTCTGTCGCTGCCGTTGCGCGCGCTGGCTGCGGCTGACCCGGACCAGAATCCCTTGGCCGGGAGCGTGAGCCGCGACTGGGAGAAGATCTACCGCGACCAGTACCGCTACGACAGCACGTTCGACTGGGTCTGCTCGCCCAACGATACGCATGCCTGCCGGGTGCGCGCCTACGTTCGTAACGGCATCGTCACCCGTCTCGGCTCGACCTACGACTACCAGACCTACGCTGACACCTACGGCAACCACGCGACTGCGAACTGGAACCCACGGCAGTGTGCGAAAGGCTTTACGTTCCATCGCGTGCTCTACGGGCCTTATCGGTTGCGCCACCCCATCGTGCGCAAAGGCTGGAAGGCTTGGGCCGACGCGGGGTTTCCCGAGCTGACTCCCGAGCTGCGCGATCGCTACCTCTTCACCCGGCGCGGCGACGACGAGTTCGTGCAGATCTCCTGGGACGACGCCTCTCGCGCCATTGCTCGCTGTCTCGTGACCATCGCCGAGCGCTACAGCGGCGAGGCGGGCAAGCAGCGGCTCCTCGCGCAGGGCTACCAGCCCGAGATGGTCGCCGCCACCGAGGGCGCCGGCACGCGCTGCTGCAAATTCCGCGGCGGGATGGGATTGCTCGGCGTCATCGGCAAGTACGGAATGTACCGGCTCTCCAACTCGCTGGCGCTCTTGGACAGCAAGGTCCGCGGCGTTGAGCACGAGCAAGCGCGCGGCGGGCGCAACTGGTCCAACTACACCTGGCACGGCGATCAAGCCCCCGGCCATCCCTGGGTGCATGGGTTGCAGGCCTCCGACTGCGACTTCAACGACCTGCGCAGCTCGAAGCTCATCGTGATGGACGGCAAGAATATGGTCGAGAACAAGCTCACCGACTCTCACTGGTTCATCGAATGCATGGAGCGCGGCGCCAAGATCGTGGTCATCGCGCCGGAGTACGGGCCGCCCTCGACCAAAGCGGACTACTGGATTCCCATCCGGCCGCAGACCGACGCGGCGCTTTTCCTCGGCGTCACCCGCGTGATGATGGATCGCGGTTGGTACGACGCGGACTTCGTCAAGGCGTTCACCGACTTTCCTCTGCTGGTCCGCAAGGACACGTTGAAACGGTTGCGCGCGCACGAGCTGTTCGCCGGCTACGCGAGCGCGCTCGCGCCCGACGGTCCCTCGATGCGGATCCAAGGGCTCAAGCCCGAGCAGCACGCCAAGCTCGGCGACTACGTGGTCTGGGACGCCACGAGCGGCGGTCCCAAGGCGATCAACCGCGATCAGATCGGCGCCCGCATGCGCCAGTCCGGTATCGATCCCGCGCTCGACGGCGAGTACACGGTGACCCTGGCCGACGGCAAGCGGGTGGAGGTCGCCACGCTCTGGCGCCTCTATCAGGTTCATCTGCGCGACTACGATCTCGACAGCGTCGCCGACATCACCCGCGCGCCGCGGGATCTCATCGAACGGCTGGCCGAGGACATCGCCACCATGAAGCCGGTGGCGATCCACCAAGGCGAAGGGATCAACCACTGGTTCCATGCCACCGAGATGAACCGCGCCGTCTACCTGCCGCTCATGCTCACCGGCAACATCGGCAAGCCCGGCGCCGGGTCCCACACCTGGGCGGGCAACTACAAGGCGGCGCTGTTCCAGGGCTCGCCGTGGAGCGGACCGGGCTTCAAGGGTTGGGTCGCGGAGGACCCGTTCGCGCCCAACCTCGACAGCGCACTCGACGGCAAAGACGTCCAGGCCCACGCCTATACCAAGGACGAGGAACCGGCCTACTGGAACCACGGGGACAAGGCCCTGATCGTCGACACTCCGAAGTACGGGCGCAAGATCTTCACCGGCACGAGTCACATGCCGACGCCGACCAAGTCGATCGTTTTCAACAACGTCAATCTCATCAACAACGCCAAGTGGGCGTACGAGATGATCAAGAACGTCAATCCGATGGTCGAGATGATCGTCTCAGTCGACATCCAGATGACGGCCTCGATCGAATACGCCGACGTGGCGCTGCCGGCCAACAGTTGGCTCGAGTTCGAGGGGCTCGAGATCACCGCGAGCTGCTCGAATCCGTTCCTGCAGATCTGGCGCGGCGGCATCCCGCCGGTGTTCGACAGCAAGGACGACATCGACATCATCGCCGGGATCGCCAGCGCGCTCGCGGAGGAGACCGACGAGACGCGCTTCCGCGACTACTTCGCGTTCGCTGCTGCGGACAAGCGCCACGTTTACATCCAGCGCTTGCTCGATAGCTGCACCACCACGCGCGGCTACAAACTCGACGACATCATGGCCGGGAAGTTCGGCCCCCCCGGCGGCGCGTTGATGCTGTTCCGGACCTATCCGCGCATCCCGTTCTACGAGCAGGTCCACTACGACGAGCCGTTCTTCACCGACACAGGGCGTCTCCATGCATACGCAGACGTGAACGAAGCGATCGAGTACGGTGAGAACTTTGTGGTGCATCGCGAGGGGCCCGAAGCCACGCCGTATCTGCCCAACGTCATCGTCAGCTCGAATCCGTTCGTGCGGCCAGAAGACTACGGCATTCCGGCCGACGCCGAGCACTGGGACGAGCGCACGGTGCGCAACGTCAAGCTGCCGTGGACGAAGGTCAAGAACACCAAGAACTTCCTGTGGGAAAAGGGATTCCAGTTCTACTGCTTGACGCCCAAGACCCGGCATCGCGTTCACAGCAGCTGGTCGAACGTCGACTGGCACATGGTCTACGACTCGAACTTCGGTGATCCCTACCGGCTCGACAAACGCGCCCCCTGCGTGGGCGAGCACCAGCTCAGCATGAATCCACAGGCCGCTCGCGATCTCGGCATCAACGACGGGGACTACGTCTACGTCGACGCCAATCCGGCCGATCGGCCGTACATCGGCGCGACGCCGACCGACCCGTTCTACCGCGTCTCGCGCTGCATGCTGAGGGTCAAGTACACCCACGCCTACCCGTACAACATCGTGATGATGAAGCACGCGCCGTTCATTGCCACCGAGAAGAGCGTGCGCGCGCACGAAACGCGTCCGGACGGGCGCGCTCTGTCGGAGAACACCGGCTACCAGGCCAACGTGCGCTACGGCTCGCAACAGTCGGTTACGCGCAACTGGCACATGCCGATGCACCAGACCGACACGCTGTTCCACAAGGCCAAGGTGTTCATGGGCTTCATTTTCGGCGGTGAGGCCGACAACCACGCGGTGAACACCGTGCCGAAGGAGACGCTCGTGCGCGTGGCCAAGGCCGAGGACGGCGGGCTCGGCGGCGTCGGCATCTGGAAGCCGGCCACGACCGGCTACTCGCCCGACAACGAGAACGAGTTCATGGAGCGGTACCTGCGCGGCGAGCTGGTGACCGTGCGGAAGGCCTAACAAAGGAGACGCGAGCGATGCCCTACGACGAAGCGCAACCCGACGATCCGACGATGCTCGTCGGCGTCTCGGTGCCGGGGGATGAGGACTCGGTGCGCGAGATGGCCTACGCGTTCGCCGAGGAATTCGCCGGCATGGGGTTCAGTCGCGAGCGAATTCTGGGCCTGTTCGACTCACCACACTACGGCGGCGCCCACGGCGCGCGGCTCCGGCTCGGCGAAGCGGAGATCGGGCGGATCGTCGACGAGAGCCTCAACGTCTTTGGCGCGGTCCGCTACGTCGTGCGGGATCAACCGGCGCCGCAGCGCTTCACGATTGACGCGGAGAGCGGATACGTCGTGACGGTCCGCGACAAGGGGTGACCATGGCACACGTCCACAACTGGCAACTAGGCCGCGAAATGTCTTACCCCTACGAGGGTGCCTTTCCCGACCGGCAGTTCGCCTTCGTGTTCAACATCAACCGTTGCATTGCGTGCCAGACCTGCACGATGGCGTGCAAGTCCACCTGGACGTTCAGCAAGGGCCAGGAGCACATGTGGTGGGCGAACGTCGAGACCAAGCCCTACGGCGGCTACCCTCAGGCCTGGGACATCAAGATTCTGGATCTGCTCGAGCAGGCCGACCCGGGTGGACAGACCTGGAGCGGCGCGGCTGCGGACGATTCTCGTCAGCCCTACGGCCACTACGACGGCAAGACGGTGTTCGAGGCCGCCAACGCGCTCAAGCCGCCCAGCTCGCGGGTGCTTGGCTATCTGCCGACCGACGAGGAGTGGAACTCGCCGAACATCTGGGAGGACAACCCGGTCGGCCCCAAGGGGGAACGCGACCGGCTGCACGCGACGGGCGTGGAGCTGCCCGAGCACAACACCTGGTTCTTTTACCTCGCGCGGATCTGCAATCACTGCTCGTATCCGGCCTGCCTGGCCGCCTGCCCGCGCAAGGCGATCTACAAGCGTCCCGAGGACGGCATCGTGCTCATCGACCAGGAGCAGTGCCGCGGCTACCGGAAATGCGTCGAGGCCTGCCCTTACAAGAAAAGCATGTATCGCGGCAACACCCGGGTGAGCGAGAAGTGCGTCGCGTGCTACCCGCGGGTCGAAGGCAACGATCCGGAGCGCGAGGGCCACCCGATGGAAACCCGCTGCATGGCGGCCTGCATCGGCCAAATCCGCATGCAGGGGTTGGTGCGCATCGCCCAGGACGGGACGTGGGCGGAAGACCGGCAGCATCCTTTGTATTACCTGGTCCACGTCGCCAAGGTCGCGCTGCCCCTGTATCCACAGCTCGGCACGCAACCTAACGGATACTACATTCCACCGCGTTGGGTGCCGCGGCCCTACCTTAGGCAGATGTTCGGCCCGGGAGTGGATGCCGCCATCGAGCGGTACACGCGTCCGGACCGCGAGCTGCTCGCCGTGATGCAACTGTTCCGGCGCGACAACCGCATCATCTACGCCTACGAGATCCAGCAGGGGCCGGAGGTCTACCGGAGCATGCTGCGTGGTCAGCCCTTCACGCTCTACAACGATACGGTGATCGCCTACGGGCGCGAGGGGCAAGAGCTGTTTCGCACCACCATCGAGGAGCCGCTGTACGAGCGTCCGGCCATGCACGCCAACTCGATCTAGGAGAATGCCTTGACCGAAACCGCTAGCAACCAGGCGCTTGCTCGTAGCACGGTGTACGCGGCGCTCGCGCTCGCATTGCTCCCTCCCGAGGATGAAGGGGACGCGAGCGCCGGCGTTTCGGCGACGCGGTCGCTGGTCAAGCTGTTCGAGACCTGCGGTGCGCCGGATCTTGCCGAACAGGCGCGAGGGCTGGGTGGCACGGCGCCGTCCACTGCTCGCTATCAGGAGCTGTTCGGGCACGCAGCAACGGCCACCGTCGTGTCCTACGAAACCCAGTACGGGACCGATACGCTCTTTCGGCAGCCGCACGAGCTAGCCGACATCGGCGCGTTCTTCGCGGCGTTCGGCCTCAAGTTGAACCCGGTCCAGCACGAACGCGCCGACCACATCTCCTGCGAGTGCGAGCTGATGGCGTTTCTCAGTGCCAAAGGGGCGCACGCCTTGGATCACGGTGACGAGTCGATGCTCGCGATTACGCGCAAGGCCGAGTCCTCGTTTCTCCACGATCACCTCGGGCGGTTCGCGCCCGCTCTGGGCGAGCGCCTGCACCGCCACGATGCCGGAGGATTCTACGGTAGAATCGGACGGTTGCTGCGCGGCTTCGTCGAATGGGACTGCGCGCGGCTGGGTGTGGAGGCCGGTCCATCCAGCCTGGAGCTTCGTCGGGCAGCCGAGGATGACGGGGCGCCAATGGCGTGCGGATCGCAAAGCGGCTGCTCCCTCGGCCGTTGCGAGTGATGCGCGTTCAGATCGATCAAGACCTCATCGAAGAATCGGTCCATGCGGCGATGATCGGACACTCCGAGACCGAGGCGTTCCATCGCCAGCGGGAGTCTTGCTATGAGGCGCCGCCGGAAGAGCGGGATGCCCGGTTTGCCGGGTGCTTTCGGGGTTGGTTCGAGCGCCTTCATCTGGCTCGGCCCATCGACGCCGCGCTAGGGGAGCAACCGACCATCGCCGAGCGAGTCGCGCAGGTAAGGATCTCGGCCGCGCGGCGGAGCAAGGAGCAGGGAGTCGAGCTGTTCGTTGCGCCACCAGAACTAGGCGCTCCCGATCCGGAATCACGCATGCTGCACATCCGGGTTCTAGCCGCCGTGTTGGCCGACTCGGATGCCACGCTCGCCGTGCTCCGGCCTGAGCTGCTCCACGTCGCGGACATGCTCGACCCGGGTTTCGGCTACCGGCCACATCTGCCGGCCGCGCAGAGCGGGCCCACCCACGATCGCATGCTGCTCGACCGTTACTCGGCGCTCTGGGCCGCGAGCGTCATCGGTCGTTTGGTGCGCGCGGAGGTGATGGCCCAGCCGCATCGCCAGCGGGCGCTGGCAAGGCTCGCCCGTACGTTCCCGATGCACGCCGAGCGGGCGGAGGAAGTCTTCGGCTTCCTTCTCGATGGCGCGCGGCCGACCCATGACGAGATCGTCGCGCTCGCGATGAGTCCTCGCTCGCTCGGGGACGAAGCCGAGGGACGAGATCGGTCGCATCGCTGCAGTCTGTGCGGCTGTCCGACGACTCGCTTCGAGCCGGCGGACCGGCTGCTCGACATCGTCGAGATCATTCGCACGTACACGCCAGCGTGGACCGTCGACGATGCCGTGTGTCCGCAGTGCGCGGACCTCTGCCGGGCGCGGGTGAGAGCGGTCTCAGCTCCAGTCGAGGTCAGCGAGCTTCGCGCACGGTATCACGCTCCCCGTTGATCGTCGCTGCCGCTGCACTTCGCCGTAGACGATGTAGCTGCATTGGCTTTAGTCGTGCATGAGCATTCTGCGAATCGATCCATGAAATCCGATCACGCTACGATCAGATTTCATGGTACGTATCAGCGTGACCCCAACACCCGGACGATCCGCCCGGCTTGCTCGTCGAGCTGCTGCCGCGACGGTGCGCGGCGATCGAGCGGGCCGAGCTGCACGGCGAACCGGTCGCCGGGGTAGCGGGGGATGACGTGGATGTGGGTGTGGAACACGGTCTGGCCCGCGACCGCGCCATCGGCCTGGAACAGATTGATGCCGTCGCAGCGCAGGCCGCAGACCCGCAGGCCGGCGGCCACGCGGCGGGCCAGCCCGTAGACCGCGGCGCCGGCGGCATCGTCCAGGCCGGCCAGATCCGGAGTGTGATAGTTCGGGATCACGAGTACGTGGCCGTCGGCGACCGGGGCGATGTCCATGAGCGCGGTGGCGCGCTCCTCACGGACGACGATGCTCGCCTCGACCTCCCCGTCGAGGATCCGGCAGAAGATGCAGGTGGGGTCGCGTTCAGGATTCATCGCTCAGGGCGGCAGACATGATGTCGAGGGGAGCGTTGCGACCGGTGAATAGTTTGAAAGCGGCGGCGCCTTGATGGAGCAGCATGTCGCGGCCGTCGATCGTTGGGCGGGCGGCCTTGGCCGCGGCGGCGAGAAATGCGGTCGGCTTCCTGCCGTAGGCCAGGTCGAAGAAGACGCAGTCGCGCGCGGTCGCCGCGAAATCGAAGTCGAGGAACTTCGTACCGCCGATGCCGAGGCTCGTGGCGTTGACCACCAGCTGGCGGCTCCCGAGCAGTTCCGCGTCTTCGAGGACTTCCAGGCTCGCGGCACGGATGCGGCTGCGATGCCGGCTGTAGCGCCGAGCGATCTGCTTGGCGCGCGCGAGCGTGCGGTTGGCCAGTACGACCTCGGCTGCACCACCTTCGAGCAGAGCGTAGACCGCAGCGCGAGCTCCGCCCCCGGCGCCGATGACTAGCCCGCGCAGGCCGCGCACCCGCACGCCATGGGCCGACAGGGCGGCGGCAAAGCCTTCCACGTCGGTGTTCTCGCCGACGAGCTTTCCGCCACGGTCGGGGTAGATCGTGTTGACCGCGCCCACGGCCTTGGCCGTCGGGCTCAGCCGATCGACGTGGCGTAGGACGGCTTCCTTGAACGGCACGGTGACGTTGACTCCGGCCAGCCCGAAGGCGCGGATGGCGCCGACGGCCTCCCGGATCGTGCGCGCGGAGGGCCGCAGCGGCACGTAGACGTAGTCCAGGCCGAGCGCCCGGTAGGCGGCGTTGTGCATCCGCGGCGAGAGGCTGTGCGTCACCGGGTCGCCGAAAATCCCGACGACCCGCGTGGTGCCTTCGACCGGATGCACGATCGACATCAGTGCGACGGCCCACTCTTGGCGGCCGCGAGCGCGGCGTGTGCGGCGGCCAGGCGTGCGATGGGCACCCGGTAGGGCGAGCACGAGACGTAGTCGATTCCCAGACGCTGGCAGAAGGCGATCGAGCGCGGGTCGCCGCCGTGCTCGCCGCAGATGCCTAGCTTGAGGTTTTTCTTCACGGCTCTACCGCGCTCGACGGCCAGCTCCATGAGTCCGCCCACTCCGGCGATGTCGAGGGTGGCGAAGGGGTCGTCCGCGAACACGCCGCGGTCGATGTAGACCGGGAGGAACCTGCCCGAGTCGTCGCGCGAGAGCCCGAAGCCCATCTGCGTCAGATCGTTGGTGCCGAACGAGAAGAAGTCCGCCTCCGCGGCGATCTCTCCTGCCGTGATCGCCGCCCGCGGCACCTCGATCATGGTGCCGAGCGTGTAGGCGATCTTCCGGCCCGCGCGCTTGAAGACGGAGTCGGCAGCCTCCTCAACCACGGCGCGCAGCCGCCGCAGCTCCTCGACGTGCGCGACCAGCGGGATCATGATCTCGGGGAGCACCTTTATGTCGCGGCCGACGACGTCGAGGGCGGCCTCGATGATCGCGCGGGTCTGCATCGCGTAGATCTCGGGGTACGTGATCGCCAGACGGCAGCCCCGATGCCCCAGCATCGGGTTGAACTCGTGCAGCGTGTGGCCAGTGTGCTTGAGGATCTCGACGGGCACGCCGAGCTTGCCGGCAAGCGCCTCGTAGTCGGCATCGGTCTGCGGGAGGAACTCGTGCAGCGGCGGGTCGAGCAGCCGGATCGTCACGGGAAGCCCGGCCATCGCCTCGAAGATCCCGATGAAGTCACGCCGCTGGTACGGCAGCAGTTTCGCCAGCGCCTTCTCGCGGCCGTTGGCATCGCGGGCCAGAATCATCTCGCGCACGGCGTCGATGCGGTCGCCCTCGAAGAACATGTGCTCGGTGCGGCAGAGACCTATTCCCTCGGCGCCGAACTCGCGAGCCACGGCTGCGTCCCTGGGCGTGTCGGCGTTGGTCCGCACCGCGAGCGTACGCACCTTGTCGGCCCATGACATGAGGCTCGCGAACTCGTCCGAGAGCCTGGCTTCCACCGTGGGGACCTTGCCGAGAAAGACCTCGCCGCTTTGCCCGTCCAAAGTGATCCAGTCGCCGCGCGCGACGGTCTTGTCACCGAAGAACATGCGCTCCGTCTGGTAGTCGACGCGCAAGGCTTCGCAGCCCACCACGCAACACTTGCCCATGCCGCGCGCCACCACGGCGGCGTGCGAGGTGCGGCCGCCGCGTGCGGTGAGAATGCCCTCGGCCGCCACCATGCCGGCGATGTCTTCGGGAGAGGTCTCCATGCGCACCAGGATGACGGGCTGGCCCAACTTCCCGGTGACCACCGCGTCCTCGGCGCTGAAGACCGCTACGCCGGCCGCCGCGCCCGGCGAGGCTCCCAGCCCCCTGGCCAGCGCGACCTTGGGCGCTTCCGGGTCGATCATGGGATGCAGGAGCTGGTCGATGGAAGCGGGGTCCACGCGCGAGATGGCCTGCTCTCGCGTGATCAGGCGCTCGTTGGCCATGTCGACGGCGATCCGGACGGCGGCGGGCGCGGTGCGCTTGCCGTTGCGCGTCTGCAGCATCCAGAGCTTGTCGCGCTCGATGGTGAACTCGAGATCCTGCATGTCGCGATAGTGCTTCTCGAGTTTGTCCGCAACGGCCAGCAACTGCTTGTGGCACGTCGGCATGACCTCTTCGAGCGATGGGTATCGGCTGCGGCGCTCGGTTTCCTCGATGCCGTTCTCCCGCGCCCACGCGACCGAAGCCTCCCGCGTGATCAACTGCGGCGTGCGGATGCCGGCCACCACGTCTTCACCCTGAGCGTTGACCAGGAACTCGCCGAAAAAACGCCGCTCGCCGGTGGACGGATCGCGCGTGAAGGCAACCCCGGTGGCGCTGCTCGCCCCCATGTTGCCAAAGACCATGGCCTGGACGTTGACCGCCGTGCCCCAGCTTGCCGGGATGCTGTTGAGTTTGCGGTAGATCGCCGCGCGCTCGTTGTTCCAGGAGCGGAACACCGCACCGATTGCGCCCCAGAGCTGGCACACCGGGTCGGTCGGGAAAGGCCGGCCGCAGCGCGCCTCGACCAGCGCCTTGAACTCCGCGACCAGCTCCTGCAAGTGCGCGGCGGTGAGCTCGCTGTCGAGGGTGATGCCGAGCTTGTGCTTCTTCCTCTCGATCATGGCCTCGAAGGGATCGGTCTCGCGCGAGGACTGCGGCTTGAGCCCCATCACGACGTTGCCGTACATCTGGACGAACCGCCGGTAGCTGTCCCAGGCGAAGCGTTCGTTGTCGCTGCGTTTGGCCAGGCCGAGCACGGTGCTGTCGTTGAGCCCGAGGTTGAGCACGGTGTCCATCATGCCGGGCATCGATGCCCGCGCGCCGGAGCGAACCGAGACGAGCAGAGGGTTCTCTGCGTCGCCGAAGCCGCGGCCCATGACTTCCTCGAGCCGAGCGAGGTGTCCGGCCACCTCTGGATCCAGGTCCTTGGGGTATGCGTCGCGGGCGACGTCGTAGAGGCCGCAGACCTCCGTGGTGATCGTGAACCCTGGCGGTACGGGGAGCCCGAGCCCCGCCATCTCGGCCAGATTCGCGCCCTTGCCGCCCAGGAGATCTCGCAGCTTCGCGTCGCCCTCGGCGCTGCCACCGCCGAAAAAGTAGACGCGCTTGGCAGCGGAGGGTGCCGATTTCGCCGGTGCCATGTCGATTCCTCTCTCGGCGTGCGCCCGTCGTCGTGGTTCGCGGCCGTTCAGGTCGAAGGTTGAAGCGGGTGAGCGGCGGCCGGTGGTGAGCAACGCTCGCGCACGATGCCGAGCAGCTCGGAGATCGCCGCGCGCTCCTGCCGCATGCTGTCGCGATCGCGAACGGTGACCGTGTCGTCGGTTACCGTCTGGTAGTCGACGGTCACGCACAGCGGCGTGCCCACCTCATCCTGGCGCCGGTAGCGCCGCCCGATCGCTCCGGCTTGGTCGTAGGTCACCGCGCAGTGTGGCCGCAACGTCTCGACGATCTGCAGGGCCTTTTCCGGCATCCCGTCCTTCCGCATCAGCGGGAAGACCGCGACCTTGACCGGAGCAAGCGCCGGGTGCAGCCGCAGCACGGTACGCACTTCGCCGTCGGCCTCATCCTCATCGTAAGCGTCGACCAGGAAGGCCAGGGTCGAGCGGTCGGCGCCGGCCGAAGGCTCGATGACGTAAGGAGCGTAGCGCTCCTTGGTCTGGTCGTCGTAGTAGCTCAGGTTCTTCCCCGAGTGTTCGGCGTGCGACTTGAGGTCGAAGTCCGTGCGATTGGCAATGCCTTCGAGCTCCTGCCAGCCGATGGGGAACTGGTACTCGACGTCCGAGCAGCCCTTGGCGTAATGAGCCAGCTCGTCGGAAGCGTGGGGGCGAAGCCGCAACCGCTCAGGGCTCAATCCGTAGTCGTGATACCAGGCCAGCCGCCGGTCGAGCCAGTAACGGAACCAGGCGTCGTCATCGCCGGGCTTGACGAAGTACTCGAGCTCCATCTGCTCGAACTCGCGCGTGCGGAACAGAAAGTTTCCCGGCGTGATCTCGTTGCGGAAGGACTTGCCGATCTGCGCGATGCCGAAGGGCGGGCGCATGCGTGCCGAGTTCACGACGTTCATGAAGTTGACGAAGATGCCCTGGGCGGTCTCCGGCCGCAGGTAGACCATGGCCCCTGTGTCCTCGACCGGCCCCATGTGTGTCTTGAACATCAGGTTGAAGCGGCGGGCCTCGGTCAGCTCGCCACCGCATTGCCCGGGTCGCTGGCTCGGCCTCTCCGGACAGGAAGCCATCTCGAGCTGATCGGCACGGAAGCGAGCCTTGCACTTCTTGCAGTCGACCAACGGGTCGGTGAAGTTCTGGACGTGGCCCGAAGCGACCCAGACCTCCGGGTGCATCATGATCGAGCAGTCCAGCCCCACCACGTCTGGCCGCGAAGTGACGGTCTCGCGCCACCAGGCGTCTTTCACGTTGCGCTTGAGCTCGACGCCCAGGGGGCCGTAGTCCCAGCAGCTCCCCAGCCCGCCGTAGACCTCGGAAGAGGGGAAGACGAAGCCCCTTCTCTTACAAAGGTTGACGATCTTCTCCATCGTCACCGGAGCGGAGTCGCCGGCGGGTTTGGTTCTGACTGGATCGGTGTCGTTCATCGCTGCGGGACGCGCCCGCCCGGTTGCGGCGCGCCGTGGGGCGAGTGCGCTCCCCTACCTTATAGTCGGGTCGCGTTCAAATGGGTCCGGCGCTGTCGTGGAGAGGAAAGCGCGGGCTTTGAGGGCGCGTGGGGCGTGCAGATCGATAAGGCGATGAAGGAGCGCGGTCGCCGTGGCCAGCAACTCGGGGGAAGCCGGCGCCGTCGAGGCCGCGTGCAGGCTACGTAGGTAGGCGAGCAGGGCCGGCTCGACCACCCGCCGGCTGGGCCGGGCCTCGGCCCGCGCGGGCGGTTGGCCCGCCTCGCGCTCGTGACGCGCGCACATGAGGCCGCTGCCGCGAGGGTCGACGATGGGCTGTGTCGCCTCGACCAACGCTTCGCCGCAGGCGCTGCACTGCTCGAGGTTCGGCCCCCAGCCGGCCCACCCGAGGAAGGCGAGAACGTAGCGATGGGCCGTGGTCTCCACCGACCAGTCGCCGCCGGCTGCGCCCGGGGCCATGGCCTCGATCGTGGTTCGAAACTGGAGGTAGAGCGCGGGGCAGGGGTCGTGGTCCGCCGTCATCGTCTCGGTCAGCTCGGAGAGGTAGGAGGCCCAGGCAAACGCGCGCAGATTCTCGGCGATGCCGTGGTAACTGCGGATCACGCGGCACTCTTGAAGGAAGACGAGCTCGGAGTGCGGGCGCTGCCCGAACCGGACCTCGAGCTGCTGGAACGGCTCGAGCGCGGGTCCGGCGAACCGGCGTTTGGAGCGGCGGGCGCCGCGCGCGATACCACTGACCTTGCCGTGGTCACGGGTGAGCAGGACCACGATCCGGTCCGACTCGGAATACGCGCGAGTCCGCAGCACGAACGCTTCGGTCACGAGCTCGTGCACGGTGGGTGTTTTCTAGAAAGAAACCGGCGGCATGTCACGCCGCGCGGACTTCACTCGTGCGGTAGGGATCGTTCCATCAGGCCGGCAACTCCGCCAGGAACTCCCGAATCGGGAACACCTCGACATCGCCGAGTCGTGCCCGACGGTCCGTCGTGCAGACGAGGATCTTGCGCTTCAGGCGCTTCGTGCGATCGGCAAGCGATTCCAGGCCCGTGAGCATGTCGGATGATGCCGTTCGCGCCGACTTGACCTCGATGCCCCACAGGTCGCGACCGACCTCGACCACGAAGTCCACCTCGGCTCCATGCTTGGTACGGTAGTGAAACAGCCGCGCTTCGGGCCAGAGCGTGCCCATCCGCCGATGGAGTTCTTGGGCGATGAAGTGCTCCAGCAGGAGGCCCTTCTCATCTTCCAGCGGGCGATCCAGCGGCCGGCGCAAGAGCGCGTTTCTCACCCCGATGTCGAAGAGATAGAGCTTCGGAGCATACAAGAATTGGAGCATCCGCCAACGCCCCAATAAGGATGTGCCCGCGGATCTTACGGACATCGAGCTGGCCGAGCGCGTGGTCGCGCGCGACGTGGACGCCTTCGGCGCGCTCTACGATCGTCACGTGGCCTACGTGATCGGCGTATCCGCGCGTATTCTCGAGGACCGTGCCGAGGCCGAAAAGGTGGTGTAAGACGTTTTCTGGCAGCAATGGAAGGGCGCCATCCGCTACGAGCCCGGTCGGGGCCGCTTCGCTACCTGGCTCGTTTCGATCTCGAAGAACCGCTCGACCGAGCGCGAGCGTTACGCCGCCGTCGAAGAGCTGTCGCGCGCGCACGCCGATCACGGAAGACAGCTTGCGGATGCGCAAGCGTTGGTCGACGCGCTTACGGCCCCGGACACGCGTCCGGTCGCGCTCACCGGCCAAGGGGAGGCATCGAGCGCCCGCGCCACCGCCTTCCTGGACGCGACCGGCGGCCGGCTCCTGACGAAGATCGCCACCCGGATCTCAACGAGTTCGGGGTTTTCGACTGCCGGTCCTGTCCAGAAGCCCGAATGTCTTGTATTGCAAGCAATACATGTGTTACAAGCAACGCATGGACACGACGATCCGCAACCTGGACGAGGCCGCGTACCGGAAGTTGAAGGCGAAGGCGGCGTTGTCGGGAAAAACGGTGGGTGAGGTAGTCAACGAGGCTATCCGCGCGTATTGCGGGCGCCCAGACGCGCAGAGGCGCGGGAGTCTCGCCGACCTGACTCCTGAGCGTTACCCGAAAGGAAACGAGCGCCTGAGCGAGGAGATCGACGCGGTCGTCTACGGAGTCTGAACGCTGATCGTCCTGGATTCGAGCTTTCTCGTCGCGTTTCACAACGAGACGGATGCTCACCATGCGCGCGCGAAGCGCCTCATGGCGCGTATTCTCAACGCGGAATGGGGTGAGGTTCTACTGCCGGAGTACGTCTTCCTCGAGGTAGTCACGGTCCTCGCTGCTCGGCGAGGCGCCCAGACCGCGATCTCGACTGCCAAGGCTCTCCTCGAGGCTCGCGAAGTTACCTTTGTTTACTGCTCGGACCACTTCGCCGATACGCTCGAGACGTTTCGTCTGCACGCTAGCGATGGCTTGAGCTTTGCCGATGCTGCCATCGTCACGATCGCGCGAAGCTTCAAGGCGGATTGCGTCGCAACCTTCGACCGCGACTTTGCCAAGGTGAGCGGCGTCCGGATCGTGCCCTAGGATGCGCACGCGGCCGGCGAGCGGGTTTCCCTTCGACCTCAGCGAGAACGGGACGTACGGTGCGTCTCTACGGCTCGCAGATGAGCCGCATCGTGTCCTTGTCGCTCCTGACGCTCGTGTCGCGCCGTGCGTAGAGCTTGAGCCGCAGGTTCTCGCCCGCAGGCACCATGATGGGCTGCCCCGGCGTGCACCCCGTGACCTGGTTCGGCGACAAGCCGAGCGGCGTCAACGGCGAATCGTAGGATACTCCGGTTGCGACGTCGCAGATGCCGTCGCCGGCACACTCGCCGCTGCCGCTGAGCTCCTTCTTGGCGATCAGATTGTGCGTGCACCCCAGGGTGACGAGGAAGTCCCTTGCACGTTCCCATCGCCAACGGGCTTCGATTGTCCGCAGGACAGCTTCGTCGCCTCGGGAAATGGCATCTGCACCGTCGAGGTCACCGAGTGCTTCGGCGATTGCACCAACGCTGCTCAGGCGAACTACAAGCTGACGGTTACGCGCAACGGGAGCCCCGCTCAGGTCGCTCTCGTGGGTGACGATCAGCCGTAGCGCTGCGGTCCGAAGGTACGCATCGTCACCGCGATCGGAGCGGTGCGGCACTGAGCGCCGGTGGCGTTACCGCCCGGTTGACAACCCGGGGGAGCGTATCTAAAGACGCCACGACCTCGTCGGCGCCAAGTTCCTCAGTCCACTCATGGCGGCCAAGCACAAGACCGAAGACGGAAGCGATCCGAATCAGAGCGCGACGGAAGCGCCGGACACTGCCGGCAACGGCGCCGCCGACGCACGACAGGCCCCGGAATCGACCTCCGACCTTGCCGCGGAGCTGGAGACGGCCAAGCGGGAGGCCGCTGAGACCTACGACCGGCTCCTACGCACCCAGGCCGAGTTGCAGAACGTTCTCAAGCGGCACGAACGTGACCGGGCCGA
This sequence comes from uncultured Myxococcales bacterium, assembly GCA_964555245.1. GTDB lineage: Bacteria > Desulfobacterota > Binatia > UBA1149 > SPBQ01 > CAZKRI01. Next base: position 69,517 of record CAZKRI010000042.1, read on the forward strand.
CCGGGTCAGGTATGCGGCCGAGCCGCTGGCTCGCGACCTGCTCGCTCCGGTGGATGACCTCGACCGGGCCTTGGCCCACGTCGAAGGCGCCGGCGACGCGCTGACCGAAGGGGTGCGCATGGTGCGCAACGCGCTGCTTGCCGCCTTGCAGCGGCACGGGGTCGAGCGAATCGACGCCCTGGGCAGACCGTTCGATCCGGGCCAGCACGAGGCGGTGGTCGTCCTGGAAACCACCGAGCAGGCGCCGGGTACGGTCCTCGAGGTCCATCGAGCCGGTTACCGGCTTCACGACCGGTTGCTGAGGCCCGCGCTCGTCGCAGTGGTCAAGGCGCCGGCGTCCGCAAGAGCGACCGCGTCCGATCCCGATCCCGAAGATCACTAAAGGCTCCCGTGCCTTGCCAAGTGGGCAAGGGTGCTTATCTAACGCCAAGCGCTCGCGGTCTGGGCTTATCCGAAATAAGCCTCGCGATTTCAATCGGTTGCACCGCGCGCGTTTGGAGTAGCCAGGCATGGGTAAAGTCATAGGCATCGACCTTGGAACGACCAACTCCTGTGTGGCCGTCCTCGAAGGCGGCACGCCGGTGGTCATCGCCAACAGCGAAGGCGGGCGCACCACGCCCTCGGTGGTCGCCACCAACGACAGCGGCGAACGACTGGTGGGTCAGATCGCTCGCCGCCAGGCGGTAACCAACCCCGAGAACACCATTTTCGCCGTCAAGCGCTTGATCGGCCGCCGCTACGGGGATGCGGAAGTCGCCAAGGCCCGCAAAGTCCTGCCCTACAAGGTCGTCAAGGCCGATAACGATGCCGCCCACGTGGTCCTGGGCGGCAAGGAGCGCAGCCCCGCCGAGGTTTCCTCCTGGGTGCTGCAGAAGATGAAGCAAACGGCCGAGGACTACCTTGGTCAGAAAGTCAGCGACGCAGTCATCACGGTTCCCGCTTACTTCAACGACAGTCAGCGCCAGGCGACCAAGGACGCCGGCGAGATCGCCGGGCTCAACGTCCTGCGCATCATCAACGAGCCGACCGCAGCCGCCCTGGCCTACGGTCTGGACAAGAAGGGCGACGAGAAGATCGCGGTCTTCGATCTGGGCGGCGGCACCTTCGACATCTCGATTCTCGAACTGGGAAGTGGGGTCTTCGAGGTCAAATCGACCAACGGCGACACGTTCCTGGGTGGCGAGGATTTCGACCAGGTCGTCATCGATTACCTCTGCGACGAGTTCAAGAAGGATCAGGGCATCGACCTGCGCGCCGACAAGATGGCGCTCCAGCGGCTCAAGGAAGGCGCCGAGAAAGCCAAGTGCGAGCTGTCGACGTCGCAAGAGACCGACGTCAACCTGCCCTTCATTACCGCCGACCGCAGCGGGCCCAAGCATCTCAACATGAAGCTGACGCGCTCGAAGCTCGAAGCGCTCTGCGGCGAGCTGCTCGACCGTCTGGAAGAACCCTGCCGCACCGCGCTCAAGGATGCCGGGCTGAGCGCCTCCGAGATCGACGAGGTGATCCTGGTCGGCGGCATGACGCGCATGCCGGTGGTTCAGGCGCGCGTCCGCAAACTGTTCGGCAAGGAGCCACATCGCGGCGTCAACCCAGACGAGGTCGTCGCGGTGGGCGCGGCGATCCAGGGCGGGGTGCTGGCGGGTGACGTCAAGGACGTTCTGCTGCTCGACGTTACCCCGCTCTCTCTCGGCATCGAGACGCTGGGTGGGGTGTTCACCAAGCTGATCGAGAAGAACACCACGATCCCGACGGAGAAGAGCCAAGTCTTCTCCACCGCCGAGGACAACCAGCCGGCCGTCTCGATCAAGGTCGCGCAAGGCGAGCGCGAGATTGCGGCTCACAACAAGCTGCTCGGCCAGTTCGACCTGACCGGGATTCCGCCGGCGCCGCGTGGCATGCCGCAGATCGAGGTGGCGTTCAACATCGACGCGAACGGCATTCTGCACGTTTCGGCCAAGGACCGAGGCACCGGCAAGCAGCAGTCAATTCAGATCAAATCCGACAGCGGCCTGTCCAAGGAAGAGATCGAGCAGATGGTCAAGGACGCCGAGCTGCACGCGGCCGAGGACAAGCAGCGCCGCGATGCTGTCGAGGCGCGCAACCATCTGGACTCGCTGATCTACCGGGTCGAAAAGAGCTTGGCCGAGCTCGGGAGCGGTGTCGACGCCGCGGTTGCCAAGGAAGTGCGCGCGGCGATCGATACCGCCAAGCCCGTGCTCGAATCCGACGACACCGACAAGATCAAGGCTGCGACCACCGAGCTCGAGCGGTCCTCGCACAAGCTGGCCGAAGCGCTGTATCAGAAAGCCGAGAAGGCGCAGGCGGCTGGCGCGAGCGGCCCAGCGGGTGGCGACGCCGCCGGCAACAACGGCGCCACTAATGCGGGCGCGAGCGGCGCTGCGGACAACGACGACAACGTCGTGGACGCGGACTTCGAGGAGGTCAAGCCCTAGCTCTAACCCACGCCGTTGTCGGGGGCAGAAATCGGCCATGACCGCAGCTAGAATGAGCCGTCGTGGCCAAGCGTGACTATTACGAGCTGCTGGGCGTAGCCCACGGCGCAACGACCGACGAGATCAAGCGCGCCTACCGTCAGCTCGCGCTCAAGTACCACCCCGACCGCAACCCCGACAACAAGAAGGATGCGGAAGCCAAGTTCAAGGAGGCCAGCGAGGCCTACCAGGTTCTGTCCGACTCGGACAAGCGCGCCCAGTACGACCGCTTCGGCCATGCGGCTTTCGAGCAGGGCCAAGGTTCCGACTTCAGCTCGGCCTTCGCGGGTGGAGCCTCGGCCTTCGAAGACGTGCTCGGGGATCTGTTTGGCGACTTCTTCGGTGGCAGCCAGCGTCGCGGGGGACGCCGGCGTCCGGTTCGCGGGGACGATCTGCGCTACGACCTCGACGTCAGCTTCGAGGAAGCGATCCGCGGCACCGAGAAAGTCATCGGTGTTCCGCGCACCGTAGCCTGCCCAAGCTGCAGCGGCTCCGGTGCGAAGGCCGGCACCGAGCCCGAGGTGTGCCCGGCCTGCCGCGGCGCGGGGCAGGTACGCTTTCAGCAGGGCTTATTTCAGATCGCCAAGACCTGCGGCCAGTGCAATGGCGAAGGTCGGGTGGTCCGCACGCCGTGCCCACAGTGTCGTGGTGCCGGACGCCGGCAGGACATGCGCGACATCCGCGTGAAGATCCCCGCGGGAGTCGACGAAGCATCGCGGCTCAAGCTACGCGGCGAGGGCGAGGCCGGTCAGCGTGGCGGACCGACCGGCGATCTGTACGTGGTGCTTCACGTCGCACGTCATCCACTGTTTGCGCGCGACGGCAGCCACATCGTGTGCGAGTTGCCGGTTACGATGGTAGACGCGACGCTCGGTGCCAAGGTCGACGTACCTACGGTGGATGGGGTCGTGAAGATGGATATCCCCGCGGGCACCCAGACCGACGCCGTATTTCGGCTCAAAAACAAAGGGGTTCGCGACCTTCGCAGTGGGCGACAGGGCGACCAAT
>CAZKRI010000043.1:0-4878 GCA_964555245.1 uncultured Myxococcales bacterium
AAGAAGGACCTTGGCGGAGTGCCGCCGGCCGTCTACGCGTTGCGCCTGAATTCGCTCGCGAACTCAGGCGCAAGGGAATCGAGTACAGTTTGCAGCGATGGACTCTAAATCAAACTGCTACTAAAGCAGGGATCACGTCGGCACCGACCCATCATCCGCCCAAAGACCGCGCCTGCCTAGACGGGCTTCGCTCTCAAGTTGATATGGGTGCAATCACCTAAGCGCGAAGCAATTACGCGACCCTTACAGTCCGTCCAGAATAGCCTTGCGCTTTTGATCGTATTCATCTTTCGTGATCATGCCGCGATCCAGCAATTCTTTAATCTCGGAAAGTCGCGCACCTGTGGGTGGTTTTGTACCAGGGGCCGCGCGCTTCTCGGCAGCAGCAGATCTCGCAAACGGCTCCGGAGTCGGAGAACCTGCATGCAATATTCCTTCGAACCCAGCCTCGATCCACGGAACCATGGCCGTCGACCACTGCTTGATGTCCTCTACGTAAGCCACCTTGCGCGGATCCTCGCCAATAAGGTCTTTGTGCCAATCATTGCTGGCCCAAGAAGAATCCCTTGAAGGAGCGAAGCCATCGATTTCCGGATTGAAGTAATACCAGATCTGCATGAACCAGTAACGGTTCAACCGCGTGAATTGCGATGAGATCATGGTTCCAGGATATGACGCACCGTGTGCAGCCAGCTGCTTTCGAGCCTCATTTGCCAATGGATTTGTTGTAGTCCGAGCGAACACAAGATGGTTGACCATTGCACAATTAATGTCGACAACACTGTGCTTGATCTCACTTTTGAACAACACGTCAGAGCGGTTGCACGGATCGTCCAGCCAGTACCCCCCCACGCCTGCGCGAGGGTTTTGCTCGACATTGGCATTGACGTAGACCGCACGATGCAAACGCCCGTCGCGTATATCTGCCAGGAACGCCCGCATCATTGGGATGGGTAGTCCAGCGTGCCTCGTCGTGCTCTGCGTATCTTCGCGAGCCATTAAGCGCCAATCGCCATTCGGCAACACGAATATCATGTTCGCGACCCGAAAGTTTCCGGATATCTTTGCTCCAGGAGTAATTGTGCGAAGGTCTACAGACTGCGCGTTAGTAGGGTTTGTGACGCCGAGACAAGCGGACAGTAAGCACAAAGTCGCAATCGTCGTGTTTTGCCGCATTGGTGATCTCCAGTGTTAAATTGGAAATGTGGATCTAGGCCATTGTCGACAGATCTCGTGACCTACAGTCCGTCAAGAATCGCTTTGCGCTTCTGGTCGTATTCCGCCTTTGTGATCAGACCACGGTCGAGCAGTTCCTTAAGTTCGGACAGTCGCGCAGTCGCGGACGCTTTTGGGCCGGAGCCAGATTGTGACCCGTCTGAAGCTTTCGCCGCGGGCGAAACGTGTCTGAAGGTGGCAAGGAATGACGCGGCCTCGGGTGGAAATTCACCGAAGTATGTAACGCCGATCATTACAATGCAGTATTCATTTGCAACAGGGAGCGACATAATCATTCGGCGGCGAAACTGAGAGTTCGGAACTGGTTCATCTTTCTCGGCTGCCGCTCTAGAACCTGCTGGTGCGGGAAAGGACAGCCCTGCCTCGTATAGCTCTCTCTGAGTGAGAACCATGGTGTCATTGCATATACAGAATGCGCCTTCCTTTAGGCGATACCGCTCGTGTACTAGGCCATCTACTTCCCATTTTGCAATTTTCATCCCCGGCTGAGTAGAAAAGCCGGAATACTCCTCCGAAGTGGGCAATCGAGGTTTCCCGCTGAATCTCACTCGCGCTTGACATTTTGGTAGCTCTGCGTCTACGTCAAGCGTGCTTGCACGTGGCGTGACTGAAACGTGATCTGGAAGGCTTGTTGCCTGCCTCGGAAGTTCCGCACAACCAGCCCCGGCAAGTACAAGAGACGCGGCAAGCCACGCCTGACACCGCGTGATTATCTGACCACCAAACACGCCAAGAGCCATGGTTCCCTCCGCGTTGCTGTCCTCCCGCAGTGATGCTCGCCCTGATCTCGCATCGTAACTGGCAACAAGGCCAAGAAAGCACATTTCATTGTTGTCCTTGACGCGGTACTTGCCGCCACTCCCAAGGTGCTATCGGCGCATCATCCGCCCACAGTCCACGCCTCGCAAGTCGGGCCTCGGCCTCTATGCCGTACAGCGGCGATCCCTTCGGCGCGTAGCGTTCAAACACCCAGGCCCAGCCCCGGCGCACTTGCTCGGTTTTCGCATCCACGCCGGCACAGGTTACCCGGGCAACGGTACGCCCGAAGCGATCCTCCCCAACTGTCTCAGCGGTTGCCCGCTTGAGCGCGCACAGGTGGAACAGCGAGGTGCGCGCATCGCGCCCGCGCGGCCAATCTAGTTCCGGCACATCAATGTCCACCAGGCGGATGCGGTAGATGTGCTGCCAGTTGACGAGGATCAGGCTGTCGCCGTCCTGAACCTCGGTTACGATGCCCGAAATCTCCGCAGCAAGGGGAACGCAGGCAGCGAGTATTAGATGCAGCCCGAGAACAACGCGCAGCATGCATTAGGCTACTTCAACCCCAGTTGGGTCGGAAGCGAGCGCCGATGCGCCACTTGCAGCCGCTGGTAGGGAAAGCATCCGACATCCCGGATCGTGCCAATTGCTTCAACAGCCTTGTGACAAACCGGGTGACTATTGATGAGGAAGATCAGCGCAGGGGAATTAAAGGTCAATACAGGAAACGCTTGACAGTACCTACTGTGGGTGTAGCGTGGGGAACATCCCGCGGCGCCCAATGGTCGCTGGTGGCGTTCGCGGCTTCGCAGCTGACCAGCGCTTCCCAAGGAGGAATCTCATGTTCCGCACAATCCAAGCAACGACAGCCGTCGCAGTGGCCGCGCTCTTGCTCGTCGGGGTCCCCGGACTCGGTCAGGCCCAACTTGTGGTCTACGACGACTTCCATGGCAGACAGATCGATCCGAGCAAGTGGCAGGGGTCCGAAGGTGGCGCCAGTGCTGCTGCTCCGAACACCGAGACGACTCGTCGGATCGTCGGAAACCGGCTTGAACTCTCTCTGACGTCATGGGGCAGGACGGATTCCGACTTTGGCAATGCTGGAGTTGTGAGCACGCGACTCGCAGTTACCAACCCGGTGTCTGTCACGACGCTAGAGGCGGCAGTGCTCGTGAAGAGCACCACTGTGAATGGATGCGCGGCTAATACAACTCCCACTCGCGCCCGCGCCCAGGTGGTCGGGGGTTTCTTTAACGACGGCACGAGTCCGGGCGCTGGCAACCGAATCGGTGACATTGTTGCCGGGACCCAGAAGGTCAGGGACAGCATCACCGGCGACGGTATTGAGGCGTTCGTCAACCGCTGCACCAACGCAACCTGCTCTAGCTTCGTCACGCTGGCGTTCCATGTGTTTACAACCGGCTGGCTTAAGGGGGTGGCCGACACCCTGCGCGTAGAATGGGATCCCGCCAATAACCAGTTCCTTTTCGCGGTGAACCCGGGAACCCCTCGCGAGGAGGCGATTGCGCTCGCGTATGGCGTCGCCCCCCCGCCCGATGCCGCTCCGGTGGTCAACTTCAAGCAGCTTTCCGTCGCGAACTCGGTAGCGAGCTGCACTGCAGGGCAGCAGAGCGCGTCCATGGAAGCCCAATTCGACGACGTGATGGTCAATCCCTGACGTGGCGAGCGGTGCCGCGGGCGGGGTAGGCTAACCAAACGTGGAGGGAGGATAGGACAAGTCATCGGCTCGAGCGACCCGCGTGTAGCACATCATGAGCCCCGCTTCGGCGGGGCTTTTGTTTGTTTCAGCGAGCAGAGCATCGCCGCTGCCACAGCGGTCGCTCGTTTGAGGGCGCTGCGGTATGTGGCTAGCGCGTTGACGAGCGTCAGCGTGTCGCCGTCCTGAATGCTGACCACGCGCCCGACGAATTCACCAGCGGCGACCCCATGACCCAGGAACAGACAGAGCAGCAACGACAGTGCGGCGTGACTTCTCACCATGGGATTGACGCTATCCAGAATGAGGGGCAGAGTTGTTCCGCGCTGGAGTTACCAGCGGAGGGGCTGGCTCAATATGCCACAGGCCGTACCTCCTCACCGCCGTCTTCCACATACTTGGCGGTAACCCGGAACCTTTTTGCCGTTTTCTACGTACAGGAGGCGCAATGAAACTATCTAGACAGTTCGCCATGCTGGCGTCTGTATTGATTCTTAGCTCCTGTGCGTCAATGCAGGAGGTTCAAGTTCCGCCTGAGCGATTTGTACTAAAAGGGTTTTCCTTCATCCCACTCAATGAAAAAGGATGGCTAATTCGAGGGCGGAATCCTCATCAAGTGGTGTTGTTCAAATTAGGTGCAAATCCGGATGAATCCATTGGAATAGTTGCCCGTAAGTATGTTGAGGAATCTCCATTGCGATCAAGCGAGGAGATAGTGCGCCTGCTTGAGAAAGTGGAGAAACAAGATTCAAATTTAGAACGCTTTAAGGCGCTCAAGCAGGAAATTATCCCTCATAGGGAAAAGGGAAGTAATTGTGCGCGTTCCCACATTACATCCGAGGATCACGCGCCGGTGAGAAGGACGACGAGAACCGAGCATATGATCATTGACACTGTCAGCCTCGCATGCGCCCACCCTAAAGACAATCGCACTATTGTTTACGTGGGATTTTCACAGCGAGCTTATCCCGGCCAAGGGGACCCGCATCTTCTTGAAAAGGCACAACAGATATTTGGCAGTCTCGAGTTTTCCGATCTTTAAGTGGTGATCACGGCATACCAAAACCGGCACAACAGCAACCAGCACCACTGCGGCACTTCACGCCTTGGGCTGATGGGCCAGAGCGAAGCTGTCGGACTTGCGCTCATTCGGTGGGTCACGGTGA
>CAZKRI010000044.1:0-30348 GCA_964555245.1 uncultured Myxococcales bacterium
TTCTGCGTGGGCGCGCTGACCTTGCCGTGCGTGGCCAGGTGCGTGAGGAACGCCGCGATCTCGTCCGCGCCCATCTCGGCCGGGTGGCGCTTTCCATGGAAGAGAACGTAGCGTTTGGCCCACGCGACGTAGGCTTTCTCCGTCCGCGGGCTGTAGTGCCGGGTGCGGATTGCATCCCGCACGCGGTCGAGAAGCTTGGGCGACGCTGGTGTGGTCGATCGATGCTCGAGGGCTGCCATCGCCATAGCCAGCGCATTGCGGGACGTCTAAGGCAATGCTTCAAACGTAATGCGATTTCGTCTGGCCACTGATGCCGGGGGCCTTCGGCACCGTTACAGTTTGATTTCGATCTCGTAGACGTTGTCGTTCCGGAGCTGCTCGTCAACGACGGCCAGGTAGCCCCGGGACGCAATCCGCCGGGGACGCCTGCACCTCGAACGGATGGCCCCACCATCTTCTCGAAGGACAGTCGCTTCGGATCGGTCGTGCGTGCATCACTCGTCCGTTCTCCGCGCTATGATCTGCGCTTCACGAACTACCAGCTCGTCTGTCCACGCCTTCGCGCAGTCAGGGAGGGCCCAAGAATTTGCCGTTGACGCATGTCGGGTGGGAGCAGATATGATGCGGCCGGAGCGGCGGTTGGGGGCACCCGCGACAAGCCGCGTTCAATCGACTAGCCGCGCCGGCCAGCGCGCTTCCCGTCTCGTTCGACGGGAAATCGACCTCGTTCCACACCTCGGTGGTTCCGATTGCACTGGCCCTCGGCCCTGGTGCTCCGGTGCTCATCGGCACGATCGCCAAGGGCAAGAAGGGCAACGTGCTCAAGATCGACGCGATGGTGACCAGTGAAGCGTTGGCGTTCGGTGCGCCGTGGACGATCAATGCCGGGGTGATCGTCGGAATTCCGGCAAGCGCGACGCTGTCGGTGAAGATGGAGAAGAAGAAGTAGTCGAAAGGTAGAGTCGAACCGCGGCCCTGCATGCGCGGCAGGGCCGCGTGGCGAGCAAACACCGACGTTGCTTTCGAACCAGACCCGCCTGCTGAAGCGCAATCTCAATGAAAGAGTACCGCGCCACCCGTCGCGTAGCCCGCCATCGCCAAGGTCCTCCTTGGCTTCAGGCGTACGCCTGGGGCGTCCAGGGGCGGTTGTCGCTGGCCCAGATTGAGGTTACCATCGCGCCGTGCCCAGTTGGAAAGAACGCCTGTCGGCGCGTATCCCGGCCGACCTTGGCCGCGAGATCGACAGTTTCGAGAACCAGATCGAACAGAAGCGCCAGCAGAAGATCGACGACAAGCTGTTCGCGGAAACACGATTGCGGCGCGGGATCTACGGCCAGCGCTACGACAACGGCCAGCGGCACGACGGCGTGACCCAACGTTCGTTGGTCTATCCCGCGGGGGCGCTGACCAAGGGACCCGAGACGCTGTGGGATGCTCCGGGCATGCAGCGAATCAAGATCCCGTTCGGGGGTCTGAGCGCCGAGCAGCTCGAGATGCTTGCCGATACGGCTGAAGAGTACGCCGACGGCGTCTGCCACGTTACCACCCGCCAGGACTTCCAGCTCCACTTCGTTCACATCGACGACACGCCCTCGCTCATGCGCCGGCTGGCCGCGGTCGGCATCACCACTCGTGAGGCCTGCGGCAACTCGGTTCGCAACGTGACCGCCTGTCCGCTCGCGGGCGTGTGCCGCGACGAAACTTTCGACGTCACCCCGTATGCCAAGGCCTGTGCCCGTTTCTTGCTCGGGCATCCGGACACGCAGGACTTCGGCCGCAAGTTCAAAGTCGCTTTCTCCGGTTGCGAGCAGCACGCCTGCGCTCTGGTCGCGATGCACGACCTGGGCTTCATCGCCCGCACGCGCACGCTGGGTGACCAGCAGCAGCGTGGCTTCGCGGCCTACGTCGGTGGTGGGCTCGGAACCATCCCATACCAGGCGAAGCTCTTCGACGAGTTCGTCACCGAGGAAGAGATCCTGCCGCTCGCACAGGCGATCTCGCGGGTCTTCGCCCGGCTCGGCGAGAAGAAGAACCGCGCGCGGGCGCGCATCAAGTTTTTGGTCGCCAAGCTCGGTCTGGAAGAGTTTCGCCGCCTGGTGCTCGAGGAGCGCTCCAAGCTGCGTCACGATCCGGCCTGGGCCGGCTACCTCGCTGACGTTGCTAGCTATGCCGAGAGCGGCTTGCGCAAGGGTGGCGTGCTCAACGGCGGTGCAGCGCCCGAAGGCTTCGAGTACTGGCGCCGGACCAACGTCTACCAACAGCGCCAAGCCGGTTACGTCGTGGCGACCGTAACCTTACCGATGGGCGACATCGCCTCCTGGCAACTGCGCCGCTTGGCCGATCTGAGCCGCACCTACTGCGGGGACACCATCCGCACCACCGTGGAACAGAACATGGTCTTGCGCTGGGTGAGCGAGGCCGACCTCCCCGAGCTCTATCGGCAACTCGTGGCGATCGGGTTGGGTGAGCCCGGCGCGAGCACGATCGTCGACGTGACGGCCTGCCCGGGCACGGATACTTGCAAGCTCGGTATCGCGTCTTCGCGAGGCTTAGGCTCCGAGCTGAGGCAACGCCTGGCGGCCAAGGCGCAGGAGCTGGACGAGGCGGTGCGAGGGCTGCACATCAAGATCAGCGGCTGCTTCAACTCATGTGGCCAGCACCACGTGTCCGACCTGGGCTTCTACGGTGTGAGCCGCAAGGTCGGCGGAACCACCGTGCCGCATTTTCAGGTGGTGTTGGGCGGCAAGTGGCAGGAGAACGCCGGAGCCTACGGCTTGGCCATCGGTGCGGTGCCCTCGAAACGGGTCCCCGATTTCGTCGTGGCGATCACCGACAAGTTCGTGCGCGAACGGACCAAGGGTGAGTCCTTCCAGGCTTTTGTGGCCCGGATCGGGAAGAAGGAGCTCAAGACGCTCATCGACGGGTTCGCGAAGGTTCCGGCCTACAGCGAGGATCGGTCGCTCTATTCGGACTGGCGCGATCCGCGCGAGTTCACCATCAGCGACATGGGGGTGGGGGAATGCGCGGGTGAAGTCGTCGAGCTGATCGATTTCGATCTGCAGGCGGCCGAGGCGATGGCGTTTGAAGCGCAGCTCGCGCTGGAGGCGGGAGATTTCCGCAGCGCCGACCAGACCGCGTACCGCGCAATGCTCAAGGCTGCCTGGGCGCTGGTACGCACCCACCACTACGACGTCTCCGAGGATTCCGGGGAGATCGTCAGCGAGTTTCGGCGCCGGTTCTACGACACCGAGCTGTTCCACGACAAGTACGCCGGCGGCAAGTTCGCCCAGTACCTGTTCCACCGTCACGACGGCCAGCAGCGGCAGTACTCGCGGGAGACCGCCGAGCATCTGGTGGCGGAAGCGAATCTATTCATCGAGGCCGCGCACGCTTGCCATGGCAAGCTCACCGAGTTGCGTGTCCCCAGTAGAAAGCCAGGCGAAGTCGCGCCGGCGGTTTGAGGAAGTGCGGGCGACGTTCCGATGCAGTTCGATCGCGTCGGCATCAAGGTCTTCTGCCGAGAGGGCGGCAGCCTCCCTCTCGAAGCGTTCATCCCGGTCTTTCACCGCTGGATCCAGACCGGCGCCGTAGAAGGCCTGCTGATCGACGTCGCCGACTACAGTCACATGCACGGTGGCCCCGGCGTCGTGCTGGTAGCCGATGAAGGTATTTACGGGATCGACGAAACCGGCACTGGCCGCGGTTTGGTCTACTACGCGCGACGGCCCGGCGCGCAGGATCTAGCCGGTTGCCTCGCCCTCGTGGCGCGGCGGGCGCTGCAAGCGTGCGCTCTGCTCGAGCGTGAGCCGGAGTTCGCGGGCCGGCTGCGATTCGGAACGGGCGAGCTTCACGTGTTCGCGAACGACCGGCTACTCGCTCCCAATCACGAGGAAACCCGACACCTGTTCGAGCCGCCGCTGCGCGCCTTGCTAGCGCGATTGTATCCCGGCGCTTCTTGCCGGCTCGAGCGGGAGCAGGATCCGCGCGAGCGGTTCGCACTGCGTGTCAGCGGGCCGGACGACGCTCCGGTTGCGAAGCTTCTCGAACGGCTCACCTGAACGCTCGCGCCGCGCGAGGGTGCTACTGTGTCATCCGGGTCAGGATCCGATCGGCCAGCTTCGTGAAGGCTGCGCTGGTTCAGCCGACCAGGTCGGCCAAGCGGTGAACTTCGTCGGGGTCGGTGGTCGTGGGCGACAAGACGACCTCCTCTGCGCCGGCGTCCCGGCAGATCCGCAGCCCCTCTCTCACACCGTCGCGCGAAGTCGCGATCGTTTGCGAGAGCACGGCGCGACCAGCGCCGGGGCCCATGAACGTGAGGTAGCGATCCAAATAGGCGCCCATCTGCTCGCGGCCGTTGGTACCGAGAGCGAACCAGAAGCCGGTGACCAGGCGCGGCGGCTTCTCTCTGCGCTCCGCCGCCCACGCCGTTCGTGCCTGCTCGAACTTGCTGGCGACATCCTCGAGCGTCGGCCCGAAGCTGAACGCCGAGATCCCGTCCGCCCAGCGCGCGCCGCGCCGGATCGATTGCGGCATGAGCGCGCCCAGCATGATCTCGGGACCGCCGCTCTGCAGCGGCGCCGGCCCCACGGACGCCAAGATGCCGGGGCCCATGATCTCGCCGGACCAGACCCGCCTCATGGTGGCCACCGATTCTTCCAGACGCGTGAGTAGCCGCCGGTCGTACTCGGCGCCGACGGCCTGATAGTCCTCAGCACGGCCGCCCACGCCGACACCGACCGAAAGCCGGCCCGAACACAGTACATCGAGGGTAGCGAGTTGTTTGGCCAACAGCACCGGACGATGCATGGGCAGGATGAGGACCGCAAAGGCGAGCCGGACGCGTTCGGTCACCGCGGCCGCGGCGCTGAGCGCGACCATGGCGTCCGGGTTTGGGAAGTTGATGCGCTCGCCGGTGCCCAGGGTCGAGAACGGACCGGCATCGATCCGGCGCGACCATTCCAGAATGCGCGTACGATCCAGACCGGGGACCATGACGGGCAGGTGCAGGCCGACTTTCATGGGGCGCCGACACTCGCTCGCGGCGTTGACGAAGACAAGTCGCCACCTGCGATCCAGCCGGCGTCGTGCTACGGTCCCGACCCGAGGCGCCGACTTCGCGTGACGGATCAAGGACTGCCGTTGCACTTCGAGCGAGTGGGCGAGGGAGCTGCGCTGCTCGTTCTACACGGGCTCTTCGGATCGCTGGTGAACTGGCGCTCCGTCGCCCGCGACTTGGCAAGCCGGTTGACGGTATTCTCGGTCGATCTGCGCAATCACGGCCGCTCCCCGCATGCGCCCGGAAACAGCTACGAGGAGATGGCGGCGGACCTGCTCCGCTTTCTCGATGATCGGGGTCTAGCCAAGGCGCACGTGCTCGGACATTCGATGGGTGGCAAGGTCGCGATGCAGCTTGCGCTTACCGAAGGGGCCCGGGTCGATCGGCTGATCGTCGCGGATATCGGGCCGCGGGCTTATCCGGCGATCGGCGATCCGGTGTTCGCCGCCCTGGGTGCGATGAAACCAGCCACCCTCGGCAGTCGCCGGCAGGCGGAGACCGAGCTGTCGCGTCTTCTGCCGGACCCGGGCCTGCGGGCCTTCTTGCTGATGGGACTGGCACCGGCGGACGGCGCCGGGTTTCGCTGGCGCTTTCACGTGGACGCCTTGGCTGCCTCGCGTTCGGAGATCGGGCGGGCGATCGAGGGGCCGGGCGGTTTCCCGGGGCCAACCCTGTTCCTGCGAGGAGAGCGTAGCGAATACGTCACCGAGGAGGACCGCCCGGCCATCTCCCGGTTGTTTCCCGCCGCGCGCATCGTCACCGTACCCGCCGCCGGGCACTGGCTGCACGTCGAGCGGCGCGAAGCCTTCTGCGCCGAGATCCTCACCTTTTTGGGTGAAGGCTGAGTCGTGCCCGCATTGGCCTCGCTCGTGAGCGCCGCTATCATGCAACCTTGTCACACGGCATCCTGCCGTGCCCCGATTCCACCTCTCGAGGCCTGAATGGCGAACGACGCCGGCACTGCGCCCGACCCCCTTCTAGCGCACCCCGACCACCGCTACCACGAACTGTGCGTCGCTCGTGTCATCGAAGAAACGCCCGATGCCCACTCGATCGTCTTCGAGATCCCCATGCACCTCACCGAGATCTTCCGCTATCGGGCCGGGCAGTTCCTCACCCTGAGACTTCCCTATCAGGGCAAGGCCCTGGTGCGCTGCTACTCGCTGGCCAGCTCACCCGACTGCGAAACCGAGCACAAGGTGACGGTCAAACGCATCGCGGACGGTCGAATCTCCAACTGGATCAACGATCACCTGCGGGCGGGAGACAGGGTCGAGGTCTTGCCGCCCGGAGGGTTGTTCACGCTGAACGCCGGCGACAACCCGTTGCTGCTGTTCGCCGGAGGTAGCGGCATCACCCCTGTCATCTCGCTCATCAAGTCGGCGCTGGTGACGACCTGGCGGCGGATCAAGCTGGTCTACGCCAACCGAGACCAGACTTCGGTGATCTTTCGCGCCGAGCTCGATGGGCTGGCCGCCGCCAACCCGAGCCGGCTCGAGATCGCCTACCGGCTCGACGTCGCCGACGGATTCCTGCGCGTCGAGGACGTGAACGCCTACGTCCGCGGCCACACGGACGCCGAGTGCTACCTGTGCGGCCCAGGCCCGTTCATGGAAATTACCGAACGCGGCTTGATCGCCGCAGGGGTGGCCGCCGACCGCATTCACATCGAGAAGTTCCTCTCTCCACCCGACCCCGGCGACGCCGCCACCGAGCATGCGCTCGAGGCCGCCGCGCTGGCGGGGAAAGAGACCCCGGAGTTCCTGACGGTGGGTCTCGACGGCCGCGAGGAGCGCGTAGCCTACCGGCGCGGCCAGACGGTCCTGGTCGCCTGCCAGCAGGCCGGCTTGCAGCCGCCGTTTTCTTGTACGGAAGGGTTTTGTGGCTGCTGCATGGCGAAGCTCACCGCCGGGCAGGTGCGAATGATCAACAACGACTTCCTCTCCGACCGTGAGGTTGCCGAGGGCTGGGTGCTGACCTGTCAGTCCGTGCCGGTCACCGGCTCCTGCTCCGTGAAGTATCCCGATTGAGCGGGGACGCATGAGTCGTCCGTTCGACGAGGGCCTGCGGGCGAGCATCGCGGCGAACCTGCGCGGGTTCGAGCGGCGCTCGCTGGAACGCGCCGGACGCAAGGCTGCCGCCGTTGCCGTGGCGCTGCTCGCCGATGAAGCCGGGCATGCCTGCTTCGTGCTCACACGCCGCGCCGCACGGTTGAGCGCTCATCGCGGGCAGTGGGCGCTGCCCGGGGGCCGGACCGATCCACGCGAGTCCGCAGCGGACGCCGCTCTGCGGGAGTTGGCCGAGGAAGTCGGCCTGCACCCCGGCCCGGACGACGTGCTCGGCGTGCTCGACGACTATGCCACGCGCTCCGGATACGTGATCACGCCGGCGGTCGTCTGGTGCGTCCATTCGCGTGCGATGACCGCGAACCCGCACGAGGTGGCCGCTGCCTACCGCATACCGGTCACCGAGCTCGAACGGCCCGACCTGCCGCACCTGCGCAGCATTCCCGAGAGCGACCGTCCGGTCATTTCCATTCCGCTGCTCAACACGGACATCCACGCGCCGACGGCTGCGGTGCTCTATCAGTTCCGCGAGGTCGGGCTCCTCGGTCGCGCAACCCGCGTGGACCACTACGAGCAGCCGGTCTTCGCGTGGCGGTGAGCGCGCCGACCACCGGCGGACCGCTCATCGGTATCCGCGTGATCGAGCTGGCCGGCATCGGGCCGGCCCCCCATGCAGGCATGATCCTCGCCGATCTCGGCGCCGACGTGGTGCGGATCGACCGGCCGACCCCCGGTGCCTTCGGCGGCTGGGCAGAGACGCGGTTCGACGTTCTGGGCAGGGGGCGCCGCTCGATCGCGCTGGACCTCAAGAACCCGGCCGGGGTCGAAGTTGCGCTGCGGATGGTCGAGCGGGCCGACGCGCTCATCGAAGGCTTCCGCCCCGGCGTCGTCGAACGGCTTGGGCTGGGCCCGGAGGTTTGCATGGCGCGCAACGCTCGCCTGGTCTACGGCCGCATGACCGGCTGGGGGCAACAGGGACCGCTGGCTCACGTCGCCGGACACGACATCACCTACGTCGCGCTCACCGGCGCGCTCCATGCGATTGGTTCGGCAGCGGGACCGCCGGTCGTGCCCCTCAATCTCGTAGGGGACTTTGGCGGCGGATCGCTCTACCTGGTGGTCGGTGTTCTCGCCGGCCTCCTCGAAACCTCTCGTTCGGGGCAGGGGCAAGTCGTCGATGCCGCGATGGTCGACGGAGCCACCTCCCTGCTCGCCGCCGTCTATGGCGCCGCGGCGCACGGATTCTGGCAGGACCGCCGCGAAGCAAACCTATTGGACGGAGGCGCGCCCTTCTATGGCGTCTACGAGACCAGCGACGGCAAGTACGTCGCCATCGGTGCGATCGAGCCGCAGTTCTACGCCGAGCTGTTGCGCCGCACCGGTCTCGCCGACGAACCGCTGCCGGGCCAGTTCGATTCCTCTGGCTGGCCGCGCCTGCGCGAACGGCTCGCTCAGTTGTTCCAGAGTAAGACGCGCCAGGAGTGGTGCACGCTGCTCGAGGGCAGCGACGCGTGTTTCGCTCCGGTGCTATCGCTGGCCGAGGCGCCGCAGCACGAGCACGTGAGAGCGCGCCGTACGTTCGTCGAGATCGAAGGGGTTACGCAGCCGGGCCCGGCGCCCCGCTTCGAGCGGACTCCTGGACGCATTCGCAGCGGTCCGCCGGTCCCCGGGCAGGACTTCGAAGCCCTGCTCACGGAGATCGGTTACTCAAACGATCAGATCACCGCCTTGGTCGCCGAGGGCGCGGTCGTTCCGCCGGGCCGGTGAAACCGGGCCTCGCCGACTACCTGCACTTCACCGTGTTGCCGCTGCCCGAGGTCGTGCAGGCGGGGCTGGATCCGGTCCACACGTCGCTACCCACGGTCAGCGTCACCGTCAGATTGCTGGCGCCGGCCGCGCCGGTGACCGTCGCCTCTTTCGCTTTCACCTTCACGGCGAATGGCTGACCGGAGATTCCGATGCTCAGGCTCTTGAGACCATCGGGGTGAGCAGTCGACTGCGCTTTCCATTTCAACCGATCGTTGGCGAGTTTCCAATCCGGATCGTTGGCCGCGATCGTGGCCTGCCACACCGGCGAGCCCGCGTTGTTGATGACGACGGTCAGCGTCTCGAGCAACGGATTGTAGACGACACCGGTGGCATCCATCGAGTTGCTCTTGATGGAAACCGACTGTTGTCCGGAAGCTTCGGTCAGGCGGCCCGCCTTCAGCGTCTTGGTATCGAAGGCGCCATGCAGCGTGGTGCAGGCCGAGGTGTCGAGGATGCACGCGTCGCAAGAGAGTGTCCCGCCGTCGAAGCCCAGAGACACGCAGGTTTGACCTGCGAGGTTAGCCCCGTCGCACTCCTCGCCCGGATCAAGATTAGCGTCGCCGCAGACCGCGAACGAGCAGCCGGCAACATCGAACAGGCAGCCGGCATCGCAGGCGAGCGTTCCGGCATCGAAGCCGAGGGTCTGGCAGGTCTCACCGTCCAGATTGGCTCCGTCGCACTGCTCGCCAGGATCCACGTCGCCGTCGCCGCACTCGTAGCAGGCGGAGGTGTCGAGCTGGCAGCTCGCATTGCAGGCGAGCGTACCGCCGTCGAAGCCCTGCGATGCACAGGTCTCACCGGCGAGATTGGCGCCGTCGCAGGCTTCTCCCGGATCGATGCTCCCGTCGCCGCACTCGTAGCAACCCGTGGTGACGAATTGGCAGTTGGCCCCGCAGCCGAGCGTGCCGGCATCGAAGCCCTGCAAAACGCAGGTTTGGCCGTTGAGGTTGGCTCCGTCGCAGTCTTCGCCCGCCTCGATGGTGCCGTTGCCGCAGGTGATCAAGGTGCAGGCGGTCTCGTCGAACTGGCAGCTCGCATCGCAGGCGAGCGTACCAGCGTCGAAGCCCCGTGAGATACAGGTCTCGCCGGCCAGGTTGGCCCCGTCGCACTGCTCGCCCGGATCGACGTCCCCGTCGCCGCAGTCGTAGCAGGCCGAGGTGACGAACTGGCAAGAGCCGTTGCAGGTCAACGTTCCGCCGGCAAAGCCTTGAGAGACGCAGGTCTCGCCGTTCAGATCGGCACCGTCGCATTGCTCGCTGCCTTCCTGGCTGCCGTTCCCGCAGGTGGAGCAACCCGACGTGTTGAACTGACAAGAAGCGTCGCAGGTCAGAGTGCCACCTCCGAATCCCTGCGAGACGCAGGTTTCCCCACCCAGGTTGGCGCCGTCGCACTGCTCGCCAGCGTCGATGTTTCCGTCGCCGCAGTCGTAGCACGCCGTGGTAACGAACTGGCAGGAGGCGTTGCAAGATAGGCTGCCTCCGGCGAAGCCGAGCGAGGCACAGGTCTGGCCATTGAGATCAGCGCCGTCACATTGCTCGCTGCCTTCCTGGTTCCCGTTGCCGCAAGCGCCGGGGACGCTCGCCGGGTCGGCTGGATCGGAGCCGGCATCGATCTCGTCGCGGTCGTAGAAGGTGTCCTCGTCCCGGTCCAGCGCCATCCGGACGCCCGATGCGGGCGGCGCGCACGTATAGGTCAGCTCTTGGCCGGCCGTGTTCGCCAGCGCACGCAATGCCGCGTCGCTGAGCGCGCTCTCCGCGGCGCGGTCGGGAGTGAAGGTCGGGCTTTCGTAGAGATAGCCGCGAGCGATGCCGCCGACGTTGCCCTTGACGATCAGGTCGCACTCGTTCGCGTTGGCCCGCGCGATGAGGAGCGTGATCCGTGGATCGACCGTTGCTCCATTGGGGGAGGGACGCGTGATCTGCTGGCCGACGATGGGGGCGAGATTGGAGTCGAAGGCGAACATGAACGCTTCGAGTTCACGCCGGACGGTATCGCCGGAGGCGTTGTCCGGGATCCCGCCGGTATTAAAGGGAACGCTCTGCACGAACACGTCGGCACCGTGGAAGCGGAACAACGTGTCGACGCTGCCGTCGTGCAGAAAGCTGAAGCCGCGGATTTGGTCACCCTGGGGGTTGTTGTCGTCGCGGCTGTTGAAGAAGGGAACGTCCGCCATGCCGAACAGACCGACCTTCTGGTACATGTTGCGGAGATGCGGGATCTTGAAGTGCTGGGGCTCGTTCTCGAAGCTCGAGAAGCCGTCGCCGCCGAAGAATCCCGGTTTGGGCACGCCGAAGCCGGCGTTGCCGCTGGGGTTGAGCTGATGACAGCCGTTGCAGTCCTGGACGATGTCGGAGGTAGGCCCGAAGTAGAACGTCTGGCCGTTGTTTTGGTCGGTGGTCAGCGTGTTGTCCAGGTTCCGGATCGGGTTGGGTGGATACATCGCTTGCAAGATGAAGTCGGTGAAGGCGTCCATCTCGGCCGTCGTGAGCTGTTCGCTGCGGCCGATCAGGCCTTCGAAGGCCGGGTTGAACTTCTTGAAGGCGGCATCCTCGTTGAACGTGCCGCTATTGGGCTGCGAGCTGCCGGCGTCGTTGCCTCCGGTGCGGTCGCCGCGCCAGTGCATCGGGCCATGGTTGGCCATGCCACGTAGGCTCTGGGTCGTCATTGGCCCTTTCATCGGGTGGAAATCGGAGTTCCCGACCTCTAGGCGGAACGGGCCGGGGTTGTTGAGCACCGTGTCATCGGGATTGCCGAGATCCCAGGCGAGGCTGTCGAGGTTTCCGAAGATGTGGCAGCTCGCACACGCCGAGTCGCCATGACTCGAGGTAAAGGCGGCTTCGTAGAGGAAGGGGCGACCTAGCACCACGCTCGGCGGCTCCGGGTTGTGGAGGGGCACGCTGGCCAACTGCATGCCGGTAGCGGTGCTCAGAATCGCCACCGAGTTGTCGAATCGGGTGAGGACGTAGAGCTGCGAGCGGGACTCGTCGAGGGCCAGGCCCGTGGGTCCGCCACCGGGGACGTTCAACTGGTCGGCATCATCGGGTACGAACGTGTTCGTCTCGAGCTGCGTCGTATTGAACACACCGACCTTGCTCGATCCGAATGCGCTCACGTAGAGCGTCTGGCCGTCACCGGAAACCTCCATGGCCAGCGGGAAAGCGAGGCTGTCGGCGTTCTCGGCATTGGGAATGGGATCGCAGCAGGAGTCGTAGTCGATGTGCTTGTTGAGGTGGCGGGGGATGACGCTGGCGCCGTCCAGGACCGTGATCCGGCTCTCCTGCAAGTGGCCTTGAACGGTGGCCGGCTCGCCGGCCGGCTTGAAGCCGGCAGCGTAAATGCCGGGCCCTTCGAAGCGAACCTCGTTGATCGCCTCGGTGTTGGAGACGTAGACCTTTCCGCTGACGGGATTGACCGCCATGTTGAACAGCACCGTGCCGACCCCGGTGTACCGGCCTGCGCTGCCGGCAAGCTGAATCGGCGGGTTGGCGTTGGCGTTCAGGACGAAGATGTCGTGGTCGGGCAGCGAGATCTTGACCTCGTGATTCCAGGAGACCCCGCGCTCGTCGATCCAGGTTGCTCCCGTGAGCCTCACGATCAGTCCTGTGCTGGGACCCGATGTGCCCTGAAAATTCGTGGTCGGCGGCGGCAATCCGGCGTTTCCGCCGCGAGATACCACTCCCTCCGAGAGCGTCGTTGTCTGGTTGCCCGAATGGAAGACCGCGGCATAGACGAGGCTTCCGTCCGGGCTGACGGCGAGCGCTCGCGGGGTATCTCCGAACAGGGTCAGGGTGGTGAGCGGGTCGCCACCGAGGGTGGCTCCGAGGTTCGTGGCGTCGAACACCCACACGTCGGCTCGCCCGATGCCCTCGGTGCGTAGCGTGGTGACGATGGTCGGGTGTAGCGGCGTGTTCTGGCCGCGGTGCGCCGTGGTGATGAACGCCCGGTCGCCGCTGGTGCCGGCGAAGACGACGTCGCTCGGTTCGTCGCCGACGAGCAAGGTTCGCATCACTCGGGCCGTGGCCGGAGTGCTGACATCGACGATGCTGACGCTGTCGGAGAGGTGGTTGACCACCCAGACCTCGTCATCGTTGCGCGCGGCCACGGCGACGGGCTCGAGGCCTACGGGAACCGACGCAACATGCGTCAAGGAGCCGCTACCGATCGTGTAAATCTCCAGGCGATTGTCCGGAGTGTTGCAGGCGAACAGCGTGCTGGCGTCCGGAGAGATCGCGAGGGGACGGACCTGCCCGCTCTCGAACAGGGCGTAGGACTGCTCGTCGGCTGCGGCTGCGGCCGCCAGCAGGAGCAGACACGAGGTTGCGAGCACGGCGGCACAGACGCGCAGCCCGTTGCGAGTCACGGTATCGGAGTGGAGCGCGTTCATCAGAACCCTTCCTTAGACGGTGGCGGTACGCAGCCTACAATCGAACGACGAACGGACGAGCCTCTCCCTCCCCGTAGGGGGTGGCCGGATCATACCGGCGGGTCTGCGGCACTGACAAGGCATTTCTGCCCGATTGCTCAGCTTACGCAGGCCTGCTACCCGATTGGGTGTGCCGGACAAGCCCAGACGGATCGTTACCGACTCGATGATCGGTCTGGAGATGGCGGACATCGATGAATGGTCCAGCCGGGTCACGGTGGTCCTGGGTCAGAACCCGGGACCGTTCACGGGCCCCGGGACCAATACGTACCTCGTGGGCACCGGGGCCGGACGGATTCTGCTCGACACCGGGCAGGGCTTAGCGAGCTACCTGGAGGTGCTCGCTCGCGCCCTCGATCAGGCCGCCGGCCGCCCGCACTTGGAGCGGATTCTTTTGACCCACGCCCACATCGATCACTTGGGCGGCGTGGAGTCGGTATGTGCCCGGTTCGGCCCGCTGCCGATCTCCAAGATGCCGTGGCCCGAGCTGGATGGTGATCTGACCGTCCAGAGGTTGGCCGACGGTGCGACGGTTACGACCGAGGGATCGACGCTGCGCGCCGTGTGGACCCCCGGACACGCGCGTGACCATCTATGCTTCTACATGGAAGAGGAGCGGGCGCTTTTCACCGGTGACGTCGTCCTCGGCGCCGGCACGACCATCATTCCGCGCGACGGAGACTTGGCGCAGTACCTCGAATCGCTCCGGCGCATCCTCGAGTTGGACCTGGCCGTCATCTACCCGGCTCATGGCCCGGCGATCCGTGAGCCCTACATCAAGGTACAAAAGATCCTCGACCACCGTGCCTTGCGCGACGAGCAGATCCTCGAAGGCCTCGCGGCCGGCGTCGGCTCGGTCCAAGGGTTGGTCGAGCGGATCTACACCGACGTGCCGCAGTTCCTGCACCCGGCCGCGGCGGTCTCGGTCGAGGCCCATCTGCGCAAGCTCGAGGCGGAAGGGATGGCTGGCCGGGAGGGCGAGCGCTGGGTTCGGCGTTGAGCCTTTCTACATCGACCATTCGTCGCTTCGCTGGCTGCGGTAGGCCGGTCGCGTGAACGGGTGACGCGTGCCGCTCATGCGCAACAGCAGGGAAAGCGCGACCAATAGCCACGGTGCGTTCAGCGCGATCACGATCTCCGGAAACGGCGCGCGGAACGGGCCCCACAGCTCCTCGCTCAGAATGATGGTGAGGATGGTCAGCAGGACCGAGGCGTAGACGATGGTCGGAATGCGGATCCATTCCTTGCCGGCGACGAAGGCCGGCACCGCCAGCGCGTAGAAAGGGCCGAATACCAGGACATCCCACCAGATCGTGGCCTTCCACCAGGCGGGGCGAGCCATGAGCAGCGGGTCGTACTCGCGCCCGTAGCGGTGGACGAGGTCGACCCAGCCGCGCGGCGGCCAGAGCGGATACTGGAAGGCGGCAGGGTCGGCGATGACGAGTTGCTCGACGTCGATCACGTAGGTGACGAACAGGAGATTGACTGCGAAGAACGCGATGTAGAAGAGATCGAAGGGCCGCTGCCGCAGGGGAATCCGCGCTCGCATAGAGGTCACGCCTGACCCCCAGCATGCTGTGGGCTGGCCGAGGAGAAAAGCGCTCTGCGCCGTCCCCGACCGCAGCGTTACTTGCCGCCGTGACGGTGGCGCACGATCTCGCCATCGGTCAAGTAGATGATGTCCTCGGCGATGTTGGTGGCGAGATCGGCGATACGCTCCAGATAACGCGAGACCGATAGCAGGTGGATCAGGACCTCGGCGTGCTCCGGCGATTTGCGGACTTGCGCCTTGACGCGCGCGTAGATCTCGCGGTGTAACTCGTCGACCCGATCATCCGCCGACAACACTTGGCGCGCGGCATCGGCATCGGCGTGGACGAGCGCATCCAGAACGTTGCTCAGCATGGACTGGGCTCCCCGCGCGATCGGCAAGACGTCGATCGGGAGGGATGGAGGGTCGCGTTCGCACAGCATCGGCACCTGCTGAGCGATGCTGACCGCCAAATCGCCGATTCGCTCCAGATCGTTGTTCAGCTTCAGCACGGCGACGATGAAACGGAGATCGAGCGCGACTGGCTGGTGCAGGGCGAGAATCTTGAGGCACTCTTCCTCGACCTCGATCTCGGCCTGGTCGATTCGGCCATCATCTTGGACGACGGCTGCGGCCAGCTCCGTGTCACGTTCTTGAACTGCCGCGACCGCGCGGCTGACGCTGTCTTCGACGACCGCGCTGAGCGCGAGCACCTGACGTTTGAGTCGGTCAATCTCGCGATCCAGGTGCTTCGACATCGATACCTCTGCCGGCCGGGTCGGGGCGCCTCCGTCCCAGACCCTCAGAAGTCCATCTGGAATCGCGTCTGGAAGATGTTCGCGTCGCCCGCATCGTCCGGGTTGGCGTACACGTAGTTGAACATCACTCGCGCATTCGGGTTCAGATACCAGTTGAGGCCCGCCGTGATGTCGTCGATCTCGCCTCCGGCGACGCCAGCATCGTCGAGGTCCAGGGTCGAATAGCGCAGCGCCAGCTCCCAAGCTCCGGGACCGCCGTCGATCAGGAAGCTGTGATTTGGCTGCACGCGTTCGAAAACGCCGTCGGCCGGCTTGTAGACGCGGTGCTCACCCGTGATGAACCAGCTCCCGAAGACGTACCAGCCGGGAAAGTCCGCGTTGCCCGCTCCGGACCGGTCCAGCATGGTGCGAATGTACTCGCCCTGCAGCGAAAAGGGCCCCAGGACCGTAGCCGCCTCTGCCCCATAGCTGATCTGGGTGCCATCGGCGTCGGTGATCGGGCCGGTCGCCAGGTAATCGCTGGCGAGATGAGACTCGGGGCGACTCTCGAATTCGGCTGTGTTGTCGTCGGGATCTCCCACGCGCACCGCACCGCCGAGGTGGACGAGACGGTCGGGCGCCGCCGCAAGCGCCAGGCCGGTGACGCGTCCGGCCCACTGCCAGTTGTCGTTGCCGTTGCTGTCGCCGAAGTCGTCGGTGTTGTAGAAAACCCCGGTCGCGACGGTCATCCGCTCATCCAGCAGCGCGTTGTTGATGCCGAAACCCGTGTCGCGGCCGGGTACGAGCGCGTTGGGTAGCCCCCGTTCCATGAACGTGATGAACCTGCTGCTGGTCAGCTCCTCCAAGCTGAAGGGCTCCTTGAAGTGACCGACTCGGATCGTGCCCACCCAGGGCAGCGCTTGGAGACCGACGTAGACGTCCTTGAACTCCGCGTCCCCACCCGCGAAGTCGTACTCGGCCTTGAAAATCGCCCGGCCGTAGATCTCGCCGGCCAGGTACAGGCGCGCGGCGCGAAACTCGGTGCCGTCGTCGCTCCGCCCGAACGCGTTTTCGACCGACTGATCCTCGTCGAACCAGGCCCAGTCGTTAAACAACCGGCCGCCGATCTTGAGGCGTAGCGACTTGTCGGCCGTATCCAGGCGTAGCCCGTCCTTCCAATAGACCTTGAGGGTCCCATCGGGAGTCGCTGGGGTCTCTGCGAAAGCCTGGGTCGTCGCCATCATCGCTGCGGTGGCCACCGCAAGTACAAGTACGTGCATCCTCGTCACTTTGTTACTCTCCTTTAGTTTTGTGAGCGGGCGGTTCAGGACTACGGTCGCAGTCTAGCTACCGCAGCGGATCTCTGCAGCAAAAGTATGCACGAAGCGTGCGAATTGGGTGAACGCAATGTTAGATCACGGTTAGGCCGCTTGGTCCTGGGGCGGCGTGGGCTTGGCAATCCGGGGCAGACGCAGGATGAAGGTGCTGCCACGTCCGGGTTCGCTATCGACACCCACGGAACCCCGGTGCGCCTGAACGATGTGCTTGACGATGGCCAGGCCCAAGCCGGTTCCGCCCAGACTCCGGCTGCGAGCTTTGTCGACGCGGTAGAATCGCTCGAACAGGCGGGGGAGATGGCCCGGCTCGATCCCGCAACCGTAGTCGCGTACGGAGATGACCGTGCTTTGCTCGTCCGCCGTCGCCATCAGCTCGATCGGGGAATCCTCGGGACTGTACTTGATGGCGTTGTCGACCAGATTGACGATGGCTTGCTCCAGCAACGGAGCGTTCACCTCGGCTACGAGAGCGTTGGTGCAGTCGACCTTCAACTCGATCCGTTTTTGATCGGCTTTGTTCCGGCAAATCTCCATGGCGCCAAGCAGCAGCGGCCTGAGTTGCTCACAGGTCACGGGCAACGCGCCGTCCTCACTCTCCTGTTCCAGACGGGCTAGACTGAGCAGGTCCTCGATGATGGCGATGAGTCGGTCGGCCTGACGGCCGGTGATCTCGAGAAAGCGCCGGGCGTTGACGGGGTCCTCCAGGGCACCGTTGGCGAGCGTCTCGATGAATCCCTTGATCGACGTGATCGGGGTTTTCAGCTCGTGCGAAACGTTGGCGACGAATTCGCGACGCATGGTTTCCAGGCGCCGCAGACGCGTGACGTCGTTGAGCACCACGACGGCGCCGATCTGTACACCCTGTCCGTCGCGGACGGGAGCGCCGTGGGCTTGAAGATGCCGAGCCTCTTGCCCGCGTAGCACGAGGTCGTCCTCGATGGGTCGCTCGCTAGCAAGGGCGCGTTTCATGAACCGCTGCAGCTCGGGATTGCGGGCGACCTCCTGAATCGATCGTCCTTGACTACGCTCTCGGCTGGTTCCCAGCAACCTGGCAGCGGCCGTGTTGATCGTCATCACACGCTCGTCTCGATCGATGGCGAGGACGGCCTCTACCATGCCACCCAGAACCGCTTCGCGCTCATTACGTTCTTCAATCAAAGCCTGGATACGATCCTCCAGGTCTCCGGCCATCCGGTTCATCGCGTTGGCGAGACTGGCCAACTCGGCCGAACCGCTCGCGGGTAGCCGCAGGCTCAGCTCGCCGGCTGCGAACCGGGTCGCGGCCTGCTCGAGCTCTTCGAGCGGCCGACTGATATGGCGAGACACCAAGAGGGTGACGACTGCGGCGAGAACCGCAGTCACCAACGCGCCGGCGAAGATCTGCAAATTCACGCGGGTGAGGGCGGCCTCCACGGCGGTCAACGGGAGGGCTGTGCGAACCACCGCGGTAGCCTCCGCATCGCCCTGCCGGACCGGCACGGCGACGTAGAGCAGGTTCCTGTTGAGCGACGCACTGTAACGAATGGCGGTACCGATGCCGCCGGCGAGAGCGTCGACAACCTCCGGCCGGCTCGCGTGATTGTCCATGAGACGGGGATCCTTGTCGGAGTCTCCGAGCACGCGGCCATCCGCGGCAACGACCGTCACCCGCGTCGCGGTCATGCGTCCCAACCGCTTCGCTTGAGAGTCGACCGCGGCTGCGTGTTCCACTCGAGCCCAGCCGCCGAGCGCCTCGCGGACCAACTCGGCGCGTGCCCGGAGCGAGTGCCGGGTTTCCTCGATGTAGAAGTCGTGGAACGAGCGCGACGTGTACGCACCGACCCCGAACAGGGAAACGCCGATCACGAGGAAAATCGGTGGGACGATCCGCCAGACCAGCCGCCTTGGCCGCACCGGCTAGTCCTTGAAGCGGTAACCGACCCCGCGAACGGTTTCGATCAACGCCCCATGGTCGCCGAGCTTTCTTCGCAGCGCGACGACTTGAACATCGATCGCGCGCTCGGTCACCGGGTAGTTCGGCCCGCGAATGCCATCGACGATCTGATAACGCGTGAAGACCCAGCCCGGCCTGCGCGCTAACAGGTGGAGGATCTTGAACTCGGTCGCGGTAAGCACGAGCGGGGTGCCGTCCGCAATGACCTCATGACGGCCCGGGTGAATCTCGATCCCATGGATCCGCACCGGGGCGTCGGTGTCGTCGGGTTGACTGCGCGGCCTTCTGAGCACGGCTCGCGTGCGAGCGCTCAAGACGCGCGGACTGAACGGCTTGGTCACGTAGTCGTCCGCCCCCAACTCCAGACCGGCTACCACATCGGTCTCTTCACCGCGGGCGGTCACCATCACGATGGGAATCGTCGAGGTATGCGTGTCGAGTTTCAGGCGGCGGCAAACATCCAGCCCGTCCACGCCGGGGAGCATCAAGTCGAGGAGAATGATGTCCGGGCGCTTGCGGCGCGCCGCGTCCAGACCGGCTTCCCCGGTAGCCGTGACGACGACCTGATACCCCTCGCGCTCGAGGTTGTAGCGAATCAACTCGGCGATGTCGGGCTCATCCTCGACCACCAGCACGGTTTCTTTGGCCATGGATCCTTCGGTCTCCCAGCGGAGCGCAACTGAGGGGTGGATCGTGGGCTCACGCTGTTACGGTTTCGTTAAGATCGTGTTCAGACACGCCTTCGCGCAGCCGTCCCCAGCAGGCCATCAGCCCGACGACCCTTTCAAGTCGGCGTAGCAGCGTCCCGCGGGCTGGCCGTTTTCGACCGGCAGTCCACAGTCGCGCCAGCCGCGGATTGCTGCGCCGCTGCGGTCTCGCACGCCGCCAAAGCCACCCTGGATGTTGCTCAAGTTGCTGTACCCGGCCGCCGCGAGCAGTTCGCAGGCTCTGAGCGAACGGCCGCCGCTCAAACAGCCCACGAGCAGCACGGTGTCGGGTGTGAGATGACTTGCTACCACCTCCACGAAGTCGGGATTCGGCCGGCTGGGGCCACGCCCCGGTTCGAGAAACGTAAGGGGAATGTTCATGGCGCGCTCGGGATGACCCTGCGCGAACTCCTCGGGTGAGCGCACGTCGAGGTAGACCGCCCGCGGATCGGCGGTCATTTCGGCGTGGGCCTGGGGCGGCTCGATCTGTCGTACCGGCATGGAGGTCATCTCCTTCGGTCCGGTGGGAGGGGTCACCGAAATCCTGTCGGACCTCTTACCAGAGTCAGCATGCTCTGTCCCGCGCACCGGCGGGGTACCATCCTGCACATCGGCGTACTCGCGCGTCCGCTCCGATCCGCCCGCCGCCGGCACGGGCACGGCGCGCCCGCGTGTATGGCGGACGCCAAAGCACCGCAGGCGAGTGCAGAATGGCACGTCCGTTGCTCGGCCCTTCCGAGTGGGGGTCCGAACGCTCTCGCGTTCGGAGCGTCCCAGTTCGATGACGGAGCTGGTCGGCAAGCCGGGAGGGACCGGCAGGATGCGGATCGTGATCGCGGAGGACGATGCGATGATCCGCAACCTGCTCTGCTCGGTATTGCGCCGCGCCGGTTACGATCCTCACGCCGCGGGTACGGGCGCCGAAGCGATCGCTCTGTGTCGGGAGTTACGGCCGGCTTTGGTCGTGCTCGACGGCATGCTGCCAGACATCGATGGCCGGGAGGTCGCCGCAAGGCTCAAAGGGGCGATAGACACCCAGCGGATCCCCGTCCTTCTGGCTAGCGCGTTGGACGAAATCGAAGCTCATGGAGTTGGGAACGCGCCAGCCTGGGACGCGAGCCTTCGCAAGCCGTTCACTCCGGCCGATCTGATCGCAAAGGTCGAGGAGTTGATTGCCGGGCGTATCCCCGAGTCCTTCTCACCGCCCACGTCGGGGCCGGCCACCCCAGTGACCGGTATCGCGCGTGAGATGCGCAAGGGCTACGCCGAGGCTTTGCGTGAGTCCGTCGCACGGATGGAAGCCGAACTGGCACGCACGACACCGTCGGACCAGACGGGGTCCCTGCTGGAAGGCTTGCGCACGCGTCTGCACCAGATCGGCGGTTCCGCCGCGACCTTCGGCTTCGCTCGGATCGGAGAGATCGCAGCGCAAGCAGAGGCCGTGGTTCGCGACTGGCAAGGTCGGGATCCAACCGCGAATACGTCCGACCTCGACCAGCTCCGCAGCGCGATCGGCCGCATCGGCGCCTTACTGCGAGAGACCGTCACGACCCCGGTGGGCTACGATGCGCCGGCACACGGCCGTTCGCAGGTTCCGCCGCAGATCCGCACGGCGGCATCGCGGCTTCTACTGCTCCACAACGACACGGCTTTCATGAAGTCGGCCGCGCGCGCCGCGCTCAAGCTCGGTTACGAGGTCGAAACCAACGACTCGCCGCTCACGACCATCGAACGATTGCGCGAAGCGCGTTTCTCGACGATCGTCGTGGGAGGCCAGCCGGCACTGCAACCCGACTGCGAATGGGTTCGCTCGATGCGACAGGCCGGCGCTGATGCCGCCATTCTGCTGATCGGAGGTGACGGCTCGACCGAGCATCGAATCACCGCCGCGCGGGCTGGTGTCGACCGCTATCTCGCAGGTCAACCGAGCGTCGAAGAGCTGGTCGCCGAATGGCAGGATCTCGAGGCCACCAACGCGGCACGCATCGGGCGCGTCTTGGCGGTGGACGATGACCCGGCGACTCTCGCGTTTGTCGACGGTGTGCTACGAAGCTCCGGCTGCGAGGTCGTCTGCGTCAGCGATGGCGGTAATCTCTTCGACGACCTGGAGCGCTGCGATCCGGACCTCCTGCTTCTGGACGTCGACATGCCGAGCGCGAGCGGCCTGGATCTGACGCGGGCGGTTCGCGCCTCCGTCCGATGGGGGAAGCTCCCGATCGTGATTCAGACCGCGCATACGGACGCGGAATGCCGTCTGCGCGCGTTCGAGAACGGCGCCGACGATTTCATCAGCAAGCCGTTGCTGGAGGAGGAGTTGCGCGCGCGCGTGCTGACGCGGCTGGAGCGCGAGCGGATCAAGCGTGATCTGGTTGGCACGGATCCGGTGACCCGATTCCATGGGCGCGAAAGGTTCCTCGCTGCGGCGAGTGATGCGCTAGGTCGCTGCGGTGGGGCGGTGCTGGCAGTGATCGAGCTTCTCGGGCTGGACCGCTTCACGCGGCGGTACGGGCTGGAGGCGGCGGATGCGGCGCTCGCGGCAGTGGCTGCGGGGCTGCGCTCCTCATTCCGGTCCGCGCGCGACCTGACCGCACGCGTGGCCGGGGACGTATTTGCCCTACTGGTTCTCGAGACCGATGTTCGGGTCGTCGCCACTCGACTGGAGCTGTGCTGCGCCCGGCTCGACTACGATCCTCGGTTACGCCCGGGCGGACATCCGGCGGACGGCATCCGCCTGGAGGTCTCCGTGACCGGCTTGTCGGCCGACGGCGACGTTGGCAGCGCCCTTCTCGCCGCCGTGTGCGGTTCACGGGCGTCAGCGCGCACCCGCGTCAGGGTCGCGGAGGTGGCCGCCTCGAGCGCGCCGGTGGTCTATCTGATCGAGGACGACGAGCATCTTCGCGAAATGATCGCGTACGCTCTGAACACCGCCGGCTACGAGGTGAAGACGTATCGCAGCGGCTCGGAAGGGCTTCATGCGCTCGTTGCCGCGCCGATCGATTCGACCGAGAACGAGCGGCCGGTGGTGCTGCTCGACATCGAGCTTCCGGACATCGACGGATTTCGCGTGCTCGATGAGATCGCCACCGCACGGCCCGGACGTTATCGAGTGGTTCTGCTCACCGGGCGTTCCAATCCGGGCGATCGTGTACGCGGCTTGCGCGGTGGCGCCGTCGAATTCGTATGCAAGCCCGTGAAAATCCCTACGCTTCTCGCCGCCGTCCAAGGATCGACGGGCGCCAGCCCGTCGATCGGCGTCTGACTCGGTAGCGTCTTTCACACAGCCGCGGATTGCGGGGTTATCTGGTCTCTGCCTAAATACGCCGCCTTTTGACGTGCGTGCCGGCACCGGCACGCATCGACTCGAATCAAGGAGAGAGCGATGCGGTATCAGGCTCGATCGTACCGGTGGTTGTGTTTGGCCTTGATCCTCAGCGGCTGCTCGGTCACCCGACCAGCCAAGCCGCTCGACTGTGCTATCGCCGGAGGCGCGGTAGGGGTGGTAGCTGGCATTCCGATCGCCGCCGCGATTCCCGACGATGCGGATGAAGGCGAGATTGCTGCGGGCGCCGGCATTGGTCTGGCGACCGGTGCCTTGATCGGCTACGCGGTGTGCGCGCTGATGGACCATGAAACCGCCGCGCCGAGCCCAGCTCCAGCGGCTGTGCCTGCTGCGGAGCCGGTCGTCCGGAAAACCATCGTGCTGCCCGGGGTGCACTTCGAGTACGACCGGGCCGAGCTGAAGCCGAACACGCAACGGATCCTCCGTGAAGAGGTCGTCGCTCTCATGAACCAGGAACCGGACCTGACGGTGCGGGTGGAAGGGCACACCGATTCTCACGGCAGCGATGCCTACAACCAAGGTCTCTCCAAACGTAGGGCGAACTCGGTCAAGGACTTTCTCGTTGGTGACGGCATCGCGGCCAGCCGGATTACCGCGATCGGCTACGGCGAGTCCCGGCCGGCTGCGAGCAACGACACCGCGGAGGGGCGGGCACGCAACCGTCGAGTCGAGATCAAGGTTCTCGAATAGAGAAGATCAGAAAGTACTGGTAGGGGAGCTCCGCCGACTCGTCGAGCAACCGGAAGCCGGCGGCTTCCATCTCGGCGACGACCTGTTTGCGGTCGAGCTTGTGATCGGGCGGTGGACCGAGCGGCAGTTCCTCTTTCTTCCAGTCGATGATCGCGATCCTGCCGTTCGGTCGAAGAAACCGCTGAAGGCCGCGCAGGTACTCGAAGCGCTCGTCGAGGTGATGAAAGGTGTCGACGATCACGATGACATCGATCGCACCGCGCGGCAGCCGCGGGCTATCCACCGATGCCAGCACCGGGACCACGTTACCCGTCTCCTCGGCATCGGCCCGGTCACGCAGGTGCTCGACGAGATTGGGCTCGGTGTCGACCGCGTAGACAGTCCCGCTCGGGGCGACCGCCGCCGCCAGGTGTCTCACGAGGTACCCGGTGCCCGCACCCAGGTCGGCAACCGCCATGCCGCGCCGCAACGCGAGCTTCTCGACAACGTGTGCGGGCCGCTGCCATTCGTCGCGGGCCGGATCGTCGAATACCCGCTTCCAGCGAGCGACGTCGTCGAACCGCTTGTGATCGGTCGCTTGGAAGAGAGGTGGGTCGGCCTCTGCTGCCCAGGCATGGCCTGCGGCAAGCTGGGCGACCAGAGCTAGGGCGAGTAGTCCCACTTAGACTTGTTCGCCGCGACTTGGTCGGGTGTGGGCTTGGGCTTTTCCTCGTGGGAGCAAACCGCGAACTCAGCCGTGTGTTCCATCATCTTGTAGTTGAGCGCCGTGTCTTCGCGGAACACGTCTGGTACCGCCTCTTCTTCGAAAATCGCTTCCCACGGGCAGGCGGGCTCGCACGCGCCGCAATCGATGCATTCGTCGGGATGGATGAAAAGCTGATTGGCGAATGTCGCGTGGTCGCTACCGGTATACCGGTAGATGCAGTCCACCGGACAAACGGTCACGCACTCGGTGTCGACGCACTCGCGGCACAATCGGGTAATGATCCACGTCATCTCGCGCTACCTCTGCGAAACTTGGCTGGTTCGCTATAGCAAAGCGGCGATTCCGGCGAAAGCGCCGCAGCCTCGCAGCGCAGGCATACCAGGCCTTCCGGCCGCTGGATCAGCCAAACCGGCCGGTGATGTAGTCCTGCGTGCGTGAGTCGGCGGGATTGGTGAAGAACCGTTCCGTCTCTCCTTCCTCGACGAGTCGGCCGAGATGGAAGAATGCAGTCCGATGAGACACACGCGCCGCCTGCTGCATGGAGTGCGTCACGATGACGATGGTGAATCGTTCGCTCAACTCGAACATCAGATCCTCGATCTTGGCGGTCGCGATCGGATCCAACGACGAGCACGGCTCATCCATCAGGATGATCTCCGGACTGACGGCGATCGCGCGTGCGATGCACAATCGCTGCTGCTGCCCTCCGGATAGTCCGGTCCCCGGGTCATCGAGCCGATCGTGGACCTCGTCGATCAACCCGGCACGCGCAAGGCTGGTCTGCACCAGCTCGTCGAGCTCGCGCTTGTCTCTGGCAAGACCGTGAATTCGCGGCCCGTAGGCGACGTTGTCGTAGATCGACTTGGGAAACGGATTCGGCTTCTGAAAGACCATCCCGACTCTCGCCCGCAGCGTCACGACGTCGAGATCACTGGCATAGACGTCCTCGCCGTCGACCTGAACGCGACCCTCGATCCGGCATCCCTCGATGACATCGTTCATGCGATTGATGCACCGGAGGAACGTCGACTTGCCGCAACCGGACGCGCCGATCAACGCGGTGACCCGGTTCGCCGGGATCGAGAGACTGATGTCGAACAAGGCCTGCTTGTCCGCGTAGAACACGTTGACCCCTTGCGTGTCGATCTTGTGCTTGGCCGCGCTCGTCTCGGAGGTGAGTCGCGCGCCTGAGGAACGGCGCGGCAAATGGCTGACCACCGACGGGCGTGGGACGACGGTCGCTGGCGCTTTCATGGTATGGTTCCTCCGTGACCGTTCAACCGGTTCACCAGCGGCGCTCGAATCGCTTGCGTAGCACGACGGCTGCGGCGTTCATCATGATCAGGAACGTCAAAAGCACCGCGATCGCCGCCGCGGTCTTGGCAACAAAGGCACGTTCCGGGCTGTCTGCCCACAGGAAGACCTGCACCGGCAGGACGGTGGCCGGGTCGAGGACGCCGGTGGGCACGTCCACGATGAACGCCACCATCCCGATCATGAGCAGCGGCGCGGTTTCGCCCAGCGCCTGTGCCATGCCGATGATCGTCCCCGTGAGGATGCCGGGCATGGCGAGCGGAAAAACATGATGAAGCACGACCTGCACCTCCGAGGCGCCTACAGCCATGGCAGCCTGGCGAATCGAGGGCGGGACCGCGCGCAAGGCGGCGCGCCCGGCGATGACGACGGTGCGCAGCGTCATCAGCGCGAGCACCATGCCGCCGACCAGTGGCGCCGAGCGCGGCAGGCCGAACACGTTGAGGAACACCGCCAGACCGAGCAAGCCAAAGATCACCGACGGCACCGCCGCGAGATTGTTGATGTTGACCTCGATCAAGTCGGTCCAGCGGTTCTTCGGCGCGAACTCTTCGAGATACGCTGCCGCCAAGACTCCCACCGGAAAGCTGAGCAACAAGGTGACCGCAAGGGTCAGCGCGGTGCCGACGAGCGCGCCGCAGATTCCGGCCTCTTCCGGTTCCCGGCTGTCGCCGGCCGTGAAGAACGTTCGGCTCCAGCGCGTCCGCACGGCGCCGTCGGAGGCCAGGGCTCGCAGCCAGGATACTTGCCGGTCGTTGAAACGACGGTCGCTCTCGGGCACCTCGAGATCGATCAACCCTTTGTGAACGCTATCGGCCTCATCGGACGCCGACAGCCACAGCGTCAGGGTCTGGCCGATCAAGCCGGGGTCGGCCATGACGGCGTCGCGCAGAGCTAACGCCGCGCCACTGCCCAACAACCCGTAGAGCTCGCGTTTCTCCTCACGACCGGTGACTTGGGGAAACGCTCGGCTCATGGCCTGCCGGACCAGGGCAGTGTAGTCGGCGCCTTCCAAGGTCAGCGGATCGCGATGGCCGTCGGGGTCGATGGCTGGGTCAACCGTGATCTCCAGACGGATCTGGGTTTCGAAGAAGCCCGGCCACGCTTGGAATGCGATCGACCCGAGCAAGGCGGCAAGCACCAGGATTGCCGTGAGCACTGCCGCGCCGCCGCAAGCGCGAAATCGTCGCTCTGCCGCATAGCGCCGGCGCAGCCGGGCTACGCGCACCCGCGGATCGGGCCGGCTTGCGTCAGTCATACTTTTCCCGGTAGCGACGCACGACGCTCAGCGCGATGAAGTTGAGGGTGAGCGTGACCACGAACAGCAAAAGACCCAGCGCGAACGCCGCCAGAGTCTTCGCAGAGTCGAACTCCTGATCCCCGACCAGCAACGTGACGATCTGGACCGTCACGGTAGTGACCGCAGCAAGCGGGTTGATCGTGAGGTTGGCCATCAGGCCGGCAGCCATCACCACGATCATCGTCTCGCCGATCGCGCGTGAAACGGCCAGAAGAATCGCACCGGCGATTCCGGGCAAAGCCGCAGGCAGAACGACTTGCCGTATGGTCTCCGAGCGCGTTGCCCCCAGCGCGTACGAGCCGTCGCGCAGGTTCTGCGGCACCGCGTTGATGACGTCGTCGGACAGGGAAGACACGAACGGAATGATCATGACTCCCATGACGAGACCGGCAGCAAGTGCCGAGTCGGCGGCTACGTCGAGCCCAAGCGTCGCGCCAACCTTGCGGCAGAGCGGCGCGACCGTGATCGTGGCGAAGAATCCATAGACCACCGTCGGAACGCCGGCCAAGATCTCGAGCGCCGGTTTGGCCGCCGCCCGGAACCATGGAGCGGCGTACTCGGCCATGTAGATGGCGGAGAACAGACCGATCGGCACGGCGACGCCCATCGCGATGGCGGTGATGAGAAACGTTCCGACCAGCAAGGGCACGGCACCGAATGCGCCGCTGGCTCCCACCTGGTCCGTTCGCAGTGCCGTCTGCGGACTCCATTTGAGGCCGAAAACGAAATCCAGCAACGGAACCCGTTCGAAGAACCTCGCGCTTTCGGCGATCAACGCCATCACGATGCCGATCGTCGTCAGAATCGCGACCGTCGAGGCGGCAAACATGATGGCACGGAGCACTCGCTCGACCGCGTTGCGCGCGCGCAGCTCGACTCGCACGGTACGGTGGCCGCGGAGCAACCCAACCAACGCGAGACCGAGGATGGCGACGGCAATCGCCGCGGGTTGCCTTGCCGGTAGGTCGGTAGCGGCTGGCGGCGTTAGCCAGGGCCTGACGACGAGCCACGCGAGCAACAGGATGGTGCCGGGCAGACCGCACCAGAGCGCGACGTACCAGCCGTGGTAGGCCGGGAGCGAATGCAGACGTGACGGCTCGCCGCCGCACAGAGCCAACGCACGCTTGCGGCCCAGCCAGAAGCCGGAGACCGCAAGCGTGACGATGGCGAGCAGGATAGGACCCGGCCTCATGCGCTATCCGTGGTCGCGTCGGCGACAGGCCATCTCCGCGAACCGGTTCGGCTACAGGCTGCCGAGCTTGGTAAGCTGGATCGCCTGCGCATGCATGGCCCGGCGTTCCGCCTCCGGCAGGGGGATCAGACCCTTGTCGACCAGGTAGCCCTCCGGTCCCCAAGCCCGCTCGCTGGTGAATTCGGCGACATACTGCTCCAGGCCCGGAACCTCTCCGACATGCTCCTTCTTAACGTAGAAGTAGAGAGCCCGTGAGATTCCGTAACGACCCGCTGCGATGTCGTCGAAGGTCGGAGCTACGCCGCCCACGTGTGATCCCTGGATCCTGTCTCGGTTCTGATCGAGAAAGCTGAAGCCGAACACTCCGAGCGCGGAAGGATTGGCCTGCACTTTCTGCACGATCAGGTTGTCGTTCTCGCCGGCCTCGATGTATCGACCGTCTTCGCGGATCGGGTGGCAGGCCTGGGCCTGAAGCCCGAGCGGGAGGGCCGCCGGCACTTGGCCACAACCGCCCTCCATGGCCAGCTCGACGAAGGCGTCACGGGTCCCGGAGGTCGGCGGGGGACCGAAGACCTCGATGGATAGATCCGGAAGCGACGGATCGATCTGGTTCCAGCGCTGATAGGGGTTGGCGACGAGCTTGCCGTCCTGGGGAACCTTGGCGGCCAGCGCCAGGAAGATCTGGGCCTTGGTCAGCCGGAACAACGGCGCACCCTTGGCGTTCGCCAGGACGATCCCGTCGTAACCGATCTTGACCTCGGTCATGGTCACTCCGTTCTGCAGACACGCCTGGAACTCCGACTCCTTGATCCGACGCGATGAGTTCGCGATGTCTGGAGTGTCCAGCCCCGCGCCTTCGCAGAACAGCTTCAACCCTCCGCCGGAGCCCGTGGACTCGACGACTGGGGTCTTGAACTTGCTGGTCTTGCCGAACTGCTCCGCAACCGTGGTTGAGAAGGGGAATACCGTCGAAGAGCCGACGATCTGCATCTGATCGCGAGCCTCGGCGTAGCTCGTGGTCACGGTTGCGATCAAGGCCATGGCAATCACGCTGCGTAGGTTCACTTTGATATCTTCCTCCTAGTTTGGGGACGGGATGCGTCCGGCTCGCACACATTCCTACGAGTGCCACGCGAGGACGGTATGATCGTGGGGTTAGCTTCGCGTCGCGCTCGGGTTAGCGTTGCGTTAGGCTCGCCCCCGCAGGCACGCGGCGATGAGTCCCCCCCCCCCAGCCCTCGCCGTTGACAGCTTTCGGCAGGGTCAATAGGCTTCGGGCCATGTTGCTCGAGGTGGGCGGCGCCCGGGGAACGGCGAGCGTGTCGCACGCGACCGTCGTCCAGCATGCCGCGCGCCGCGCCGTCCTCGCCACCGGCATTCCCAAGCGCGCGACCTGCCACACCTTCCGCCACTCCTTCGCCACGCACCTGCTGGAGGACGGCAGCGACATCCGGATCGTCCAGGAGCTGCTCGGCCACAAGGACGTCGCCACAACGATGATCTACACCCACGTCTTGAACCGCGGTCCGGCCGGCGTCCAGAGCCCGGCCGATCGATTACTCGGTGGAGAATGAAGCGCACGCAGGCCCTACTCGACGCAGTGCCGCGGTCACGGCCCCGCGGGCGCGACGTCGACGGCTCGGCAACGCCCGCCGTTGCTAGGCAGGTCCGTCTAACGCCGAGTCTCTCCTGGCACGCGTCGCGCCGCATTTCCCGGACTCGTGGCACCTTGCGTCGCTCGCGCGGTCTCTTCCAAACCACATTAGACAGACCGCCTCGCCGCGTTCGCGGTATTTACGCGGGTCTGTCCAATACACGTTAGGCAGCCAGGAGGCGGCGTGTGAACTACACCGAAGACCAACTCGCTAAATTTAAGTCAGAGTTTGCTCGCAGAAAACGGAATCAGTTCATCGTCGCCGCACCGTTCACTGCGCTGTTCCTCGGGAGTGTATTTTTCGAAGCGCAACTTCAGGAGTTGACGGCCGAGTTGTCGCCGTATCTCGTGGGTGGTGCATTCGCCGTACCGTTCGTCGGCGTTTTGTTGTTCTCGATTCGCAATTGGCGCTGCGGAACCTGTCAACAAATCTGAGACACCTGCCTTTCGAATTTAGTGTGCAGCCGATCGCCGTCTGCTGACGCCAGCGGCAGCACGACCCGTCCACGATTCCCAAATTCAGGGGTAGCTACAGCCTGACCCGATCCGAGAT
>CAZKRI010000045.1:0-4290 GCA_964555245.1 uncultured Myxococcales bacterium
TCGTTGACCGCGCGCCCGATTCCGCTCGGGTGCTCGACCTCGAGCGTGGGCAGCTCGACAACGTCGTACTCGCCCGCGAAGACGCGGGCAAGGCCTGCCTCGAGGTCCCGCCTCCCCATGGAGCAGAGGAAGCCCACCCGCCCGAAGTTCACGCCTACAACGGGAACACCCGTACCCAGGAAGCGCGTGAGCGTACGCAGCATCGTCCCGTCTCCGCCGAGCACGACCGCGATGTCGGCCACCGAGAGATCGACCGTGGGCTCGAGGCCGTGCTTCTCTGCTTCCTCGGATGGGAAGAGAAGCTCGACGCCGTTCTCTGCAGCGACGGCTTGCAGCCGCGCGAGCCCTGCGCCGATCTGCGTCGGTTGCCCGTGGGTGACGACCGCGGCTTTGGAGACCGTCCTAACCAACGGCCTCGGTGATCCAGCGGTCGATGTCATCGGGTTTCCCTTGGGCCGCGCGGTTGACGAGGTGGACGAAGAACTCCCGGTTCCCCTTGGGGCCGGGCAGCCCGGAGTCTACGACCCCGAGGGTGTCGCCACCCCACCCCCGCGCAGCTTCGATGACGCTCTCGATGACCTTCCGTTGCACGTTCGGGTCGCGCACGACGCCTTTCCCTACCTCGGCCCGGCCGGCCTCGAACTGCGGCTTGACGAGCACGGCAGCCTCCCATCCCGGTGCCGCAAGGGCAAGCACGGGCGGAAGCGCCTTCGTCACGCTGATGAACGACACGTCGCAGACGACGAGCTCGGGAGCGAACGGAAGCTCGGTCAGCGATCGAGAGTTCGTTCGCTCGAGGACGGTGACGCGCGGGTCGGAGCGCATTCGAGGATGGAGCTGGCCGTAGCCGACATCTATTGCGAGGACGCGTGCCGCTCCTGCCTGCAACAGACAGTCGGTGAAGCCGCCGGTCGATGCACCCACGTCCGCGCAGTCGCGTCCCGTGACGACCACGCGAAGCTCATCGAGCGCGTGTTGCAGCTTCTCGCCGCCGCGCGACACGAAGCGCGGTGGGCGATCCACTCGAAGCTCCGCATCCTCGTGTACCTGCTCTCCCG
This sequence comes from uncultured Myxococcales bacterium, assembly GCA_964555245.1. Classification (GTDB taxonomy): domain Bacteria; phylum Desulfobacterota; class Binatia; order UBA1149; family SPBQ01; genus CAZKRI01. The sequence goes on from CAZKRI010000045.1 coordinate 1,059, forward strand.
GCTTGTTGTGGCCCGGAACGAGGCCGGCCAGGACGAGGGCGTGTGCCTGGCTCCTGCTCTCCGCGAGCCCTCTCTCGACGAGAATCGTATCGAGGCGCTTTTTCACCGCATTCTCACCCGTTCACTGTCCCTTCACCCGTCTGAGGGTAAATAGAGAGGCGAAATCCGCCGACTCATGTGGTGCCCAGAGGACGTTGGCCCTAGGCACCGAACGGAGGTAGACGAATGCCGACCTGGCTCTCGCTCATGATTATCGTGCTCGTCTCGGTCACGCTCTTCGCGGACCACCGACGCAATACCGTCGCCGAACTCGCGGACGTCGCTGAGCGCGAGGAAATCCCGAACGCGGTGCCGGACACGCTGCTCCGCCCGAACGTCCGCGACGGAAGTCAGAACGGTCATCCCGGAAGCGTGCCTCGCCCGCTTCCCGTCCGGAGAACCGGGCGGGATGTCCGGAAGCATCGCTGACGGCGCGCGATCGCCCGTTGAGCGCACGCGCCGCCTGGCGTCCGCCTCGGCGCCGCTGAACGACGAGGGTCGCGGTTAGGGGCCTGTCCAAGAAGGCACCCTGAGCGGTGCTGCGCGGCTCAGTTAAGCGAGACGGCGTAGCTCCAGGGGCGCGGGGCGGCGGCAAGGATCGCAGCGAGCCAGCGGGAGGCATGGGGGGCGGCTTGGCGGGCGTGCTCGGCCGCTGCTGCGCCTCCGACCACCGCGGGCCACGCGGCCGTGGCGGTCCGCGGCGCTGCTGCGACTCCGCTCTGCGCCTGCGGGGCGTGGTCGGCGAGCCGCTTGCAGTTGACCGCGGTGCAGTTGAGCAAGAGCTGGACGTGGAAGCAAGGCGTCCCGCGCCGCTGGGCGCGAGCCGCCGTGCCCTGGTTCTTGAGCTCGCCGATCACCCCTTCGGCATCGGCCATGCGGCGGCGGTGGGCCGCGATCCCGGCCGGGCTCTTGCAGCGCGCCCGCGCGGCCAGGGCCTGGCGCTGCGCCTCTGTGGTCGGTTCCTCGCTCTTCGGCAGCATCGTCGGCTGCGGCGGGATGTAGGCGGTGATCCGGCGCTGCTCGGCCGCCCGCCAGACGCGCTCGGCGGCAAAGCCCGAGTCGGCCCCGATCGAGGCGAGCTCGGGACAGGCGAAGCGGGCACGATCGAGCAGGGGCTCGACCGCGTCGCCCTCGAAGCCGTCGGCCTGCTCGCCGAGGCAGGCGACGATGCAGCGGTGCTTGGGATCAATCGCGACCTGGCCTCGGTAGACGAGGTGCGGGCGCTGCCCGGGCTTGCCGCGCAGCCTCGCCTCCGGGTCGGTGACCGAGACCGAGGTCTGGTTCGAGCTTCGCCGCGTCGCCCTGGGCCCGAACGCGGCTCGGCCAGCGTGAGCGCAGGACGCTCCTCGCGCGACTGACCGCCGGCCGGCTCCTCGTCGAGGGCGAGCTGGGCGGCGGGCTTCGGTGGAGAGCCCTCGCTTGTCTCGGCCTCATCGCCCGCCGCGGCCTCCGGCGCGGGGACAAGGGCGAGGCTCGCCCGCAGGCTTGCGAGCGCCGCGTCCGCCTCGGCGTGGAAGCCGTCGATCGAGAGGTGCGTGCCCTCGACCAGGCCGTGCTGCTTGCACAGCTCGAGCGAGCGCAGGAAGAGGCGCTCGAAGAGGGCGGCGTCGACGAAGCGGCGGGTGTGGGCGTGCGAGAGCGTCTGGTGCACGGGCAGCCGCTCGCAGAGCCCGTAGCCGAGGAAGCAGCGCAGATCGAGGCGTACGCTCGCCTGACGCAGGAGCTCACGCGTCGAGCCGATCCCCTCGAGCGCGCCGGCGAGCATCAGCTTGACGAGCACGATCGGGTCGATCGAGGGCCGCCCCACATCTTCGGCGTAGTAGGGCGCTGCGAGCTCGCGCACAAACGACCAGTCGACCAGATGGTCGAGCTTGCGGTAGCGGTCGTCCTCGGGGACGAGCTCGTCCAGGCAGACCATCTCCACCTGCAAGGTCGCCGCCTGCCCCTTCACCTGCCCCATCGCCATCCCAGGACCCCCTTGCTCGACCCGACTGGACGAGCCGAGCATAGGACCCCGGTCGGACCGCACTCCGGGGTTTTTGGACAGGCCCTTAGTAGGACTTTGTTACTCCCTTCTGGCAAAAAGCGGGAGCTGGTCGAGGTCGACGGGCTGGTTGCAGGTGCGGCAGCGGCCGTCCCAACAGCGCAGGACCGGCTGGAGTAGTCGGACGGCCTGCGGGAGTGTCAGGCCGGCCGCAGTGCTTTTGGGCAGAGCCGCTCGAGGGTGAGGAAGGCGTGGGCGCAGGTGACGAGGGCGCAGTGGTGGTGGAAGCCGAGGTAGCTGCGGCCCTCGTAGTGGTCGAGCCCGAGCTCGCCCTTGAGCTGGCGGTAGTCGAGCTCGATCGTCCAGCGCAGGCGGGCGAGGCGGGCCAGGCGCTCGGCGCTTTCGTCTTCGGGCAGGTTCGAGAGCCAGTAGTCGCTGGGAGCCTCCTCACCGGCGGGCCACTCGACGATCAGCCACTCCTCCCGCGGCGGGGAGTGGTCGCGCTCGACGGGGTGGGAGGCGACCACGCGCACGTAGGCGAAGCGGCTTTCGACCTCCTCACCGGCTGGGGTCGTCCGGCAGGGGACGCGCTTCCAGGCCTCGGCCGGCAGCCGCTCGGCGAGCGCGCGCACCGACTCGTGCCTGCGGTCGGGCCGAGCGACGTTCGGCGGCCGCCCCGTCGTCTGAGCCCGCTCGGGGACCGCGAAGCTCGTCTCCGGCCCGAAGACGCCGGTCGAGGCGGCGACCGCGACGACGTACTCGAGCCCGCGGCTGGCCAGGCGGCCTCGGAAGCGGGCGTCGTCACCGTAGGCCTGGTCGGCGAGCAGGGGCGCTGCCGGGACCTGCCACCCGCAGGCCTCCTCCACGAGTGAGGCGGCGAGCTGCGGCTTCGTCTGGAAGGAGACCCCCTCCGGGATCTTCGCCTTTCCCCGGCGGGCGAGATCCTCGCACCACTCCTCAGGCAGGTAGAGCGTCCACCCCAAGGGCAGCGTCCCCCGCTCGCCGACCGCGTGGACAGAGACCGTGATCTGGCAGTTGTCGATCTTGCCGAGCGTCCCCGACCACTGTCGCTTCACCCCCGGCGAGGAGCGCCCGTCCTTCTTGATCCCGGTGTCGTCGACGACCCAGGCAGAGACCTCGAGCTCGGGCGCTACCCGCTCGGCGCAGGCGCGCACGAGCAGCGCCGGATCCCAGGGCGAGTCGGCCAGA
>CAZKRI010000046.1:0-53007 GCA_964555245.1 uncultured Myxococcales bacterium
GCTTTCACGACCACGCTCTCGCTGATGACGACCCCGCATCGCACCGTCGATGGACGGTCCAGAGGGATGCGACCGGCTCATTCGGAGGCAAATGCAGCCGATTTCTCACGTCAGTGTTTCTGGGGCGCACACTCCTAGCCAGCGTCTTTCCTCGGTAGTTGCTTCGTCACGGGTACTCATGCTCCGGGAGGTTCCGTAACTGTGAGCAACCGATCCCCTTGTACATCCTGGAGCAGTTGCACGGTGCCGCTCGGCCAGGTGATCGCAATGTCGGCGGTCGTGTTCCCACCGAGACCGAAGTGAACGATCCGCTCGTCGAACGCCCACTTGTGTGACGTGCAACCGGTCTGGCGTGTCTGCGAAACACCACCAGCCGTCAACACGATTGTCGCGCCGATAGCGTCGCGATTGGATCGCACGCCGACCAGATTCAGCTCGAGCCAGTGGTTGGAGTTTCCGTCGTTGACATAAAGCTGATCCGGGCCATCGCTGTTGAAGGGCTTCAGCGGATGTCCGTTCGTCACAAACAGATCGAGGAATCCGTCGCGGTTGTAGTCCGCGGCCAGGGCGACATCGCCCAGGCCACGCATGCTGCCTTGCGCGCCCGCGGCGTAAGGGCTGGTGACGAATGACCCGTCGCCACGATTCTCGAGGAAGAGATCAGGAACATTCCGAACACGCCGCGTGCAGACGAGATACAGGTCGAGGTCCATGTCGTTGTCGAAGTCACCGGAGGTCACCGAGTGGCAGTCGGTAGGAAAGTTGATACCGGCGGCCTGGCTACCGTCGACGAACGATGCACCGGTGTTCACGAGCAGCTTGTTCACCTGAGGCGGAGCCGTCGTGTTGATGTTGATGGGTTCTACGGCAGAGATTGCCGCATTGGAAGCTATCTCCACGTTGAACAAGCGCTGCTTGGGTTGATCCGGCGGCACCGCCGCGCGGATCGTCCACTGCGCGAGCCGTGGATCCCAACCGATGAGCACACCGTGAACGGTGCCCGGCTCGTGCGCTAGCAGGCCCACGTTCCTCGCGTCATCCGTGCGCAGGACGAAACGCTGGCCGCTCGGATGATACCCGGCCTGTCCTATGTGTATCAGATTAGGATCGATTATCTGCGAAGCCTGGAGCTCGACGGAGACGTCCCCGTTGGTGCGTATGGCGAATCCATGTTCGTCGGTCGTCAGATAGGGAAACAAGAACGCGCGCACCACCGAGTCACCTCGCCAGTCGAACTCTGAGACAGCCAGATTACGCGCGAGGAAGAAATCAATGTCCAGATCACCGTCGAAGTCACCTGCCGCACTGTCCTCGACGTAGTTGGTGACCGGAAAGCCGAGTACCCTTCGCATCTCCGCGAGTGGCTCCTGTCCAGCACGGTAGATGCGTTGCGGAAAGTTTCCACCGTGGATAATGATCTCGCGCTCGCCGGTTCCGGTGAGATCGCACAAGTACGCGTACTTCGACGACAACGGTACGTCGAAGCCGAGCGTCTCGCTGACATGAAGGAAGTCGCCCTGCGGTTGCTGGAACAGCATCGCAGAAGGGTAGAGGTGATCGGGGCGCAGCTCCGTCAGCAATAAGAGGTCGAGCCGGCCGTCGGTATTAAGGTCCAGCCATGAGATGCCGCGACCTCGCGAGTAGGGGTAATCGACGCCGTACTCAGCGGCACGCTCATAGAGAACTCCGTTCTCGTTGACGTAAAGGTGTTTGGGCATCGGGTGAGATGCGCTGGCCGTGCCTCCCCCACCGCCGATCTGCTCGAACAGATCGAGGTCGCCGTCATTGTCGAAATCCGCCCACGCGGCGGCGTGAGAATCGGCACGCACTGGCACCGGCACCACCACCTCGTCGGTGGTTTCCTCGAAGCCTCGCCCCTCGAGATTGCGGTACAGGCTCGACTTCTCGAAATGATTCGTGACCCACAGGTCGGGCCAGCCGTCGGCATCGTAGTCGCCCCATGCGCCGCCCCAGCTATCACCCACATGATGAATACCAGACTGCGATGTCACCTCAGCGAACGAGAATGAGTCGCCCGGGCAGGACCGGGTACAGCTCAACCTTCTCTCCTGGTCCAGTACGTGCAGGAGAGCCGCAAAGGCGTCGGTGGCAGTCACTCTACCGTCACAGTTGAAGTCCGCACACGTGCGGACGGTACCAACAGGTTCGGCGGACGGCAGGTCCGTAGGCTTCGGGAAATACTCAGGACAATCCAACGGACAGAAGATCTGTGCCGTCCCGTCGACCGAACTCTTCAGCACTGCGAGTGCGTCCGACGCCGTGACTTTACGATCGCAATTCACGTCGCCGCACCAGGTGTACGCTATCGCGTTTACGGCAGGGGAAATGAACGCCGCGCATACAAACCCGGCCCAGACTTTTCTCACGAGCGAGCTCAGCGGGGTATCTGTCGCGCAGCTATGACCGTCGGGGGGGGAGGATCCGCCGTCCTCTAGCCAGTCACAGCGAGGAGTAACGCCCAGTGCTCTATGCCTGTTACGAATCGAACCCGCGCCTCTACCGAACATGACTGGGTTGCCGGTCTGACCAGGGCTCAGCCTCAATCAACGCGCCCGTAGAGCCGAAAGCCGACTCCTCCGTCGCGTCAGACTGAGAACATATGAACTGTAAAAAGCGCTCGAGCTTCAGCGTTGCGTCTCGTCGCAGTTCCTCCCCACGGCTCGCGGCCGCTCGCGCGGTAGCCCGCCGTCGCTGTTCGTCCTCGGCTAACGCGCGAAGTGGCGGTATCACAGCTGAAACGAAGTCGTCGTTAGGTACGACACTGAGTCCACCGTCCCGGCCTATCAAGCTCGGGATGCATGCGAGTCCATATGCAAAAACTGGCACGCCAGCGAGCAACGACTCGCAAACCACGAGCGGCTGTGCCTCGTTTCGATACGTACTGGGAAACAGAAACACGTCGATCGATTCGTAGAAGCGTTCCTTGGCGCTACCGTAGATCGGACCGAGGTAGTCAACCTCACGGGGAAACTGCGCTACGACCTCTCTCGCAGCATCTGCGGCGGCGTTCGAGCAAGTCGGTCCTCCTAACACGAGCCGGACATCGGCACCGATCGCGCGCAACTCCCGAAATACGGTCAGGACGGTTCCGAGACCCTTCTCCATGCTCAAATTGCTGAGGTGACCTATCGTCAGTGGCCCACTGGCGCGGGATGCCCGTCCTGAATTCGGGCGAAACCCCATGACCGCCACGGTGTTCGGTACACAAACGATTGACTGCCTGACCCGATACTGTCGGCGGAGCTGATCAGACATTTCCTCGCTGAGCGCTATGTGCGCACCTTTTGGGCCCAACACGCGGTTCAGAAGCGCGAATCGGTAGTCCCATCGATGCAAGTAGGAATAAACCTGATGGTGCAAGAACACGCGATAGCCGCGTATGCGACCCGCAAGCGCAATGATGCCGTCGTACCACAGACCACCGGAGGAGTTCGCCACCATGTACAGATGCGCGGATCCCCTAGGTCGCGACCACATGATCCGCCACGCAGCTCCAACGCTCTTCACGCCCTTGGCAAAACGCCAGCCAACGCCCGAATGTCCCTCACGTGCAATGTGGACCTCTCTGAGCGACGAGCGCTCGCGCAGGCACCGAACGATCGCCTCGGTTGCAATCGTCTGACCAGTGAACGGTGGAGGTAAGGTTCCGACGAACGTAACGGAAACTGGTTCTCGGACCGGTGGCACAGCTAAGTTCGCCCCCCAGGAGCGGCCCAACTAGGTGCGCCCATCGCTACCCCGCGTGTAACCCGGCCGGAACGTGCCGGATGTGCCGCGTGCACGCGCAGCCGAGACCGGTACTCGTACATGTAGCTGATAGATACTGCGGCAATCGTGCTTGCGAGAATCCAGCGCGTCGAGTGCCGTAGCGGGTAGTAGTGCATGCTGAAGATCGCGTAGTACATGGGAGCACAAACGACGAACGCGAATCCGCCTCGGTAAAGCCGCCACCACCGCGTCACGATGTAGAGAACGCAGAACAGAAATATGAGAAATCCTACGACGTATAGTGGTCCAAAGTGGTAGAGCTCCGCAAAATTGCTGAACGGACCCGTAGCCATGATGCGCTCTTCCGCATAGCGCACGGTGTTGAACCCGTCGATCATCGAAGGGAACGGCGAGAAAGACAGGATCTTGTACTTCAGAGGATATGTCACTCCCCATCGAGAAAGGGATTCGGCAAGCACGAAGGCTCCTCCGAAGTTATTGAACAGCGTGAACAACAGCATCTGGTCGAACAAGAAATCGCCGCTGAATAGCACGTCCACGAACGGCTCGATGCCAAGTGGTCCAACGCGGTCCGCACCAAGCCCTTTCCGCAGGACGATCGTGACCGCATACGTAACAAACGCGGCACATGCGAAACTTACAGCTCCCGCACTTACGCGGCGGTTATTCAACACACGTGCGAGCACTGCCAACAAGAAAAGTTGCAACACGGCGAATCGCGAACAGAACGAGACCGTGATGACGAACGCGTACACGAACACGGTGGCAGCGAGAAAGAATGCCGACATCCGTCGGCGGTGAAAGTAGAGCATCGCCATCGGTCCCAAGATGCAACCGAGCATTGGTACATTCTTGTGGAACAAACCAACGATGGCGTTCTGGATACCAACCTCGTACGGATCGCGGGCGCTCGTATACACGCGATAGAACATCAGCTCTGAGAAGTTGATGGTCCAAAAGTGCCAGACAGAGAGCAGCGTCGTGCACACCAATGCGAACACGATGGCTGGATGCGTCAGGAGCTTGTCAACTTGGGAAGCGAAGTTGGCGCTCGAGCGTAAGTCAGCCGCGTACGGAAGATCCAGGCGACGGAGCCGTTTCGTCAGACGTTCCACGCAGAACCCGAGCGAAAGCAGCAATAGATAGAACCCGAGTACCCCAACGGATACGTCGCGGTAGTCACTGCGGACTTGCCACCAATGGCTCACCCAGTCGGGGTATATCCACAGCACAGTAACGCCGTAAAAGACCACCATCGACAACGCGCAGACAAAGACCATCACGGCGGCGGGCGACGTGATATCGCCGCCTCGGGCAACGCGGACAGCCAATAGGATAGCGATGATCAGAAAGAGTTCGTTCATTTGGTTCCGTGATCAGGCCGGGCGCTCGGACGACGTGTCACACCAGCACAACTCATCGAACAAACCTCGGTTTCAGGTATCGGTAGTAGGCGAGCAACGGAAATGTCAGCATCGTGACTGCGTAGCGGGCGCCGCGACTCATTCGCTCTCTCCACTCGATGTCGGGACGAATCGACAGCACTCCCTGGTCAAACCGAACGGGATTACCGGCCATTCCATGCCCGGGAGACACCCGCGCGTTCACACCATCGATGAAGGCTATGGATTCGATCGGCTCGCCGACGAAATCGGCGATCTTCGCCAGCGCGTCTTTCGGCGCACCCACGAAATCTTCGTACCGTAGCATCATGTACGCACGGCTGTAACGACCGAGCAGATGGACTAACAGATTGCGAACGAGCCACTGCCATCCGGCTCGCGCCGGTGGTAACGTGCGCATGAATTCCTGTTTCCAGTGTACCTCGGGTCTCTGTTTCTTGCGCATCCACGAGAACGACACCGCGCGACTGTCGCGTACCAACTGGAGCGTGTACAGTTCGACGCCATCCACGAGCGAGAGGAGGAAGCCATGCGAGGGGTCCTTCGACGCGTCAACGACGACACGGCATCCGGTGGTCTCTCGAATCCTCGAGAACAAGCGTGCGAGAAGTTTGAGGTACTCTCGCATTTGCCGCTCGTAGCCAGCTGGTCGCACAGGAGACAGCAACCAAGGTATGTACCGACCCCGATCCACACGACGTTGCAGTTTCAGCGTCGCTTCGCCGTCGGAAAGGCGCAGAACCTGCGGCATGAGTGACCCCCAGAACGGGCACGTCTGGAAACGGCGGCCACATTCACAGAGCTGATCCTCAACGACCCCGCGTTCCCAGAGATTCCTAACTTCACCCGCAGAGAAAAAGCCGGGTAACTGACCCAGAAGACGATCCAGCAACGTGCTTCCGCTGCGGCCATGCCCGCCGAGGAACAGCACCTTGATGGCGGGCGTTTCCACCATCACCCCCCACCCGTCAAGAACGCACCCACACCGAGACGACTTCGGACCAGGCAGCGGAGCCAAAAATTCCATAGAATCATCGAGCCGGCGGTGGCGAGGGCTGCGCCGTACGATCCCCACCGACGTATGAGCATGGCGCTTGCGACGATGTTGATGATCGCGCAGATGCCGTAAACGCGAGCGGTGGTACGTTCGTGACCAGTCAAGCTCAACAGGTATCCCACCGGTCCGGCGCCTGCGCTGACAACCTGCCCTGCACACAAGACGACCAGCGCGCCATATCCCCCGACGTACTCGGTTCCGAACCACGCGAGTACTTGGCGCCCGAACGCCGTCAGGAAAAGCGCGAGCACAAGACTGCCGCAAAGCGCAAGCCTCGTCCCCGCACGGACTGCCTGCATGAGGGCGGTCATATCTCCGCGTGCGTAGTGTCCAGCGATCATCGGCGCGACAATTGCGTTTCCCGCCACGAGGGCGAGCCCGACCAAAGCTGCGCTTCGCGCGGATGCCGAGTAGAGACCCGCCTCAACGCTTCCTCGCATGGCGCCCAGCATCAAGATGTCGCTCTGCCCGAGCAGGAGAGTGAAGATAGTGGCGAGCAGCATGGGAGCCGAAACCTGGAGCCACTCGCCCGTTCTGTATCTCGGTGCTGAAGTCACCAGCGCAGCCGGCAGCGTCGCACGCATAAGCGCAATCTGCACTCCAGCGATGCAAACCGCTCCGATCGCATGGGCCCAGATCGCCTGGGTATCCGTAACGTAGCCTTGCCATCGCAACAGCAAGAGTACGACGCCGATGACTAACAGCTGCTGCATCACTAGGGTTGGGAAATAGGCGAGTTCGATGCGTCGTTGCGAACGCAGTAACTCCGCTTGAAGCGTCACGAACGAGGTGGCGGGAACGAGCAACAAAACGCTGAGGGAGTGGGCGGCCCCGTCCCATTTCGTGACAATGACGTAGTATGAAGTCGCCGCAATGATCCCAGCCGCGACCGTCAACCAGCGTGTCGCCGATACCAGCCCGGCCGCATGTTCCCAGTCGCCAGCGACCACGTATTCCGGCAGGAACCGCAATACGCCCATTGACAGCCCCAGCCCACCACACACGGCGAGGACGTTGATCCACGCCATGCTGTAGGCGTATCTGCCGAAGTCCTCCGTGCCCATCCATTGCGCCAAAAGTACGTGGATGACGTATTTCAGTGCGGCGCCGCCGAAGTGTAACGCGAACGCAGCTGCAGCCCCCCAGGCTACGGCCCTCACCGCGCCTCGCGCAGTGAAGATGTCAGCGGGCGAGCCAGCCACAACGGCCACGTCAGTGTGCGCCCTTCCCCAACAAAACCGACGGACCAGTACGAGCGAGCAACGCGAGGTCCCCGCGGAGCGTACGCGCTGCAACATAGTCGAGGTCCAGGAATGCTCGAGCCGGGTACCGCACCGTGCTGCGACCGTTAACCTGCCAGAGCCCCGTCAACCCGGGGCGCACCGCCAGCAACAGATCGACGTATGGTTCGTAGTTCTCACGCTCGGCAGGGACGATCGGTCGGGGCCCGACCAGTGCCATGTCGCCCCTGAGAACGTTCCAGAGCTGGGGAAGCTCGTCGAGGCTGGTCTTTCTGAGGAAACGACCAAGCGGAGAGATTCGCGGATCCTCGCTCTCCGGTAGCTTGTAGTCGTTCTCGATGTAGCGGCGATATAGACGCGTGTCCGCACGTAGCGCGTGCTCGGCATCGACCCGCATCGATCGGAACTTGTACAGCAAAAAATGCCGTCCGCCTTCACCAAGACGCTCCTGCCGGAAGTAGACCGGCCCAGGATCGAAGATCTTGATCGCCGCCGCGACACACGCCATGACCGGCGATAGAACCAGAAGCGCGGCCGCAGCGACCGCGACGTCAAGCACACGATTGAGGCTTAGAGAGACTTCGTCTCTGGGCATCGGGCCGAACGACAGCATCGGGACCCCATTGAATTCCGTAACGCGCCCGCGCACCCCATGCTGCCCACTTGCCAACGGGGTAACGAGCGAAACCACCCGACCTTTCTCGATCAGCCGCTGAGCCACGGGTGCCAACTCGGCCAGTTCGGCAGCACCGCCCACGATGAACACCTCGTCTACTGGCCGATCAGCAAGAGTGCGATCGAGGTCGTCGATGGTCCCGATCACTGGGACTGTCGGGGTTTCTGCCGAAATCACATTGCGTGTTAACAGCAAGCCGACTAACTCGTAACCGGTGGCTTGGCTCTCGAGCAAGACCTTGGCGAACCAGGAAGCCGGCCGTCCCGAGCCGATGACCAACGCGTGCCGACGTCTGAACTCACTACGCCGGAGATTCCTGAGAATGGTGATGACAGCCAACTGCTTGCCGGCAAGAAGGCAAAACGCGCTTGCGAAGTAGTAACCGACGAATACTCGGCTGACCGACTGCATCTTCAGAGCGAACGTCGCTGCGCCGGTGGCGAGCAACGCGAGAGCAAACGCGCGTACGTAGGCGGCGAGAACCGACGGTATCCGTTCGGATCTTTCGGACATGTACACACCTGATGTCCGCAGCGAGACGATCCAGGCCACCGCGCTCAAAGCGAGCAGCAGCGCATAGTCGGAACGCACAATTTTTTCGGCATTCCACGGCTCCGCTGGTATAGTCATGAGCACGGGGATGTGGTCGTGGAAGATGCGAAGAACGAACGCGGCTGCAAACGCTAGGCAGATGCAGCCGACATCGAGAGCCAACGAGATTCCCTGCAGTGTCCTGGCCCGCTCACGAAACATACCCCACCTCCACAGCCCACCACTTCCTTCTCCGCCTCGCTCGCGGAACGCATGATGCAGCAAGCTCGATCAGCTTCCCCTGCCGCTTTCTCCACCCAATCCCTGGTCGGGACATGGTTTCCGATCACGCTCATCGTTGTCGCCCTCGTACCGCTCGGCAGTGCTCGGTCGCCCCTGATGACAGCGTTGCTGACGCTGATGGCGAGCAGCGGATTTCTCTGGGCCTTGGCCCGCTCGGTGCGTAGGCACGGCATCGTTACGACCACGCAACGCGCGCTGCAGGGTATCCGCACACCGGCGTTCTTCGCGCTGCCCCTGCTCGTGTCCGCTCAGACGGTCCTGTGGCCGAGCTTGCAGCTCACGCAGGGATCCGCCTACGCCATCCGCGAGTCGACTTTCCTGCTGATCGCGCTGTGGGCTTTCTACCTTCTCGCGAGATCCGCAGCGGCGGACCGCAGACAGACCCGGTCGCTGTGGAACGCCCTGGCCGTGATTGGGACGCTCGAGGCACTCTACGGCCTCCTGAGTCTGCTGGCGGGCAACGAGTACCTGCTGAGCTACCGGCGTTGGCTTCATGTCGACTCCGCCACCGGAACTTTCTATTCGCGCAATCAGTTCGCCTACCTGCTCGAGATGACGCTCCCCGTCACGGTAGCTGTCGCGGCGATCTTCACCGCTCGCGCCCACGGCGATGACGAACGCGGCGCACGGCGGCTGCTGGGACTCATGCCGCCGATCGTCATCGCGCTCGGGTTCCTCTTCTCGCGCTCGCGCATGGGCCTGGTGAGCCTCGGCGCTGCTGCCGCCGTGGTGCTGTTGCTCAACCGGATGGTCCGGCCGGACAATGACACGTCGACGAGTCGTCGAAGGCGCGATGCCGTACCTCTGATCGCTAGCACCGTCGTGCTTGGCTTCGCCGCGGTGATCGGCGTCGAGCCGGTACTCGAACGCTTTCTGTACATCCCGCAGGACCTCGAGAGCGGACGCTGGCCGCTGTGGCAGGTGGCGATCGCGATGGTTCGCGATCGACCATGGCTCGGTCACGGCTGGGGAACCTTCGTGGGCTTGGCTCCCGCCTACCGGCCACGACCGACCGGGCTCTACTACGATCACGCGCACAACGACTACCTCGAGCTGCTCGCTGAGACGGGAATCGTCGGGTTCGCGCTGGGCGCATGGCTACTCGCCACGTTCGCGCGTCGCCTGACTGACTCGCTCGCGCGGCCGCTTTCCGATCTGCAGCGGCGCATGATCGTAGCGCTGGGCATCGCGATCGTCTCGGTGCTGTTCCATTCGGCGGCCGACTTCGGCCTGCGGATTCCAGGTCTGGCGTTCACATTCGCGCTCGTTGCCGCTCTATTCTCGCGCGTAACCGAGGATCCGTCGCTGGTTGACCGTAACCGCAAGGCAAGGAGAGCACCCGTATGATCGACATTCATTCCCACCTGCTGCCGGGTATCGACGACGGACCGCGCACCTGGGAACAGTCTCTGGCGCTGTGCCAAGCAATGAAAGACGACGGCATTCGGCGCGCGATCGCGACACCACATCTGATCGATGGCGTCTACAACAACGTTCGCTCGCGCGTCGAACCGCTGGTTGTTGAGTTGAACGAAAGGCTGGGCGCTGCGGGAATCGACCTGGAGGTGTTGCCGGGCGCCGAAGTCGATATCGCTTCCAGACACATCATAGGGAACTCCGCCGAACTCCCTCTGCTCGGCGGGGGGAAGGCCGTGCTTCTGGAAATGCCGGTAGCCGTCATTCCGCACGCGATGGCGGAGATCATCTTCGCGGCGTGCTCGCGGGGGCTGGTCCCGGTCCTGGCCCACCCCGAGCGCAACGAGTTGGTCCAGGACCGCCCGGATCTGGTCCTGGAGTGGATCGACTCGGGTGCGGCATTGCAGATCGACGGCGACTCGTTGCTCGACGTTTGGGGCAAGCGCAGCCGGCGATGCGCGGAGACTCTGATAACGCGCGGCCTGTGTCACGCGATGGCCAGCGACGCACACTCCTGCGAAAAGCGACCTCCGCGGATGACACAAGCGCTGGAGCGCGCGCGCGACCTCATCGGCGAGAACGCGCGCAAACTCGTGATCGATGGCCCGGAGATGATCCTGGCCGGCACCGTGCCAGCAACCCCGTTCTATCCAGCATTGGCTCGGCAGCATGGTCGCTCCTCAGGCCGCGCCTCCGGCGAGCGCGCCGGGCGCACCGTATTCGCCCGCTTGCTCGGGCGACGCTGACGCAGCCGGTTCCAGCGCGACATCGTCCACCCACAGCTCACCAGCCAGGAACTGGTCTAGCCGTCGCGTACGCGGGCGGGCGACCACCACCTGCACGCCTTCGCAGCTTGCTGGAACGGTGAAGCTGAGCGTCGTCTCGCGCCAGTCGCTGGTGCCAGAGAAGTGCTCGCCGTCGGTATGGAAGTAGCAGAGGCGGCCGAAGGAGCCGCCATCGATGGGCAGACCACGAACCAGGAGGCTTGGACCGTTCGCCGAGGTGACGCCCTCGTACTTGACCTTCGCCTTGAGCACATAGGTTTCGCCGCCATGGACCGGAACCGTGTGGACTGCGCCGAAGTAGTGCACGTTGTGCTCGCCGTCGAAGCTCAGGCGTAGCGCGCGTTCGCCGGTCCGGCAGTCCGTGCAACGGGTGATGCTCGCCCGTACGCCATCGGCATCGGTGATACGCCACCCGAACGGCTCATCGGTGGTTGAGTTCTCGAAGCCACCGTCGAGAACGCTGCCTAACGGCGGCGCTGATCCGGAATGGGTCACCTCCCATCCGTCGTGGGCCAGCCCGTGCTTGAGTAGATAGCGAACGTACGCAGTCCTCTCTTCCTCCGTCACCGCTGAGCCCCGGTAGCGATGCCAAACGGCCGCGACTTGTCCGGGCTCGAGCCGGGCCCGGGCAAACGCGAAGTAGTGGTTCAGCTCCGCGTCCGTCACCACGCGCTCCAGTACGAAGGCCGGATCGTAGAGCCGGTGTAACAACGCGAAGAACTCGTAACGGTCGGTCCGGCGACCTCCCAACGCCGCGCTGAACTCACGGGCTGCTTCGTCGTGCAGGCCGCGCTTGGCGTAGATGACCCCGGCGCGGGTGCGCACGGCGGTCTCCGAGCTACCCAACGCAACAGCCCGGCTCAGTGCCGCGCCAGGATCCCGGCCCAGGGCATTTTGGGACTCCGCCACTCCGACCCAACAGCGCCCACAGCCCGGGAACCGCTCGATCGCTGCGCTAAAGCGCTTCAGAGCACTCTCATGCTGCCCGGTCGCCTGTTCTAGCCGTGCAAGCTCGAGCGTATAGCGCCAGTTCGAAGGCGAGATCGTCGCCGCGTGCTCTAGCCCTGAGAACCGCCCAGCGCCGTCCGCGGCTGCGGCGTGGATGGCACGCAACTCCTGCACACCACCGGCGCTGGCGACCATTGCCATCCCGAACAGTGTTGCGAGCGCGACGGTCGCTTTACGTTCGCGCGTGGCCATCGACGCATCGTCACGCGGCGGATTCTATCTGGCCGAGCGCTTCGTCCTCTTCCCGCTTGGCGTAGTAGTCACCGTAGTTCCCGTAGTACCCATAGTACGAGTAACCGACTCGGTGAGTGGAAACGCGGTTGAGCACGACGCCCAACAGCTTCGACTGCATCCGGATGAGATAGTCGCAGGCCTGCTTGGCGAGCCGCTTCGAGGTCTCACCGGCGCGGGTCACGAGCAGGCAGCCACCGCCCAGTTGATTGGTGATGATCGGCACGTCGGCAAAGCCCAGAGCCGGCGGCGCATCGACCAGGATGTGGTCGTAGCGCTCTTCCAGCTCGCGCAGCAACCGGGCCATATTCGCCGAGTCCAGCAGGTCTACCGGGTTCGGCGGGATCGGCCCTGCGGTGATCACATCGAGCCCCTGCTGACCGCTGGGGCGGATGATCTCGTCGAGCGTCAGGTTGCCGGTCAGGTGGTTCGTGAGCCCCGGCGACAGGGCGATGGCCAACGCTTTATTGACACGCGGCCGGCGGAGATCGCAGTCGATCAAGCAAACCTTGCGGCCAATCTGGGCCAGCGCCGTAGCCAGGTTGACCGCGATACAGGTCTTGCCTTCGCTCGGACGCGCACTCGTCAGCAACAACCGGGTCGGCAGTCCGCCCGGCGCGGCCAGGAACAGCGAGGCGCGGAGCGTGCGGATCGCCTCGGAGCCGGCCGAGGTGGGTTGCTGGGCAACCTCGAGGTCGGGAGTCTTGCCGTCGGTCTCTTCCTTCACACGAGGGGTGCTGAACTCCGGAATGGTGCCAAGCGTGGCGAGCCGCAGATAACGCTCGACGTCGTCGGGCGTCTTCAGCGTATCGTCCATGTACTCCTGGAAGAACGCGATGCCGATGCCGCCGAACAGGCCCAGCATCATCGACAGGGCGAGATTGAGAGGGATCTTGGGGGAGGACGCCTCCACGGGTGTCTCGGCCCGGTCGACCAGGCTGATGTTGGTCGCGCGGATCGCCTCGGTGACCTCGACCTCTTTCATGCGCAGGAGCAGGTTCTCGTAGATCTGCCGGTTCGAATCGACCTCGCGTTTCTGAATCTTGAACTCGATCGACTTCTGCTCGTAGGCGGCGACCACCTGCTTTTGCTGGTCGAGCTGGGCGCGCAGTTGCTCCTCGCGATTGGTCGCGCGCCCATAGTCGGACTGCACGCTCGCAACTACGCGATCCTCTTCCTCGGCGATGCTGGCGCGCTGTCGCGCGATTCGCGCGTTGAGCTCGCGCACTTCTGGAAACTCGTCGGTGAACCGTGCCCCGAGCTGGGCGCGCTCGGCTTCAAGTTGAGCCAGCTCTTCGCGCATCCGTTTGATCAACTCGTCGTTGACCAGCACCCCCAGGTTGTGATGGTTGGCGGCCAAGGTCTGCTCATACAGGGCGCCCTGGGCAATCCGACTGGCCTGGGATTCGGTAAGCAGCGAGTTGAGCGCGGCCAAACGCTCGTGGATGACGCGCTCTTCCTGCTCGAGTGCTTGAATCTGCTTGCCACGCGCAAACGTCTGCAATGCCTCTTCGGACTGCTCCAGAGCGGCCTTCACCTTGGCGACCTGCTTCTGGATGAAGTCCCGGGCCTGGCCGGCGGCAGCGACGCTCTGATCGAGCGTCAGGTCGATGTACTGCGCAGCCATCGTGTCGGCAACGTCGCGTGAGAGCTTGGGGTCTGGCGACGTGAAGCTCAGCTCGACCAGAAACGACTTCCGGCGGGGATCGACGTGAACCTGTTCCAGAAATTGATCGACCATGCGCTTTTCGCGCTCGATCGCAGCAGTCTCCGGATCCCTCTCGTCACCGACGGGCAGCAACCCGGCAAGCCAGGCTTTACTACGTGCGATCAGCGTACCCCGGGCGAGGTCACCATTGACAAACTCGTTGTCCTGAAGACTCAGCTCCTCGATCGTGCGGCGCACGAGTGTGCGGCTGGAGAGCAGGTCGTACTGCGTCTGGAAGAAATCGTAGTACGCCTGCGACTGGGCCATCGAGTCCTGGACCGAGTCGAAATCCGTCACGTTCGGACCGCCCGGTTGGATCTGCAAGAGCGCTGCTGAGGTGTACATCGGTGTCGCGGCGAAGCTCAGGACCAGAGCCGTCAGCAGGCAGACGGTGAATACCGCGGCTACCGTCCAGCGGCGCCGTAGCAAAACGTTGACGTAATCCCAGAGGTTGATCTCTTCTTCCTGGGCGGCGTCGTAGTAGCGCGGTTGCATCGCGCCGTCGCGCTGCATGACCAGCGTGCCGGATGCTGCGGGCCCTCCCGCCACCGGCAATACGGCCCCGTTCCCCTCGGGACGATCCCTCGGGTCGCCTCCATCGGGTCCGGTCGGCTCTGGCGGATATGCGCTCATCGTTCGTCTACGGCCGCAGACCGATGCCCAAACGCACCAACCCAAGAGCCTTGTCGAAGACGTACTTCGGACCGGAGACGGGAATGACGATTACATCGTCTTCCTGCACCTCCAGGTCCGGCTCGGAGCCTTTTCGAATCGCGGCAATGTTGATCGGAATGCCCTCGCGATCTCCGTCGTCGAGTTTGCGGTACAGGGTCGTCCCCCGGACGTTGGCGAGGTTGAGGTCGGGGCCGCCGGCCGTCGCGATCGCCTGAGTGACGGTGGTTTCCTGAAGCAACGGATAAGCGCCGGCTTTGTTGACCATGCCCTCGACGTAGAACACACCCGCACGCGGCACGTGGATGACGTCGTCCGGCAGAAGAATCGGATTGAGACGCGGATCGCCCTCAACGGCCAGACGCGTCAGATCGATGAGCTCGGTAATGACCTGATCGCCCGTCTGCCGTCTGAACCGGACCGTGCGGCCGGCCTCGTCGGTCAAGCCTCCGGCAAGGGCGAGCGCCTCCAGAAGTGTACGGCGGCCCTGCAACTGGAGAACCCCTGGATCCTCCACGTAGCCGATGACGGATACCTGGTAGCTACGGTACTCCTTGACGAAGACGCTGAGCTGCGGGTCGTGGATGAAGCGCTGGTATTTCTCGCGAAGATGCTGCTCGAACTCGAGCGGCGAGTAGCCTTCGGCGACGACTTTGCCTACGTGCGGCAGGGTAACGAATCCCCCGCTCGACACCCTGGCAGTGACGGTCTGTGGCTCGCCGTTGGTGTTGGCGATGTCAAACAGCGTGATCTCGAGGAGATCTTCTGGCCCGACCCGGTACTCGGCGGCGTCGCCTTGTTTATTCAGGAGCGCTAGCTGTTCGTTGAGACGCTGGGTTTCGACGACGTGGGCCGGAACCTCCGGCGCCACGTTCTTGTATCGCGATGAGCTGGCGCAGCCTGCCGTGAGAATCGCAGCCGCGTAGAAGGTGGAGCGGCAGACCCGTGCGGCCCATGCGCGACGTTCCACCATTGGCGAAGCCCCCACCTCGACTCCTCGTCCCAGCCCCACAGCAATGGGAGCAGGACGACCGGGGCGGATGGCTAGCCAACCGCCCCGATCGCCGCCAACGTTCGTTCAGTCCTCAGCTACCCGGCCCGTCGTCGTCGTCGCTGATCTCGGAGATCGCGAATGCGCCGCCGACGCCGGCCGCCACGATTCCGATGGCCGTCCAGCCCGCAGTGCTCAGCCCCATCTTGGTGGAGCCAGCGCCGCCCGCCTTGGCCGCGGCCGCCTTGCGGCTGTCGCCGTCATCCTCGCCCTGTGCTGCAGCCACCTGGATCGGCTCCGGCGCGGCATCGCCCCGCAGCGTCATCCGCTCCCCGCGGTTGAGCGTGCGGTCGGCCGCCCCGGCCACCTGGACCATGAGGTTGCCCTCTTCCACCACGACCACCGGCACGCCGTCGACGCCGTACTCGACGTAGCCGTCGGCAGCGGCGGTTTGCGAGACGATCGCCGCCTGGTCCGCCTTGAGCTGGAGGTTCGAGTCGGGTGACAGGTGGAAGGCGACCTTCCCCCGATGCACGTCGATGATCGGTGTTTCACCGGTCTGATGCGTGCTGACCTCGGCATCGCCGTACAAGCCGACGACGCCGTCGTCTCCCATGTCGGCCAGCAGATAGCCGTCGGAGCCGGTCTTGAGCCGGTCTCCGGAAACCAGCGGCCGGGTGGCCGAAAGCCGCGCCCAGTCAGCAGCTTGGGTGGCGACCCATGCCGGGCCGCTCACCTGAATCGTACCAAAAATGTCGTCCGTGGCCCCTGCCGGCATCACGGTCGCGACAACGAACGCTCCTGCGAATAAGTACGCGGAAGCGCGACGGAAAAGCATCGGATATCCCATAACCCCCAATCTCCTCTTCACGGCAGCGTCCCCCCGCGACGCGTTACGCGTACGGGAGGCGCCACCCCTCAACATCCACCGCCCAGCAACTAAGTGGCTAAGGCATCCGAGTGGTTCGATCACTCTACCGGTCCGTTCGACCGGCTGTCAAGTTTAGGGACCTATAAGGCGATGGGTGAGGCGACGGCTACAGCGACGGGTTCCAACGGCGCGAGAATTCTCACTCGCCGTGGTCGCGCACTCTCGTCGACTTGCATGTTCCAACCGAACAGCCCGAACACGCGACCGACGAGCGCAAGACCGACCGCCCGCTGCACGCCGTCCGAGAGCAGTTCCCGCTCGCCGACGGCCGGATCGATGACCAGATCGATGGAGAGTTGCTGGGACCGCGGCCCTTGCTGACCCGCCGCGCGCATCACGGACACGGACCAAGACGAAGCGGCAGGCGCCGCTGCGCTCGCCCGGTCGCCGCGTCCCAAGGCCTCGGCGAGCATGGTGAGGGCGCGGTCAAGGTGGACCAGATCGACGCCCAGCTCGTAGCCCGTCAGGTGCGCGAGCAACTCGGCCGAGCTTCCGCTGGGATTTTCTCCGAAGCGCAGCGTGAGGGACTTTACCAGGTCGGTGGCGGCAACCGGGACGGGGCGAACGTGCACCGGCTGGACAAGGGCGAAAGTTCGATTGAGCAGTTGGTGGAGGCTGCCGAGCGACTCTCGGATCTGCGAGAGGGCCCCGAGCGCTCCGCCCTCGGAGGGCTCTTCCTCGATCACGCCGGTGAGGTAGTACATCCGGTGGATCAGGTTGCCGGCGGCGTGACTGACGTCGCCGATCAAGCGGGCCTGCTCAGACGCTACAGCATCGGCCGGGTCGCTGCGCAGATTCTCGTACCAGCGGGGCACGCTCACCCACTGCAGGTTCGATGCCAGAGCGTGGGGTGCGCGGGGGCCCTCGGAACCGCCACCTTCGCGCCGGCCGGCTGGCGACTGTGTCCACGATGGAACGGCGCAGGGTCGGCGCGTCGCCGTTGTAACGCTCTCCCGCCGGCCGACCCCACTTTGACAGCGCCGACCGGCCCTCTGTATAAGGAAGACCCGTGGACTGCCCAAGGCGGCCACGGGTTTTTCATGTCCGCAGGCCGAGAGGACGTAGCCGCGGTCGCCATTATCCCGTCCCGTTACGGTTCCTCCCGCATCCCGGCAAAAGCCCTGGCCGACATCGGCGGCGTACCCATGGTCCGGCGCGTCTACCAGCGGGCGCTCGAGGCGAGATTGGTCGAACGGGTGATCGTGGCCACCGATGACGTCCGGATCCGTGACGCCGTGGGGCCCGGTGCGGACGTGGTCATGACCGACCCCCACCACCCCAGCGGCAGCGACCGGGTGGCCGAGGTCGCCCGCGGCCTGGCCTGTTCGATCGTCGTAAACATCCAAGGCGACTTGCCGCTGCTCGATCCGGACCTGGTCGACCGGCTGGTCGCCGAGCTGCGCGCGGATTCTCAGTTGGGCATCGCCACCATCGCGGTGCCGATCCGCAGCGAGGCCGAGCTCGTCGATCCTTCCGTCGTCAAGGTGGTGCGTAGCCGCAGCGGCCGTGCGCTCTACTTCTCGCGCGCGCCGATCCCGCTCGTCCGGGACGAGCCGCGCTCGTACGCGAACGCTCTTCACCACATCGGCCTTTACGCCTATCGGCGCGACGCGTTGCTACGTTTTGCGAGCCTGGAGCCCACGCCGCTCGAGCGCATCGAGAAGCTCGAGCAGTTGCGCGCGCTCGAGAACGGGGTCGCAATCGGGGTGGTGGTTCACGACGGGCCTCCGCCGCTCGAGGTCGACACGGCCGCGGACCTGGAGGCTGCCCGCCGCGCGGTCGCCGGCAGGTTGGGATGAGGACGGGCGAGGAAGCAGAGGGGTAGAGCATGACACGCAAGAAGAAGGCGGAACGCGAGGAGCGTCAGACCAAGTACATCTTCGTCACCGGCGGCGTCGTATCGGCGCTCGGCAAGGGGCTTGCCTCCTCTTCGATCGGGGCCCTGCTCGAGAGCTCGGGGCTGCGCGTCACGATGCTCAAGATGGATCCGTACATCAACGTCGATCCGGGCACGATGAGCCCGTACCAGCACGGCGAGGTCTACGTCACCGACGACGGATACGAAGCCGACCTGGACCTCGGGCACTACGAGCGATTCGTCTCGACGACCATGACCCGGAAGAACAACGCGACGACGGGAAGCGTGTACTTCGAGGTCATCAAGAAGGAACGCCGCGGCGACTACTTGGGCGCGACGGTGCAGGTGATCCCGCACATCACCGACGAGATCAAGGCGCGCATCCGTGCCGCAGCCGACGGTTACGACATCCTCATCGGCGAGGTGGGCGGCACCGTGGGCGATATCGAGGGGCTGCCGTTCCTCGAAGCCATCCGTCAGATGCGCATCGACGAAGGCGCCGAGAACGTTCTCTACGTGCACCTGACCTTGGTTCCCTACATCGCCACGGCTGGCGAGATCAAAACGAAGCCCACCCAGCACAGCGTCAAGGAACTGACCGGGCTCGGTATCCAGCCCGACATCCTGCTACTGCGCTGCGATCGCGATCTGGACGCCAAGGTCAAAGAGAAGGTCGGACTGTTCTGCAACGTCGAGACCCGCTGCGTGATCACGGCCAAGGACGTGAGCACGATCTACCGGCTGCCCCTCGCCTTCGAGGAAGAAGGCTTGCACGCGCGGATCACCGAGAAGCTCCAGATATGGACCGGATCCCCCAAGCTCAGTCCCTGGGAGAAAGTCGCCCGCACGGCCGAGAGCCCCCGCAACCACGTACGCATCGCGATGGTGGGCAAATACGTCCACCTGATCGATTCGTACAAGTCACTCAACGAAGCGCTCGCTCACGGCGGCATCGCCAACGAGTGCGCCGTCGAGATTCTCCACATCGACTCCGAAGAGGTCGCTCGCAGCGGCATCCCCGACGACGTGATGACGGCCGACGGCGTGTTGGTGCCGATGGGTTTCGGACCGCGCGGCACCGAAGGTAAGATCGCGACCGTCCGTTACGCTCGTGAGAATGGCGTGCCTTTTCTCGGGATCTGTTTCGGGATGCAGATGGCGGTGATCGAGTTCGCGCGCAACGTTTGCGGCCTGGTTGGCGCCAACTCGACCGAGGTCGACGAGCACACTCCGCATCCGGTCATCGACCTGATGCTCGAACAGAGGGACATCGGCGACCTGGGCGGCACCATGCGGCGCGGCGCTTGGCCGTGTATCCTTCGCGAGGGCACGCTGGCCCATCGGGTGTACGGCAAGAAGAACATCAGCGAGCGGCACCGGCACCGCTACGAGTTCAACGTTCGTTACCGCAAACAGATCGAGGATGCGGGCATGGTCCTGAGCGGCACCTCTCCGGACGGCTCCCTGATCGAGATCGTCGAGATCCCCACGCACCCGTGGTTTCTCGCGTGCCAGTTCCATCCCGAGTTCAAATCGAAGCCGCTCGACTGTCACCCGATCTTCAAGGGGTTCGTCCGAGCCGTCCTGGCGCGGCGCCGCGAGCAAGGCGAGACCCCGACGCTCACCGGGCTGCACGTGGTCACCAGCGCCAAGCGAGCGCCATGAAGTTCGTCATCGGCTCAGGAGACCGGGCGTTCCACGCCGGCGAAGAGAGGCTGTTCTTCATCGCCGGCCCTTGCGTGATCGAGTCGCGTGAGAGCGCGCTGCGACACGCCGACCGACTCGCCGACATCGCCGCCCGCGCCCGCGTGGGGTTGGTCTACAAATCGTCTTACGACAAAGCCAACCGCACCTCGCATCGGTCGTTTCGCGGTTGCGGCCTCGAGGAAGGCTTGGCGGTGCTCGCGGAGGTGCGAGCGGTGACCGGGCTCCCGGTGCTGACCGACGTCCACGAAACCGCCGACGTCGCGGCCGTAGCCGAAGTGGTCGATGTCCTGCAGATCCCGGCGTTTCTGTGCCGGCAGACCGATCTGATTGCGGCGGCGGCGGCGACCGGCCGGGTAGTGAACATCAAGAAGGGTCAGTTTCTGGCGCCCTGGGACATGGAGCACGTGGTCGCCAAGGCGCGCGATGCCGGCGGCGAGCGGCTGCTGGTGACCGAGCGCGGCACGACGTTCGGCTACGGCAATCTGGTCAACGACTTCCGCGGCCTGGAGATCATGCGCGAGTTCGGCGCTCCGCTCGTCTACGACGCCACGCACTCCGTCCAGCTTCCGGGCGCGGGCGGCGGGGTTTCTTCCGGTGACCGCCGCTTCATCGCTCCGCTGGCCCGAGCGGCCGTGGCGGTGGGCGTTCACGGTGTCTTCACCGAGGTTCACGAGGACCCGGAGCGCGCGCTCAGCGACGGACCCAACTCGCTGCGGCTCGCGGACCTGCCCGGACTGATCGATGCGCTGCTGCGCGTCGATGACGCGCGGCGCGCAGGGACTCCTGGCTGAAGCCGTCGTCGATGGCGCCCCGGCAGAAGAACGGCGCCGAGGCGGCGCGTAGCGCGCGAGCCACGGGCCCGCGCTCGATCACGTCGGCCCGGCGCGTGCTGCGGATCGAGTCTCAGGCTCTGGACGCGCTGGCCGGGCGGCTCGACGAGCGCTTCGAGAGGGCCGTCGACGCGATCATCCGCTGCAAAGGCCGCGTGGTAGTCACCGGCATGGGCAAGTCCGGACAGATCTGCCGGAAGATCGCCGCCACGCTCGCTTCGACCGGCACCTCGGCATTTTTTCTCCATGCCGCGGAGGCCGCGCACGGGGATCTCGGGATGATCGCGCGCGGAGATCTGTGTCTGGCGGTTTCCAACAGCGGCACCACTCAGGAGCTGCTGAGCCTGCTGCCCGCGGTCAAGCGGCTGCGCATCCCGCTCATCGCGATGACGGCCGGGCTGGACTCACCGCTGGCCGAGGCCGCCGACATCGTTCTGGACTGCAGCATCGCACAGGAGGCTTGTCCGCTCGGCCTGGCGCCCACGGCCAGCACCACGGCGACCTTGGCGCTCGGAGACGCTCTGGCCGTGGCAGTCCTGGAGCAGCGAGGGTTTTCCGAGCGCGACTTCGCGCTGCTCCATCCGGGCGGCGCGTTGGGGCGCAAGCTCTTGCGAGTCGCCGATCTGATGCACGTGGGCTCCGGTGTTCCCTCCGTGCGGGCGGGAGCCTCGATGCGGCAGACGCTCTCGGCGATCAGCGCCGGTGGCTTGGGCGTGGTCGCGGTCGTCGACGGCGCCGGCCGCCTCTGTGGCGTCGTCACCGACGGGGACGTGCGCCGGGCGTTGCTCCGCCACGAGCAATTCCACGATCTGACGGCGGACGAGGTCATGAGCACCGCCCCCAAGACCGTCGCCGAGTCGGCGCTGGTAAGCGAAGCCCTGGGAATCATGGAGGATCACTCGATCACCTCGCTGTTGATCGTGGACGTCAAGAGTCGCAAGCCGCTGGGCATCGTTCACCTTCACGATCTACTCAAGGCGGGCGTCGCCTGAGAACCTGAGCCGGTGAAGCGCTCCCACCTGCGCGCGTTGCTGCTCGTTGCGGTGGTCCTGGGAACGCCGCTCCTGTTCCTCGGTGAACGGCAGCGTCCCCGCCTCGACGAAGTGATCGACATCTCGCGTCTGGACGGTAAGGGCCTACCCCATCTGCTCCAGCGGATCCGCGATTTTCGTCGGATCGTAACCCGCGACGGCAACAAGATCCTCGAGGTTTCGGCCTCCGAGGCTTCCTACTATCGCGACCGGACGGCGGTCGAGATCGTCGATCCTCGCATCGCTTTCTTCAGCGAGGGCGACGCCGTGGCGTCGCTGACCGGCAAGCGCGGCGTCCTGGTCATGGACGGGAGCGACATCGCTTCGGTCGAGATGTCCGGGGGCGTCGTGCTCGAGTTGCTGCAGTTCGACGTTCGCGCCCAACGCATCGTTTACGCGCGCGCACGCAAGACCGTGGTTGCCGAAGGCAAAGCGGAGATCCATTCACCGGAGGTCGACCTGCAGGGAAACGGCATGACCGTGGACCTGGTCCACAAGAGCCTGACCGTGGAGGGCTCGGTCGACATGACGCTCCGGCGGATCGCTGAGCCCGAAGACATCAAACGTCTCGGTCTGGGCGAGGGGAAGCCATGATCGGACGGCGGGCCTGCGCGCTGATGGTCGGCGCCGCCATTGTGACGTACGCGCCGCTGCCCGTGGGTGCTGCCGACATCGTCGTCGACCGCAAGGCCGGCGACCTCATCAGCGAGATCGCCACGGCGACGCGCCAGTTCCGGCTGGCCACCGTGCCGTCCGATCTGAGAGTGCGCTCCAGCCGGATGAAGTTCGACTACGAGCAGGGAGAGCTCGCGTACGCCGGCTCGGTCCACGTCGCCCAGGGCAACATCCGGCTGCAAGCCGACGAGTTGCAGATCCGGTTCGAGCCGCAACGAACCGGCTCCCTGCGCACCATTCGCGCCTCGGGCAACGTCCAGATCCAGCAGCGCAACGAGTCCGCGACCGGCGACCAGGCCGTCTACGATCCGGCGGCCGCCACCTTGACGCTCACGGGAAACGTGCGCCTCGGCTCCGGACCGAACAGCCTCCAGGGCGAGCGCGTGGTAGTCTACATCGACGAGGACCGGACCGAGATCCAGGGCGCCCCCGAGCAGGCCACGGCCCCGAGCGCTGAACCGAAGCCCTCGGGCCGGGTACGCGCGGTGATCGACCCGGAAACCCTCGGCTTGGGCGACGTGCTCGAATGAACACCGAAGAACTCGCGGTCGAAGGATTAATCAAGGCCTATTCGGGCCGTCGCGTCGTCGATCGCGTGACGCTGCGCATCAGCCGCGGCGAGGTGGTCGGGTTACTCGGTCCCAACGGGGCGGGCAAGACCACGACGTTTCACATGATCGTCGGCTTCGAGACCCCCGATGCGGGAAGCATCCGGCTGGGCGATCAGGATCTCAACCACCTACCGATGTACGCGCGCGCGCGGCGCGGCATCGTCTACCTCCCCCAGGAGCCCTCCGTGTTCCGGCGGCTGACGGTCGAGCAGAATCTCGAAGCGATCCTCGAAACGCTCAAACTGTCGGCCCCGGAATCGTCCCAGCGGCTCGAGACGCTCCTCGACGATCTGGGCATCACGCACCTGCGGAACAGCCGAGGCTCGGCGCTCTCGGGCGGGGAGCGGCGCCGGGTGGAGATCGCGCGGGCGCTGGTAGTATCGCCGCGTTTCATGCTGCTGGACGAGCCTTTCGCCGGCGTGGACCCCATCGCCGTCCTCGACATCCAATCGATAATTTTGCAGCTCAGGGCGCGCGGAATTGGTATCCTGATTACGGATCACAACGTCCGCGAGACCTTGGGAATCTGCGATCGCGCGTATATTTTGAACGCAGGCCAGATCTTGGAAGAAGGCCCACCCGAGGCGATCGCGGCCAGCAAGAAAGCGCGCGAGATTTATCTCGGGGAAAGCTTCAGCCTCTGATCGGCCTGGACGATGCCACTCGAGCAACGACTCCAACTGAAGCAGACCCTGCAGCTGAGGATGACGCCTCAGCTCCGCCAGGCCATCAAGATTCTGCAAGTCTCCCGCTCCGAGCTCGAAACGATCGTCACCGACGAGCTCTATCAGAATCCGACCCTCGAAGAGGCCGACGGTGCCGTAGGAGAACCCGGCGAGGCGGCCTCCCGCACCGGCGACGTCGAGCAGAACGAGACCGAAGCGCCCGCCGCGAAAGTCTCGGAGACCGACAGCGACGCCTCCGACCTGCGCGGAGTCGACTGGGAAGAGTATCTCGATCGCTACGGCAGTAACTTCCACGGTTCGATCGGAACCGGCTCCGATCGCGACGACAACCGCACGAGCTTCTTGGAGAACACGGCCGAGAAGCACGACGACCTGGTGAGCGCGCTGACCGATCAGCTCCACCTCGTTCCGATGAACGAGCAGGAACAGAAGATCGGGTCGGTGATCGTTCAGAACCTCGACGAGAACGGCTACCTCGCGTCCACCCCCGAAGAGATTGCCGTGCTGGCCGGTTGCACCCTGGAGTCTCTGCACGAGGCCCGCGAGATCATCCAGGAGTTCGAGCCGCCCGGTTGCGGCTCGGTCGATCTGCGCGAGTGCCTGTTCGTGCAACTGCGCCTGACCGGCTACGAGCCCGACGACTACGTCGTTCAGATCGTCGATCAGCACCTCAAGGACTTGGAAGCGCGGCGTTACGACAAGCTGGCCCGCACGCTCGGCACGACCGTCCAGGAAGTCCTCGAGTGCCACAAGATCATCCAGCGCCTCGAGCCCAAGCCCGGCCGGAACTTTGACAGCGGCGATACGAGGTACATCGTCCCGGACGTTTACATCGTGCGCGAGGGCGACCGCTTTCACGTCGTACTGAACGACGACGGGCTGCCGAGGCTCCGGTTGAGCGAGCACTACCGGAGCATGTTGAAACGGCCGCCGTCCGGTGAGGCGCGATCGTACCTTCAAGAGAAGCTGCGTTCGGCCCAGTGGCTGATCCGGTCTATCCATCAACGGCAGAGCACGCTTCTCAAAGTGACCAAGAGCATCGTCGAGCAACAGCGGGGTTTCCTGCTCGATGGTGTCCAGCATCTGAGGCCGATGGTGCTCAAGGACGTGGCCAACGACATCGAGATGCACGAGTCGACGGTCAGCCGAGCCACCGCCAACAAGTACGTTCACACGTCGCAGGGAATCTTCGAGCTAAAGTACTTTTTCACCAGCAGCATTCGGGGCACCGACGGCATCGACGTCTCCTCCAAGAGCGTCAAACAGAAGATCCTGCAGATCGTCGGCCGCGAGGACCCGCGCAAGCCCTGCAGCGACCAGTACATCGCCGAGGTTCTCGGCCGGGACAACATTGACATCGCACGTCGAACCGTGGCCAAATACCGGGAGCTTCTCGGGATACTCCCTTCGTCCAAGCGCAAGAGATATTTGACGGGCACCTGAGGAGCGACCACAGTCCGGTTCGGCGAGGAGTCGTAGCGCGTTGCAAGTCTCCATTACCTTCCGGCACGTGGATCCGAGCGAGCCGCTTCGCGAGTACGCGACCGACAAGGTCACTCGGGTCGCGAGCAAGTACCTGCGCAATGCCCTGGACGCTCACGTCATCCTGACCGTGAGCAAGCATCGCCACCAGGCCGAGATCAACATCCACGCCTCGCACTTCGACATCTCGGCGCACGAAGCGACCGGTGATCTGTACTCGGCGATCGATCTGGCGGTGGACAAGGTCGAGGCGCAGCTGCGCAAGCACAAGGACCGGATCAATCACCACAAAGGACGGCAACCGGTGGGCGGGGAAGCTGCGGTGGCGGCCGCCGAAGGTGACGAGCAGGAACGGCCGGCCGGGTCGGCGGTGGTCGAGACCCACGAGGTTCCGGCCAAACCGCTGTCGGTCGAAGACGCGATCCTGCAGCTCGAACTGAAGCACGTCGAGTTCCTCGTGTTCCGGGACTCTGCGACCGAGCAGGTCAGCGTCCTGTATCGCCGGCGCGACGGCAACTACGGCCTCATCACTCCCAGCTCGTGAGGTCGCGGCGTGCGGATCCGCGACATCCTCGATCCGCGTCGCATTCTGCTCAATCTTTCCGGGGACACCAAAAGAGAAATCCTCACGCAGCTCGCCGGCAGCGTCACGCGCACGCACCGGTCGGTCGAGCTGGAACGTCTGGTGAGCGTTCTGCTCAACCGTGAGGAGATCAGCACGACCGCGATCGCCGACGGAATAGCCATCCCGCACGCGAAGATGCCCCTGGGAGACGAGGTGATCTGCGCGTTCGGCAGAAATTACACGGGCCTGGAGTTCCAGTCGATCGACGGTAAGCCGACACGCCTGTTCTTCCTGTTGGTCTCTCCGGAGAGCCACCCTTCCGTCCACCTGCGCTGGCTCGCTCACCTGGCCGTTCTGCTCAAGAGCGCGCAGCTCCGGCGTGCGCTGCTCGAGGCGGAGATCGCGGAAGCGGTTCTCGACGCGATCGGCGCCGAGGAGGTTCGCTCTTCGGCGCCGATGCCGGCGGACGAACCGTGAGCCAAGCGGCCGAAGCATCCCGCGGCGTCGATATCGTCGTCGTCACCGGGATGTCGGGAGCCGGCAAGTCGACGGCGATCACCGCCCTGGAGGACGAGGGGTACTACTGCATCGACAACCTACCGACGGTCCTGGTAACCCAGTTCGTCGCATTATATGCGGCCGGATCCGGGCCCGGGACCGCCAAGGTGGCCCTGGGTCTGGACCTGCGCGATCTGGCTTACGCGCGCCAATGGCCGGCGGTCCGGCGCCAGATCGAGAGCGACGGTCACAACGTGTTCATGGTGTTTCTGGACGCGGACGACGACGTGCTCTTGCGCCGCTTCTCCGAGACCCGCCGTTCCCATCCGCTCGGGCAGGGCCGCCACCTCCCCGAGGCGATCAGCGCGGAGCGCGAGGCGCTCGCGCCACTCAAGGAGAAGACCTCGCTAGTCATCGATACCAGCGGCCTGACCGTGCACGAGCTCAAGCGCCGCATCCGCGAATTGGTCGGCGGTCAGGCCGCCGGCAGGCAACCGGCGATCACCGTGAAGAGCTTCGGGTTCAAGCACGGGGTCGCCAGCGACGCCGACATGATCCTCGACGTGCGCTTTCTGCCGAACCCCTACTTCGACGCTACCTTGCGCCCTCTGACCGGCCTCGACGAACCGGTGGCGCGTTACGTTCTGGAGCGCCCGGAGAGCCGTGAGTTTCTTGATCATGTCGCCCGTCTGTTGCAGTTTCTGCTTCCGCGCTACGCCGCAGAGGGCCGGTCCTACTTGACGCTCGGCGTGGGCTGCACGGGAGGCCAGCATCGCTCGGTCGCTCTGGCCGAACGGATCGCGCACACGCTGCAAGAAACCGGATTCAGCGTGATCGTCCGGCATCGCGACATCGATCGACGTTGACCGACATTGACCCATGACGACCGAAACGAAGACAGCCGAAGGTACGTTCACGATCAACAACGAGCTGGGCCTGCACTTCCGCGCCGCCGCGATGGTCGTGCGCACGCTGGCCGCGTTTTCGAGCAAGGTCACCCTATTCAACGGCAAGACTGCCGCCGACGCTCGCAGCGTGCTCGACTTGATGACCTTGGCCGCGAGCCGCGGGACGACCTTGACGGTCAAGGCAATCGGTGAAGATGCCGAGGCCGCCGTCGCCGCGCTCGGCTCACTGGTCGCGCGCAACTTCGCCGAGTAGACCACGCGCGAGAGGCTTGGCTTGACGGCCCTCTGCAAGCCCGGTACTTCTGGCCAGCTATGCTGGACAACAGCTTCTTATTCACCTCCGAGTCGGTATCCGAAGGTCATCCCGACAAGATGTGCGATCAGATCTCGGACGCCGTGCTCGACGCTCACCTGCGGGGCGACCCCAACAGCCGCGTGGCTTGCGAGACGCTCGTAACCACCGATTTCGTACTGATTGCCGGAGAGATCACCAGCACGTGCAAGGTCGACTACAAAGACATCGCGCGCGGCGTCGTACGTGACATCGGCTACGTGGACACCTGCGGATTCAACGCCGACAACTGCGAGATCAACGTGCGCCTGGGGACCCAGTCCCCCGACATCGACCAGGGCGTGAGCGTCGGCAAGGGCCGCCACGAGGAGCAGGGAGCCGGCGACCAAGGGCTCATGTTCGGCTATGCGTGCGACCAGACCCCGGAGCTGATGCCGCTGCCGATCGCTCTGTCGCACCGGATCGTGCGGCGACTGGCCGACCTGCGTAAAAAGGGAGCGATCCCCTACCTGCGCCCCGATGCGAAATCCCAAGTGACCATCGAATACGCGGATGGCCAGCCCCGGCGCGTCGCCACCGTGGTGGTCTCGACCCAGCACGCCGAGGACGCCAAGGACGACGTCATCGCCAAAGACGTCAGGGAGCAGGTCCTCAAGTCGGTGATCCCCGACGGCTTGATGGA
This sequence comes from uncultured Myxococcales bacterium, assembly GCA_964555245.1. Classification (GTDB taxonomy): domain Bacteria; phylum Desulfobacterota; class Binatia; order UBA1149; family SPBQ01; genus CAZKRI01. The sequence continues at coordinate 28,529 of CAZKRI010000046.1, forward strand.
CGAGGACACGGTTTTTCACATCAACCCCACCGGCCGTTTCGTAGTGGGCGGGCCTCAAGGCGACTGCGGGCTGACGGGACGAAAGATCATCGTCGATACCTACGGCGGATGGAGCCGTCACGGTGGCGGGGCGTTCTCGGGTAAGGACCCTTCCAAGGTGGACCGCTCTGCGGCCTACATGGCGCGCTACCTGGCCAAGAACGTGGTCGCAGCGAAGGTCGCGCGGCAGTGCGAGGTGCAGATCGCCTACGCGATCGGCGTGGCGCGTCCGGTCTCCGTCCTCGTCGACACGTTCGGAACCGCCAATCAGAACGACCGCAAGCTCGCCGATCGGCTGTGCGATCTGGTGGACCTCAGACCTGCCTCCATCATCGACCACCTCGATCTCAAGCGCCCCATCTACCGCGCCACCGCGAGCTACGGGCACTTCGGTCGAGAGATCACCGACGGCCTGTTCCCGTGGGAACGAACCGATCTAGCCCAGAAGCTGGGCTAAGGACGAACCGAACGACCCATGACTGCAAAGAAGTACGAGGTAACCGATCTCAAGCTGGCGGCGGCGGGAAAGAAGCGAATCGACTGGGCGCAGCGCGAGATGCCGGTGCTCGATCTGATCGCCGAGCGCTTCCGCAAGAATCTACCCCTCGAAGGCACGGTGCTCTCCGCCTGTCTTCACGTCACGGCCGAGACGGCCAACCTGATGCGCGCGCTCAAGGCCGGCGGCGCCGACGTGGCGCTCTGCGCCTCCAACCCGCTGACGACCCAGGATGACGTGGCGGCGAGCCTCGTCGCGCACGACAAGATCCCGGTCTACGCCATCCGTGGCGAGGACAACGCGACCTACTACCGGCACCTCCGCGTCGTCATCGAGCGCGAGCCCGATCTCACGCTCGACGACGGGGCCGACCTGGTCTCCCTGCTCCACAAGGACATGACGCGTTACGCTCCCAAGGTGAAGGCGTCGCTGGAGGAGACCACCACCGGAGTGAGCCGGCTCCGCGCGCTCGAGCGCGAGCGCAAGCTCACGATTCCCGTCATCGCCGTCAACGACGCCGATACCAAGCATCTGTTCGACAACCGCTACGGCACCGGTCAGTCCACGCTGGACGGGATCATCCGCGCCACCGACCTGCTGATTGCCGGCCGGACCATCGTCGTGGTCGGCTACGGCTGGTGCGGGCGCGGGGTGACGTCCCGAGCCGACGGCATGGGCGCGCAGGTGATCGTCTGCGAGGTGGATCCCATCCGTGCCCTGGAAGCCGCCATGGACGGTTTCCGTGTCATGCCGATTGCTCAGGCGGCGCGTGAAGGGGACGTCTTCGTCACCGTCACCGGAAACATGCACGCGATCGCCGCGAAGCACTTTCCGCTGATGAAGGACGGCGCTCTGGTGTGCAACGCGGGCCATTTCGACATCGAGATCGACGTCAAAGCTCTGGGAAAGATCGCGAAGAAGCTCAACCGCGGCGTTCGAACCAATGTCGATCAATACATCCTGGCCGGCGGCAAGAGCATCTATCTGCTGGCCGAGGGCCGCCTCGTCAACCTGGCAGCCGCCGAGGGGCACCCAGCCTCGGTCATGGACATGAGTTTTGCCACCCAGGCTCTGGCCGCCGAGTGGGCGTACACCCGCTCCCGCAACGGAGGCCTCGAGGTCAAGGTCCACACCCTGCCGCGAGCGATCGAGGAGGAGGTCGCCGTCCTCAAGATGGACAGCATGGGGATCAAGATCGATCGGCTCACCCCGGAGCAGAAGAAATACCTCTCTTCGTGGACGGTCGGCACCTGACCTTGGGGTTGTCGATCGCGAGCTTGGCGCTGACCGAATCCTTCAGATAGTCCAGAACGCGGCGACGAAACGGCACGGTGTCCGCCTCTCCCGCTTCGATGCGGGCGCAAAGCTCGGCGTTGAGCTGACACGCCAGCGCTGCGCCGGCCGGATGGTCGGGCGAAGCTTGCTTCCCGAGCAATCCCGATAGCTCCGCGCACTCCCGCTCGAGCAGAGCCGGGCCCAGATCCAGCTCACGCAGGGCGATACGAACGACATTGGCCGCAACCAAGGCGTGGAAGCGGACGCCTCCGTGGAGCGCCGGCAGCGCTTCTTCCGTCAAGAACGAGGCGACGGCCTCGAGCAACTCACGCGCGTCCGGTTTGTCCAGCATCCGACGCCTCCAGAAGTCCCAGCAGCTCCCACTCGACCTCGGCGACGCGCCGCCCAAGACTGGCCAGCTCGACATCGCGCCGGTCGCCGACGCGATGCCCGGCGGCCTGCATCATGCAGATGATCGCCCATTTCCAGTTGCCGAAGATCTCCCAGTAGCGCGCGCGTTCGGGATCGACGCGCCAGCCGCTCGCCTCTTCGTAGAGCCGCCAGAACCGCTCGCGCGAGCAGAGTCCGCCGATCGCCCGATCCTCCGAGCCGAAGCGCCACGCGGCAACGGCAAGCCATCCGATGTCCTCGAGCGGGTCGCCAAGGTGCGCGAGCTCCCAGTCCAGGACGGCAACCAGGCCCTCGGTATCGTAGAGGAAATTCCCGACGCGAAAGTCCCCGTGCACCAAAGCCGTGCGCTCGGGCTCGGGCGCGTGCGTGCGGAGCCAGCGTTCGGTAAGCGCCAAGGCGGGCTGCGGTTGGGTCGCGACGCTGCGGTACAGCTCCGAGTAGCGGTGCGTCTCACCGAGGGCCGAGGCGCCCTTCCCGGCATCCGCGCGCAAAGGCCCCAGCCGCGGCTGCTCGACGGCGATTCCATGAATGCGCGCCAACGCGCGGGCGAGCTGTTCGGGGAGCGCGGCGCGCGCCGCTGAGAATCGCTCCTCGCGCAGCAGCGGCCGAGCGAGCGCCTGGCCATCGAGCCAGTCCATCACGATGAAGGCCGCGCCCAAGCCATCGCTCGCGCTGCCTTGCCAATGAACGGCGGGAACCGGAACGCCGCCTCCCGCGGCAGCCGCCAGGACCTCGAACTCGCGGTCCAGCCGACTCGGGAGCCGCCCCCCATCCGGGTCCATCCTCAGAACCAGCCGCTGTTGCGCGCCCTGAGCATCGCGAAGCTCGAATTCGTAGAGGCGCCGGGATGCGCCGCCGACCAGGGACCGAACGCCTTCGACGACGGTCTCCGGCCTGCCGCGCGCGCGGATGAAGGCTTCGAGCGCCATCGCCAAATCCGTCGAATCACCTTTCATAGGCTACGCCTTGTCGTCTGTACCGTTCCCCCATGCTGGGGCAACTCGCTCGCGGCGACACACCCCCGACCGTGGTTGTTGATTGCCATAAGGCTGCCATAACTGGTATCCAGAGCGCCCTGGCTCCCACCTGACATGAGCGAACTAGCCGTCCTCTCCCAGGCCACCAGTCCGGTCCAGCCATCGTTGCCGACCTACCGCTGTGTCGAGCGGATCGGCCGAGCGCTGGCGGCCGTGCCCTCACTCGGACCGGCAGCCAAGGCCTGGACGCGCCTGGGCTTTCGCCCCAGCAAGCCCTTCGAGTTCTTCGGCTGCGAGGCGGTCGACCTGGATTTCGCCGGCGGCGGTCTGCGCTTTCTGGCGCGCTCGCTGACCATGCCGGGCGGACCTTTGGCTTCTCTGGTGAGCGACCGTCTGACGTTCGGTGCAGGGCTGCTCGGCTGGACCTGGGCGTGCAAGAACGTCTGGGCCAGCAGGACTCGGATCGAGTCGCAGGCGCTGCTTTCCTTTCCCACGGAGGAGACGGACCGTTCCAGCATCATGCTGCCGCCCAGGCTCTCACCCGGAGCGGCAACCCTGCTGGAGCCGCTGAGCTCGACGCCGATCCCGGTCCACCCCAACAGCGTGACGGGCATCGATCACGTGGTCGTCACCGTCACCAACACCGATGCGGCGGCCGATCTCTACGAGCGGCATTTCGGGCTGCGTGCCGTCCGCAAGACGATCGCCGAGCGCCGTTACGCTTTCGTGAAGGTCGGTGAGAACTCCATCGTCATCGAGCTAGTCGGCCCCAATCGGATCGATCGCGGTCCGCTGGGTGGCCAGGTGTGGGGCTTGGCCTTCCGCAGCGCCAACCTGGATGGAACCATCGCCCTGCTGCACAACGCGGGCGTTGGTGTGAGCCAGGCGCATGCCGCGCTGCAAGGCGGCAGGATCGCAAGCCTGCCCATGCAACTGGGCGGCATTCAGATCGCGTTCCTGGGCGACTGAAACCCGCCGCGCGCGCCGGACCGTTCAGGCGCCGCGCAAGAAGTCGGTAAGCACCGTCACCATCGGCTCCACGTCGGCCACCCCGGCCGCTTCCCGGCACGAGTGCATCGACAGCATCGGGTTGCCGACGTCCACGGTCGGCACGCCAACTCGCGCCGCGACGATCGGTCCGATCGTCGATCCGCACGGTAGGTCGCTGCGCACGACGAAATGCTGCGGCTCGATCCCGCGCCGCCGGCAGAGATTCGCGAACCGACCGGCCGTGACCGCATCGGTCGCGTACGAGAGGTTCGCGTTGTGCTTGATGACGGGGCCGCGGCCGACCAGCGGCCGATGGCCGTTGTCGTGGCGGTCGACGTAGTTGGGATGAACCGCGTGCGCCATGTCGACTGAGACCAAGCACGAGCGGCCGACCATGCACGCCCGGCTTTGCGGATCCCCGCCCACGGCGGCGATTCGCTCGATCGTGTCTCCGAGCAGGGTTCCAGCGGCCCCTTGAGCGCTGCGGCTGCCTACCTCTTCGTGATCGTAGAGCACCACCAGCGGCGTGGCTTCGAACGAGCCGTCTTGCACGCTGGCGACGAGTGCAACGAGCGCGGCGTGGCACGAAGCCAGGTTGTCCAGACGCGAGGCGAAGATGAACTCGCCGTTTTCGCCGCCAACCGCTGGCGGCTGAACGTCATAGGCCATGAGGTCGAAGCCGACGATGTCCTCATGCGCGCAGGGCCGGCGCTGCGCCCTGGCGACTTCGCAAGCCAACAACTCGCGCAGATTCGGCGCACCGCCGAGGCCGAGCACCGGCGGCAGGTGCGCCTGGAGGTTTGGCTTGAATCCTTGCTCGTGGATCTCGCGTTGCAGGTGAATCGCCAAGCTCGGAATCCTGAGCAGCGGCCGCTCGAAATCGACCAGCACGCTGCGCACCGTCGCACCCTCCGCAACCGATACGCGCCCGGCCAGCGACAGATCGCGATCGAACCACGTGTACAGGAGCGGGCTGCCGTACGGCTCGACCGCTAGCTGGCGGTAGCCGTGCTGAACGAGCTCGGGCAGCGGCTTGACGCGCAACGTGGGCGAGTCCGTGTGCGCGCCGACGATCCGCAGACCCGTCGTCTCGGGGGAGCGTCTGCCGTAAGCGAATGCAACGAGGCTGCCCTCCCCGCGAACGGCGTAATAGAGGGCGCCCGGCTCGAAGCTCCAGCGCTCCGCCTCGGAGAGCCGGTGGAATCCCGCGCGCTCCAGGCGCGCCGACACCTCGCGCACCGCATGGTACGGGGTCGGCGAGACGCGGATGAATTCCTGGAGGTCGCCGGCGAGGCTGGTCATCCATTTCACCGGATCGAACGGACTACGGGGAGCGCGGTGGCGCGGCGCTCATCCACGGCTCCACGTCATGCCCGCGAACGCGTTCGAGACAGGCCTGGGCGAGACGCACGGTATGAAAGCCGACGGAAACGACCGTCCAAGCCGCCACCAGGACCATGCCCAGGTCGGGACGGCCAGCGAAGACGCCGAGCGTCAGCAGGATCAGATTCGGATTCCGCCGAGCGGTGACGGTGCGAAACCATGAATCGATCGGCCGCCAGTTGTGGATCTCGGTCTTCCAAACGAGCAGGAACAGCCCTTCGATCAAGCGGCCGACGAGGTAGCCCCAGACCGTGACCGTGACGGCCGGGTCGCGCCACAAACCATCCGGGCCCACGCCCATGCCCCAAGCGAGATACCAGAGCGGAGGATGCAAGAGGTCGAGGCTGTGATCGAACACGTCGCCTCCCTTCGTCGAAGTGAGCGTGACGCGAGCGAGCTTGCCATCGACGGTATCCAGGAACGTCATCACCCAGCCGAGCAGCAACCCCCAAGCGAACCAGCCCTTTGCAAACAGCAGACCCGTCGCCGCCGCCAGCACCCAGCTCCACGCCGTGACCGTGTTCGGTTTGACGCCGCGCCGCGCGAGCCAGCTCGTCACCCAGCGCGCCGGCGCGGGCCACACCCACTTGGTCACCAGGTCGGTCACTCCTTTGTACGACGCATCGAACAGCCGGCGCTCGATCGCGGCGACCGAGCCGGCGTTGGCCGGTAAGAGGAACGGCGGCGTCTGGCTCCGGAGCTTGGCGGAATAGCCCTGCACGAGCTCGTGGGGCAGCATCGAGACGATGCCAGCTTCTCTCAGCTCGCGCTCGCCGACGTCGTGTCCAACAAGCGCTCGCTGGGCAGCTGAAAGGCAGCGGTGATCGACATGGGCCGCGACGCAGCGGCGCACGCGCGCTTCACCGTCCTCGACGACGAGCGCGGTGTTCGTCGAGCCAACCAACGCCTGCACCAAGCGGTCGTCGAACACGTAGCTGGCGTGGAGCATCACGACGCTGCGCTCGTCCGGTGCGGCCGACGGGGACGATCCGATGGCGATGTCCGCAGGGGAGAGGCCGCAAGCCACCAAGGCACGCGTGAGCCGTTCTGCGGTGGTGAGGCCCCAGATCTCGACTGGACGGCTAGCGGGCTCGGTAAGAACCCAAGCGCGCGCGCCGCCGCGACTCAAAGAGATCGTCCCGTCGCGTACGGACGTCCGCCCCCCGGTACGGCGTCGCACCTGTCTGCGCCGGGCTGTGCTGGTTCTGCTCCGTTCGTTCCCGCCGGCTCACCCGAGCGTGCTGTGGGCGCGAGTCCCTGCACTCGTAGCGCGAAGTCCGCACGTACGTCGGCCAAATCCGCGGACGAATCGATCTCCGTCCACCACAACCCCTCGATCGAGACGGCGCTGACTACGATCGACCGAGCCAGATCGTTGAGGACGTCGAGATACCACTTCCTCAGCGCCGCCGGATCCCGTACGGCGCGGTTCAATCCCGCACGGAACGCTTCAGCGCCTTCGGCGATGAACCGGATGAGACCGATCGACTCGCCGTTGATGAGCGAGGCGGGGATGTTCTTGCTCACAGTCAACAGGCGCATCGCCGGCCCGAGTGTTACCTTCATGTCGTCGTCGGTGTAGTCCGGCTTGCGATCGATGGCCATCGATACCGGCCCCGACGGTGCGGCGAGCAGACGGGCGAGCACCGCGCTTTCGAACAGCGTATCGCCGTTGAGAAGCAGGAAATCCTCGTCCATCTCCGCGGCCGCCAGCCAGCACGTGATCAGGTTGTCGGACTGTCGGAAGAACGGATTGTAACGCGTGCGAACATCGAGGTCGTTGTGTCCCGTCCGGCGGAGCAAGGCCTCGACCTTCTCAGCACCGAAGCCGACCATGATCGTCGCCGCGCGGATGCCACAGGCTGACAGTGCGTCGAGCTGTAGCTCGAGGATACTGCGCCGGCCGTCGACGGGAAGGAGGCACTTCGGAATGCCCGCCGTGTGCGGCAGCAGCCGGTGTCCCTGGCCGGCGCTCAGGATGATCGCCCTCATAAGTTACCTCAACCGTCCGCCCGAAGTGCCGCTGATCGGGAGTCCACCACCACGGTCCGCACGCACACCACCGGCTCTACACCAGCCGAGCACGCTTCGTGACAGAAAACTTGGCTCGACTCAAGGCCTGCTCGATGTGGCAGGTACGGCCGGCACCTTGACATAGTGCCGGTGCACCACCTGCATCGTGGAGTCCAGATCGAAGACGAGCGGCTTGGCGATGGGAACGAGCACGCGGAGCATCGCCCGGTCCGGGATCAGCTCGAGGTGTTTGACGAGAGCACGAAGCGTGTTGTGATGCGCGACGATCAGGACACGTTTGCCGCTCAATAGAGCGGGCACGACGGCGTCGTTCCAGCACGGCAACAGCCGTTCCAAAGTGTCCGCCAGACTCTCCCCGCTTGGAAGCGACGCAGCATCGAGCTCTGCATAACGCGGATCGTGCCGTGGATGGCGCGGGTCGTCCAAGTCCACCGGAGGCGGCGGCGTCGCGAACTCCCGCTGCCAGCGGATCATTCGCACCAGACCGAATTTACGCACCGCTTCCCATCGGCCCAGCCCCTGCAACGCTCCATAGTGACGCTCGTTGAGGCGCCAGCATTCATTCGTCGGGATCCGCTCGAGGTCCATCGCACGTAGCACGATCGCGAGCGTGTCGGTGGCCCGCCGCAGCCGAGAAGTGAAGCAAAGATCGAACGAATACCCCTGGGCGGCGAGCACCCGACCGGCGCACGCGGCCTGCTCCTCGCCCCGTGGCGTCAAGCCCACATCGGTCCAACCCTGAAAGCGCTTCTCGCGGTTCCAAGTACTTTCCCCGTGCCGCAGCAGGACGAGCTTGATCACGGTTGCCTTGCGGGCGTAACCGCGGTCGCATCGGCGGTGTCTGCCGGCTCGGACTCAGGAAGACGGATGAGCGCTCGTACGCGTGCCGCCACCTGGGCTAGCTCGTTCAGGGGAGCCCGGCGATTCGTTTCGATCGAGTCTCCGAACCGGCGCGCGAAGCCCGCGTGAATGAGGCCTTCGTGCAGCAAGGCAAGCTCTCGAGTCGGCCGCACCACGCCCGATTCGATCAGGCGCGCGCAGATCGTCCCCAGCGTTCGACGCCGCGCTGTGGTAGGCCGCCCGTTTCGCGCGAAGGCGCGTGCCTGGGCCGCCACCCACGAACGCAGCCGCACGCGCGGGCCGGCCGGACGGGTGGGTATCGGATAGATGTAGAGCGGCGCGCCTGTCGCGGCCGCCTCCGCCAGCATCGATTCGCTCTCGCCCGTCACGACCAAGACGTCGGCCAGCGCGAGGTAGCCAACGTAGGGATTGTCGCGCTGGCGCGGGCTCCAGCGGTGGACGCGACCGGAGTCGCCGAGCCCTGCGCAAAGCGCCTCGACCACGCGAGCGCCGGTGCGCGGACTCGTGATGGCGAAGATCGAGCCGCCTGCAGCCTCCGCGAACGCTCTTACCTCCGCGCCCATGCGGCGAGCGGTGCCAGGGTCGAGCACGTGCTGCGCGGTACTGCCCCCGACCACCAACACGACATGCGGTTGCGCTGCCTGACCGAAAAGCCCGCGCCATCGCTCGGCGGCTCCCGCCAGTCGATCCGCGCTCATCGCATGCAAGGGGGCGAGCGTCTCGATCCGGCGCGGGTGTGGCGGCAGGCCGAAGTGCACGCAGCTCACCACGGCATCGAACGTGGCGGGCTGTTCCCCGCCCTTGCGGCCCATCTGGATCACCCGCGTGCGGCCGGCGCTACGACGGGCTACCCAGCGGGCCACGGGCGCGCTGCGCCTGCCGGTCGAGATGACGACCTCGGGCCACGGCGGCACGAGCGACGCCGAACGGCGCCGGTCGAGCGAGTTGCGGCTGGCGCCGAGCAGGCGGTTGCTCAAGAGGTTGAGAGCATTGAAGCGCAGATCCTTCACCTCGTATCGCAGGCCGAGCGCCTGCGCGAGGCCCACCGACTGCGTGGTATGCCCGGCCTTCTCGTCGGCGAGGATCCACGCCTCCGCGTTACGACGATCGGCACTCACGATCTCAGGCCCGGCTCGGTTGGCCAGTCTCGTCAGCTCTCGCGCCGTGCGCCGTCGACTCTGCGGTGCCAGTCGGCGACGGCTCTGCCGATTTCATCGGGGGCATCTTCCTGGATGAAATGTACGCCGGCGACGGTGACTTCCTCCTGATCGGGCCAGGTGCGGCAGAAGTCGCGCTGCTTGCCGCGCAGAATCGCGCCCGGCTCTGCGTTCACGAACAGTTTGGGAAGCCCGCGGCTGGCCCGAAGCCACTCGGCATACGAGCCGACGATCTCCGTAACGTCGGCCGGCTCGCCGTCGATCGGAATCTGCCTAGGCCAGGTGAGCGTGGGCCGGCGGTCTTCACCCGGCTTCGCGAAGGGCCGCCGGTAGACCGCCATCTCCTGTTCCGCAAGCTTGCGGATGATCGCGCCGGATAGAACCTGCTCGATGAACATATTCTGTTCGAGAATCATGGATTCGCCGGCCGGTGAGCGGAAGCCCTGGAAGATCGGCTTGACCGGCGCGGGAAAGTCGTCCCAGACAATCGGCTGCACGATCGCCTCCATGTACGCGATACCTTTGACCGCGGCGCGGTGACGGTTGGCCCAGTCGAAGCCCAGCGCGCTGCCCCAGTCGTGCACCACCAGCGTCACGCGGTCGGTGATCCCGACTGCCTCGTAGAAGGCATCGAGGTAGCGGCGATGCTCGACGAACCGGTAGCTTTGCGGGCCGCTGTCGGGGAGCTTCTCGGAATCCCCCATGCCGATGAGGTCGGGCGCGATGCACCGGCCGAGAGGCTCGAGCCAGGGGATCACGTTGCGCCACAGGTACGAAGAGGTCGGATTGCCGTGCAGAAAAACGATCGGATCACCGCGGCCCGCCTCGACGTAGGCCATGCGCCGGCCGAGCACCTCGACGCGTCGTTTCTCGTAACGTTCTCGCGGATCGATCATGGGAGGCTCCTTGAGTTTCCGTTCGTCGCTCTCTCTACCCAACTGTCCGAGTCGGGACCACCCCTCCGAGGTTGAAGCTAAGGCCGTACCTGTCGCCACACCTCGGTAAGCCCCAGCCGTTCGATCCAGGCGTCCAGCACCCCACGGTCGAGCTGCGTGCCACTCACACGCAGCATCGCCTCCACGTCGGTGATGTGCTTGGACGATCCCCCTTCTCGGTAATACTCGAGCTTGCGAACGATGACGTACTCCGGCGGCGCAAACGCGATCTCGCCTCCGCCGTGGGCAACCCGACGGCGGCGCGGCAAAGCCCAGTGGTGGAGCGGATCCTGGCCGACCGGATACAGGTCGGCCTTGTAGCCGGTGGCGAGATGGATGAGGTTCAGGTGCCCCCGCTGTGCGCGGCTGACCTCTACCGCAATCACTTCGGTCGGCGGCACGTAGAACTCGCCGCCGGAAAACGCCTCGCGCAGGGGCTCGATATCGGCCTCTCGCAGCTCCAAGACGATATCGAGGTCGTTCGTGACGCGAGGCTGTCCGTAGAGGATCGCGGCGGTCGCTCCTGTAATCATGTAGGGAAGACGCAGGCGCTCGAGAGGGACGGTAAAGAGAGCGACAAAATCAGGTGCGGGCATGCAGGATCCGGCGGGCGATCTCGCGTTGCCGCTCCTCCGCGCTCAGATGTGGGTGCGTCAGGCGCAGCCCGGCATCCATCAGCTCCCGCGCTTGCTGCTGCATCGCGATCGCCAGCTCGAGCCGGCGAGACGGTGACATGCTGCGATAGATCTCCACCTGCAGCGCATCGGCTTCCAGCCGCGGGTTATCGGAGGCAACTGGCTCGGCGCTGGCCGGTGACTTGAGCATGCTGTTGAAAGATGGTGGTCGCACCTGGACTCGAACCAGGGACCTCCTGCATGTGAGGCAGGCGCTCTAACCAGCTGAGCTATGCGACCGCCCGAACGGGGCTACCTAACGCCTGCGCCCTTGCAAGTCTAGCCAGCGCGCAATCCGGCGCGAGAGCTACTGCGAGAACGCGAAGTCGGCAGTGACCTCGCCGTCCGCTTGAACGATGACCGTCTCGGTCTGTCTGCCCAACGTGGGATGGGCGGCTTCGATGGTGTGCTTGCCCACCGGCACGTTCGCGATTCGGAAGGTTCCGTCGGCACCGGTGACGGCGAAGTACGGATGAGTGACCACCCCTACATAGGCCGCCATCCAGGGATGCACGTCACACTTGATCCGCACGAAGACCTCGGGCGTCGAGAACTTGCGCACTGCAGTCATGCCCTTGGTCGGCATGCCGATGTTGAAGCCCTTGGACTGCTCGGGAACCGCGTGGACGTTGTGAAGCGTCGTGTCGCTGTTACGGAATTCCAGCGGTTGATCGACCTGAACGCCGAGCACCCGCGGACGATAGCGGCATCCCTGTTGGTCGATGACTGCAGCCTGCTCGGGCGCGGGGCCAGCGGCGGCAAGTTGGTCGCTCTTCACGTGGACGAACGCTTCAGCCAGCGCACCGCCCGGCCCGATGACCAGCACCGGCTCGGAGGAGTCCTCCTTGTTGGCATCGGCGCAGTAGGGGTCAGCGTTCATGCGAAGCGCGCGCGACGGAGGCGCAGAACCCGTGAACGTGACGCGGCCGACGATCGTGCCGGAACCCGCCACCGGTTGCGCGGGAGCCGCCGGAGGCGTCGGGGTCGGTGGCGGCTTGCTCGGCGCCTCTGGCTTCGAGCAGCCGGCTATGAGGACCATCGCCACGAGCACCATCGCCAGTTGGAACCCTCTCGTCATCGCCTCTCCACTCCTTGATTCACGCGGCCGTGGGAACGGCTCAGGGCACTTGACCACTGATGAGGTAGTCCGCGAGCGCCTCGGGACGGAGCCGGACGCCGACGTAGAACGGCCCGAACTCCGCGTAGAGCGCGCTCACCCGATCGAAGCGCATTTCGTAGACGAGCTTCTTGAAGACCAGCGTGTCCTCCGCGTGAAGGCTCACGCCCCACTCCCAGTCGTCCAGACCCACCGACCCGGAGATGACCTGGGTGACTTCGGTGTGGTACTTGTGGCCGATGGTCCCGTGGCTGCGCATCATCGCGCGGCGCTCCTCCAGCGGCAGCGCGTACCAGTTCACGTGCTCGCCGCGCCGCTTGTCCATCGGATAGAAGCAGATGTATCGCTGCGGCGGGATCGAGCGGAAGAGCCGCTGGTTCAGATGCTCTTTCTGCCGCAGCAACTCTTCCTCGTAGGCGGCCTGAAACTCGGCCGAACCGCGCGCCAGGCCGCGGTCGGCAACGCGCATCATGGCTACGGCCATGGCTTCGTACAGGCTCACCTCGATCACGGAGAGATATGAGTAGCTCGGGTTCAGGAAATCGTGGATCCGCTGCTGTCGCAGCGACAGCTCGACGCGGTTCAGCTCATCGGGCGTGCGCCGATAGTGAACCAGCATGAGGTCGCCCTTCTGCGTCAGCACGCTGTACAGGGCGCTGTCGCCTTCGGTGACGCCGCCGAGGCCCTTCATCCACTCGCCGGCCTCGCGTGCGATGGCCGCGCGGTCGGCGGTCGATCGGGCGCGCCAGCGCGGCCAGTCCACCGTCCACACTTCGTGCAGGACGTACCAGCCCTCCAAGGTTTCGGGGACTTGATTCTCCGGTTTCTCGGCCACCGCCGCGCCTGCCCTCGCCGGCTCGCAGGAGCGACGAGCGCGAGCATTTGACCGGGTTCGGACGCCGGAGTCCAGGCGTCCGCTTCAGGAGCCGGCGCGCGTGCTGGTCTCAGCTTTGTCGTGGGCGGCCTGCCGAGCCTTGATCTCCATGGCCACGGCGAAGCGGCTTTCGGGCGCGGGGCCACCCAAGGTGAAGAAGAACGTGGTGCCGGCGCCCTTCTGCGACTCGCACCAGACGCGCCCGCCGTGACGCTCGACGATCTTGCGTACGTGCGGCAGGCCGATTCCGTCGCCCGGTGCTGCATCGCGATGGAAGCGCTGGAAGGGCAGGAACGCTTTGCCGACTTCATCCGAGGTCATGCCGATTCCGGTGTCGCGAACGAAATAGACGAGATCCGGGCCAGGCTGGATACCGACGGTGATGGTGCGCGGCGTGCCTTCGCCCATGTACTTGATCGCATTGTCGATGAGGTTGCCGAACAGAGCCTCGAGCTGAACCCGGTCGCCGGTCACCGCCGCCATGGTTCCGACCTGAACGTCGATCGCGCGCTTGCGCAGCTGGTAACCCAGCGATCGGACGACACCGCGGACCAGCTTCTCGAGATCGATTTTCTCGAAAGCATAGGCGCCGCGCGCCGAGCGTGAGTACTCGAGCAACCGCTGCACCATGCGGTTGAGCTTTTCCACGCTGCGGATGCCGTCGCGCATGGGCTCGGCGATGCTGTCGGCGTAGGGGCCAACGGCGGCGAAACCTTCCTGCTCGAGCCGGCCTCGCATGTCCTTCACCTCGTCAAGTGCGACGTGGAGGAAACCGTAGAGTGCGGTCATCGGCGAGCGAAGGTCGTGGGCCACGATGTGGACCATCTCCTCCATATCGCTCGCCTGAGCGGCGAGCAGCTCATTTTCGACGTGCAGTCGGGTGCTCTCGCGCTCTTCGCTCAACGTGGACGCGTTCTTGATCGCGACACTGGCGATCTTGGCGGCGGCACCGAGCATCTTGAGATCCTCCGAGGTCACCGGCTCGGTGCCCACCACCGGCGCGATCAAGAAGCCGAAGTGTTCGTCGTCGGTGGCCAGCCGCGCGATAGCCGCGGGGCATTCCTTCCCGAGCACGCGTGCGCAAGCCTGCTTGAGGTCAGCGGCCGAAGCCTTGGCATCGACCAGATATATTGCATCGGCAACGGCGTACAGCGGTGCGAGCGCCAGAGGCTCGATGGTGTCCACGCCGCTCTCCTGAAACACCGTGTACAGGTCGTTGCCCGGAAGCCGGATCAGACCCACGGCCGGATGCAGCCGCGTGGAACGGCGCAGCATCGTCAGCACCTCGTTGATGACGGCAGCTGGCTCAGCGTTGAGTCGCAGCGCTGCCGCCATGCGTTGGAGCGCATTGATACCCTTCCAGAGTTTCGCCGTGGAGTCCGCCATGTTGGAGATCGTGTTCTGGTGTCCAATCTCGCGCTCGGCGCCGATCGCCAGGAGCGAGGCCCACCGCTCCGCGTCGGCTCCGCTGACGCAGGCCGCGGCGATCAGGCTGCCGGCCAGATGAACGGGATAACGGGCCAGGGGGGTGTCCGGTCCTGGCGTGCCCACGACGAGGGTGCCTTCAGGGTCTTCCAGCCAGCACGCCGTGTCCTGTCCAGCGACCGCCGCGATCTCGCGGCAGATCGGGCCGAGAGCTGACCAGCGTATCTTCATGGGCGAAGCTCGCCGCACCGGCGCCAAAGGCCGGTACCAGCTCAGGTTCATGGTACCACGCTGCCCAGCGCCGATTGGTGGAATGTTGGCTCAGAACGCGAGCCTAGCGCGGACGGCCTAGTCTGTATTGGCTGGGGAGGGAGGACTCGAACCTCCAATGCCCTGATCCAGAGTCAGGTGCCTTACCAGTTTGGCCACTCCCCAGTCGCATGGCAGTTTTCCAAAACCAGCGTCTAGAGTCCACCGTGCTCGCCCCCTCGGACTCGCTATAATGACCGCCGTGAGAATCCTGATCACGGGCGGAACCGGCTTCGTGGGTACGCGGATCGTGGGCGAGGCCATGCGAGCCGGCCACGGGGTGGTCTCGCTCGGGCGCGGGATCCGTTCACCGGGGCACGGCTACCCAGTCACCAACTTCAAGGTCGATTTGGTGCGCCCGAGCGGCTTGGATGTCGCACTTCGCGGGGTTGACGTCGTGGTCCACGCTGCCGGGATCCTGCGACAAGCGCGCGGCCAATCCTTCGAGCGCACGCACGTCGGTGGGACCGAAAACCTGGTCTCGGCGTGCAAGCACGCGGCCGTCCGCAAGATCATCTATTTGAGCGAGCTCGGCACTCGCAAGAACGCGCAGACGGCCTATCTCAGAACCAAGTGGGACGGCGAGCAGACCGTGGAGGCAAGTGGCATCCCCTACACGATCTTCCGGCCTTCCTTGATCTTCGGCGTCGGGGATCACCTGATCTCGCACCTGTTGTTGCTGCTACGCTACTCGCCGTTCGTGCCGAGCCTCGGGCCGGCGGACGCGCGCGTCCAGCCGATCTGGGTCGGTGACGTGGCCACCGCAGCGGTGCGCTGCGTGACCGACGAATCTACGAACGGCTCGATCTACAACCTGGCCGGACCCGATACGATGTCGCTCGACGATCTGGTCGCGGCCGTGAAGGAAGCCGCCGGCCGCTCGCTTCCGCGGATTCGCATCCCGCCGGTGGTCACTGGTTTGGCCGTCGGCCTTGGCGAGCGACTGTTGAGCGACCCGCCGCTCACCTCCGAACGGCTTGCGCTGCTAGCGACTACCGACACTTACGACCCGAGCCCAGCGGCCGTTACTTTCGGTCTGCGAATGCGGTCACTTCGGGACGTTCTGCCCGAGTACTCGAGCGGCGACTGAGCGCGGGCCGGACCGCTATCGCCTGTGCGGCGCCTCGGTCTTTTCGCGCCAGGTGATGCGGCCGCGCGTGAGGTCGTAGGGAGATAGCTCGACCTTGACGCGATCACCGGGGAGGATGCGAATATAGTACTTGCGCATCTTTCCCGAGATGTGGGCGAGAACCACGTGACCGTTGGATAGCTTGACCCGGAAGAAAGCGTTGGGGAGGTTCTCGAGGACCACCCCCTCCATCTCGATGCCTTCTTTGGCCATGAAGAGCGCGTCAGGCTAACAGCCCACGGCCTCGGCCACAACCGCAATCTGCCGCCCGTCCCCGAGGATTTTGGGCCGCTCGCCTTAACCTGCAGGGCGCACCCGGGTTCGTCCCAAAACGATACGGCACGGGTGCACCAGGCACAGCCAGCGCGTTTCGTTTTTGCACGATGCGAGTGCCCGCCCGGCCGAGTTTCCGCGGCTTTCTCCGGGCACGCCGGTTGCATGGCTGACCATCGAGTCGCATGCAGACCGAAGAGCGAAAGCTCACCCTCCTCGATCTTCTGAGCGAGCTTCAAGCGCAAGGCCACACCGGCGAGAAAACGCTGGTCACGCTGGTCCTGCAGCTGATCCGCACCGGCCGAGTCGTTCTCTGCGGTACTTTCGCAGGAAACGATCGCTCGCTCGAGTAACGAGCTCGACGCAGCCGACGCGGAGACGCTCGGATCCGTACTCAGGCGTACGCCGCTGTACGGCGAGCGACGCGCACCATCGAAAACTCACCTGCATTTTCAATGGCTTGCGCTTTTCTCGGCCGCGGCATGGCTTCTGCTTTGTCTTCCGCCAAGCGCGCACAAGCGCCGGAGGTAAGGGAGATGGGGATGTTCGGAAAGAAGGGGGATGGGAGCAAACGATCTACGCGCCGGGTCGTCGTGACCGGTAAGCGGCTCAGGGGAACCTGGGTGATGGAGTCCGCCCTGTCGCCGCGGACGAAGAGCCCCCGCGGGGCTACGTCAAACCTGCCCACGGAGAACCGTCGGGTTCGGACCCTCCACTGAACGGTTCGCCCCGACCGGGGCTCCGCCGCGGCACCGGCGACCGGACGATCTACAGACCGTCGGCTTCGCCCAGGTACGTGAGGTACCCGAGCACCCGGCCGATGATGCCGCGAGTCTCGTCGTAGGGTGGAGGCTGATTTCCATATCGGGCAACGGCACCCGGACCGGCGTTCCATGCGGAGACGATGAGCTCGGTGTCGCCCCCGTACATGGCGTGGTAGGTCGCGCTCAGATAGCAGGCGATCAGGATGTTGAGCGCAGGGTCATAGAGATCGTCGGGTTTGAAACTCCGGAAGACCCTCTCGTCGACGTAGAGGAAGTCGTAGCCCGCGGCGGCCAGTTCGGCCAGGGCCAGTTCAGCGGTTCCCGGGATGATCTGAGTTAGTCCCCTGGCCCCCTTGGGCGATGCGGCCATTCGGTGACCCGCCGACTCCGCCAGGATCAGGGCACGGATATAGTCGCCGGAAACTCTAGCGTTCTTGGGACCGTAGGCGAGAGAAGTAAAGTAACGCACGTAAGGCTCAAACCGGTGCAGCCGCTGAAGCTGGGTTTCCGTGGGTGCGGAGTGGTGACCGCCCGCCGCCGCCTGGAGCAGGTCCGCCCGCCCTGTAATGAGCAGGAGAGTAGCCAATCCGCATAGCAGAGTTGCGCGATCCAAGCGCATGGGCTTGCGATTCTGCAAAACCTATTCCCCAGACTCCAGGGGCAAAGCCCCTTACAAATCAATAACTTGCGGTAGCTCGGCGGGTTTTTGCCGGAGTGCACCCATGCGAGGCATCGCTCGCAAGCAAGGTATTCCGACCGCCGTCGCTTTCGTCGAGATCTTCGGGCTCGCCTCTAGACTGCGAGCGTCGCTGGAGATCCCTAGAGGGTGGCTTGCTGCTTGCTAGGCTCGAAGCCACAGACACGGACACGGCTTTTGCCTTCGTGCTCGAACTCCTCGACGAACTGACGGCCCCCACACTTGGGACACGGAAGAAACCACCTTTCTCCGTCCGCCTCCGCCAGCTCCAAAACCCGCCCCAGCAGGTAGCCCTGATCCGTCTCCTCGAAGGCCAAGAGCCCACCACAGGCCACGTCCCGGCATTTCAGCACCTGCACCTTGGGTCCGACCCGGCCCTCGGCTGGCGTGCTGCCCGGTTTCTTCACGGCGGGGGGGTCATAGCCCGTCTCCTAGGACCAAGCAACCCAGCCGGGGCGGCTGGCGGGTTACCCCGCCCGTGACTAGAATCCCGCAGCCTTTCCGGCTGTGAGGACGATTTGGGATGGAACTCGACGCTTTGGCCCTGCTGGAGGACGCAATCCGAGACGCCGACGGCTTCGTCGAACTCCGCTACCACCGCAAAGTCGCGTGTGCGGTGTCCGTGGAGAAAGGGAGAATCGAGCGGACGCAATCGAGGCGTCGGACCGGGGTCGGCGTGCGCGTTCTGGACGGTGGCGGTTGGGGCTTCGCGTCCACCAGCAAGGCCGAACTTGCCTCCGTGCTAAGCGCCGTACAGGCGGCCCGAGCCGCGGCACGGGCGAGCGCAAAGCGGCGCGCCCACCCGCTCGCCGCCTTGCCACCAACCGACCTGGCAAGAGGACACTACGAGCTTCCTGGGGTGCAAGAGGTACTGACCCGGCCCTTGGAGGACAAGATCGCCATGGCGATCCGTTTCGAGGACGCGACCCGGCGGGCCTCCACCGCCGTTCAGGCAGCTACGTGCTCGTATAGCGAGTTCCTCGAAGAGAAGGCTATCGTCACCACCGATGGGGCGGCCGCCAGTTTTCGGCTGGTGCGGCCGGAGCTGCGGATTCAAGCCGTCGCGGAGAAGGACGGCCAGCTGTCCACCGGATACGAGTCGGTCGGGGCTACCGGTGGATGGGAGTGCCTGTTCCGCAACGGCAGCGGCGAGCACTTCGCCGAAAAAGCCGCCCGGACCGCGACCGACCTGCTAGCCGCAGGTCACCCGGAGGGCGGCAAGGCGACCGTCATCCTGGCGCCTTCCATTGTCGGGCTCTTGGTCCACGAAGCCATCGGCCACACCGTCGAAGCCGATTTCGTTCAGGCGGGTTCGATCGCGGCCGGCAAGCTCGGACAGCGGGTCGCCAGCGACCTGGTGACCCTGTGTGACAGCGGAGCCTCTGAGTTCTACGAGGGTGCCGGCGGTACGCTCCCGGTCGACGACGAGGGCGTGCTGGCCGGGAAAACCGTGATCATCGAGCAGGGCCGGCTGGCCTCGTACCTGCACAATCGTGAGAGCGCGGCACGCTATGGGGTACGCCCCACTGGCAATGCTCGGGCGTGGGAGTACTCCGACCAGCCGCTGATCCGCATGCGCAACACCTACCTCGAGCCCGGAACCTCCACGCTCGAGGAGATGATCGCCAGCACGGCTGACGGCTATCTGCTCGACGGTCCTCGCAACGGACAGGCCGATGCCACCGGTGAGTTCATGTTCGGCGTGCAGGAGGCGCGTAGGATTCGCAATGGCAGGCTTGGCAAACTGGTCCGCGGCGTGACGATCTCAGGCATCGCCTTCGAGGTCTTGGCGAGCGTTGACGCCGTATCGGACAGATTTCGATGGGATCTCGGATCGGGTTACTGCGGGAAAGGACAACCCGCCAAGGTCGACGCGGGCGGCCCCTATATCCGTTGTCAGGCCCTGCTCGGCGGTCAGCAGTAGTGCAGGGACAAGCCCTACTCGAGCTGTGCGGCGAGCTGCTGGACGCTGCGCGAGCAGCCGGCGCGGATCATGCCGAGGCGATCGTCACCGCCGAGCGCTCGGCCGACACCCACATAGAGAACGGCGAGGTCCATACCGCGCAGACGGCCGAGGAAACCACGTTCGGCCTGCGGGTGCTGGCGAACGGCAGCTTCGGGTTCACCACCGCCAACGCGACCGATTCGGCGACGTGCAGAAGTTGCGCTCACGACGCCGTGGTCGCCGCACGCGCGACTCCGCCCGACGCGCTCCATGCCCTTCCTCTTCCGCTCTCGGTGACACCGGTGCCGGCCCTTTGCGACTCCCGCATCGCACGGATCGACGTCACCGGTACCACCGCGCTTGCCGCGGACATGCTCGAACGGGTGCGGCAGCGGGACGGACGCGTTCGGATCGATTCGGGTGGCGTCAGCGTTTCCGTGTCGACCACGGCGCTGGCTTCGACCACCGGCATTGCCGTCAGCGAGTCGCAAGCGCTGGTGCAGGGGCACCTGTTCGGGATGGCGGTGGACGGCGACGACGTTGCCAGCTTCGACTACGACGGAGACGCGACGCGCGATTTCGACCGGATCACGCCGCTGCTTAGCGCCGCCGCCGAGCGTTTCGTGGACAAGTGCCTGGCTGGCCTGGGTGCGGGCAAGGGGAAGAGCTTCAAAGGGGACGTGGTTCTCTCGCCGGAGGCGACCGCGGAGTTTCTCCTCTCCAATCTCATCGCTGCGCTCGGTGCCGATGCTGTACGCAAGGGCCGAAGCCCCCTGATCGGAAAGCTCGACCAACGAATCGCTACACCCGGCTTCACGTTGATCGACGACGGCTCGCTCGCCGGCGGAGTCGCCTCTTCGGCATTCGATCGCGAGGGTATGCCCGTCGGCCGACACCTGCTCGTCGATGCCGGCATGCTGCGCACGTATCTCTACAACGACTACGAGGCGCGCGCCGCAGGGCACGGTGCGGTCTCGACCGGACACGCGACCGGCTCGGCGGCGACGCCGCCGAGCATCGGCCCTACGTTCCTGGAGCTGGCGGCCGGCGAGACGAGCGCGGAAGAACTGCTGTCAGGCGACGGTCCGTGCGTGTACGTGGGCCGATTCTCGGGCAGCACCAACCCGGTGACTGGCGACTTTTCGGGCGTCGTCAAAAACGGCAGCCTCGCTGACGGCTCCTCGCGACAGGGGCTTCGCGAGGTCTTGATCGCCGGCAATTTGTACGACGCACTCTCCCGCATCGTCGGCGTGTCACGAGAGCGCCGGCTCATCGGTGGCACGCGTTTGGTGCCGATGATCCGGCTCGGCGGCATCTCGGTCACTGCCGGCTGAACGCCCTCGCCGGGATTCAGCGCCGCTCTAATCGGCGTATCCGAACGCCTTGAGCCGAACCCGGATCCCCGCTGGCAGCGGTGCCGGTGTGGCGGTGGGTCGCGCGACCTGCTTACAAGCCGTGGGATAGTTGACCAGAACGTCCTGGAGGTTAGAGATCCATTCGGGGCCGCTGCCCTCACCGGTCGAGAGATTGTCGGACTCTTCGGGATCGGCAACGACGTCGTAGACCTCGACGGTGGGCTGCCCTTCTTCCATGGATCGAATCAGCTTGTGAGCCCCCTCCCCGACCGCGTAGGCCGGTGGCCGCCACTGGAGCGCTTCACCCCCCGCACCCAGGCGCACGGTACCGTGGGCCTCGCTAAAGCGTGGCGGGAGCGAATACGGGAGACCGCTGCGCAGCGCTTTGGCCACCGAGCGCCCCTGCATGTCGGTCGGAGCCGGCACGCCGGCAAGCTCCAGAATCGTCGGTGCCAGATCGATCAACCCGATTGGCTCACTGTACCGTTGCCCGGTGCGGACGCCGGCCCCGCGAGCGAGCAACGGAACGCGAATCGACTCCTCGTAAAGGTGCGTGCCAGCACCGAGCGCGCCATGCTCGAGGAACTCCTGGCCGTGCCCCGAGGTCACCAGGAGCAACGTCGTGTCCGGATCGGCGAGAGCGTCCAGGCGTCCGACGAAACGCTTGAGCAGATCATCGAGGTAGCGGACTTCGCGCTCGTAGCGCAGCAACGCACCCGCGTCTCGACTCTCGGCTGCACTGCCGGTCGCGGGATCCTCCTCGCGAAAAAGATCGACGTAGCCGCGCGGCGGCACGTGAGGGGGGAGCGCTTGCCGAGTGTGAACGAAAACGAAAAACGGTTCGTCGCGATGCGCCTGGATCCACGCGAGCGCGGCGTCGAACGTCGGCCCGGCACGTCCTCCAACATCCCAAAGGCTCGCTGAAGGATCCTGTCGATAGGCACGGAAGCCTCGGCCGAATCCGAGCTCTGGAGCGAGACCCGCACCGTCGGTAAACGCCGCAGTCGCATAGCCATGGTCCGCGAGGACGCTCGCCAAAGTCGGCACGCCCCCACCGAGCGCTTTGCGGACGGTTAACACCCCGTGCACCGAGGGATACAACCCGGTCAGCAGGCTCATATGTGCCGGCAGCGTTTCGACCGACTGGGTGAGCCCGCGATCGAAGATGATCCCTTGCTCTCCAAAGAGACGGTCCATGAACGGCGATGTGGCACGGCTCGCACCGCAACAACCGAGGCTTTGCGCCCGCACCCCGTCCAGCGAGATCAGAACGAACGATGGTAATGACCGCTTGTTCGCCGGATAGACCACCGTGGGTGCCCCCCAGACCACTTGCGGTCGGAGCAGACTGGAACTGGTTTCGGCTTGGGTTCGAAACTGGAATCGAACCGTCGACCCGCTCAGGGACGCCAGATCGATCGACTCGTCAGTCCATCGCAGGGTGTCGGTCTTGCCGGCAATTCGCCTCTTGAAAAGCTCGACCGAGCGAGCGGGATCACGACCGTCGGCAGGAAGCTCGGCGGATACCATCAATGTCGCCGGCGCCAGTCCTTCTCCGTCCCACTCGTCGAACCCATAGGCGAACTTCAGCTTCGAAACGGAAGGTATCCGCACGGGCGCGGAACTGACGGACTGCGGTTGCGTGGAAACGGGCGGTCGCGCCAGCACAGCGACCGGCACCGGCCCTGGCTCGAGGTCCGGGACGATCACCGTCGCGCTGATGCGACCGGTCTCCCCGGCATCTCGGCGCACCACCGCTCTGCGCTTCCACGTCCCGTTCTCCCACAGCAGAAACTCCGCATCGAACGCGACGCCGGCCAAATGGTCAGGCACGGATGCATACATGAACACGCGCCCGCCGTGACCGGCTTGGACCGGCCCCAAGGAAAGAACCGTCTTGGCGCCCGCGATCAACGCGTCGCGAGTCTCGTCACCGACACGGACCGGAACATACGGCAACTCAACGCCACCGGCCCCCGCTTCGGCAAGCACGGCAAGGCGCCCGGCGTCGGCTGGTGAAGCTGCGTGCGCCGGCATGCAGAACAGAAGCTGAGCGAGGATCCCGAGTCCTACGCCTCGTCTGCACATACCGGATCGGCTCGCGATCACGACCGAGAGCCTGACGTGGCCGGGACCAGGATTCAAGAGCGGGGCGCGCGCTTCCGCACGCGCGCGCACGCTGGAGTGCGATGGTCGAGGCTTGCAACAGGGGGCACCTTGCGCCACCCAACCTGCACGTGGCAAAACGCAACGTCCGGCAGCTTCTGATCGGCATTGATACCGGCGGAACGTTCACCGATATCGTCTACCTGGACGGACGACGCTACGGGCTCTGCGTAAATCCGCAACTTGACGGTATACGAGTCTGCGCCGAGCACGCGGCGGAATCGCGTTGACGCGCGAAAGACGCCACCCCCCCTCCGCCTGCGCACCCTGAGTCTTGGCCAACGCGTTTTTGAAGCAGAAAAGCCGTCGATTGCGCGAGGTGAGCTTGCCCGCCTCTAGCGTCACATCGAGGAAAACCCCGCGAGAGTTCACCATGACGATGCGCAGGTTCCGCTGGATCGGATCGAAGCTGCCGGGTGCAACGTCGACCCTGCCGTGGATGCTGAAGAAGTCGAGCTTAGGCAGACTACCGAAGCGAATAAGCGCCGGGTCGCGCTTGATCGGCAGGCAAGCGCCCTCGTCCGTGCAGAGACCGTTGCAGAAGGTCGGAAAATCCTCGGGGTCTCCTCCTAGCGGTAGGCACTCGTCATCGGCGCAGTGGATCTGTCCATCATCGTCGTCGTCCTGGCCGTTGTCGCAGATCTCGCTTCCCTGCGGTGACTCGCATGCTCCGCCGGGATCCAGAAAGCCGTTCCCGCACGGATCGCCCAGCGTGCAGTCGGGATGACACTCCGCATCTCCGCCGGCGATCGCGGGTGGATCGCACTGTTCGGCAGGCGGGTCGATGAACCCGTCGCCACAACGCGGGGGCGCCAACTCGCACGCGTCGCTGCACCGCGGGTCGCCCCCCTGAGACGCCGGCGGGTCACAGGTCTCGCCTTGATCGATCAATCCGTCGCCACAGGCCGGCAGCAGTTCGATATCGTCGATGGCGCCGCTACCGGCGAACATGAAGGCGATCTCGGTTGCCGGCCGAGGATCCGGAACGACGACGGTCTGCGCCGAGTTGTTGCCCAGTCCGAGGATCGGAACGCTCTGCGTCTGACCGCCTACTATACATCCGCGCATAAATAACGAGACATTCTAGCTAGCAGAAGGGCGCTAGATACGAACGGATGGTCTCGGGATGCCGGCGGATGTCGCAGAACACGCGCGTGAGCGTCGTCACGATCTCCGCCGGGGTGAGGTAGTAT
>CAZKRI010000047.1:0-173927 GCA_964555245.1 uncultured Myxococcales bacterium
GGTTCGCGCAACTGCCCGCGCTCCTTGCCGCTCTCAACAAACACGAACCCGTTCACACAACGGAGGCAGCAGCGTAGGATGCAACAACTTGGAGCCGTCCGCTCTCAGTTCGAAGTTCAACAACGGGCGGGACATCCCCACGTATCATCTATCGCGTATATCGTACCGCCAACATTGAACAGTGCGATTTTCTTCTCACCCGCAGTAACACAGAGGCCGGTGTTTTGCGGGACGTCGCCAACGGTTGCCACCTTTACAAACGTTCCCATGGCGTTCTCTCCTTCCGGCTTGCTATGCGCGATGCGCGCTTAGGGAGCCGAGCTGATACCAAGCTGTTTGCGCCCCTCTTCGGAGATCATCTGCGCAGTCCATCGCGGATCCCACACCACCTCAACGACCGCAGCGCTCACGCCCTCGAGTGCGCGAAGCTTCGCTTGCGCCTCGGCCGCAAGCGCTGCGCCCATACCACAGCCCGGGGCCGTCAGCGTCATTTTCACACCGACGTGGGAGGTGCCGTCGCTCTGTCGGGTAATCCGCGTGTCGTAGACGAGACCCAGATCGACAATATTGACCGGGATCTCCGGGTCGTAGCAGGTCTTAAGCGTGGCCGTCACCTGCTCGCCAAGGTCCGCCTCGACTGGCAGCGAGACCTGTGCCTGTTCAGGGATCTCCTTCCCGATGGCATCGGCGTCCTGCCCTGAGATCCGAAATAGGCCACCGTAGCTTCGAACCTGCAGCGTAAAGGATCCGCCGAGCGCCTGGGTGATATAGGTCTGCGTGCCACGCGGCAGTGTCAGGACTTCTCCGGAGGGAATGCGAATCGCCTCGCAATCCCGTCTCAATTCAAGGTATTTGGTCTCCAGGTTGCGCCTCCGTGCTGACCGGCATGTCCGAACCCACGTTCTCGAGGCTGCGCGCTGCAGGCGGGTAGCGCAGTGTTCGCAGAGCGCCCGTTTCGATCTGGCGGATTCGCTCCCTCGTCATGACAAACTCCTGGCCAATCTCTTCCAGGGTATGATCCTTTTGGTGCCCGATCCCAAACCGCATTCGGACAATCACCTCCTCACGGGGGGTCAGCATCGCTAGCACCTGATTCATTTCCTGTTTGAGCCGGTGCGCAATGACGGTATCGCTTGGCGAGATGAATTGCCGATCGGCAATCCGATCCGCCAGGACAAGGTCTTCATTCTCACCGAGCGGCGTCTCGAACGACAGTGGCTCGGCAACCATTTTCAGTGCGGTCTGAACGTTCCGCATTGATAGGCCTGTGTGAGCAGCGAGTTCCTGCGGCATAGGCTCACGCCCAAGCTCCTCGTGGAGACGCTCTGCTGAGCGTCGCACCTTCCGTACAGCCTCCAACGCATAAATTGGAACGCGGATCGTGCGGCCAGCGTATGCAATTCCACGCGCGATCATCACCTCGATCCACGGGACTGCATAGGTTGAGAGCTTGTACCCGAGTCGGTAGTCGAACTTGTCCACTGCCCGCATGAGGCCGAGGCTACCTTCTTGGATGAGATCGAGGAGGTCGAGGCCGCGGTTCTGGTGATCCTTGGCAATCGAGATGACGAGTCGCAGATTCGCTTCAATGAGCTCGTCTTTTGCCCTGCGAATCCGAGCTTGGGCACGTGCGACGGAATGGAGGACCCCGTCCAATACATCCAGTCTAAGGCCGATCGTGCCTTCGATCTCTCGTAAAGCGGACTCTGCCTCGCGCGCATTGCCCGTCCCATGGTTGCCAGCCTTTCTCCGCCCCCTCTGCACCCGGGCTGTGCGGCCGGCGCAGGTCGGCCGGATCGTTCGCGGATGCCTTCGCTGGAGAGCTCGTCCCTCTTCAAGCTTGGCCACAATGGCGTCGAGGTGATGAGTCCCAACATTCATCGCGATGAGATGCTCGACTACCCGCGTCTGCGCGGTCGCGAACCGCTGTTCGCACTCGCTTGGTTTCGCTTTTGTCGGTTCGTTCTGGCGCATCGGGAAGAACACCGGCAGATTAGCCTCGTAGGTTTTCATCAGGTGGCGAAGCTTCTCGATATCTTGAAGAAAACCGTTAAGGCGTATTCGGTTCTGTTCTGGCGAGGAGTTCTCGACTTCCGGGTCCGTATCGAAGATGTCGCCGATATGCAGCTCCGCGGCGTGCACCCGATCCGCGAGGCTGAGCACGTACCGAGGTCCCACTGGTATTCCGTAGAGCAAGGCGCGTAGCTCCTGGCGACCCCGGTCAATCTCCTGCGCAAGAGCGATCTCCTCCTCACGAGAGAGAAGCGCACGGCTACCCATCTGCCGAAAATAGATGCGAACGATGTCGTTGCTCTCTCGTGTCGACTCTGGCTGTTCAGACTCTTCCCCGGCCGTCCGAGCCTCGGACTGGTCAACGAACAGCTCTTCTTCATCGTCTCCCAAAGGGAGCTCTGCGTCCGTCACCGGCAGAGTCGGAACCGAAAGGTCGGCGGCGCTGTCGCCTTCGCATGGGGCCATTGCGGTTTCGCTCGTGATCGCGTGCCTCATTGACCGTACCTCAGTGCATCTGCGCGCCCGTGCTCGTCGCGTAGCCCAGCTCGCGCGTGAGATTCGTTGCCAAATTGTGATGCTTGGGACATATTGGCGCGTTGGTTCGCCCCATATGCGCCTGACACAGTTCACCGAGTATTCCGTCAGAGTCTTGATGTTGCTTGGCCTGCGGCCGGATCGTCTCGTCACGATTGACGAGATCGCGCGCGGCTATGGCATCTCGCACGAGCATCTGAGAAAAGTCGTCCATCAGCTCAGCTGCCTTGGCTACACCGAGAGCGTTCGCGGCAAGCATGGCGGGTTGCGTCTTGCGCGTCCCCCCGAACAGATTAACCTCGGGCAGGTCGTACGCGATTTCGAAGCGGACATGGAAATTGCCGAGTGCTTTGCATCCCAGCCAACGGACTGCCCAATCGAACCGTGTTGCCGTCTCCAGCCGATACTGCGCGATGCACTCGCGGCATTTCTCGACGTGCTTGACCAGCACACGCTTAGGGACCTGCTCTCCCCACGCCGGCGGCTCTTGCGCCTTCTGGAGGGCGGTACGGCGCGCTAAGAGCCCACAAGACTGGGCCACTTCCGTAGCGCCGCTCCAAAGACTGGCCGACCTAATCAGCCCGATTATTCGCGCTAATCGTTTGATTCCCTCGCCGTAAGGCCACCTTCCATCTCGCTGCCAATCAGCCAAGGGCACGGTGTTTAAGCCTTGCTTCGCGAACATTTGATGTATTGTAAACACATGTTATCTTGTATCGCGTGCCTAGAGACAGTTCAAGCCTGTTCCAGCCGGACGCGGTCTTGCCGAACCAATACTTTACTGCTCGCGCGCACGATGACGGCACGCTGCCGCAGCGCCGCTTGATGTTGGCTGTGCTGGAAGATGCGGTCGAGTGCCACCAGCGATATGCGTGCGCCCGCCACCCGAGGGGCAAGATGCTGTTTGCAGAGGCGCAAGCGTGGATTGAGTCGACCGATCAGAACTGGCTCATGTCGTTCGAACGGATTTGTGACGTCCTGGGTTTTGATCCCGGGCAGATCCGCCGCGGATTGTCCCGGTGGCGCCAGGCCCGGGTGCCCGTCAAGCGCACAGTCGCCCGGATCGTCCCGCTCGCCGAGCGCCGACTCTTGGCCGCCGATACATCCAGCGATCACCATCCTGCGCCGGTCCGCCCTCCTGCGAACCATGGCAGACCAGCCGGTTGTCGAGAGTCGGCCCGGCAAGTCGACGGCAGGCTATCTGCCCGATACGCAGCAGGCCGGCGTGCCAAGCCGCCGCTGCCGGACAACCGTCAGCCGCGGCCTACGAAGGAGTCGTCATGGAAAAGAACAACGAGAAAGCGAGCATCGCGGTAACCCCAAAAGCGGCAGCGCACATCGCCGCAACCATGGCCAAGGAGGGACTCACGAACCATGGCCTGCGCATCGGCATCAAGAAGGGCGGGTGCACGGGCTACGAGTACATGCTCCAGTTCGCTGCGGCGCCCGAGGACGACGACTACATCTACGACATTGGCGAACTCCGCATCTACATCGACCGGGCGAGCCTCGAGAAGCTTGACGGCAGCGTTCTCGATTACACCGATGGGCTCGTCGGGGCAGGTCTGGCGTTCCGCAACCCACAGGCCACAAGGACCTGCGGCTGCGGCACGTCCTTCTCAACCGAATAGTCGCGATCGACTCGCGAACCACGGTTCCGATGCCCGGTAACCCACAATGACTTGGATCATCACACGGTTGTGTCGCGACTGCGTAGACACGGATTGCGTCAGCGTTTGCCCAGTCGATTGTATCTACCGCTACACCGGCAACGATCATGAGACGTTTCCCAATCAGCTCTACATCCATCCCGATGAATGCATCGACTGCGGCGCCTGCGAACCAGCCTGCCCTTGGGCGGCCATCTTTGAAGAAGCGGCTGTCCCAGACGTATTCGCCGATGATACCGCGCTGAACTACAAGATCATGGAGCACAGCGACGTGTTTGTCGTCTGCGCACATGAGGAAATACCCAAACCGAGCCCCGAGCAGGTCCGCGCGAACCAGCAAAAATGGGGACATTCACCATGACGCGTTCCGGTCCTCTGACCACTCTTCGTTTAATGATTCTGAGCTTCATCGGACCTCTCCGGGGTCGTGACCGCTACGGCCTTGTGCCTACCTCGCCATCATGCGTCCAGTGTTAACCACCATGCGCTGTTGTCGTCGCCCAGTGCGGAGCTGGTGCCCAGTGCTGGGTGAGACAGGCCACCAGGGTATGCGCCGTTCGCCGTAAGTGGTTCATGTTTCGTTCGACCCATCCATCGTCCTGACGCGAGATCGTGGAGATCAGCATCATCGGTACGGGCAGCATGGGTAGGGCGCTCGCCAGGCGCTGGGCGGCGCGCGGCCACCGACTGTTTCTCTGCTCGCGTAGCGCCGAGAAAGGTCGCCGGATCGCCTACGAGCTCGGCACCAACGTCGCAGGCGGGTCGATCGCAGAAGGAGCTGGGTTCGGCTTGGCGGTCGTCTTGGTGGTGCCGTGGATTGGGGTCGCTGCCGCGCTCGAGAACGCGCGGGCCGGGCTGTGTGGCAAGGTGCTGATCGACTGCACCAATCCGATGATCGATGCGCGTAGGCCGCTGCTGGTTGGGTGCACGACGTCAGGCGCCGAGGAGGTGGCGGCCATGGCCGCGGACGCTCGCGTGGTCAAGGCTTTCAATGCCGTGGCGGCGCGCATCCTGGCCTCTGGCGATCCGAAGTTCGGCGAGCATGCCGTGACGATTTTCCACTGCGGCGACGATGAGGACGCCAAGAAGCTGGTCGCGGGGCTCATCTCGGGGCTCGGCTACGAGCCGTTCGACGTGGGACCGCTGAGCGCCGCGCGTTATCTCGAGGCGCTCGCGGCCCTCAGCTTGCGTCTAGAGGGGACGGCGGGTCGCAATGTCGACGTCGTGCTGAAGCCGCTGACCCGTCCAAGAGGGAGGACGACCTCGCGATGACGTACAGCATGCCGCGCCCTTGTCGAAGGCGCCATTCCTCAGCAGGCAGTCAAGGCCGTTCTCAACGAGTCCTTCGTTACGGTGGCTATCGACTGCGACAACCCCGAAGCCGAAGTGCAGCAGATCTGGGTTTCGCACATGGCGTGGGCGCGTTCCCTTCCGTTCGTCTTCTACGCGGACGCCGACGGTGAGTTCCTGCATGGAACGTCGGGCGGTCGGTCTGTGGCCGAACTATTGGCCGACCTCGAACGAGTCGCGGGGAAGAAGTAGAGAGATACTCGATGCCTAATCGCCTGGCTAAGGAAACCTCCCCGTATCTCCAGCAACACGGGAACAACCCTGTGGATTGGTACCCATGGGGAGAAGAGGCGTTCCGCGTGGCGCGAGAGCAAGACAAGCCGATTCATCTATCGGTGGGTTACGCGGCGTGCCACTGGTGCCACGTGATGGCGCACGAGTCGTTTGAGAATCCTGATGTTGCCCATTTGATGAACGAGTGCTTCGTCAACATCAAGGTGGACCGCCAGGAACGACCCGACGTCGACGACATCTACCAGAAGGTCGTCCAGATGATGGGTCAGGGTGGTGGCTGGCCGCTCACCGTGTTCATGACCCCCGCGGGTGAGCCGTTCTTCGGTGGCACCTACTTCCCGCCAGAGGACCACTATGGACGGCCGGGCTTCGTCCGATTGCTACTCGGCCTGAGCGAGACCTGGAAGACGCAGCGGGACGAGCTGCGCGGCAACATCGACCAGTTCCTGAAGGGCTACCAGGTGCTCGACGACCGCATCTTGGTCGGCGAGCTTCCCGCCGGCGTAGACATCTCGGCCCAGGCGGCGCGTTTCTTTGCGGAGAACACCGACCCGAGGCATGGCGGGCTTGGCGGCGCACCCAAGTTCGCGAACCCTGCTTGCCACGACCTCGTCTTGCGCATCTACCACCGGACGCGTGAGCCAGGGCTACTCAGATCCCTCGAGCTGACGTTGGACCGCATGGCGGCTGGCGGGGTCTACGACCACCTGGGCGGCGGGTTCGCGCGCTACAGCGTGGATGAGCGCTGGGCCGTCCCGCACTTCGAGAAGATGCTCTACGACAACGGCCAGCTGGTGAAGCTGTATGCCGACGCGTACCGCCTGACCGGCAACCGGAAATGGAGGCGAGTCTTCGAAGAGTCGATCGCGTACGTGCTGCGCGACATGACGCATCCAGAGGGAGGCTTTTACGCGAGCGAGGACGCGGACAGCGAGGGCGAAGAAGGCAAGTTCTACGTTTGGACGCTCGCTCAGGTGAATGCGGTGCTCGGAGACACAGACGGGGCAGTTGCGTGCCGAGCCTACGGAGTCACCGAGCGAGGAAACTTCGAGCACGGGACCACCGTCCTTCATCGTCGGGTCGAACTAAACCCCTTGGAAGAGGCCCGCCTCGCGGGTTTGCGCGACAAGCTCTTCGCCGTCCGAGAGAAGCGTGTGCGGCCCGGCCGTGATGACAACGTACTCGCCAGCTGGAACGCGCTCATGATCCAGGGGCTGTGCGCCGCCTACCAGGCGACTGGTACCGCTTCGCATCTTTCAGCGGCGCAGCGCGCTGCCGACTTCCTTGCGGAGAGGATGACCATGCCTCACGGAGGCGTCTATCGCGCGTGGCGGGATGGCGTGGCCAAGGTACCCGGCTTCCTCGACGACTACGCGTTTCTGGCCAACGCGCTTCTCGATCTCTACGAGACTGCCTTCGTCCCACGGTATCTCGAGCGCGCCGTGCAGCTCGTCGACCTCATCTTCGAGAAATTTTGGGATGATGGGCTCTACTTCACGCCCTCGGACAGCGAACGGCTTGTGTACAGGCCTCGCGCACCGCACGGCAACGCGTGGCCGTCCGGAACCTCGACGAGCGTGTTCGCGTTTCTCCGTTTGTACGAATTGACGGGAAAGGACCGCTACCGCGACCGTGCCGAGCACGTGTTCCGCACCTACGGAGGCGCTGCGGCCAGGAATCCGTTCGGTTTTGCCCACCTCCTTGCAGCGCTCGACTTTATGCAGCGGGGCCCCCTGGAGATCGTGTTTGCCGGAGATCGCGCCCAGCCAGCGCTGTTGCCGCTCGTGGAGGCCGTGCACCGTGCCTACCTGCCTTCGCGCGTGTTGGCACTCGCGGACGATGTGCCGGTCGGCCAGGGCCGTGTGCCGATCGACGGCAAGCCAACCGCCTATGTTTGTCGGAACCGGACTTGCGACGCTCCGGTGACAACCGTGGAGACGCTCCGCGAGCGCTGCAGCACGTGACGGAGAGAGCCATGGATGACAGCGTTCTCAAGCACCAAGCGCTAGGGTTGTGGATGAACGGGCAGAAGCACCACCTCCGCGGCGACCTTGAGCGCGCTATCGCGCTCTACACGAAATCGCTCTGGCTTTACCCCACCGCCGAGGCATACACGTTCCGCGGCTGGGCCTACAGCTTTCAGGGTCGCGTCGACGAGGCGATCGAGGAGTGTAAGAAGGCGATCGCTGTCGACCCGACCTTCGGCAACCCGTACAACGACATCGGGTCCTACCTCGTCAAGAAGGGAAACCTCGACGAGGCGATCGAGTGGCTTGAGAAGGCCAAGTCGGCTCCTCGCTATGAGCCGCGGCACTTCCCCTACATGAACCTGGGGCGCATCTACGCGCAAAAGGAGATGGTCCTGCGCGCGATCCAGGAGTTCGAGACCGCGCTCGAGATCCACCCCGGGGAGCCGACCTGTCTGTCCGCACTGGGACAGCTGCGAGGAGCGTTGCATTGATGCCTGGTTCCGCATCGGCACAGGGAACGCGCCGGTCCGCACAGCGCGCCATCGACGGGGGGAATCCGGCCAGCGCATACCGGGCGCTGGGACGTACGGGCCTCGTCACTTCGTCGCTCGGCTTCGGCGGCTATCGAATCGACGATCGGACTCCCGAGCACGCTGCGGCCCTCGAGAAGGCGCTTCTTGGCGGCATCAATCTTGTCGACACTTCCACCAACTATACCGACGGCTCGAGTGAGACCTGCATCGGAAACGTACTTGCCAGCTATCGTCGCGAAGAACTGATTGTCGTCTCCAAGGTCGGCTACGTGCAGGGACAGGCGCTTACGATGGCGCGGGCGCGCGAGC
Source organism: uncultured Myxococcales bacterium (assembly GCA_964555245.1). GTDB lineage: Bacteria > Desulfobacterota > Binatia > UBA1149 > SPBQ01 > CAZKRI01. The sequence continues at coordinate 8,614 of CAZKRI010000047.1, forward strand.
AGCGCGGTGCTGCCTTCCCGGAGATGGTGAAGTACACCGACGGATGCTGGCACTGCATCCACCCAGAGTTTCTCGCCGACCAGCTCGAGCGATCGCTCGGGCGGCTCCGTGTCGAGAAAGTGGACGTCTATCTCCTTCACAATCCCGAGTACTTCTTCACGGACGCCACCAAGCGACACAAGAGTGGTTCGCTCGAGGCGCTACGCGAGGAGTTCTACGACCGGATCCGGCGTGCCTTTTCTCATCTCGAAGGTGAGGTTCGAAGCGGCCGGATCGGGTTCTACGGCGTCTCCTCGAACACTTTCGTCGTCCCGGCGAGCAATCCGGAAGCAACGTCCCTCGAGCGCATGTGGACGATCGCCGGCGAGGTGGCGCTCGAGCATCACTTCGGCGTAGCGCAGCTCCCCGCGAACCTTTTCGAGAGCGGCGCGATGCTGACGCGCAACTGTCTGACGGGCAACCGAACGGCCCTGGAGTTCGCGCAGGAACACGACCTTGCGGTCCTAGTCAACCGGCCGCTCAACGCCTTCTACAGGGAACAGCTCATCCGCCTCGCGGACACGCCGCTCCGGAGTCCCGAGGTCCATGCCCGCCTCGATCCATTCCTCCCACCTGCGTACCGAGCTGAGTCGCTGTCGCGGAAGGCGCTCACCGTTCTGACGAACACGAAAGGCGTCACCTGCGTACTGAACGGCATGCGGCGAGGGAACTACGTGGACGACTCGCTCGGCGCGCTGCGCAGCCCGCCGTTCGATGTCGACCTTCGCCTGTACGAGGCATTTGGCCACATGTAACGAGGAGACAACGATGGTCATGCAGGGAAATACTGCTCCTGATTTCACGCTGGAGACGGACAGAGGCGCGAAGGTCACGCTGTCGCACCTTCGCGGCCGGCAGGTCGTGCTCGGGCAGGGCAATGGTGTTGACTCACCTGCCGCTCTACGTCGGAACGCCGGTGTCGCCCTCGATACCCGGAGCGCAGGCGAGCCTGGCGATTGGCTGCTACTTCGACGATCCGGTTCAGGAAGTGTTCGGCATCGCGTCGCGCGACTGGCAGAACTTCTACCGTCTCAAGGTTAAACTTGCCGCCGTTTCGGAGGAACCATGGTGAGCGTTCTGGCCTGGACATTGTGCCTGCTCGCGTCTCTCGGGCTATTCGGATGGCAGATTTACGGCCGCTTGCGCCTGCTTCCTAGGGTACGGCAGGCGCAGCGCTTCGATCGGATTCCCGAGCGCATAAAGCACATGCTGGTCGGCGCTTTCGGCCAGATGAAGTTCTTCAGCCCAGGCCAGGACCAGCCGGCCGGCATGATTCACGCCCTGGTGTTCTGGGGGTTCCTCATTCTGGGGGCGCAGATTCTGACCATGTTCCTGCGCGGCTGGGCCCCCGCATCCTATCTGCCCTTGCTCGGCCCCGACCTGCTCGGCGGTCCGTACATGCTGGTCAGGGACGTGATGGAAGGCATTGTTCTGCTGTGCACCACGGCCTTGCTGGTCCGGTGGCTCGTCACCCACCCGCGCCGCCTGATGGGTTTCAAGCCGGCCGAGAGCAAGCTCGCCGGCCACTCGCACTGGGAAGCGATCGTCATTCTCATCTTCATCTCCACGATCATGATCAGCGGCCTCGTCTATGACGGCGGTCGCATGGTGGTCGGGACGGACGATCCACACCTACAGGCTGAGCGCGCGTGGGCGCCGCTATCGGCGCTGGCCGCGCGCGTGCTGGCCCGTTCGGGGCCCGAGTTCAGCCTGACCGCCAGCAACGCCGCCTGGTGGCTACACAATCTCGTCGTGCTGGCGTTCCTCAACCTGCTGCCGCTCTCCAAGCATTTCCACGTCATCACATCGATTCCGAACGTGTTCTTCACCAAGCTCGAGCCATACGGCCGGCTGTCCAAGCAGGATCTCGAGAACACGGAGATCTACGGCACTTCGCAGATGCGGCATTTCGACTGGAAGCAGATCCTCGACATGTACACGTGCACCGAGTGCGGCCGCTGTTCGGCCGAGTGCCCGGCCACGTTGACCGACAAGCCGCTCGCACCGCGCCAGCTCTTGCTTGACCTGCGCAACTACCTTTACGCCCACCCGGAGTCGGTGCTGGACGACAACCACCAGCAGACGATCATCGGCGAGCACACCGGCGTGACCGACGAAGTGATCTGGGCATGCACGACCTGCCGGGCGTGCGAAGAGGCTTGCCCTGTCCACATCGAGTTCGTCGACAAGATCGTCGACATGCGTCGCCACCTGGTCCAAGAGCAGGCTCGCTTTCCGACCGAGCTGACGCGCACGTTCAAGGGGCTCGAGACGCAGGGCAACCCCTGGGGCATCGGAGCCGACCGTCGCGACGAATGGGCCGAGGGGCTGCAGATCCCACACGTCTCGGAGAAGCCCGACGCAGAGTACCTGTTCTTCGTCGGCTGCGCCGGCTCGTTCGACGACCGCGCCAAGAAGATCACCAAAGCAGTCGCAAAGATTCTGAGCAGTGCGGGCCTGAGCTACGCGATCCTCGGCAAGGAGGAGCCTTGCAACGGCGATACGGCACGCCGTCTCGGCAACGAGTACCTGTATCAGAGCATGGCGAGCGCGGCGGTGGAGGTGCTGAACGGTTACAAGGTGAGGAAGATCATCACCAACTGCCCGCATTGCTTCAATACGATCGCCAACGAGTTCCCGGAGTTCGGTGGCCAGTACGAGGTCGTGCACGCCTCCCAGCTGGTCGCCGAGCTGCTACGCGAGGGCAAGGTGAAGGTCCAGAACAATGCGGCGGCGGCTTCCATCGTCTACCACGATTCTTGCTATCTCGGCCGCTACAACGACGTCTACGATGCCCCCCGCGACATCCTCAGGGCCATTCCCGGCGTCGTCCTCAAGGAGGCGGCGCGCAGCCGCAACAAGGGGTTGTGCTGCGGCGCGGGTGGCGGACGCATGTGGATCGAGGAAAACCCCTCGCAGCGCGTGAACACACTGCGGGTGGAGCAGCTCCTGGAGACCAAGCCCGACATCATCGCATCGGCCTGTCCATACTGCATGACAATGCTCAGCGATGGCGTGAAGGAGAAGCAGGTCGAGGACCGGGTCCAGACCCGCGATGTCCTGGAGATCCTCGCCGACGCGGTCGCGTGACCATGAGCCAATCCCGCACCAGGGGTCACATCTCGGAACGGAAACATTGTACGCTAAGGCGCCGGTCCAGAGGCGTAACCCCTGCAGGAGGATACCCAACTATAAACCGCACACCCGTGCCGGAGCTCTGAGGTGTACGAGCTCAGGCTCGTCCGCGAGCGTCACGGATGAGCACACCGACGTCCACTTCAGCACCGCGGACGGAGCAGCGACCCGGACAGACTGGAAAGGAACAACCATGGCACTGAGCGAATCTCTCCGGAAGCAGATCTCCGACCTCGTGACAACCAACCGGGTGGTCCTCTTCTTGAAGGGACCGCGGTATCCGAGCCGGCGACACCGACGATCACCTTAAGCGGGGCGGCGACAAATGCGTTCGAGGCGGCCCTGGCCGATTCCGGCGGAGATTTGCTTCGCCTAAAGGTCGACGCCAACTTCCAGTACGACCTATCTTTCGGACCGCGCGAGCCGGGAGACATCGAGGTCCCGATCAAACGGCTGACTTTCCTGCTGGACCGTTCGAGCGCGCGCTCGCCAACATTGCTGGGGCGCGCTCCCTCGATGCGGCCGGCCAGGAGTACCTATCTGGGCTCGACCGCGACACTCCTATCGCTTTCCACTGCCACCACGGAGTCCGCAACCAGGAAGCTGCCCAGCACCTGCTTCGCGAAGGCTTCCGGAATGTCTACAATCTGAAGGGGGGCATCGAGGCGTGGTCCCAAACGGTTGATCCGTCGGTGCCGCGTTATTGACGCACGAGAGAGGCAAGCATGTCGTCGCATCCGACCGATTTCCAGGGCTCCGTTATCGAGGCGCTGCGCGAAGCCGTCGAGCGGCAGATTCCCAACTCACGAGCCGAAGTGACCGGCAGTGGCGGGCACTTCACAATCGAGGTGACGTCGCCGGCGTTCGCCGGTAAAGGCATGCTCGAGAGCCAGCGCATGGTGTACGGCGCAATCGCCCACTTGATGAAGGGTGACACGGCTCCGGTGCACGCGATCGATAGCCTGAAGACCCGGACGCCTTCGACGTCGTGACCGGGTTCGCGAAGGCCACGGTCGGGGCGTACCGCGGCCAACATGGCGCGGGCAACCTGAGGACCTGGAGAATGGCATGAACGACTTTCCGCTACTCCTCGAGTTCGTTTCCGACACGCAGCTCTACCGTGAGCCGGAGGTCGTCCCCAAGCTGCCCAGCGTCCAGAACGGGCCGCCGGGGACATTCGTCGTCTTTGCGGACGGCACGCGGGTACCGCTGGCGACAAACCAAATCGTACTCGCCGACCGCGTAGACGGGCGTGCGCGTGTCGGTTTCGGGGGCATGAGTTCGAGGGCATGGAGCAGCTATCTCCACAGCGTGGGCGAAAGATGACTCTGGAGCCGCACATGGTGTCTTCGATCCACGTCGACGCCGCAAGGCGCGGCCGCTTGGCTGATCGTCCTCGCTATAAGTGCTGCCGACGGCGCCCGAGCACCCGCGGTCGGCGGGGTTTGCGCGGCTCGAGTCCAGCGTTGATGCCATGGGTTGCGCGTGGTTCCGTTCGGCGCATGGAACAGGTGCAAGCTCGTGGGCGCTGGGAGGCCGGCGACGAGGAACTTTCGTTTCTGTGCCGGGCGATCGCTACATGACCGATCCCGCTGCCTCCGTGCTGGCCGATCGGCTCGTCCGTCCTACGCCGCAAGCCGATAGTCATGGTGAAACCCGCCGCCGACTGGAGCCTTGACGACTCGACCGCCTGGCCTCGAAGATTGAGAGGTCCTTGTCGGCACGCGTTGGCCGATTCCCTGATGAGGCGAACCCGATTATGGTACCGCCGGTACTCGGTGAGAAAGGAGAGAAGCTGCCGCTCACCTAGGACAACTTCCGTCCTCATCTAAATTGTTGACGTTCCAGGTCCCTGAGAGGATCTGCGCCAAGCCATACTGCTGGCCGGCAAGCTCCGAATGGCTCGTGAGGTTCGGCAACTCACCGCTCATCGGGATCCTGCGACGGAACTCTCTGGACCTGCGCCAGGTGCTGGCAAGTTACGTTCGCTATTACACTCTTGTTTCTGCCGGCTGAGTTCTGGCACACTACGGGATTCCGATGGTCGCCCCGTCGGCGACGCCTTCGCCCAGCGCGTTGCTCGGGGCCCATCACCGACTCTCCCATCGACACTGTGCCGAGCTGGCGAGCTGCGCAAGCTTCGAGCCGACTTCAGCCAGCTCTTCCGCGCTGAGCTCCCGTTCGATCCGACCAAACAAGAAGCGCTCCTCCCAGCGCACGTGGCTCTCGAGCTCGGTCGCGAAACGGTCCAGCGCGGCGCGCCGATCGGATTCCGACGAGCTGGCGACCGTCGCCGCGAGTCGCAGGATCTCTGCATGCTCTCTCCGGAGGCGAGCGGGCTCAGCCTCCTCGGACGACCCCTGGGGAGGCCAAGCGGCGAGGAGGACCTGCTCCTCCGCCTGAAAGTGTGGCCGGAGGTCTTGTTCGGCGAACCTGCTCACCAGCGCGGCGAGCCCATCGAGCGTGGACGGAGCACCCGCGACGACGCGTCCCTGGACGCCGTTTTTCACCTGGAACGCGACGAGCAACAGCTGGTGGTGACTGCTCGAGAGGGGGCGCAATGCATGGCTTCTACGGATGGGCGGCATCTGTCCTGCAGGTCCTATGGCACATCGAGGGAATGAAATTGCTGCCTGTCCCTGCCAAGAACCTCATCCGGACGCCGGTCACGCGGCCAAGGTGACGAAGAAGCAAGAGATGCCCACGCGGGCATCTTTGAGCACAGCGAGCATCCATAACGCTGACAACCGTATCGTCGGCGCTGTGACGGAGTCAATAGCGATTGGCCTAGGCACGTGATTCCGAATGAACGTGCGCCAACTCTACCGGGGGCGGGTCAGGCAGCAGACGCAGGTAGTCCGAGACGGTCGACTCGCAGACGTTCACGCCAATCATCCGCAGCTCTCCATGTATGCGCGGCGCCCCCTAGGATGGATTCTCCCGTCGCATTCGAGCGATGAGTTCGCGTGCCTCGCGGTCGATCCTGGGCCGACCGCCGCGGCGCGGCCGTTCCCGGGGACGATGGCTGCTGAAAGCCTCGCGCGACGATTTCGGCTTCAAGCGAAGCGGGTGAGCGGAACGAATCACAAAGGGCTCGCAGCAACAGCGGGAGCATCGCGCCAAAGCCTTGCCGCAGCGACGAGTTACGTCAATGATTTCGGTACGGACGAGGTTTTTGGGAGCCACAAGTGACCGCCGCGATGTCCGAACCCGCCGAGGCGCGCATGCGATCCTACCTCAAGCGAATCGCGACCGGCCCGGAGATGAGCAAGAATCTGACGCTCGAGGAGGCCCGCGACGGCATGGCGCTCGTCCTCAGCGGCGCAGTGCATCAGGCGCAGGCGGCCGTGTTCCTCATCGCGCTCAGGATGAAACGGGAGTCCGACGAGGAGAACCGGGGCGTCCTGGAGGCCCTACGGGCCGCCACCGACTTCGCGACGGCCGCGGTGCACGATCTCGCGGACGTGGCCGACCCGTACGACGGCTTCGTTCGCCATCTGCCGGCGTCACCTTTCCTGCCCGCCGTCCTCGCCGCCTGCGGCTTGCCGGCGGTTTCGCACGGATGCCAGCAGGTCGGACCGAAGTTTGGAGTCACGCCACGCCAGGTGCTCGCCGCCGCCGGCGCCCGAGTCGATCTCTCGCCGTCACAGGCAGCGACACAGATCGCCGATCCGCGGGTCGGCTGGGCCTACGTCGACCAGCGGACCTTCTGCCCGCCACTGCGTGACCTCGCCGAGCTGCGGCGCCTGATCGTCAAGCGCCCCTGCAGCTCGACGCTGGAGAAGCTGATGGGACCGGTGCGCGCCGCCGGGCGCACGCACCTGCTCATCGGCTACGTCCACCGCGGCTACGAGCGGCTCCTCCCGCTCCTAGCGCGCCACGCCGGCTACGCCTCAGGGCTGGTGGTGCGAGGCGTGGAGGGAGGCACGGTGCCGCCGCTGAACGCGCCCGCAGCCTGCGTCATGTTCCGGCGCGAGGGCTCGGACGAGCCGTGCCGGCTCGATCCCCGTGAGGCCGGGGTGGCTGCGAACGTGCGGGCGGTCCCGCTACCCGCCGGCGCGACCTCCGCTACCGAAGAAGGCGACGACGCTGCTGTTTTCCCGACCGACACCGCCGGACTCGCGGCAGCGGCGGCAGCTGCCGGAGGCGCCGCGCTCGTCGGAGCCCCCGGGGGGGGCCCTACGCGAGACAGCCTCGTGCTCGCCGCGGCGACAATCCTACACTGCGTGGGGCGCTTCGGCTCGCTCGGCGCGGCGGCCGGCGCGGCACGCAGGGCCCTCGACTCGGGCGCAGCCAGGGCGCACTTCGAGCGCGGGTAGCGGGGCGCCGGCATCACGCGAACCCCTCATGGTGCGCTCGCGACCGCTCCGCGTTGGGCTCGCCGTCTCGCTCTCCGGACCGCTCGCCCCAATGGGCATCGACGCGAGGCGAGGACTCGCGCTGTGGGCGGAGGAGGCGTGCGCCGCGGGCCTCGAGATCAATCTCATCGTTCGCGACGACCGCAGTGCGCCGGCCGAGGCGCGCCGTCAGGTGCACGACCTCCTCATGCGGGAGGAGGTCGACCTTCTCGCCGGACCCTACTCGAGTGGCCTCACCCGGGCCGTCGCACCGATCGCCGAGGCGCGCGGCGTTGTGCTGTGGAACCACGGCGGGGCAGCCGACGACCTCCATCGCCGCAGGCATCGGACGCTCGTGGGTATCCTGGCGCCCGCCAGCCGCTATCTCGCGCCCGCGCTTCGCTGGGTGCGAGACGGCCCGGTCCTGATCCTGCGCCGGGCGCGGAGCGGATTCTCGGCCGCGGTCGCCGCGGGCGCCCAGGCAGAGGCCCGGCGCCAAGGCCGGCGCGTCCATCTGGAGCCCTATCCCGAGACCGGGGACGAGGTCGACGCATTCCTTGACCGGATCAGCGCCGCGCCGCCCGCTCTACTGCTCGGCGCCGGGCGGCTCGCCGACGACATCGCCCTCGCCCGCGCGCTCAGGCATCGGGGGCTCGCGGTGCCGACTGCCCTGGTGGCGGTGCCGGTGCGCGCATTCCGGCGCGCCCTCGGTGCGGCCGCCGAGGGCTTCGTGGGTCCGAGCCAGTGGGAGGCGACTGCCCGGATCACGCCCGACCTCGGGCCGACACCGCGCGCCTTCGCGCGCCGCTTCGAGACGCGCTTCGGCGAGCATCCCGACTACCCGGCCGCGCAAGCGTACGCCGCCGGCCTCGTCATGAGCCACTGCCTCGAGATCGCCGGGGGGCTCGACCAAGAGCGGCTGCGGGCAGCGGCAGCCGCACTCGATCGCACCACGCTCCTCGGCCGCTTTCGCATCGACCCCGACACGGGGATGCAAATCGGGCACGAGATGCTCCTCGTTGGGTGGGCGGGCGGCACGCGTCGCGTGATCCACCTCCCGTGCTGGCCGATCGGCTCTCCGCGATGAAAATGCAGAGAAATCGCACCGTCGTGGGCGACCGGTTCCCAGCGTTGACATAGAAGAACGGCCCCCATGCAGGGCCGGATTCGGGACCTCTTGCTCGGCGCGCTCGGCGTACCAAGACCTGGGCCAGCGCGATGCTGATCGTCAAGCCCGAGACCGTGCGCCGCTAGCACCGAGAAGGATTCCGGCTTCTCTGGAAGCGGAAGTCGCGGTCGGAGAACCGGCAGCCTCGGATCTCTCGAGAGACCATCGCACTGATCGGGCAGATGGCGCGCAACAATCGGCTCTGCGGCGCCGAGCGCATCCGCAGCGAGCTCTTGAAGCTCGGATTCCGGCACGCCAAGAGCACGATCCAGAGATACCTGCGCAAGTCCGACCCTCCGGGCATGGAGGTCAGACATGGAGTATCTTCATTCGCAATCATGCCCGCCATTTGCGGGCCTGCGACTTCCTGCAGACCTACGATCTGTTCTTCCGACCAATCTTCGCGTTCTTCATCCTCGAAGTCGGTTCGCGTCGCATCGTCCACGTGGGCGTGACGAGGTCACCGACCAGTGCGTGGACCGCGCAGCAGCTCCGCGAAATTACACCTTGGGACCAGGGTTCACGATTTCTGATCCGTGATCGTGACAGCAAGCACGGCGAAGAGTTCGATCGCGTGGCCACGGCGACGGGGATCCGCGTGCTCCGGACGCCGTACCGGGCGCCGAATGCCAACGCATACTGCGAGCGGATGATCGGTAGTGTCCGTCGCGAGTGCCTGCTCCTGACCCGCAACCGTTGAACTCGGGCAGTAAAGTGGTCGAGATCCCGCTTCTCAACGGATTGCACCACGATTATCGGATGGCCGCATGAAGCGGATGAGCCCATCGGCCAGCACGGGTTACCCCAGAGCCGAGTAGTCGTACAGAAATCTCCCGGTTGCGCTTGGGATCCGCTGGGCGCGTTCGACGCGGCGGTCCCGGTAGCGTCTAGCGCGTGCGTGACCGCTTGCCCTTCGGTTGTGGGACTGTGATGCTTGCGCGGATGGCGTCGGCCATCGAACGGAGGCAACCGTGGGCGATAAGTCACCGAAGTCGAAAGAGCGCGGTCAGAAACAGAAGGTCTCCGCCACGACGCGAGACACGGCCGCGGCAAAGTCCAAGCAGGACGCTAAGAGCCGAGCGGCCAAGCTGGCGACGCTGTTAGCTCCGAAGGGCAAGAAATAACCGAGCGGATTCCAAGCGAATCCGGGAAGTTCGTGTACGAGTTCTCGACACGCGGATCGACCGGCTCCGACGACCCCGCGACCGGACGCGGCTTGCCCCTTCCTCCGGCGACCCTCGGCCATTCCATGCCGACCGGCCCCACAGGTTGCCGCCAGGCCGGCCAATCGGCGGCGTACGGTATGCCCGATCGCTCAATCCCACCGCCGGCGCGCCGGATCCTATGCCGCTACTCCGTTCACCTGGCACAGCTCGCATGAGATCGCTCGGTTAGCGGCGAGCCGCCGTGCACGCGGTGCTCACCTGGCCGTCTCCAACTGACTGGGCGCGTCTGCCCTGCAACCGACTTGGCCAGCCAGGGTCCTCACCAGCTGCCGTGTTCGCCATGGTCTTCGGTATCGCAACCTAGGCATTCTGCGGCGCCGGCGTCGGGCATGGCGTGCCACAGGCGGTTACTCCGGTGGCGAGTAGTCGTACAGGAATCTCTCGGATTCGCTTGGAATCCGCTGTGAGGTTTTCGGGAGGGACAAGCAATACCGCACATTTCGGGCTTTCGCTTTCGAGCCGGCGGCCGACCGCCGGGAGAACCATTGTAGACCGTCGGTCGCGAATCAGCCGCTCATCGGGAGCACCGTCGAGAGTTTTTCGGTATCCCTCCCCCGCGGCGGGTGTTAGCGTGGCGCGCCCCCGAAAGGGTCGCAGCGTTGTCCACCGCAGCAAAAACGATCTTCCAGCTCGTTCTCGTCAAGCCGTCGCACTACGACGACGACGGCTACGTGATCCAGTGGCTTCGCTCTGCGATCCCGTCGAACACGATGGCGGCCATCTATGGTCTCGCGCTCGATTGCATCGAGCGCTCTGTCCTCGGGGATGACGTGGATATCCGAGTCGCCGCATACGACGAGACCAACACGCACGTGGACGTCCGAAAGATTGCACGGTCCATCCGCGCGTCGGGCGGGCACGGCTTGGTCGCGCTGATCGGCGTGCAGACGAACCAGTTTCCGCGCGCGGCGGCATTGGCTACCGAGCTTCTAGCCGAAGGCATTCACGCCTGCATCGGCGGCTTCCACGTGAGCGGCTGCGTCTCGATGCTGCCGCAGATCCCGCCCGACCTTCGCGACGCGATGGACCGCGGCATCTCGCTCTTTGCCGGCGAGCTCGAAGGCCGCCTGGATACGTTGCTCTTGGACGCGTACGGCGGCCGACTGAAGCCGCTCTACGACTTCAGCGCCGACCTACCGCATCTGAACGACCGTCCTTCTCCCTACCTGCCCGCCCGCGTGGTCGGACGCATGACCGAAACGCGTGCGAGCTTCGATGCCGGACGCGGCTGCCCGTTCACGTGCAGCTTCTGCACGATCATCAACGTGCAGGGTCACGGCTCGCGCTACCGGACGGCCGACGACGTGGAGCGGATCATCCGCGCCAACGTCGCCCAGGGAATCACCAAGTTCTTCATCACCGACGACAACTTCGCCCGCAACAAAGCGTGGGAGTCACACTTCGACAGAATCATCGCGCTACACGACGAGTTGGGCGTGGATCTGAAGCTCACAATCCAAGTCGACACGCTCTGCCACAAGATCCCGCGCTTCATCGAGAAGGCCGGTCGCGCGGGCGTCGAGAAGGTCTTCATCGGGCTCGAGAGCATCGACCCGGACGCTCTTCAGGGATCGGGCAAGACCCAGAACAAGATCACCGAATACCGCGCGATGCTGCAGGCTTGGCACGACGTGAACGCGGTCACGCTCGCGGGCTACATCCTCGGCTTTCCGAACGACACGCCGGAGACCATTCTCCGCGACATCCGGATCATCCAGCGTGAGCTGCCGATCGACATCCTCGAATTCTTCATCCTGACGCCGCTACCTGGCTCGCAGGACCACAAGGATCTCCATCTCGCCAACGCACCTCTCGATCCCGACATGAACAGCTACGACTCGACCCACGTGACGACTCCCCATCCGGTGATGTCGAACGCCGCGTGGCTCGACGTGTATCGCCGCGCGTGGGGCGCGTACTACACCCACGAGCACGTCGAGACGGTGATGCGGCGCGCGCGGTGCTGGGGCACACGCGTCGACAAAGTGAAGTGGATCATGCTCTCGTACCAGAGCATCTCGGAGATCGAGCGCGTGCACCCGCTCGACGGCGGCCTCGTCCGCCGAAAGTACCGCCGCGACCGGCGACCGGGTCTGCCGCGCGAGGGCCGCGTTGCGTTCTACGGTCGCTTCCTCTGGGACACGCTCCGCAAGAACGCACGTCTCGCCGCCATGTACCTTCGCTATCAACGAACCTATCGCCGCGTGCTCGCCGAAAAGGCGCCGGACTTGAGCGGCGACATCGCGATGCGGACCGCGCGCTCGAGCGATCTCGACGACCTCGAGCTCTTTACCGCGACGCCGGCGGCACGGTCGGTCGCGGACCGTGCGAAGAGGACGGCGGCGCTGCGCGGCGGCGTCCCGGCTGGCAGCTCGTGAGGTTCAGCCGTCGCTCTGGGCGTAACGTCGTCTGCGCGGTCACGCACGCGATTCGGTGTGCCACGAACTCCGTGCAGGTCCATCGCGCCCCCTCGAAGCTGTGCAGTGCGTGACTGCGTGTAGGAACAACGGCCTGGCCGCCGATCGGGCTTCGCCTCGCTTGATAGTGACCTATAGTGTGACTACATTGAAATCGCGTATCAGATCCGGCTGACCGAGACGGCGGTGGGGCACCTGAAGGCACTCCGCTCCTACGATCGCAAGACAATCCTTGGCGCTGTGAGAGCACAGCTGAGCCGAGTAACGCGACCATGAAGGAGATCCTATGAAGTTCGTCAGCGTCAGAGAAGCCAAGGCCCAGTTCAGCGAGTGCCTCGACCACGCTCAGCAGGATGCCGTCGTCATCACGAAACACGGCAAGCCTACAGCGGTCATCGTCGGCGCGGAGGGCAAGGAACTGCAGGACGTCGTCTTGATCAACGACAAGGCGTTCTGGCAGATGATCCGAAAGAGCAGGAAGCAGGCGAGCTACCCTCTTGAGCAGGTGGAGAAGGCGCTGCTTGGGAGGGTAAGAAAACAGCGAGCGCGGAAGGCGTGAAACGGTCCTCGCATCGCCTGCTCACACCCCTCTGGAGACGAGCAGAGGTGTCCTCCGGCTCCGTGCCGGTTCGAGCTCATCGCAATGGTGGAGGCGGGGGGAATCGAACGCGAGCAGGAAGGTAATGACGGGACGACCGACTACGTTCGTTTTCGATGCTCAACCGGCACCAGGACCGGCACCAGATTTCGGCCCTCTTCGACCCCCTGCAACCTGAGTGCCAACGCCACAACGTGCTCGGGTGTGGGAACTGTCGCTGCTGTTCTACTCCTCGACGGTCCGTAGACAGTCACGCGGGCGTGGACGCTCGCTCGCGCTTCGTAGATCGCGTTACCGACTGGCTCGCCGTGGTCAACACGTCGCTGGCTTCTGGTAGGTTCCCAGGAGGTGATCCGCCCCAATAGCGATGATGTTCATATTCTTCGTCCAGTGCTTGTGGTGGACCATGTGGTAGCGGCGGAGGAAACGAAATAGCGAGGTTGCCGCGAACCAGCGTTGCGCCGGGTAGTGCATCTCGACGTGGAACATATTCCAGAGACGGTGGTGCAGTACCGTCATCAGGAGGAGGATACAGGCTTCAACTGGCAGAAAGTAAGCCACCGCTAGTAGCGGGAGCGCGATGTACTTCAACGTCCGTGACGTACTGATCGTCAGGCCGATTTCGGGATGTTCCGGGGGCGACGACGTCTCGAAGTCGTCGTGGTAGGTCGGGTGGTGGACCTTCTGGTGGTTGTGGAACAGGGACTTTTCGTACCGGCTCAGCCAGCCCTTGTGGTGCATTTCGTTGCGGTGGAGGTGCCATTCCACATAGGAGATCAGGGCGTAAGATCCCAACACACCCCATAGCACATGGCTTAGCATCAACCGACCCTTACGAGGGATTGTCCCGCTCGCTATTGAACTTTGACTCTACGGCCACGGCTCCAGTCGTAAATCCTACGCTGCTTGGTCCGCGTTTGTAACCGGCGACATCGCATCGCGCTTACGAACGAGACGGTCGAGATCGCGGTAGGCCCGTACCCGGCGATACCATTTCTCCACGCTTGCCTGGACTGCCCCGGTCGTTGATCCTGTTTTCTTGGCTACCTCCCGGCCTCGGTGGACGGTCAAAACCGGCCAGTAATGGACAGCTGAAAACCGGCCAGTCGGTTCTGCGCCGGGACGTTGACCTGGGCACCAGGCTAAGAGCCTTGGCGCCCGATGAGCAACGTCTTGAGCGAGGAGAAACGACAGCAAGTACTAGCCCTTGGCAGACTCGGATGGCCGCTGCGCCGAATCGAGCAGGGCACGGGCGTCCGTCGTGAGACGGCCAGCAACTACCTGAAGGCGGCATCGGTCGGAATCCGATCACCGCGCCGGCGCTCACTGGCAAAACCGGCCAGTGAAGTGTCCACCGACTCCCCCACGCCCGGGGCGCCCCCCGCGGCACAGGCGCCCTGGCCGGCAGCGCCCCGGGACGCAGCCCACGCGCCAGCGCGTGGGGGCCCTACCGCGAGCTCATTGAGAGGGCCATGGAGAGGGGCCGCAACGCCGTAGCGATCTACCAGGATCTTGTCACCGACTACGGCTTCGCGGCCGGCTATGCCAGCGTCCGGCGCTTCGTGGCCAAGCTTCGCGGCCAACGCTCTGCCGAGGCACACCCGGTCATTGTCACCGCGCCGTGCGAGGAAGCCCAGGTCGACTACGGCACCGGGCCGATGGTGCGCAATCCAGCGACCCGCAAGTACCGCCGCTCGCGCCTATTCGTCATGACCCTTGGCTACAGCCGCAAGGGCGGGTCTGACGCCCCACTACGCGGATCCTCCACTACCAGATGCACACCAGTTGCGTTGGCGGGCCGATGTTGCGCGTGCTCACTCCAGCGGCAGTTCCACCCGTTCCTCGACCCGCGGCGCGAGCTTGTTGCCCATGATGAGCCGGGCGCAGGCGTTCCAGCGCAACACCGCGTCGTCATTGCCCGCCGGTCGGATCGCCTCCGCCTGCTCGTAGCAGTCCATCGCCTCGCGCAACAGTTCGTAGGCATTGAACTCCGCGCCGGGCGCGCCCTGGCCGAGATACGCTTTGGCGCGGCGTTCGCGGATGATGCCGGCGTAATAGGCGCGCTCGTAGGAATCGCGCAGCCGCGGCAGGATTTCCTGGGCCTGGGTGAACCCGACGGCGTAGCCCTTGCCGAAGTGGTCGGTCAGCGCCAGCAACAGGATGACCAGCGCCTGCTGATGCTCCGGCTCCAGGCGCAACACGTCCAGGCAAATGCTCTCGGCCTCGCCCGGCTCGTTGAGCAGGCGGTAGCGCATGGCCTTTTCCAGCGCGGCGGGAATGCCGGAGGGGGAAAGAGGTTTCAGGTTGAACATGGGATGTTCCCTTCCATTCACATTTTGGATCGCAGCTTCTTCAACACCCATCCAAGCGGATCGTAAAACTGGTCCACCACACGTTCCTTGAGCGGAATGATGGCGTTGTCGGTGATGGTGATGTCTTCCGGGCAGACCTTGGTGCAGCATTTGGTGATGTTGCAAAAGCCGATGCCGTGGGCCTGCTTCAATTCCGCCAACCGGTCCTCCGTGTCGAGGGGGTGCATTTCGAGTGCGGCGGCATAGACGAGGAACCGCGGGCCGATGAACTCGTCGTGCTTGTGGTGCTCGCGCAGCACGTGGCACACATCCTGGCAGAGAAAACACTCGATGCACTTGCGGAACTCCTGCACGCGGTCGATGTCCGCCTGCGCCATGCGCCAGGTGCCGTCGGGCGCGTCGGCGGGGCGCGGCTTGAACGGCTTGATCTTTTTCTTCACGCGGAAGTTCCACGACACGTCCGTCGCCAGGTCGCGCACGAGCGGGAAAGCTTTCATCGGCTCGATGGTCACGGGTTTGTCGAGCGGGATCTGGCTCAGGCGCGTCATGCACATCAGCCGCGGGATGCCGTTGACCTCGGCGGAGCACGAACCGCACTTGCCCGCCTTGCAATTCCAACGGCAGGCTAGGTCGTTGGCGTGCGTGGCCTGAATCTTGTGAATCGCATCGAGCACGACCATGCCTTCGCTCACCTCAACAGGGTAATCGCGGAACTCGCCGCCCTGCGCGTCGCCGCGCCAAATTTTGAAAGTGGCGGTCGTCATTTCATTTCCTCGATGATCTGTTTCAGCTCCGCGGGCATTTCTGGAAGTGGCTCGCGGCTGACTTGCATTGCGCCGTCGGGCCGCTTGCGCAGGACGACGCTCACTTTGCCGAACGCCGGGTCCTTGTCCGGTAGGTCTTCGCGGAAGTGCGCGCCGCGGCTTTCCTTTCGCTCCAGGGCTGCACGCGTGATGCACTCGGACACGGTCAGCAAACTCGTGAGGTCGAGCGCCGTGTGCCAGCCGGGATTGAACTCGCGGTGGCCGGTGACGCCGACGCGGCGCGCGCGCCCCCAGAGCTTCTGGAGGCCGTCGAGCGCGCGCCTCATCTCCTCCTCGTGGCGCACGATGCCGACGAGGTTCTGCATCATCTCCTGCAAATCGTATTGCACTTGATACGGCCCTTCGTAGCCCGCGCCGGAAGCGGCGTTGCGATTGAACGGTTCCAAGGCGCGGCGCGCGGCCTCCTCCACTTGCGCCTGATTGATCTGGCCAGGCTTGTTTTCCTTCGCGTACTTGGCGGCGAATTCGCCGGCGCGTTTGCCAAACACGATCAAGTCGGAAAGCGAATTGCCGCCCAGCCGGTTCGCGCCGTTGATGCCCGCCGCGCACTCGCCGCACGCGAACAAACCCGGCACGGTAGACATCTGCGTATCTGCATCCACGCGGATGCCGCCCATGATGTAATGCGTCGTGGGGCCGACCTCCATCGGCTCGCGGGTGATATCGACATCGCCGAGCGCCTTGAACTGGTGATACATGCTCGGCAGCTTGCGCTTGATGTGTTCCTCCGCGTGGGCGATCCGATTCTTGATCCATGAAATGTCGAGGAACACCCCGCCGTGCGGACTGCCGCGGCCTTCCTTGATCTCGCGCACGATGCAACGAGCCACGTGGTCGCGCGTGAGCAACTCCGGCGGGCGGCGGGCGTTGCGGTCGCCCTGCGTGTAGCGCCAGCCTTCCTCCTCGTTGTCGGCGGTCTGCGCTTTGTAATTGTCGGGGATGAAGTCGAACATGAAGCGCTTGCCGTCCTTGTTCGTAAGGATGCCACCTTCGCCGCGCACGCCTTCGGTCACCAATATCCCGCACACGCTTGGCGGCCAGAGCATGCCGGTGGGATGGAACTGGAGATATTCCATGTCGATGAGCGCCGCGCCCGCGTGATAGGCCAGCGCGTGGCCGTCGCCGGTGCAGTCCCAACTGTTGCTGGTGATCTTGTAAGCCTTGCCGACGCCGCCGGTCGCGAGCACGACGGCTTTGGCGTGAAAAATTTTGAACTGCCCGCGCTCGCGGTCGTAGCCAAACACACCCACGACGCGCTCGCCGTCCTTGAGCAGCGCCAGCACGCAAACCTCCATGTGAACGTCGATACCGCGGTGGACGCCGTAGTCCTGCAACGTGCGGATCATTTCCAACCCCGTGCGGTCGCCGACATGGGCCAGGCGCGGATATTTGTGGCCGCCAAAATTGCGCTGGAGGATGCGGCCGTCGGCGGTGCGGTCGAACACCGCGCCCCACGCCTCCAACTCGCGCACCCGATCGGGCGCCTCCTTCGCGTGCAATTCGGCCATGCGCCAGTTGTTGACGTACTGCCCGCCGCGCATCGTATCGGCGAAATGGACCTTCCAATTGTCGCGCTCATCGACATTGGCCAGCGCCGCTGCGATGCCGCCCTCGGCCATGACGGTGTGCGCTTTGCCGAGCAGACATTTGCAAACCATGCCGACGGAGACGCCCGCGGCCGACGCCTCGATGGCCGCGCGCAGCCCCGCGCCGCCGGAGCCGATGATCAGCACGTCGTGCGCGTGGGTGGCGTATTCAGGCATGGTGAAGAGGCATTGACGGGTTGGAGCGCTGAAGCGTCCTCACAGGATTCTCCAATCCGACCATACGCCCATCGAACACAGGCGCACGTAGGCATCGGAGAAGCCCACCCAGAACAAGCTCATCCACGCCCACAGCATGTGGCGGCGGTTGAGGCAGCTCACGCAATCGTAGGCGCGATGGCGCGCGGGCGAGCGGGAGAGTTGATCAAGAAATCCGCCGACGAGGTGCCGCAACGAATGACAGCCGCACGCGTAGCCGCCGAGCAACAAGACGTTGACCGCCAGCACGAGGGTCCCCACGCCGATGCCGAATGACGCCTCACTCGTCGCCGCATCGGTAAACCACATGGCCTTCCACACATCGCTGGCGAGGATGACGATGAACACCAGTGCGACGTAGAGGAAGTAGCGATGAACATTCTGGACGATGAGCGGGAAGGAATTCTCGCCGCGATACGTTTTGCGCGGCTCGCCCACCGCGCAAGAGGGCGGGTCGGCCCAGAAGGATTTGTAGTAAGCGCCGCGGTAGTAGTAGCAGGTGAGCCGGAACCCGCCCGGCGCCCACAGGATCAGCAGCGCCGGCGAGAAAGGCAGCCAGCCCGGCCACCAGCCCGGCTTCGGCCCGAACCAACTGTGCGGCGACGAGCCGAAGATTTCCGGAGAGTAGAAGGGCGAGAGATACGGCCCCGCGTGATAATGCGCGCCCTGGAACGCCGCCCAGGTCGAATAGACGATGAACGCGGAGAGGCCGAGGAAGACGAGAATCGGCTGCACCCACCAAAGGTCGGATCGGGTGGTCTGACCAAAGCCGCGCGTTCCGGATGCTGTGCTCGCGTGCGCCATAACCATTCCAGTCCAGCGGTCTCGCCGAAGCCGTGGAACGCCCGCGAGACTACCGGGACGATCCGATCGCTTCAATGACGGAATGAAGTCCGTGGCCGGACAGGTTTAGCGCGGTGCGTCGGCAGATTGCTCTGCGCACCACGTGTCCTTCCCAAAAACCGGATCCGCACCGCAATCATTGACGTTGTCGCGCCTTGAGGGAAGGCTCCCGCGCGATGCTGCGGCTGTTAGTCGATGTCTTCCGCGACCTCTTTCGGTCGCACGCTTCTCTCGAGGCCGAAATCGTCTAGCTACGTCATCAGGTCGCTGTCCTCAGGCGACGGCTTGGCCGCAAGCAGCTTCAGCTGACGTGGGCTGACCGCGCCCTACTCGTTCTCATTTCCCATTTTTGGACCGGCTGGCGGCACGCCGTTTTCATCGTTCAGCCCGAAACCGTGCTTCGCTTCGCTGCCCGAGGTTGGCGGATTACACCATCGCTATGAGCAAGAAGCTGCCTGAGATCGTCCGGACGACCTTTTTGGGAGGGACAGGCGGCGAAAACCCAGAAATCGCGCTGGATGGCCTACCCATCGTCCCGCCCTGGAGTCGCGTATCCGCAGTCCGCGTTCACGGTTGGTTCCGGTAATGCACCGCCAGCCAAAGCGTCGGCTCGTCCGGTGTTGTCCACTCGATCCGGTGTTTTTTGTGAGCCGGGATGTTGACGAAGTCGCCGGGCTCCATCTTGATCGGCTGTTCCTCTCCCTCAAAGAAAACCCTCGCTGAGCCTTTCAGCACCATGACCCACTCGTGCTGTTCTTGGTCGCACCAGAATCCCTCCGGTGAAGCGTGACCGTGGGAGATGATCCGCTCGATACGCGTGTTGGCGGCTTGGAGCAGGGTGCTGAATTGCTCGTCGGGCAAGCGCTGGGGGAGATCAGCGAAGATGTTGGAGAGGGTGGTTGGGCTTTTCAAACTCATCCCATGGATCCTACACGCCCGAAACGCGCGGCGGGTGACCGGCCCTCAGCAGCAACGCCCCCGGGGACTACTCCTTCGTCTTCAGCTTCGCGTCGTTCTCTCTAATGAAGGCGCGGATGTTGTCGGCGAGATCGAGCAACTTGATCCACTGCTCCTTGTAGAGCGTGACCGGGAAGCGGCCGAGACCGTATACCGACACGCCACCTTTCTCGCTGACCTTCATCGACACGCCGCGGCTGGTGCGCGCCTTCAGGGTCTCGTTCTCCGCTTTCAGTCGCTCTAGCTCCGCCTTCAGGTCTTCGTCGCTCATGCACGACACCATTGTGTGGCGTTTCGTCGCGGTCAAGCGCGGAAGGGTCGGCACCGCAGGTGCGGCGGAAACGCCGTGGGAACCTACGGGACCATATACAAAAAACCCACCTTTTACTGTGGGTTCTTAGATCTCTTCGGTTCCCTGTGGAACCGGAGGTGGTGGAGGCGGGGGGAATCGAACCCCCGTCCGAAAGCACTCCACAATCGCGTCTACATGCTTAGCGTGCGTTTCGTTCTCGCCCACTGGATTGCCGCCCGCACACAGGCCGCCGGTGGGCCAGCCACCCTTGAGTTTCGGTCCGGACGCCGATGGCGGGCTTCCTTCCCTATCCCGCTAAACGTCGCCCTTTGCCAGGCTGCGGGAGTGCCTGGCAAGGACGTCACGGCTACTTAGGCCGCGAGAGCGTAGTTATCGTTCGCAGTTAAACTGCGCCTGCCCGGTTTAACGAGGTGAACAGCCCTCGGCATGCAGCTCTTGCTTCATTACCTCCGTCGAACCCAGGTCGCCCCCAAGCTCGAGATCGTACCGGTGGAGTATAGGACCGCGCCGGCCGGTCGGCAACCAGATCTTTTCCCGCTTCGCTGTGCAGCGGCACTCCTTCTCGAGTGGGTGGGTCTCAGAGGTGCCGGCTCGGCGCCGACGGCCAGCGCGCGGCACACACGGTGATCGAGTGGCTCCCCAAGACTCGGAGGCGCTCGAGCGGATGGGACGAAGTACGGTTGGCGCAACCGGAAGATTTTCGGTATATACCGAAAGTGCGGTTCGACTGGGACCGACGGAAGGCTTCGTCCAACCACGGGAAGCATGGCGTCACCTTTGAGGAAGCCATTACGGCGTTCGACGATCCGTTCGCACTCGTTGCGCCCGACCACACTCATTCAAGGCCCGATGAGAAGCGGGGATGGTGGATCGGAGAGGCCGATGTTGGATTACTGGTCGTTGTCTTCACGATTCGCGAGCAACAGACGGTCTATCGGATAATCAGTGCACGACGAGCAAGCCGCAAGGAGCGAAGACGCTATGAAAAAGCCAAAAGAGTTTCCTTTTGAACGCTCTCGCCGAGTGACTGAAAAGGAGCTTTCGGCGGCCCGCAAGGCTATCGAGGCAAAGCTCGGGAAGCCGCGACCGAGCCGAGGGCGCCCTCCGAAAGGCGCGGCAAAATACGAACCCTTGTCCATCCGGCTCCACCCGCGCGTTGTCACCTGGGCGAAGCGCGAGGCGAAGCGGCGCGGGATCGGTTATCAAACGGTAATCAACGAGGCGCTGATGAAGGCGACGGGATAGACTGCGTCGCTGTACGCGTGCATGCCTGTCGGCCTTTCGCCATGGTCAACGCTATTTCGTCCAGTTGGGAGGCTTCGGCCTGTGCATCCGTTGCACCCGACGTTCCGAGGGAGCGTTCCTCTTCGGTCGCCCGGCGCCAACCCGCTTGGAGTTGCGTCTCTCAGGCCGAGCTTGACGGACTGGAATCACTGAAGACAAGGGAACGGTCGGTGTTGTGTCGTCGCGAACGGCGTCCGCCGCGTCGCCGGCATCGACGCGAATGCGAAGCTTCCCGTCGAGCGCCCTCACCAGTCTCACCATGGACAAGATCGTGAAGTTCGCGTCGCCCCGAAACACCTTCGTCACGTATGCCTTACTCGCCCCGAGGGCTCGCGCGAGATCCGATTTGCGCGTCTTGTGAATCTCCATCAGACGAAGGAGGTCCGCGGTGAAGTCCAGAACTGCGCGTTCTACCCAGTATAGCTCTGACTTCCGTGCCGTCGCTGCAAGGCCGTCCCTCGTTCTCCTAGTCATTTTCGGCGTCCTCACCATCGTCCAGCAACTCGATCGCGTGCGCTTGCTTTGCCTTCAGATACAACGAACG
The DNA here is from genome assembly GCA_964555245.1 of uncultured Myxococcales bacterium. GTDB lineage: Bacteria > Desulfobacterota > Binatia > UBA1149 > SPBQ01 > CAZKRI01. The sequence goes on from CAZKRI010000047.1 coordinate 30,413, forward strand.
TCGCGTCTTCGCGTTTCGCAGATCGTCTCGTGGGGTCCGCTGGCTCGTCTTCAAGAAGGCGCCACTGCAAACGATGACTCGGCCCGCGTCGTAGAACCAGTGGATCCGCGTGCGCCCTGCTCTGAACTGCCAAAGCCCGTCGCCAAGCTCGTGACAGCGCTCGACTGACAAGTCCCGTGGCCCGAGCGGCCGTTCCACGATCCAATCGAACAACGCTTGGATACGTTCATGTTCGGGGTAACGCCTCGCCTGCAGGTCACAAAGAAAATCCTCCAGATGGCAGTTGCCCCTATCCGTGCATATCCCGTAGATCCTCCAGTAGCTGCCAGATCGTAGCACGCGCAGTTTCACAGTAAACCCACAAGTTAACCGCGGTCAGTCACGCTGGTGAACCGTTCGGGAAAGTGCGGCCTGCGGTCCTCGGGAGGAACACTGGGAATCCCGCGGCACGGCTGCACCCTCGCGTGTCCGGATGTTCGCGCGAGAAAGGACGCCGATCTATGTCCCGCGTGTAATGAGAGATGGACCTAACGGACGCTCATCGCTCCAGCGGATCCGGCGTCGACGAGGCGACGGCCGACAGAACCTTCTTGCCCTGTAGCTGACTGACCCAGCGGGACGCTGCTTCTCCGCGGCCGGCCGTTTCGAGCTCGATCCTGCCGTCCGAGCCCACCACGATCGTCGTCTTCATCATCCGACCGCGCACGTAGTCGGCGTCAAACTGCAATCGGCCACGCTCAAACCGCAGGTGGCGCAGCATGTCACCCACCGTCCACTCGTCATCCTCCCTATATCCCCCGATCTCCGAGACGCCTCGGGGGCGCGCGCCATGGAAAGAAAGAACTCCGAGTGCGAAGATCAGGCCGAAGCAGCAGCCTTGAAGGACCTCCGGATCATCCTCCATCGCAATGGAGACCCGCACGTTGTCCCCATGCTCGCTCGTCTCGTTCCTCGTAATCCTGAGATCAAGCGTGCACACCTGCTCGAGTAGCTCGTATCCAATCATCCCGTCGTCTTTCATGAGTTCCCTGCCGCAGAGGGTTTTTGTCGCCGCACGCGCCGTGGCTCCGGTTCAGGTTCGAGGGGAAACAACGGCCCCACGAGCTGGCGAAGCTCCTGGGTATCAACGTCGGCAGCCTGAGCGACGATCCGGTCGCCTGAGGCGCAAAGCTCGCGGCCCAGCCGCGCCAGGTCGACACCGACCAGGCGCCCGGCGCGCTTTACGACCCGGCCAGCCACCAGCACGGTGTCCACGTCTCGGGGGCCAGCGGCCAAAACAACCGCGGCGATCGGGTCGTTGACGGGCATCATCCCCGTCGCATCGGTGCGGACGAGGATCAGGTCGGCCTGCTTGCCGGGGGAAAGGCTCCCTACCCGGTCGCTGCGCCCCGCAGCCTCCGCGCCGCCAAGCGTCGCTACTCGCAGAATCTCGCGAGCGGAAAGCGCGACGCGCCGCGGGGCCAAACCCGCGGCGTCTAGCTCGAGGTTTCGCCGGAATCGTTCGATCTGTAGCCCCATCCGCATCTGCGCGAACATGTCGCCGCTGCAGTCGGAGACGATATCGATGCCGAGGCCGACCCTGCCACCGCGGGCGAGCACCCGGCCGGTGACCGGCGTGCCCATCCCCATCTGCACCTCGGTTTCGGGCGTAACCGAGACGGACGCGCCGGCATCGACCAGCAGCTCGATCTCACGGTCGCTGAGCTCGCCGCCATGAACGAGCAAGAGATCGGGGCCGAGCAGGCCAACCTCGGCCAGGCGCGAGACCAGGCAGCACCTGCGGCTCAACGCTCCCATCGCGACATGCGAGCTGATGCGCGCGGCGCCGATCGAGCGAGCGAACTCGATCTCGCGCGCGGCAGCTTCGACCGGTAGCGTCTCCAGTTCGTTGGTCGCCACTCCGAACGTGACCAGAGAGTCCTCGCCCGCCAATCGCGCAGTCCGTATGCGCCGACAATCCTCGAAGTGCCACGCCGGCGATTCCACGCCCGGATACTGGACGGGTTTGCCCGGCTCGCGCACGGGGTTGGCAAACAGGCCGTAGCAGAAGATCGCACGGATGCCGGCGTGCTCCAGGCCGTCGATGGCGGCGTCCGCATGCTCGGGGGTATTCAGAATGTGGCAGTGGTCGACGAGTGTGGTGATGCCGGCATCCAGGGCCTCGACGGCGCCAGCGTAGTTGCCGAGGTAAGCGTCTTCGGCCGTGTAGAACGAGCTGTAGCAGAGCCGCATCTCGACGAAGTAGTCGAAGAGCGTCCAGTCGGCACCAATGTTGCGCAGCTGCGTCTGCCACGTATGCCGGTGCGTGTCGACGAAGCCAGGGAGCGCAATCATGCCGCGAGCATCGATCGCCTCGCAGTCGGAGGTCTCGATGCGTGCGGCGACGTCGCGGATTCGGTCGCCCTCGATGAGGATGTCGCCGGATTCCAGATCGCCGAGGCGCTCATCCATTGTCAGGAGACAGGCACGTCGGATGAGCAAGCGTTTAGCAGCGGGCATCGCGACCAGAGCCTCAGCCGAAGCGGACGATCAAGCGTACTCCGTGCTCGGTCTCGATCGAGAGTGCGTCGGAGCTAGGGTCCTCGACCAGGTCGAGTCTGACCCGGGCTGTACGATACTGGGGCGCGAGCGCACCGGGAACGTAGACGGGAACGCCCTCGGCCTCGCCGATCAACTCGACGCCGGCGGGCAGAACGTAGTCCTCGTAAAGGTGCGGCGCGGTGCCGTCGCAGCAGCCGCCGTCGATCGTGATCGTGAGAGCGCCGTCCCGCTCACCACGCACGCGGCGCAGCATCGCCGCGGCAGTAGGGCTTACCTCGAGGCTCGGCATGGCGGAGCCGCGGGAGCCGGCAGCCCTGAGCGGCCGACTCCCGTGCACGCCTCAGTTGAAAAGCATCCCCAGGTAGATCTTCTGATCGGCCGGCACGTTTTGGCCGACGTGGATGTGCTTGACCTCCTGGTACTCGTGCAGGCCCCACGCCCCAAGCTCGCGCCCGACCCCGCTTTGCTTGTAGCCGCCGAAGGGGAACCGGAGGTTGATCAGGTGGTAATCGTTGATCCAGACCGTGCCGGTCTCGATCCGGCGCGCGACGGCAAGCGCTCGCTGCTCGTTGCGCGACCAGACGGCGCCGCCCAATCCGTACATGCTGTCGTTGGCGAGGCGGATCGCCTCTTCGTCGTCCTTATAAGGGATGACGGATACCACCGGACCGAAGATCTCCTCCTGCGCAATCCGCATCTTGTTGTTGACCTCGGCGAAGATCGTCGGCGCGTAGTAGTAGCCTTTCTTGATACCGTCGGGGCGCTTGCCGCCGAGCACGCATTGGGCGCCCTCGCCCTTGCCGACCGTGACGTAGTTCTCGACCGTGTCGAGCTGGGCCTTGCTCACCAACGGCCCCATGGTCGTCATCATGTCCATCGTGTCGCCAATCTGGATGCGCTTGCTGCCGGCGATCATCTTCTCGACGAACCCGTCGTAGTGGCTGCGCGGCACCAGCACGCGCGTGCCCGACTCGCAGATCTGCCCCTGGTGGAAGAACGTCCCGAACAGCGCGCCCATCGCGGCGGTGTCCATGTCGGCGTCATCCAGGATGATGTTGGGCGACTTGCCACCGAGCTCGAGCGTGACCTTCTTGATGGTCCCCGAGGCGAGCTGCATGATCCGGCGGCCGACCTCGGTCGATCCGGTAAAGGCGACCTTCCCCACGTCCGGATGCATGGCCAGCTCCTCGCCAGCCGCGGCGCCCGGGCCGCTCACGACGTTGACCACACCGTCGGGGACCCCCGCCTGCTTGCAGATCTCGCCGACCATCAAGGCGCTGACCGGTGTGACGGAGGCGGGCTTGATGACCACGGTGTTGCCGGCGGCCAGGGCCGGCGCAATTTTCCATGCCGCCATCAGCATCGGGAAGTTCCACGGGACGATCCCCGCGCAGACCCCAATGGGCTCTTTGCGAACGATGTTGCGGCTGGGCACTGGGATGGTTTCCTCGAAGACCTGTTCCTCGGCATCGCCGTCGAGCGCATCGGCAAACTTGTTGAACGTGTCGGCCGTGCCGGGAACGTCGGCGAACGTTGTCTTACGAAGAGTGCCGCCGGAGTCCTGCGCCTCGGCGGCGGCCAGCTCGCCCGCCCGCTCGTTGATCGCCGCGGCAATGCGACGCAGGACCTTGGCTCGCTCCTCCTTAGACTTGCCCCGCCAGACGCCCGAGTCGTGCGCTTTCTTGGCCGCGGCTACCGCTTTGCGCACATCGTCGCGGTCGGCCACGGCGACCGTCGCCCAGGGCTCCTCAGTGGCCGGGTTGATCGAGGTCGCCGTCTTTCCACCCTTGGCGGTTTCCCAGTGACCGTTGATGAACAAACCGTACTCGTGCATCGCATTCTCCAAGCGAATCTCAGCGCCGGCGACCCTCCTCTCGGGTGCGTGGGCACCCGAGAGCCGGCCGGCGCACCGGGCGCGGCCTCGGTCGTGCACAGGCGCGGCCGATGGCCCTAACGTCCGGAAAATGACGGATTCTGCATACTCATCCGGCTCGGCTCAGGCAATCCCCTCTTGACCTAGCCACCGCGCGTTGCAACATTAACTCGCGACAAGCGGGGGAATTCTCCCGGGCCTGAACGCTTAGTCCGATTATTCCAATAGTCCCGTGGCCGATCGTCCTCCTGCTCTGAACCCGGGCACCTACTGGGTTCTTCCCAGCGAGTTGCTCGCTGGAGCCTATCCGGGCGACCCGGATGCGGCCCGCATGGACGCCCTGCTCAACGGTCTGCTGGATGCGGGCATTCGTTCGGTCATCGACCTGATGGACGAGGAAGAGGTGCTCGAGCACGAGAACGGCGAGCACTTCAAACCCTACGAGAACCGCCTCGAACAGCTCGCCCTGCAACGCGGCGACGTGATCGAGATCCAGCGGCACACCATCGCCACCGGCGGCACACCCTCCCCCCAGGAAATGCAGCTCATCCTCGACGCCATCGACGCCGAGATCGAGGGGCGCAACAGCCCGACTTTCGTCCACTGCTCGGACGGCCACGGGCGGACCGGAATTGTGGTCGGCTGCTACCTGGCCCGCCACGGAATCGCCACGGGCAAGAGCGTTCTGGCCAAGATCGCCGAGCTGCGCGCCCCTTACGACGACCTGGCCGGACACAAGTCCCCGGCCAACATCGTCCAAGAACGCCTGGTCACCCGCTGGAAAGAGAAGCAGTGACGCGTCCGGCGGCGCGCCGCTTCGGTCGCACCTGAGTCGCGCGCCGTGAACCTAGCCGCGGCTGCGAACGAGAGGCTCCGCAATGAGCCGGCTCGCACAGCGATCGTCGCGCTGGCCGCCGACGGATCGCTCGCCGGCACCTGGCGCCGGGCGCGCCTGCTCGATGCCGCCGGTCAATGGTCAGCGCGCTTCCTCGCTCGAGGTCTTGCGGCTGGTGATCGCATCGCTCTGTGTCCACCGCGCAACGCCGAGCTGGTTGCCATCCATCTGGGCGCGCTGGCGGCGGGGCTAGCCGTGGTTCCGCTCAACTCGGCACACACCAGCGAAGAGCTCGAGCGTACCTTGGACACCGCGCACCCGCCGCTGCTCGTCAGCTCGGTCGAGTTCGCCATCACTCACCGCGGCCTTGCGGCGCGTGCTGGCTTCCCGTGGTGGGTCGTCGATGCCGAGCAGGTCGATCTGCCGTTCACCGTGCCCCCGAAGGTCGACGGAACCGGACCACTGCTCCCTTTGGCCCGCAGCAGCGACGACCCCGCGCTCATCCTTTATACGTCCGGCACCACGGGTAGCCCCAAGAGCGTGCCGCTTTCTCACGGGAATCTGCTTGCCAATCTCACCACGCTTGCCGCGCTCTGGCAGCGCGGCGCGAACGACAGGCTGCTGCACATGCTCCCGGCCCACCACTTTCACGGCCTGGTTCTGGGGCTTTACGGTAGCCTGCTCGCCGGCAATGAGATCGTGCTCATGGCGCGGTTCGATCCCCGCGCCGCGCTCGATGCCATCGCCGACTATGGCGTCAATCTCGTCATGGGCGTGCCGACGATGTACGCGCGCATGCTGGAGGTCGCCGACGACAAGGACGACCTGTCCGGGCTCCGGCTGGCAATCTCGGGCTCGGCGCCCTTGTCTCCTGAGCTGTGGCAGCGGTTCAGGGACCGCTTCGGCGTCTCGCTGGTCGAGCGCTACGGCCTTACCGAGACCGGAATCGTCTCCAGCAACCCCATCGATGCCCCGCGCCCGGGCAGCGCCGGCAAGCCGCTCCCCGACACGCGCGTCACGGTCCGGATCGAAGAGCAGTACGTTGCGGCCGAGCCCGGCGAGGAAAGCCCGCGCGGCGAGATCTGCGTGGAGGGACCGGCCGTCTTCTGCGACGGTTTGTTTTGCACCGGAGATCTCGGCCGGTTCGACGTCGATGGCTATCTGTGGATCGACGGCCGGATCAAGGACCTGATCATCGTCGGCGGCTCCAACGTCATTCCTGCCGAGGTCGAGCGTGTGCTGGCCGGCGTGCCCGGCGTCGCCGAGGTTGTCGTGGCGGGCCTGCCCCATCCGGATCTGGGTGAAGTGGTCGCGGCCTACGTCGTTGTTCGCTCTGCTGACGACGGCGTTCGCGAACGGGTGGAGCGGGAGCTGCGCGAGCGCGCCGAGCACGGCCTTGCCGCCTACAAGCGGCCGCGCCGCTACGTGTTCGTCGCCGAGTTGCCGCGTAACGCCATGGGAAAGATCGACCGGGCGCGGCTGGCGTCTTGACGACTCTGTCGTCATTTGTCATGACATATGACGACAATGGCGTCGTCCAGGAAGACCGCGGAATTGTCTGCCGGTATTGAACGGCTGCTCGATCTGCCCTCTCTGCTGGCCAAAAAGTCCCACTTCCTTCTCGGGCCCCGGCAGACCGGCAAGACTTTCTGGCAAGACGGACCCTAGCCGACGTCCGCCGCTACGACCTACTCGACACGACCGTTCTGCTGGCGCTGAGCCAGCACCCCGGCCGGCTGGGCGAGGAGATCGGGCCCAAGGAGCGAACCGTCGTAATCGACGAAATCCAGCGACTTCCCGTCTTGCTCAACGAAGTGCATCGCCTGATCGAGGAGCGCGGCATCCGATTCCTGTTGACCGGATCGAGCACGCGCAAGCTGCGCGGGGGTGGAGTCAATCTGCTCGGTGGCCGCGCACGCATCAAGCACCTGCATCCACTGTCGGCCCAGGAACTCGGGCCTACCTTCGAGCTGGAACGCGCGATCAAGCGTGGGCTTCTTCCCTCGATCTACTTCTCAGACGATCCAGGAGCGGATCTCGGCGCGTATGCCGGAACCTACCTGCAACAAGAGATCATCGCCGAAGGGGTTACCCGCAATGTGCCGGCCTTCAGTCGATTGTTGCGAACGGCGGCGCTCGCCAATGCCACGATCGTCAACTTCACCAAGCTGGCAAGCGATGCACAGGTTCCGCGCACGACCATCTACGAGTACTTCGAGATCCTCAAGGACACGCTCGTTCTGCACGAGTTGCCGGCGTGGCGGGCTACCCCTCGGCGTAAACCCATCGTCTCGTCGAAGTGGTACTTCTTCGACACCGGGGTGGTCACCACGTTGCAAGGGCGCCGGCTGACTGCCGGGACACCGGAGTGGGGCACTGCCTTCGAGACCTGGTTTGCTGCACGAGCTGCGCTGTTGGTCCGACTATACCTCGGGGGAACCCCTTGCGTTCTGGCGCTCGACCTCCGGTTTCGAGGTTGATGTGATCATCGGCGATCACACGGCTGTGGAGATCAAATCGACCACCAACGCCGGAGCGCACGACCTCAGATCCCTGCGCGCTCTGGGCGAGGAGACCAAGTTGCGCCGCTACCTCTGCGTGAGCCTCGAACCGCGTACGCGGCGAGTGGGCGAGATCACGGTGTTGCCGTGGCGCCAGTTCCTCGACCGGCTCTGGGCGGGGGAGTACCGGTGACGCGGCGCACGGCGCAACGTTACCGTCGCGTCTTCATCGCCCGGTCCATCTCGCGTTGGTGCTCGCGATCGCGCAGGGTCGCGCGCTTGTCGTGGGACTTCTTGCCGCGCGCTAGCGCCACTTCGGCCTTTACGCGGCCGTTCTTGAAGTAGAGCCGCGTGCACACCAGTGTCATCCCGCGCTCACGCACCTTGCCCATCAGCCGGTCCAGTTCGCGGCGGTGCATCAGGAGCTTCCGCTCCCTGAGCGGAACGTGGTTGGTGTGCGCCGCGCCTTTGTACGCGCCGATGTGGCAGCCGACCAAGTAGGCCTGGCCGTCATGAAAGCGGACGTAGCTGTCTACCAGGTTGGCATCCCCCGAGCGGATCGACTTGACCTCCGGCCCCAGCAACTGCACCCCGGCCTCGAACGATTCCTCCATGAAGTAGCGGAAGCGGGCCTTGCGGTTGTTGATGGTGGGTGAGTACGGAACCTGCTCTTCTTTGCGGCGCGGTTTGGCCACGGCGAGGAGCGTAGCATGTCGGATCGCCGGGCCGAAAGTTGGTCAAGGCGCGTCGAGCGAAAAGACTTCGTCGACGGTGCGTCCGAGCGCTTGCGCGATCAGTAGGGCTTCGCGGATCGTGGGCTCGCAGCGGTGATTCTTCAGGCGGTTGACGCGGGCACGAGGCAGGCCAGTCATCCGTGCGAGATCCATGTCGGTAAAGCCACGAGCGAAGAGCAGTCGGCCGATGACGTTGCGAACCGCGACGCGTGGATGGCCTGACATGGGCTCGAGGAGAGGAGCGCGCGAGCTAGTTACGCCCGATCTGGTGTACCGCGGCCACCGGTTCGTGGTGGATCTGCTTGACGATTGTACCATCCCGCAGTGTCAACATGCGGTCACCGTAGGCTGCAGCGCGGGGATCGTGGGTGACGAGAACCACGGAGCGTCCGTCGCTAGCGACGGTCTGACGGAGCAGTTCAAGAATTTCCTCGCCTCGGATGCTGTCCAGGTTGCCGGTCGGCTCGTCGGCGAGAATGACGCGCGCTCGAGTGGCCAGGGCGCGAGCGATCGCGATGCGCTGCAGTTCGCCACCGGAAAGCTCTCGCGGAAAATGGCCCGATCGCTGGCCCAAACCAACCAGGTCTAGATGCTCGCGTACTCGCTCGTCGATCTCGCTCTTGCGCAGACCGTTGGCGCGAAGCGGCAGCTCGACATTCTCTCGAGCGGTAAGCGTCGGTAGGAGATTGAAGAACTGAAATACGTAGGCCACCTGTACCCGCCGAACCGCTGCCAGTTCCGTGTCGGACATCACGCCCAGGTCTTGCCCATCCACCAGAACGCGTCCCGAATCGGGAACCTGCAGACCCGCGGCGAGGTTCAGAAGCGTCGTCTTTCCCGAGCCGCTCGGACCCATGATGGTGACGAACTCGCCCGGTTGGATCTCCATCGACAGATCGCGCAGCGCCCAGACCGCGCGATCTCCGTCGCCGTAGCGCACAGAGACTCGGTCGAAGCGAACGATCGGCTCACTGGTCGTCATCCTATGCCCACCTCCGCGAGATACTTTCGCCGTGTTGCCAGAAACGCTGGAAGGCATCCGGCGCCGGCCGCGAGGACGAGGCTTCCGAGGGCCAAACCGCACGCCATGCCGAGCGGGAACGTGTAGGTAAAGTGCCAGCCGGTTACCAGCGGAACCGTAAAATGCACGATCATCCGCGAGACTACCACTCCGGCGATGGTTCCAGTCGCCACCGACGCCGCCCCGAGCAAGCTACCCTCAGCCACAATAATGGCGCGCAACTCGCGTGGCTTGAGACCCACAGCGTGAAGCACGCGAAACCACTCGCGGCGGTCTAGCACACAGCTCAGTAGGAAGTTGACAATTCCGATGAACGATACAACGAAGGCGACCAGTACGAGCGCGTAGGTTCCGGCGAAAGCATTGTCGATCAGTTCGCTGAGCTGTCGGCGCACGTCCGCAAAACGGACCACCGCACCGCCGTACTGCTCGGAAGCGCGCTTGCTCAACAACCCGTGCAGACGCTCGAGATCAGCTCCTGGGATGGCCCAAACGGCGACTTGCGAGACGAGTGAATCCTGCCACAACTCACGATAGAGCGAACGGGTCAGTACCACGCTACCCAGATCTCCACCGGTCAGATCAACCATCTCACCTAGAACCTTGAACTTGCGATTACCTGACGGTGTGTCGAGCGAGATCTCGCTACCGGGAGCGATCTCCGCCCACTGCGCAAGGTTACTACTGACGAGTACGCCCCTCCCCTGCCAGAAAGCGGTCCTTAGCGCCTCCCACGGAACCCCGACAACAGGAAGACGACGTTCTCCCTCGTCGATCGCTTCGATGACGATCGGGCGACCGCGAAGCCTTCCCTCGACGAACCGATATCCCTGAACCGTCGCAACACCCTCTACCTGGCTTATTTCCTTTGCGACGTCTTCGGAGATTGGTGGTGCGGTCAAATCAAGGACGACGTCGTCACGTGCCAACACGACGAAGTCGTAGCGGCGGTGTTCGTCCAGCCAATCGAGCCAGGTACGTCTGGCACTGTTAACAAACGCAGCATCACCGAGCGTCCAGCCCATGGCTAGGACGATTGCAGCGATGACCGCAATGGAGCCTTCCGGTTCGCTCGAGAGTGCGCTTCCCGCTACGAGCAGTGTTGTTCCCGTTGAGCTGCGCGCACGGTGACGTGCCAACCGGCCAAGCAGAACCGCGATGCTCGGGCCGCAGAGCCCAAAACCGACAAGGATCAAGACTCCAACCATCAGAACGTATGGCGTGAGCACACGGAAGGGCAGCGAAGCCGGAGCTACTACGATCAGTGCTGCCGCACATAGCCCACATATCGCGGCGAGCGTAAGCGTGCGACGACCAGAGCGCACGTACACATTGCGTGACCCGTGTTTTGACAGTGGGGAGTCATCCCCCGGTCGCAGGTACGCCCGCGACGCGACCCCGACGGCCAACATGCACGTCCCGACACCGACTAGAAACGCAAGGCAGACTGACGAGACTGGCACCACAAACTCAGCCGCAGGCATGCGAATCCAGGTAGCGGTAACCGTATCGAAAGCAGCGAAGGCGCTATGACCAAGCGCCACTCCCGCTACAATCCCAACCGCTGCCGCGAACGCCCCCATGGCGCCCGCCTCGAGAACTAGCCAGGTGCGGAGACCGCGCACGGGTATGCCGAGCGCGTACATGGTCAGAATCTCTTTGCGGCGTTGCGCGGTCGATACGACAGCCGTGTGGTAGATGACGAAGAACCCCACGACGATGGCCATGGTTGCGGCCTGTGCAAGCACGACCCGCATGGTTCGCAGCAGATCCTGGGGTCGTCGGCCGTAGACCGCTGGATCCTCTACCCTGCCAACCCCCGCAACGATGTTCTCGATCTGGGTACGGACGTCGGATGAAGAGGCGGAGTCTTCGATGTGGATGTCCACTCGATCGACGAGACTCGTCCGTGCGAGCAGCAGTTGAGCAGCAGCGAGATCCATCAAAGCGACCCCGCTCGGGAAAAGCTCCGCGACGTCGCCGGCCGCCACGAAGCCACGGATCACGAGCGTTTGACGCCCCAGCGGCGCGATCACGCGAAGCTCATCTCCGAGCGCGCGGCCGCGCTCGTTCGCGAAGGCACGAGGCACGAGCACGGAATCCGGCTGCGCGATGAAAGCCGCTTCGTCAGGAATCTCCAGCTTCAGGTCGTGAAACTCGTCGCGCCAACGTGGGTCGGCGAGGACGTCCAGACCGAATACCGTCATCGTATCGCCGCTGCCGTCGTCGAGCTGAACCACACTCTCAATGAACGGGCTAGCGAACCGTACGCCCTCGACGGCGCGTATCTTTTCGACCACCGCATCCGGTACACCGGCCCCACCGTTGGTCACGTGCAGATCGGCGCCGGCCGAAGTGACCTCGACTACTCGTTCGAACGAGCGGAACGCCGACTTCGTCACGACGGTCGTCGCTACAATGGCCGAGACTCCGGCAGCGATGCCGAGGATGCTGAGGAAAGTACGGAGCCGGTGCTGCCTCAGATGGGGCAACGATACGTGGCGAAACAGCCAGACGTAGCTGGACAGGCGCGGCCGGTTCCTACCCACCTGCGTTCGGTTCCGCTGAACAACAGACGCCGGCACGAATCAGCCTCGCTCCCGGGGGGACTTCCGCCGCGGAGCGCGGCCTGGCTCCTTCTCAACGCCACCGCCCTCGAGCAAAAACTGACGGCAATATGCGAGCCATTTGAGGTGAGCCACCGTGTGCAACACTGCCGCTTCGACGCCGAGGCTGGCAACCGCGTAGGCATCACCCGGGGATCGCTCGACCCGCCGCTTGCTCGCCAACAATCGCGCCAGGTGTTTGTTGTAGACATCTTCCTGATCGTCGATCGTCCGTACCACTTCCGCCACGCCGTGCGGCTCCAGGAGCAACAGACGAATCAGCAACTCGTCGCGCATGGGCCGTGGGGTCGAAGGCTTGCGTTGCAACCAGGCTTTCAACGTCCGCTGACCCCGCTCCGTCAACTCGAACTCGCGCCGGGCCGCGACGTCGTCGTCCAACTGGGCAGAGTTCGTTTCGCCAATCCGCCGAATCAGGCTGTTGGATTCGAGCGTCCGAAGCGTTTGGTAGACCTGTCCGGAGTTGAGACGCCAGACTCGCCCTACCCGGTCCTCGAAGCGCCGCTTGAGCCGGTAACCATAGTCCGGCTGCTCTCTGAGCAGACCCATGATCGCGTACCGGACGCTCATCGCCCCTCCGCGTTGCGGCCAGAACGCACACGCCGTGAGTGCGTTCTGCACGGGATCGAGAACACCCTCTCCACCGGTTCACGCACGACCCGCGCGATGCGCAGCGCATACTCCAGGCGCGCGTCGCCTCCCTCCCGCATGAGCCGCAGGAGTGTAGCGCACGGCAGTTCGGCCAATCGCGCGAGTTCCTGGCCGGAGAGCCCGGTTTCGTCGAGCAGATCCGAGAGTCGGTTCGTCAAGTCTTTCACAGGAATACGCCCCCTCGCGTGAACCGAGCCCGGATCAACCTACCGGTCCGGCGACGGATACGGTAGAGCCATCCGTGGCGAACAACCTATACGCAGATGCGCCGTGGACAAATAGATACAAATAGCTAGGGCCGACTAGGCACGCATGGGAGCACATCGTGCGGGTCATACATCCAATCTCGTTGACTGCGGCGCGCACATTCCGCAACTCTGGGCGTCGCACCAACGATGGACGCCAGCGGACGAGACGGAAATCTCCACTTCGCCCTGCTCGGGCTTGTGGCAGGCCGGTCGGAGGGGGCGCACGGCTACCGCCTCAAGCGGGAGTTGGAGGCCCTGTGCGACGAGTCCACGCGGATCAGCTTTGGACGGATTTACCGCGTCCTGGAGTCTCTGCAGGCGGGCGCACACCTCGACTGCTCCAACCACGTTCAAGAGGGTCGGCCCAACCGCAAGGTCTACCGGATCACCGACAAGGGCGTCCGGACGGTAAGCGACTGGCTCTCGCAAGCTCCCCCGAACGAGCCATTCCCCGTGCGCGACGAGATCGTGATCCGACTATTGGTGACCGATTCGGCGAACGTCGTTCAGATCGCCGCGTTGCTGCGACAGCAGCGCGTGGCCTACATGACCCGGCTGCGACATGCCGCGCACCGGCAGGTCGTGCTGCAGAAGGCCGGGGTGAACGGTGAGATGCCTCGGTTGCTCGCGAGCATGGCTGAGGGTCGCGTGCGCGCCGAGATCGCCTGTCTCGAGCAGTACGAGCGCCGGGTGCTCCGGCAGTCATTGCCGGAAGGCAGGTAAGCGGACTGTGGGCAGTCTAGCTCGCGACGATCCGGACCAGCATCCAGCCGGTGCCGGCTGCGGCAACCAAGGTCGAGCAGGCTTTCTCGGTCTGCGCAGCCAGCCATTCCGAGCGGCGTAGCCACAACAGCATCGGCAGCACGGAGCGCTTGCTGGCGCCTCGCGTCGCCCACGCGACGCGGCGGAGAAGCAGATGTGCTGGCCGACCCGCTGCAAGGCCCATGCACGCCCGTCGCCGTCAACGAGAGGCGCTGTCCGGGCGGGGCGCCGACTCTACTGCCTCGAAAACTGGCACTTGGCCACGCCCCCCGGCTGGCGTTTGCTTGGGATGCTTCGCTTCAAGCAGCGGCGGAGGCGCCTGAAGTCCCTTACCTGGCAACGGCGGTTCTTGACCACCGACAAGGGGCGAGACCGCTGAGGCTCTCGATGGGCGTGTCCGCGCAGTACGCCTCTCTCGGTGCGCACGATCTCATGGCAATGCCTCCCGGCTGGCGTACTCGCCGCCGGCGTCGAACCCGGCCTCATGCTCGTGCCCGAGCTGCGCTCTGAGCTCGCGTTGATCTCGTGTGTTTTGCCATTGGCAAATTGCCGCGGTCTCGGTCTGGACGCTGAGAGCTACACATTCGGCGTGGAGCTCACACCGATTGGGTGGTAGTCGCGCGCGTAGTTCGACGGCGACCCGAGAGCATCGCGCAAGCGCACAGTTGCGCTCTCAGACCGCACACTGTGTCGCATCGGGACCGCGCGACGAACGACGCAGAAAAGAGACGTCGAGCCATGTGATATTCGGTTGCGCGCTTCGCGTGCGAGGTGGTACATAACGAGGCTATGGGGACCGCCACACACTCACTAGTCGACCAACCGATTGAAGCTCGTCAACCCGCCAAGCGCTCGGCGGCGAAACCGCGGAAGAAGTCGCGCGGCGACTACAGCGATGACCTGATCTTCGCCGCGAGCGAAATGTTCACCGACAGGTGCTGTAAAGAGAAAGCGAAAGGGATCGCAGCGGAGCTGTCACTCGACTTCGACCTAGAGGTCACGCGCGAGGAGGTCTACAAGCTCGCCTATCTGGGCCGGGGTAAAGGCTACTACCACATGCGACCTCAACCGAACCTCCACTTCCAATCCCTCCTTCGCGATCGCTACAGTCTCAACAGAGCCCGCGTCAGTGTCGTCGCTGCCGGAAGGACCGATCCGCTGCGCCAGGTGGCCAATGCCGCTGCCGAGCGCGTGGAGGTCGTGCTGCGCAAGCTGGCCGAGGAGCAGAAAACCGTACACCTCGGCCTGGACGCTGGCTGGACGACGCGGCTGGTGGCAGAGGCGCTGGGGCGCTTGCTGTCGCAGGCACCGCTCCGCTCTCTGAAGGTGCATGCGCTGAGCCCCGGTCACACGCTCGAACAACCCGACACCACGCCGGTGAATTTCTTCGACTTCTTCGCCGAGGCCGCTACCGAAGTCACTTATGTCGGCTTTCACGCACAGCCCTGGGCCAGCGCGGAGGAGTATGAGGAGATCAGGCGTTCGGGGCCCGGTGCCCGGGAAGCATTCGAACAATCAACGGACATCGACGTCATCATTACGAGCATCGCCTCAGCCAAGGATGAGCATTGTAGATTTCGCAGGCTCATGGAGAGCTGCGGCGCGGACGCGATCCAACGTCTGGAAGCTCAGGGCTGGATCGCCGATATCCAGTACCGGCCTTACTCGGCCCAGGGGCCGATCACCGACGAGATCCACGTGCGGGCCGTGTCGTTGTTCGATATTCCCGACCTCGTCGCGTTCGCGGCCGATGCGAAACGTCGACGGCACGTGTTCCTGGTCGTTGGACCCTGCCCCGACTGCCCCAAGCGGCGAAGCGCGGCGTTGCGAGCGCTGCTGGAGAATCCGAGCTTGAAGGTCTTCAACTACCTCGTCACCGACGCGGCTACGGCGCGCGAGGTGATGACCGCGCAAGGATAGACGCGTGCGGGGTGAGGCGACACAGCAAACGCTGTGTCGAGTTCGCACGGGTCGCTCGTATCGAAGACGAGTTCTTGGTTAGCGTCTTGACGGCAGCGCCGTCCGGGGTGAATCTAGATGGAGTCGCGACCTGCGCCGCCGGGCTCCGTCGCCCGACAGAGGCCGGTGCCGGGGACATAGGTGCCCTGGTGATGCGACAGCGCCGCCGACACCATTCGGTACCTACCCAGCGTTCCCATCGAACGCAGGCGCTGATCGCATCGCGCAAGGCGCGACACCATCTCTCACCCCGAGCCTTCTTCTAACCCCAGACTTTGCGCAGGTGCTGCTGGCCGCCTTCTTCGTGGCTGCGGCCGAGGTCAACGGGCCGGTTGCGTTCGTCGACGAAGACGACCTTGGGCGTCCACTCGAGCGCCTGCTCGTCTTCCATCCAGCCGAATGCGGCGATGATCACGAGGTCGCCGCCGCGCACCTTGTGGGCGGCGGCGCCGTTGATGCAGACCACGCCCGAGTCGGGCTGGCCTTCCAGAGCGTAGGTCTCGAAGCGTTCGCCGTTGGTCACGTTCCAGATGCACACGGCCTCATACTCGATGATGCCGGCGCTGGCCATCAGAGTGCGATCGAGCGTCACGCTGCCTTCGTAGTTGACGTCGGCACCGGTCACAGTCGCGCGGTGGATCTTGCCTCTGAGCATCTTACGCATCGGAACTCGCTCCTGTCTGGCATCGTGCCGGCTCCTGCGCCGACGGCGCAGCGGCCGGATCCCGGTCGTCGTGCTCGGCGAGCCAGCGCGCCAGCACGATGTTGTCGATCAGGCGAACTCCCGCGAGCCACGCGGCGATCGCGAGGACCGAACGTTCGTCGGCCTCGGCCACGGGCACGAGACTCCGTCCGTCAACGACATCGAGGTACTCGACCTCGAGAGACTTTTCCGCGGCAAGCACGGCTCGGGCCGCACCCAGCAACGACACGGTCGTGCGCTCGCCGCGGACGAACGCCTCGGCCGCGGCCGCAAGCGCCCGGTAGATGACCGAGGCTTTGGCCCGCTCGACCGGGGCCAAGCGCGCGTTGCGGCTGCTCATCGCCAAGCCGTCGGCTTCCCGCATGGTGGGCGCGGCAACGATCCGGACCGGGAAGTGCAAGTCCTCCGTCATGCGGCGGATCACCTGCAACTGCTGGTAGTCCTTCTCGCCGAACACGGCGAAGTCGGGGAGCACCATGTTGAAAAGCGACGCAACGACCGTGGCCACGCCTTCGAAGTGCCCGGGCCGGCGCGGACCGCAGAGCGAAGCCGTGAGCCCGGCGACCGAAACCGTGGTCGCGGCGACGGCCTTGTAGACCTGGCCGGCTTCGGGCCGGAACAGCACGTCGACGCGCTCAGCGGCGAGCATTTCGTGGTCGTGCTCGTCATCACGAGGGTAGCGTTCGAAGTCCTCCTTGCGATCGAATTGCTTCGGGTTGACGAATATAGAGACCACCACCACGTCGGCCTCGCGCCGGGCCCGGCGCACCAGTTCCACGTGGCCCTCGTGCAGGTAGCCCATGGTCGGGACGAAGCCCACGCTGAGCCCCGCGCCGCGCACCTGGCGGCTCAGCTCCTGCATCTTGGCGATGTTGGTCAGAACCTTCATCGTCTCACCCGTCCCGCCCTAAGCCTTCTTCCGCTGTAGCCGCAACGGACTGGGTGAGCTGAACGCATGCTCGACGGTCGGAAACGCGCCGCTTCGCACTTCGCCGACGTACGAACCAACGGCGCCGAGCGCGAGCTTGCCAACCTCGGCGTAGCGCTTGACGAACTTGGGCGCGATCCGTTGCTCCAGCCCCAATACGTCGTGAAGCACGAGCACTTGGCCGTCGCAGTCTGGACCGGCGCCGATGCCGATGGTCGGCACCGAAATCTCGGCGGTAATCTCGGCGGCCAGATCGCCGGGCACGCCTTCGATCACGATCGCGAAGACGCCGGAGCGCTCCAAGGCTTGGGCGTCTTGCAGCAGACGGCCGCGCGACCCGGGCGCCTTGCCCGTGCGCCGGCCCTGCACCTTGTGGCCGCCCATGCGATGGATGGATTGAGGGGTCAGCCCGATGTGACCGCAGACCGGGATGTCGATGTCCACCAGTCTCGCCACCGTCTCGGCGATGTTGACGCCACCCTCGAGCTTGACGCACTCGGCGCCGCCTTCCTTGATCATCCGGCCGGCGTTCCTGACGGCGTCTTCGGGGGAGACCTGGTAGGAGAGAAACGGCATGTCACCGACCACCAGTGCGCGCGTGCGCCCCCGCGCGACCATGCGCGTGTGGTAGACCATCTCGTCCATGGTGACCCCGAGCGTGTTCTCGTGGCCCTGGACGACCATCGCCAGCGAGTCGCCGACCAGGAGCATGTCCACCCCGGCAGCGTCCGCGATGTGGGCGAACGTGTAGTCGTACGCCGTGATCATCGCGAGCTTGCGCTCGCCCTTGGAGGCGACGACTGCCGGAACGGTTACTTTGGCCTCTTCGAAACTGGCCGCCATAAAAAAAACCTCCCGGACCAGTCCGGAAGGTTTGCGACCAGGTACCGCACCCGTGCGGGCGGCGCGTCAGGCCATCAACGCTCCCGTCTCGGTCCCTGCGGTAGTCGCCGCGTCCCCGGTATCAACAGCCGGAGCGCGCGGTAGACCTACCGCTCAGTAGGATCCAAGCGGTACGCGTGGAAGAAGCGTCGGTACGCTTCCACCACCTTTTCTACGTACTCCCGGCCCACATACTTCTCGTAGGGCCGGCCTCCGAGCAGCCGTAGATGCGCTCATCGAGCATCATCTCGTCCCTCGGTAACTGTCCAACAGCTACCACGCATCCGGGCATCAGTCCACACAATGGGAGCCAGGGCTGCGGGCGACGAGGTCCGTGGTATGCTTGGCGCCATGGCGACTGAGGCAGCGCTTGCCAAGGCCAGCCGCTTCTTGGTGGTCGGCGTGGACGAGGAAGGGACCGGAGAGATCGATCCAATCCTGGAATTTCTCGACGAGGTGACTCCGCTGGGGGTCATCCTTTTCCGGCGCAACATTCCCGGGGCCGACGCCCTGCTAAGGCTCACAACGGCGATCTCCGAGCGCCACCCCGGGATCATCCTTTGTATCGACCACGAGGGCGGTAGGGTGGACCGGCTACCCCGCCCGTTCACGCACTTTCCCCCGGCACTCGCGATGACCCGGTTCGCCGACCCCGGCCTGCTACGCGCGGTGGCCCGCTCCCAGGCCGCCGAGTTGCGCGCGGCGGGCTTCCACGTGAACTTCGCGCCGGTGCTCGACATCCACACCAACCCGGCCAATCCAGTCATCGGCGACCGCGCCTTCGGGACCACGCCCGAGGAGGTCATCCACAACGCCCTGCCTTACCTCCAAGGGATGACCGAGGCGGGTATCGCCGGCTGCGGCAAGCACTTTCCCGGTCACGGAGACACGCGCTCGGACTCGCACCTGGAGCTGCCGCGCGACGAACGGCCGCTCGAGCGGCTGCAGAGCGTCGAGATGAAACCGTTCGCTCGCGCGATCGCGCAGGGCGTGCCGATGATCATGTCGGCGCACGTCGTCTACCCAAATCTGGACCCGGAGCTGCCGGCCAGTCTGAGCCCGGCGATCATCGGTGGCTGGCTGCGGGAGCGGCTGGGATTCGAGGGTGTGGTGGTTTCCGACGACCTCGAGATGCGTGCAATCGTCGACCACTACCCGGCCGGTGAGGCCGCCGTCGCGGCGGTGACCGCCGGCAGCGACATCGTGCTGGTGTGCAAGCAGGCGGCGCTCGTGCGGGGGGTGCGGCACGCGCTCGGAAGGGCCATCCAGGAAGGACGCTTGCCCGCTCGGTTGCTCGCAGCCAGTGAGCGGCGGCGCGCCAAGCTCATCGAGCGCATCGCCAAGCTAGCCCGCAAGCCCGTCGACAGCGCGGCGATCGGCGCACAGGAACACGCCCGGCTCGCTTCCCGATTCGCCTGATTGTTGTAGGATGACCGCGATCCGCATGTCAGTAGCGGGCGCCGAGCAGAGGGGCGCGGGGAGGACGGTGGCGGCGAGCGCTCGCAACCCCGCTACAGCTGCGCCTTGGCCGGCGCATTTCGGCCTGTCCCAGGATCCCTTCGTCGAGGAAAGCCTCGAGTTCTACTACGGCGCCAGGTATGGCGTCGCTTCGCTCCGGTTGGACCAGGCGCTGGAACGCCAGCGCGGTTTCATCGTCATCACCGGACCAGCCGGCACGGGTAAGAGCGCGCTGCTGCGCTCGGTCCTGCGCCGTGCGCCGGTGCTCGCGCACGCAACGGTGTCGGCCAGTCGCCAGGCTCCGGCCTCGGTCATCGATGTCCTGCTACGGAGCCGCGAGCCGATGGATGGCCCGGACGCCTCCACGCGCAAGCGCGCGGCGCTCCTGAGCCTCATCGAGCAGGCGCAGCGCTCGGGCCGGCCAGTCGTCTGCGTCGTCGAGGACGCGCACGCGGCCTCTACCGCCCAGCTGGCCGAGCTCTTGCGTGCGCTTGCGGTCCAACCGGAGGCCCAGGCAGTGCTGCAGATCGTCCTGGTCGGGCGCCCTGCGCTGCTCCGCACGTTGCAGGCCGCGGGCCTGGCCGTCCTCACCGAACACATCACGACCCGAATCGCGCTGGAGCCGCTCTCCGCGGCCGAGGTCAGCGAATTCTTGACCGACCGCCTCGAGCTCGCCGGCGCCATCAACATCGACCGCATCCTGTCCTCTCAGGCGGTCGCCGCCATCACGCGCTACAGCCATGGCACACCCGGCCTGTGCATGGGATTGGCGCGCGCGGCGATGGAGCGGACCGCGGCCAGCGGCCACATGACGGTTTCCGCCGAGCACGTCGATCTGGCGGCAGCGCGCTACTTCCGGCAATCGCACGGCCCTGGGCGCTGGCTGGCGTTTGGGTCGGCCCGGACCTGGCTCACCTCGGGATCGGTGCTGGGCATCATCGTGCTCGCCCTGATCGTCGCGGCCGCTCAGGTCCGCATGATCGGGTCCGAGCAGCGGCCCATTCAAGCTGCGCTCGGTCCGGTTCCGCAGAGCCCTAGTTCACCAACGGCCTTCGAGGAGCTGGCGCAGCGGGCATCGCCGCGCGAGGAGTTTCTCGCCGGCACGCCCTACGAAGTAGAGATCAAGCCTCCCCCGCGTCCCGACGAGCAGGCAAAACCCGACCAGCCCTCGCGCTCACCCACGGCCATCGAACAGATGATCGAGGAAACCGATCTGCCACCGGCCCCCGGCTCGCCCAGGCCGGGCCCGCCGCAGCGGTTCATGGGGAATCAGCCTCCGACCTCGGCCGCGCCGGCAATGCCGGCGCCTGAACCAGCGCCCGCGCCGCTCCGGCCGCCCGCGCCACCCCTGGCGGGGCCCTCCGCGCCAGCGCCGCCATTCATTTCCCTGCAAGTCGGCGCGTTTCGCGACATCCACAGCGCGCGCAGCATGGAACGGGCGCTGCTCACGAGCTTCCCGGAGGTGTACATCAGCACGATCGATTCGGGCGGCGAACCGCTGCACCGCGTGCGCGTCGGACGGTTCCGAACGCCCGAGGAAACCCTGCGGCTCAAGCAGCAACTGCAGGGTGCGGGTTACCCTTCGTTCCGCGTTACCGAGAACTGAGCGACGCTTCGCGCCGGCTCCTCGCCACCATCCGCTCCAGACCGCGGCGGTAGTCGCCGCGGACCACGCCGTACTCGGTGATGATCGCGCTGACCAGCTCGGCCGGCGTAACGTCGAAGGCCGGGTTGAACGCCGCGACTCCCGCCGGCGCAATCCGGCGGCCCGCAAGGTGGGTGATCTCCTCGGGGCTGCGCTGCTCGATGGGAACGCTAGCGCCGTCGGGACAGCTCAGATCGATCGAAGAGGTGGGCGCCGCCACGTAGAACGGCACCCCATGAAGGCGGGCGAGCACGGCGATCGCGTAGGTACCGATCTTGTTCGCGACGTCGCCGTTGGCAGCGGTGCGATCGGTGCCGACGACCACGGCATCGACGCGACCGTTCTGAAACAGGTGCCCGGCCATCGAGTCGGTGACCAGGGTGACCGGAATGCGCAGCTTGGTGAGCTCCCACGCGGTCAAGCGCGTGCCTTGCAGGTAAGGCCGGGTCTCGGTCGCGTAAACACCGAAGCGGCGGCCCGATTCCCAGGCGGCTCGAATCACGCCGAGCGCGGTGCCGTAGCCCGCCGTGGCCAGCGCACCGGCGTTGCAGTGGGTCAAGACGTCGCCGGCTCCGACGAGCGAAGCGCCGTGGCGCCCGATACTGCGATTAGTCTCGACGTCGGCGGCCAGAATCGCATGCGCCTCCCGTTCGAGCCGCCGCGCGGCCGTCGCTGTGGTGGCGCCGGCGGGTAGCTCGGCAAGTGCCGCGCGCAAGCGAGCGATCGCCCAGGCCAGATTGACCGCCGTCGGGCGGGCGGCCGCAAGCACCGTGGCCGCCCGCTCGAAGTCTGCCACCAGCCGGCCCGAGCGGAATCGCCGGGCTTCCAGCGCCAGGCCATAGGCTGCCGCGACGCCGATGGCGGGGGCGCCGCGCACGATCATGCGGCGGATAGCCAGCGCCGTGTCGCGAGCGCCGCGACAGGCGACGTAGGTTTCCCGAGCCGGCAGCTTACGCTGATCGAGCAGAAGCAGCCGGCCCGCTTGCCAGCGGATGGGACGGACTTCAGCCGGCAACCGCATCCTCGGCACGGACCAGCGGCGTGATCCCGAGCACCTGCATGGCGCGGCTGCCGTCGGCGATGCAACGCCAGCGCAGTGGCCCCACGCCCAGCGCGGCCGGCGCAAACACACGCGCCAGGAAAGACGGCACGGGCGGCGCGAAGCGCCCGGCCAGAGCCGCCACCCGCGACAGCGGAACCGCGCCGCGCGCGACGATGTTGAGCGTGCCGGAGGCGCGCTCCTCGAGCGCGCGCTCGATGGCTTGTATCAGATCGTCGTAGTGAACCACCTGCTGCGGCGGATCGTAGCCAAAGACGCGCAGCGGGAGACTGGCGGCCAGATAGTCGCCGAGCGGGCTGGCCAGCGGACCCCCGAACACCGAGGCGGCGCGCAGGATGAGAAGCTCGAGCGCAAGATCACGCGCAACGTCCCGGTAGATGTCCTCCGCATCGCGCAGCTCGCGCACCCAGCGCCCGTAGGCCGAGTACGGCTCGACGTCCTCACCGCCCGGCGGATAGTCGTTCTCCCGGAACAGCAACGGGCTGGTGCGCGCCAGCCCGTAGACAGAGGTCGAAGAGAGGACGATGAGCCGGCGCAGGCGGCCGCCGCGCCCGTACCAAAGGCGAACCGCCGAGCCGAGAACGCGAGCGATGGTGAGGTCGTAGCGTCCGCGGCGCACGGGCGTGACGGGCGACTGCGACGTGGCCAGTTGAACGATCAGGCCCGGCGAGATCTCGCCGATGAGCGCCGCGAGCCGGCGGGGCGCGCCACGCTCGAAGAAGTCGACGCGCCGCTGGTCGTCGCGCCGGCTCGTGGGCAACAGGCCCACGGCGACGACACGCCCAAACCGGCCCGAGTCGGCGACGGCAACCGCGACGTCGGACGCCAGCGCATTGGCGCCGAGTACGAGCACCGTGTCGCGGCCCGGGCGTGGCTTGATCGTTTTACCCATGACCGGCGGCATACGGCCACACTCGGCTCGACTGGTCAACACAGGTAGCGTTGACAACCTGTCGGCTGGAACCCAGCCTGCGTTTCTTGCCACGGCACGAAGCGAGACCGCCGAGAGCGCATCAGATCGGGCCAAGCGCAGGCACGAGCGACGCAGGCGTACCGCACAGTACGTCGAGGAGCGAGTGCCGAGCATGGCCCGAGATGGAGTGCTATCGGCGGTCGTAGCCGTGGCGCTGGCGAGAAATGCAGGCTAGCGTGCCCGCGGTGGAACGCCAGAGCCACACCGAGCTGGTGCGAGCGCCGCTGGCGGTCTGCTTCGACACGATCATCGATTTCGCCCGCTATCCCGAGTGGTTCAGCGGGATCACCTCGGCTGCCATCGAGGAGTCGGACCCGGCGCTTTGCCGCTGGACGATCCGCTATGAGCTCAACATGCTCATCAAGACCGTCACCTACACGCTGGCCTACCACGGGAAGAGACCCGGTGAGCTGGACTGGAAACTGGTGCGCGGCGACGTCAAGGCGGTCGAGGGTTCGTACCGTTTTCAGCGCATCGACGACGAGCGCACCGAGGTCACCTGCACGCAGGGCGTGGACGTCGGCTTCTGGATCCCAGGCCCCATCCGCAAGACGTTCGAGCGCAGCGCCCTCATCGATTCGGTACGCGAGTTCAAGAAGGCGGCCGAGCAGCGCGCCGGATCAGTCGGAAGGATCTAGCCGGTCGAGCTGTTCGAGCCCCCGCCGCGCGGGCGTCAGCGCGGGATCGAGCGAGAGCGCTTTGCGCCATTTCGTGCGCGCAGCCTCGTAGGCTCCCGACTGAGCATCGAGGCTCGCGTAGTTGCTCCACGCGAGCGCGTTGCCAGGGTCCAGCCCCACCGCTCGCTCGTAGGCCATCGCCGCCTCGGCCGGACGGTGCGCCTGTTGGTAGGCGGCGCCCAGTTGCGCGTAGACCCCGGCATCGTTCGGGCTGATGGTCGTGCAACGTTCGTAGGTTTCGACGGCCTCGTCGTAGCGCTCACCCGCGAGCAAAGTCACGCCCAGGTTGAAACATGCACGCGGGCTCGGCGAATGCGCGAGCGTGTCGCGGTAGACCGTTTCCGCATCGGCAAGGCGGGATTGGCGCGCACGCACCGGGACGATCGACAGCGTCGCGACCGCAGCGGCAACGGCGGCTGCGGCAAGACCGCCGGTCTGGCGTCCTGCAAGCGACGCCGGCGAGAACACGCGGGCGATGCCGGCGCTTGCAAGCGCAGCGAGCACGGCCAACGGCGCGTACAGAAAGTGCTCCGGCGTGAACACCCAACGATCGGCAATCGCCGGGTAGACCGGGACGAGGTTGGAGACCGGCGCGTAACTCATCGCCAGAGCCAAGATGCCGAATCGCCGCACCGTGAGCTCGCGCGGCCGCGCGAGAGCCCGTAGCACGGTCCAGCCAATCGCGGCAGCCACACCCAACCCGGCCAGCAGGCTCAGCGCGCCGCCGGTGGGAGTGAGCCGGTCCAGGTGAAGGTCGATCGGGGCGACCAGCAGACGCAGGTCGGTCAGCAGCGTCGTGCCGGCCGCCCGCAATCGCGTGGCCAAGCCGAGCTGCAACGCTTGACCGAGCGCCGGGGGATGCACCCACAGCGCTGTGATCGCCGCCGCCGCTAGCGCGGTCGCCGGCAACAGCGGGCGGCGCCATTGCCGCGTGGTCGCGACCACACACCACAGCCCGGCAACCAGCGGCCCGGCGACCAGCCCGCTTTCCTTGGCTGCCCCGGCCAGAAACACCCCGAGCGCAACCGCGATAGCGGTCGCGGAGGCGCGGCGCTCCCTGGCCGCGACCGCACCCAAGACGACGTAGAGCGCCGCGAGCGTGAACAGCCCCGCGAGCAGGTCGCTGCGTCCGGACACGTAGGCGACGGCCGCCGACTGCAGGGGGTGCGCAATGAAGACCGCGCAGGCCGATCCAGCAACGGCGATGCTCAGGCCCAAGCGGACCAGGACGAGGTAGAGCAGGGCGCCGTTGATGCCGTGCAGCAACGCGTTGACCAGATGGAAGGACGCGGGCGTCGCGATGCCGGCGCGCCATTGCAGGCGATAAGAGAGCAGGACCAAAGGCCGGCGATACTGGTCGTCGGCGCGACCCAGCAACGGACGCAGTCCACTCGTACGCGCTTGCTCGATGTGGATCTCGTCGTCCCAGACCAGAGGATTGCCGAATGAGGGCGCATAGAGCGCGAGCGAGAGCACTATGAGCGCCAGCGGTCCCGCCACCCCGGCCAGCATCCGCCGCATGCGCGAGGCTAGAACAAAACGGCCCCGTGGTCACCACGGGGCCGTCGTGTCTTCCGAGCTTGATGACCCGGCGCTACTGCTTGCAGCTCAACTTACCGGTGTCGCTATCGCAATTGGTCGTGGCCTGCATGAAGCAGCGCGAGCCGATGGATAGCCCGACCACGCCGGCCGCGACGTCGGGGCTGGCCGCCAGGTCGAAGTTCTTCGCACCAAACTGGAGGGAAAGCGTACCCTTCTTCTCGTTGGCCGAAACCTTGACCTTGCTCACCGGTCCGTTGACCGCGTCTTTATCGGAGTAGCTGAACTTGACGCCGTCCTTGTCGGTCCACAGCGCCTGGCTCTCCGGAATCTCGACATCGAGCAGCGGCGTGTCGTCCGCCGTGGTGATGCGGAGCGTGTCGAGCTGCGGGTTCACGTTGATCCGGCGGCAGCGCCCGGCCACACCGCAGTCGGCATCGACGGTGCACGCCGTCTGGTTGTCCGACCCGATGCAGACGCGCAGCGGCACCGTCCATTTGGCGGTAACCTTGTCCTTGCCGGGTACGGCGATGTCTTTGACGCTGAGCTTCTTCAGCGTGCCGGCCACACAGAGACGGTCCTGCGGCGCGACGTCGTTGCCGTCGTCCGTGGTATCTCCGTCCGTATCGGCCAGCGTGGGGTCGCTGCCCCAACGGTATTCCTTGGCTAGGTCAGCACTGTCACCGTCGGTGTCGGAGGTGGCGCCGTTGCTGAGGCTGCCGTAGTACCACTTCTCGAATCCATCGAGAACGCCGTCGTTGTCGGTGTCCCCGTCCTCGTCCCCACCGAAGGTAACGTCCTCGCAAACGCGCAGCATCGGAGCGAATCGCCAGTCGCGCCACAGCGGCTGCAGAGTAGAGGTGTGGAGGGACTGCTTGACGGCGCTGGCGCTGAAGCCGATTGCGCTACCCTCGATGTGACCGCTCTGGCCCATCGGATAGATGAATTCGCCGACCACCGTCGGACCGACCTCGACGATCTGCTCCCACGTGCCGCGGTTGCCGTCGGGCGTCGGGTCGAACTCGACCGGCGTCCGGTGGGCGTCGGGAACGCCGTTGCCGTCGAAGTCGAAGCAGCTCTGACCGCACGGCAGGCCGGCCAGCGGATGGTTGTAGCTGCGCATGTCGCGGTTCTTCGTGCCGACGGTCGGGTGGGCCAGCGCATAGTCGCAGAAGCTGTCGTGCACGACCTGTTCCCAATCGGTGCCGTTGAAATAGTCTCCGCTGTAAGCCTCGTCGTAGGCATCGGTTACGTCACCCGCTTCATCGTCGATGGCATGGAGCGCCCAGCCGATCGCCGCATCGCCGGTGAGCAGCGAGACTCCAGCCGCGCCGTACTCGTCGCCATAAATGTCGGCTGCGAGATCCGTCGCCCAGCCACGGACGTAGCTGGGAGCGAGCGACTCGACCGCGTTGGCCACCGTCGTGCCCTCGGGTTCGATGATCAGCGCATTCGTGAACGCGCGGCCGCGTTCGGGAAATCCGTTGTTGGTATTGAGCTCCTCGTCGATCGAGCTGCAATCACCGTTCGCAGTGAGCGCCGCGTTCAGGCGCCCGAGCAGGTAGCGGCCCGGGGTGCCGGGGTCCTCGACGCCGGCCACGAATTTGTTGAGATCGCGCAGGTCGCCGCGAGTGATCGAACTGTCGAGCGAGAGCTGCTCGAGGATGAGCTCGACCCGATGATTGCGGCCGTTCTCGCCGAGCATGATGTCGTTGGCCACCGCCTGCTTGTTGTTCCAGTTGGCGCTGAAGCCCTCCGACGGATTGACCGCCTCGGGCATCGCGTAGATCTGGTAGACGACGTAGGTGTCGCCCGTGGACGGGATCACGCCCCAGTCCGCCTCGAGCGTCAGCGTGTCGTCGCTGTTGGTCGAGATACGGCGAGCCTGGTGGTAGCCGTTGCCCGCCGTGATCACGACGACGTACTCCTCGCCGTTGTCATCGGGGTTGTCGTAGGAGAAATTGATCGCTTCGGCATCGAGGTCCTGAGCGACGAACGCGCCAACATCGGTGAGCGAGTTGGCCGCAGCCGAGTCGACCACGCCCGTGACCACGTTGAAGCCGTTGGGCGCCGTGCCGTCGACCGGCAGGCGATCATCGGTTGCATCTTGTCGAACTCGCCGGAAGCCGCTGGTCGCATACAGGATGTTCCCCGTACCGGTGTTACTCCCGATCCCGTTGTGAGGCTGGTTGTCCGCGTTGTAGAAATTGTGCGTGCTCGGGATCAGCCGGACCGCGGCCCGCAGGTCGAGTACGTCATCGGAGCGCTGGAAGCGGCTGAAGCCGTGGGCCGTCGTCGACTCTTCCAGCCACATGGGCGCCTCGCCAACCACCGCCGTGATCACGTTGCCCGAGTTCGCCGCTACGTACTCCGTCGTGCTGTCGGGAGCGGTGGCCCAGGCCGAGCCTACCGTCAGCGTGTCACCGCTGGCAGCGGAGATCAGTCGAATCTGTCCGGCGCCGGTGCCGTCGACGAGCGCGACGTGGCCGCCCACCAGCGTCCCTGCGAAGGTGACGTCGGTGTCCACCAGAGTCGTACCGGTTCCGCTCTCGACGTCGCCAGCCACATCCCCGGCGAACGCTTCAACCGGACGATCACCGGCCGTGCTGCCGTTCGCCGAACTGACCACGTTGGTTCGGAACACCGGAACCTGCAGGGCCGGTGCGCTGGGCTGTTCCACCTTCTCGATGCGCTTGGCCATGTCGACGGTGGTGCCGTGGTGGTTGTACTTGAGGGTATTGAAGTTCCCGTTGACCAATTCCTCGATGTAGAAGTCGATCATCTTCAGGTGAGCGGTCGTGGTCGTAAACGCCGTGTTGTCGGTGTGACCGATCAGGACGTAGGGCGCGCCGACGAACGCCATGCCGTTACCCTTGGCCCCGCCCCCGCGGATCTCGGTGTAGTGCATGATCGAGGGCACCTGAATGCCGGTCTGCGGAAAGCCACCGATCCAGGGGTTGCCCGTCGACGAACGTCCCGGAGCGATCATCCACGCGTAACTGCCTAGAGCCGGCCAGGCGCCCCACTCGCGGAGCTTGCGTTCACGCTCGGCGTAGGCGAGCCGGATCGGCTCGAGCACCTTGGAATAGTCGCGCTCAGGATACCCCGGCAGCCGGACTCGCCCGTGCAGCTTGTCGACCAGCTCATTGGCGGCCTTGGCGATCTCGATCTGCTTGTCGAGACTGAGGCTCGAGAGCGGGCCGCCGTAGCCGGGGGTCCGCGGGTCGGGCACCGAGACCGGCGAGAGCGGATCGTTCTTCCAGTGCCGGTCGTCCCAAAGCTCTTGGCCGACCGTCGCGCCGTAGGTGGTGATCAGATCGGCCAGGTCCTCGGCCATCCCGATCTGATCCCAGGCCTCCAGACCGAACGTGCGCACCTGCAGTACGGCAAACCCCATCACCATCTCTGGGGTGAGCTGGTAGCCGCCGCCGGGGAACGGACCGGAACCCGGCGCGATGTAGTTGGGGTCGCGCAGTTGGCCCGTCGTGAGCTCGTTCTTGTTGCCGAAGATGTTGTCCTTACCCGCCACCGCCGACTGAGCGAAGAACTTGAGATCGAGCGGGGGATCGAGCGACGGCGTGATCGAGAGCATGTCGCCGATCGCCTCGTTCGCTCCATCCGTGTAGGCGTCGATGGCCGCTTTCCCGTCGGCGGGCAGCCGGTCGTACATGAGGTTCAACTCGTCGCTGGAGTAGCCTTGACGCCGGGTGATGACGTCGTCCTCGAGAAAGTCGGCGAGCAGGCCGATCGCGCCTTGCAACGTGCCGCGTCCAGCGCGCATGACCAGGAGAAACTGACCCATGCGATCACGGACGTCCTCGTAGCCCTGCTCGCGCGCCGCATTCAGGTCGGAATCGGCGCAGACGTGCGGCAGGCCGAAGGCAGGATCCCGGATGGTCACGGCGGCGGCACGCGCATCGCCTGCACCGGCGGCCACGGTAAGGCCCGCAGCGGCGAGCGAAACGAGAATGAGCTTGCGGAGATTGGCTTTCATGCGGTCGTCCCCTTGTCGTCGGGAGAGGGCGGCACCCCCGAAGGAAATCGATTCAGTCCTGCACCTTAGAGTTTCCGGCGGGACTCTGTCAATGCCAAAACGCCACCCCCCGTTGGGGGAGCAGCCGAGCTTCCCTACGGTTTCCCGTTGACGGAGGCTGCGCCGCGGTGCTAACAGCAATTGGGGATCGCGCACGACGCTCCAGGCGTCCGCGTGGAGCCCAGGGGGGAGGCAAGCATGCCGCAGATCCGAACGCTCAAGGATTGGCGCCGAGCCGCCGCTCTGGCCTGCGCCCTGACCTTGGCACCGTGGGCCTGGGAAGCTGGGGATGCGCTGGCGGCGCTCAACGGCACCGAACAGGAGTGTTCGGCAGCGATCGCGAAGGGAGCGGGCAAGCTTGCCAAGGTTTCGGCCAAGGCCACCGGAACCTGCCGCGAAGCCGTGGTGGCGGGCGAGGGTTCGGGCCCCTGCCCCGATGCGAAGGGCCAGGGCAAGATCGACAAGCTCGCCGCCAAGCTGCTCGCGGGGGTCACCGGTAGCTGCGGCAGCGTCTGCTCGGACTCCCCCACCCTGACGTGTCTGGCCGACAGTCAATGCCCGCCTTCGGCTGGCGGCGGCGAGACCTGCAGCGGTGATGCGCTGCACGAAGCGTTCGCGATGGAGAACCTCGGATTCCCTGGACCCTTTTGCGAGCCGCTGCTCGGTGCGCCGATTACCGGGGATGCGGACCTCGCCGACTGTTTGAGCGCAGCAACCGAGCGCGCCACCAACTATCTACACGCGGCTTTGTATGGAGAGCTAAGCGGCAGCCCGGCGATTTCCACGGGCGCGGCCGGCTGTCTGGAGGCCGCCGGCAAGTCCACCCGCAAGCTGTTCAATACGACCTACAAGGGCGCGATCAAGTGCCGCGCCGCAATCCTCGCCGGAACCTCCACCGTAACCGATCCTTCCCGCTGCATCCTCGATGAGCCGAGCCTCGTTACGAAGATCGGCAAGATGCGCGACAAGCTGGAGGCGTCCTTGACCAAGAGCTGCACCAACGCGCTCGTCGCCGAGCTGGACCTTTGTGGCAACGGGGTGGGCGGCACCGTCGACGTCGACCAGGCGGCCTCCTGTTTGGGGGATGCCGGTGTGGAAACCGCCGATCCGACGGTCCCGGCGCCAAGCCGTGGCTACGCCCCCATGGCGCTGACCGACGTCGGTTTCCCGCCCGCTTTCGGCGTGTGCGGCGACGGCATCGTCAATCAGCTGCCCAACCCGTTTCTCCTCGTCGGCGAGGAATGCGACCTGGATGACGACGCTGCTTGTCCGGGCCAGTGCTTGCCGCCCGGCGACCTGTTCGAATGCACCTGCTCCAACATTCCACGGATGATGTCGATCGGTGTGGGCGTCGGCTCGGACTTGGAGATTGGCTGGACCGGCTTCTCGCACGACCACCGAGTGGCCGACGGCTCCGCTTTCATCGTCGACCTGAGCGACTGCGATTGCGACGCCGCCAGCAACATGGAGTGCATCGGGACCAGCGTGGATCCGGTCTGCGACACCAACGGGCGACAGTTACCGACGTGCTCGTGGGAGGCGTTCGGCACGACCAAGTGCGATACGCGCGGGGATGCCGACGGTCTGCACGAGAACACCGACTGTTTCATCTGTGACGGCTTCGCCGCCAACGCAGGTGCCGGCTGCGTCGACGACGGTGACTGTCAGTCCCAATGTTACGATGCGGCGGGACTGCCGGTTTCGACTTGCACGACCCAGGCGGACTGTGCCGCCGGCCAGCGCTGCCGCGGCCGCTGCGATTCGAGCGAAACCTGCATCCGGCTGTTTCACGGACCGCCGCTGCCGACTTCCACGGCCGGCGCGCCTTCCTGCTTGGTCAACGTCTTCCGCGAGGACGTGTTCGGGACCCAGAATATCGTCACCGGCGAGCACGACCGGTTCCAGCAACGCACGACGATCGGACACACGGGCGAAGCGGCGGCACGGCCCTGCCCGGTCTGCGGTGGGTTCTGCGATGGCCTACCGGCCAGCTCGGTCTATGCAGGCCGGGGCTGCGAGGGAACCTGTAGCGGCAGCAGCGCAGACTGCCGGCTGGATGCGGACTGTCCCTCGGGTGAGACCTGCACGACGGCGTCGGTGACCTGTGGCACGGGCTTCTGCAATCTCGACCTGCTGTGCCACGGAGGCACCAGAGACGGGGAGCCGTGCCGGCTCGAGGGCGCTCCCGGGGCCTTCGGAGCCACGTCGAACGATTGTCCCATCGATCCCGCGCTCAGTTTCAGCGGCGCGGGCACGGCTTCGAACTTTTTCCCTTCGACCAGCGAACCGGTGACTCTGGCCGGCGGCGAAGTCCCCTGCACCAACGCCGCGTTCCTCCTGTACGACTGTCTGTGCCCGGATGACAGCGGGGCGCCGAGCCGGCCCAATCTGTGCGCCTTCGCTTGCAACGCCGGTGCCGAGCTCGCTCAGGGCTGCGCGATCGGCCTGGGTGCCACGGCCGGGCGAGCCACGACCTGCGCGGCCGGCGCGAACGTGAACAAGGCCTGCGACGAGGACACCGACTGTCCGGGCAGCGCCTGCTCGGCCAATCCGAAGCACTGTGTGGGCGACCCGACCTTCGCCCTGGCGCTATGTACGAGCGATGCCAACTGCGGCACCGGCACCTGTGTGGACGCCTGCCCAGCGGGGCGCTGCGTGCCGCTGTGCGTTCCGAGCCCGGGCGACTCCGAAGACGGTGAGTGCGCCGCCGGTCCGCGCCAGTTCCGTTGTGCCGGGCCGAACGACGGCTGGCGGGTGTGCACGCAGGCGGATGCCGCGGGAGCTTGCAGCGCGACTTGCAGCGTCTCGGCCACCCCATGCGCCAGCGACTCGGCCTGCCCCCCCGGAGAAACCTGTCAGGGCTCCTGCATTCTCGCCCGCCGCTGCGAGGCGGGAACCGATGGCTTGATGGGATCCGCCGACGATGTTCCCGGCGCCGGCAACTGCGTCGAGGACGAACTGAACTGCTTCGTCAACGGCGCGGCGGCCGAGGGCGGCGACATCTACAACGGACTTGGTGACTCCAACAGCCTGCTCTCGGTGGCGGCGTACTGCACCGAGGCCAACGTCAGCCCGACGGCCAACTTCGGCGCGGGGTTGGGAGGCCCCGGTCGCATCCGTTCGCGGTCGATCAACATCTCCAACGGCTTCGCCACGCTGCCTTGACCCGATGGGTGGCCCGCTCGCGCGAGCGGCCTCGCGCAACGCGTACTTCTCGGTCGTAGCGTGCACCTTGATGCGCACCGGCATGGCAACAACCGCTTCGACCAGATGATGATCGAGAAATGGCGTGCGGCCCTCGATCGAGTGCGCCATTTCCATGCGGTCGCCGAGATCGTCAAGAAGGTTGTTCGGGAACACGGTTTTCGCTCACAGGTACAGCGCCTGATGAGCGGCGGCGCGCCGGCGCATCTGTCCGGCGACATCGATGCGGTGCGATCCATTGCCGCTCACCGTCGGGCCCGCGGTGCTAAACCCCCGAGGGATTCGGTGACGGCGACCCTTACGGATTTTTTCACCCGTGCTCGGCGGCGGGTGTTACCTCAGTCCAGACGCCGAATCGAAGTGAAGCGCCACGCCAGCGCGGCGATCACGACCATCGCGCCGCCGGCGAGCCCGCAGCCGGCAAGCGGCCCCACCCGCGTCGCGACCACACCCGCGGCGATCTGGCTCAACGGCGCCATCCCGAGCAAGCCGAGCGAGTGGACGGAAAGCACGCGGGCGCGGTGGCTCGCGGTCGCGGTCTCCTGAAAGAGCGTCCGGCTGGTGTTGAGAAAGAAGGCATGTCCGATCCCCCACACGAACAGCAGGGCGACAAACACCTGGTAGGCCGGACCGACCGCGATGGCGAGAAGGCACAGCGCAACCGCCATCAACGCCAGCAAGAACGCGCGCCCCTTGCTCCGCACGCCCCCACGCCAGAGATTGACCAGCGAGCCGACAATCGTCCCAGCGGTCAGGCTCGTCATCGAAAACGCGAGATCATCGACGCCACCGTTGTAGAGATTACGGACCAGCAGCGGGCACAGAACCAGATAGGGCCCCATGAAAAAGAGGCCGTTCGCGGCAACGAGCAGCGCGACCGGACGAAGGCGGTCCGACTGCCGGACTTCCGCCAACCCTTCGCGCAGCGCCGCAAGCGGTCGGCTTGGCGTCGGATTGAAAGTGACCGCCGCGACCGGCAAGCGTAGCAGGGTGAACGCGCCGACGATCAGGAGCGTGGCGTCGATGGCCAGCGCCGAAGCACTGCCGAGCGCCTGAGCTGCCCCGGCCAGGCGGTTGCCCAGACCCAGTCCAGCAAAAAGAGCGAGCGTCGCACCGGTGACCGCACGCATCAGATCCGGTCCGGCGACGTCGGAAAGCAGCGCGTCACGCGCCGGGGATGCGAATGCCTGGATCGTTCCCCAGCAAAGCGCGTACACGATCAGCGCGCCCACGCTCAGGCGATCGGCCGCCACCGCGGCGGCAATGAGCGCGAGCGTTAGCGCCCCGGTTACGTGAAGCCCAATGAGCAGGCGGCGGCGGTCCAAGCGATCGGCGACTACGCCGCCGAACAGCAGGAACAGGAGCGACGGCAGCATCTGGCACATCTGAGCGATGCCGACCCAGCGCGGCGTCACTTGCAGCTCGCCGACCAGCAACCATGCGAAGAGCACCTGTTGCATGCCCGCTGCCAGCGCCCAAGCGCCGATACCGGCGGTGAACCATGCATAGCCCCGCGACATGACGGCGGATCATGCGCGAACCCCTCGCCCGCTGCTAGATGCGCCTCGTCGGTAATGAATTTGGTGGAGCCGAGCGGGATCGAACCGCCGACCTCTTGAATGCCATTCAAGCGCTCTCCCAGCTGAGCTACGGCCCCACCTGCTGAGAAGCGCGGTCATGCTAGTGGGTTTCGGTGCCGCGGACAAGTGCCTCGAACCGCCTTGCACCGACTTGGCTGCGCGTCCGTCCGCGCCTATAAGCCCATGGCAACGGAGACCACGGATCGATGAGTACGCTGGTGCTGGTGCGACACGGGCAGTCGCAGTGGAACCTCGAGAACCGGTTCACGGGCTGGGTCGACATCCCACTGACAGAAACCGGTCGTGCCGAAGCACACCGAGCGGGAGAGCTTCTGGCTGCCGCCGGCCTGCAATTTTCGAAGGCCTACACCTCGGTGCTGGTGCGGGCACAGCAGACTCTCGACATCATCTTGGGCGTACTCGGTCAGGCCGACATTCCCGTGGTGCGCGACCAGGCGCTGAATGAGCGCCACTACGGCGACCTGCAGGGCAAGAACAAAGCGGAGACCGCCGCCAAGTACGGCGAGGAACAAGTCCGCATCTGGCGGCGTAGCTACGACGTGCGCCCGCCAGGTGGCGAGAGTCTCGCCGATACCGCAGCACGCGCGCTCCCGTATTTCGAAGGACAGATCATCCCGGATCTGCGCGCCGGACAGACCATCATCGTCTCGGCTCACGGTAACAGCCTGCGCTCGATCGTCATGGACCTGGACAAGCTGAGCCGCGAACAGGTCCTCGCCCTGGAGATCGCCACCGGGGTGCCGATCCTGTACGAGTTCAGCGAGTCCATGCGGATCGTTTCGAAAAAAATCCTGACCCCGTGACGGCCCACAGGCCGTTCGTCAAGCTGTTCGCGAGCCTGGCCGTGGCCGCCGTGTGCCTGTGGCTCGCGGCCCGGCAGGTTCGCACCGACGAGCTTGGCGCCGCCCTGTCCCGGTTCGACCCTCGCTACCTGGTCCCGCTCGTGCTGATCAGCCTGATGATTCAGGTCTTCCGCGCCTGGCGCTGGCAGATCGAGTTGCGGCCGTTGCGGGATCTTCCTTTCGTGTTGACGTGGCAGGTGGTCGCGGTGGCCTACATGATGATCAACGTTCTGCCCTTCCGGCTCGGCGAGCCGGTCCGGCCCGTGCTCATGTCGTGGAAGTCGGGGTTGCCGGTCCCGGCGATCGTCGGCAACTGGGTCTTCGAGAAGATGATGGATGCGGCAGCGCTCGTGCTGTTCGTCCACGTCGCGCTCATCGTCAACGATCTACCCCCGTGGGCGCACAAGGCCTCGGAGGGAAGTCTTGTCGCGTTCGCCGTGCTCGCGGCCATGGTGGTGGGTTTCTGGCTCTGGGGCGAGGCGTTTTTCACGGCGACCGCGGGCCGTCTCCTGCCCACGCACGTGCGCACGTGGGTCTTGCGCGTCCTATCGTCGACCCGGGAAGGCCTGCAGATCCTCCCCGACCACCGGCTGGTCGCGATCGTTCTGGCCGTCACGCTCGCGCTGTGGTTCCTGCCCATCCTATCGAGCTACGTCTTGATGCTCGGCTTCGCCTTCGATCTTCCCTTTGGCGCCGCGTTGGTGGTCTTCGTAGCGATCGGCGTCGGCACGGCACTGCCGGCTCCGCCCGGCATGGTCGGCGTCTTCCAGATCGCGGCCGTGGTGGCACTGGGGCTGTTCGGCGTGCCCAAGGCAGAGGCGCTCGCCTACGGGATCCTGCTCAACGCCGTGCAGTTTTTCACCTTGGTCGCGCAAGGCTTGGTGGCGCTTCCCCTACTCGGCGTCAGCATCAGGGCGATCACGCGGGCTGCACTGGCTGAAGCCGCACCCGCGCGCCGTTAGACTCGACGGCGCCCCACCAGGCGCTCGCCACGCGCACCCCAATGAAGCTTACGGCGCAGGATGCTGAAGAAGCCCTCCCCCGACACCGTCGCGATCGCGGCGTGATTGCGGGACTTGGTGACTTCCACCGTATCGCCGGGTTCCAGCGCGACGGCCTCCTGGCCATCGACGCTGAGCGCGGCGCCTTCGCAACGGCTGGCCACGTGGATGCTGACCCTCGAACGATCGTTCAGCACCAGCGGACGGCTGCTCAACGTGTGTGGCGAAATCGGGGTGACCAGCATGGCGCTCATGGTGGGCTCGACCACAGGCCCTCCCGCAGACAGAGAGTACGCGGTAGAGCCGGTGGGCGTGGCGATGATCAAACCGTCGCCGAGATATTCGGCCAGGTGTTCCTCGCCGACGGTGACCTCGAGCGTGAGCATCCGGGAGAGAGGCCCTCGCGAGATCACCGCATCGTTGAGCGCTTGCGAACGGGCGCAGATCTTCTCGCCGCGGCGCACCGTCACCGCCAGCATCGTTCGACGCTGAACTGCGAACTCGCCGGCAAGCGCCTTTTCGACGGTTTCGTAGAGATCCTCCCGGGTCGCATCGGTGAGAAAGCCGAAGTCGCCGTGGTGGATGCCCAAGACCGGGACCGGGCGTGATCCGCTGAGGCGCGCCATCCCGAGCAGGCTACCGTCGCCACCGAGCACGATCACGAGATCGGCGCTGCGCATCATCGTCGGCCGATCCACGATTCGCACGCCGGCACGCTGGTCCGTCCATCCATCGTGCGCGAGAACGGAGACGCCCCGCGCGGTCAGCCAATCGGCCAGTTTTCCCGCACGCTCGGCGGTAGTCCGGTCGTTGGGTCGGACGACGATGCCAATGGTGCGGACGGTTCCTTTCTTGCGAGCGGCCACGGTGCCATCCTACGCGAGGCGAGCGCGCGTGGCCACGAAGCGACAGGAAACCTTGTTCGAGCAAACGGCGGTTGCGCCACTAGCAGAGCGTATGCGTCCGGTCCGTCTCGACGAGCTGGTCGGGCAGGACCACGTCCTGGGCGAAAAGAGTTTCCTCGGCGGCATCCTGCGCGGCGCCGAGCCACGCTCCTGTATCCTCTGGGGCCCGCCGGGCAGCGGCAAAACGACGATCGCGCGGCTGCTCGCCGGCCATTCCGAATACGTGCTCGAGACTTTGTCGGCCGTGCTCGGAGGCGTCAAGGAGGTGCGCGAGGTGATCGAGCACGCCCGGCAGCGTCGGCAGACGGAGGGCCGGGGAACCATCCTGTTCGTGGACGAGATCCACCGCTTCAACAAGGCCCAGCAGGACGCCTTCCTGCCGCATGTCGAGGCAGGAGTCATCGTGCTGGTGGGCGCGACCACCGAGAATCCTTCGTTCGAGCTGACCGGCCCGCTACTGTCCCGCTGCCGGGTGGTCGTCCTCGAGCCGCTGGCGGCCAGCGATATCGTACGCTTGCTCGACCGAGGGTTGGCCGACCGCGAGCGCGGTCTGGGAGCTCTCGGCCTTGCAATTGATGAGGACGCTCGTGCGTTTTTGGCGGAACAGGCGAGCGGGGATGCGCGAACGGCCTTGGGCGCCCTGGAGGCGGCGGCTGACATGGCGGTCGGCAGCGGCGCTTCTCGCATCACGCTGGCGTTAGCCGAAGAGGGCCTCCAGCGCAGAGCCCTCCTCTACGACAAGAGCGGGGACGAGCACTACAGCATCGTCTCTGCTTTCATCAAGAGCCTGCGCGGTTCGGATTCGAATGCCGCCCTTTACTGGCTCGCACGCATGCTCGAGGCGGGCGAGGATCCGCTGTTCATCGCGCGCCGCATGGTGATCTTCGCCAGCGAGGACGTCGGACTGGCCGATCCGCAGGCCCTCCCGCTGGCGATCGCCGTCAAGGACGCGGTGCACTTCGTCGGTCTGCCCGAAGCACGCATCAATCTGGCTCACGGCGCGGCCTATCTGTCACGAGCGCCGAAATCGAATGCGTCGTATCTCGGACTGATCGCCGCCACCGAGGAAGTCCGGCGAAGCGGAAGTCGACCGGTGCCCTTGCACCTGAGAAACGCCCCGACCGGACTGATGCGTGAGTTGGGATACTCGCGCGGCTATGTCTACCCGCACGGCCGGGAGCAGAAGGCAGCGGGCCAGCGCTACCTTCCCGAGGGTCTGAGCAACGAATCGTTCATCGAACCCGCGCGTACGGATGGAACTGGCCGCAAGCGGGATCAGTAGTCGACGCGAACGAGCATCAGCCCGCGAGCCGGCGCCGTCCGACCGGCCTCGGTGCGTGACCCCCCGGCGAGAGCCCGGAGAAAGTCGGCTTCGGTCAGCCGTCCGAGTGCGACGTCGACCATCGAACCCACGAGGATCCGCACCATCTGCTTGAGGAAGGCAGTCGCTGAGATCTCGTACTTCAACACGTGATCCACACGGTTCCAGCGGCTGACGTACACGTCGCGCAGCGTGCTCTCGGATTCGCAGTCAGCGGCACGGAAGGCGCGGAAATCGTGCGTACCCAGGATCGCCGTCGCAAGCCGCCCCAGCATGCCGTCGTCCAAACGCGGATAGACGTGCCAGCTCCGGTCGGCGAGAAGCGGGGAGGGCGGCCGAGCGTTCACGATCATGTAGCGGTACGTGCGGCGGTACGCATCGCGCCGGGGATCGAACTTCGCTGACGCCTCCTCGATGGTCACCACCGCTATGTCGTTGGGAGTCAGCGCATTGAGCGATGCGCGTAGCCGATAGAGGTCCGTGCCGTCGGGTAGCTCGAAGGCGATCACCTGCGCGGCGGCGTGAACGCCGGCATCCGTCCGGCCAGCCGCGTCCACCTGGACGGCAGCGCCGGTCACCACGCGAATCGCGCGCTCGATGGCCTCCTGGATCGTCGGTTGGTCAGGCTGGTACTGCCAGCCCGCGTAGGCGGTGCCCAGGTACTCGACGGTCGCGCGCACACGCATCGTTCGAAACGCTCACTTGACCGGACGGTGTCGCCGCGCGACTCGGTCGACCAGCTCAGGGACCGACGACCTGCTCTCCCGGCCGGCGGCCACCGGTACGCTCGACCAGACGGTTGAGCGCGTCGACGAACGCGTAGGCGCTGGCCATGATGATGTCGGTGTGCGAGCCGTGACCACGCACAACCGCTTCATCCTCGCGGATCATACACGTGACCTCGCCGATCGCGTCGGTCCCGCCGGTGATACTTTTCACCTGGTAGCTCTCCAGGCGCGGGTTGAGCCCGGTCGCCTCGGTAATCGCCCGGTAGCACGCGTCAACCATGCCGTCGCCCGCCGCCTGCGACGACCTCAAGCTCCCGCCCACGTGCAGGCTCACCGTCGCCGTCGGCGCGCCGCGGAGCGAGGAACTGCAGTGCACGTCGATCAGCTCGAAATGGGCAGTGGTCTCCGCTTGCTTACCGACGATGTCGAACAGGTCCTGATCGTAGACATCCTTCTTTTTGTCGGCCAGCCGCTTGAACTGATCGAAGGCGTCGTTGACATCGATACGGCCGATGTTCACGCCCAGCTCGATCAGCCGGCTCACGAACGCGTGTCGTCCGGAGTGCTTGCCCAGCACGATGCGGTTGCTGGCACGGCCGACGTCTTCTGGGCGCATGATCTCGTACGTCAGCACATTCTTCAGCACGCCGTCTTGGTGAATGCCTGCTTCGTGCGCGAAGGCGTTGTCGCCCACGATCGGTTTGGTAGGCGCCACCGGCACGCCAATCACGCGAGCGAGCAGCTGGCTCGCAGGATAGATCTGCTTGCACTCCACGCGGGTGCCGACCCCGAAATAGTCGCTGCGGGTGCGCAACGCCATCACCACTTCTTCCATGGATGTGTTGCCGGCGCGTTCCCCGATACCGTTGATGGTGCATTCAACCTGCCGAGCACCACCCTCGACTGCCGCCAGGGAGTTGGATACGGCCAGTCCCAGATCGTTGTGGCAATGGGCGCTCCAAATGACTCGATCGCCGCCCGAGGTGCGCGCGCGCAACGTCGCGAACAACTGTCGCATCTGCTCGGGAATGCCGTACCCGGTGGTGTCCGGCACGTTGCAGACCGTCGCCCCCGCGCCGATGGCCACTCCGAACACCGTCACCAGGAAGTCGATTTCGCTACGGGAGGCGTCCTCGGCCGAGAACTCCACGTGATCGACGTGCTGCTTGGCCCGTTCCACCGCCCATCCCGCGGCATCGACGACCTCTTGAGGGCTCATCGCGAGCTTCTGTTCCATGTGCAGCTTGGAGGTCGCGATGAAGATGTGGATCCCCGGTCGCTTGGCGCCCGCGACCGCTTCCAGCGCGCGGTCAATGTCACCTTCCCGCGTGCGCGACAGGCTCAGGACCACCGGACGTTCGACCACCGCGGCTACCCGGTGGACAGCCTCGAAATCCCCGGGCGACGCGGCGGCGAATCCAGCCTCGATCACGTCCACGTTGAGCGCGTCGAGCTGGCGCGCAATCGCGACCTTCTCCTCGACGTTCATCGTGCAGCCGGGCGACTGCTCTCCGTCACGCAGGGTGGTGTCGAAAATTCGTACCCAGTCTTTCGCTTCCATCATCTGGCTCATCGTCTCGTTCCTCCGCCATGGCTACGGGCTTCGAGCGCGACGCTTCTGCCGTCCTAAAACGCAAAAGGCCGCGGGGACTGCCCGCGACCTTCACTCCCTGCCGCGGGCTTCCTTACAGGTACCGCCCGCGACCGCTGTGCTCGGTGCGTTACTTCAGTCGCACGAGCACCCCGGCCCCGAACGGGCTGCTAAGCAGGAGGCCTGAAAGCAACGGGGTGGTGCGTTTTCCGTATCGCATCGGCGCGCTGTACTCGGCGGCAATGGTAACGCTGGTAGCTCGTACCTGTCAACCGCAAAACGGTCTTCCGCGCGCGCCGCTAGCCGGCAGCACCCGCGGAGCGTTGGTCGTCGCCAGCAGATCGGACGGCCGGCGCGGCAGTCTCCCGTCTCGCGCGGCGGCGACGCCATAGCCAAATCAACGGCCCCGACGCCACGTAGGTCGATGCGCCGAAGAAGATGACCAGA
The DNA here is from genome assembly GCA_964555245.1 of uncultured Myxococcales bacterium. GTDB lineage: Bacteria > Desulfobacterota > Binatia > UBA1149 > SPBQ01 > CAZKRI01. The sequence continues at coordinate 71,700 of CAZKRI010000047.1, forward strand.
TCGTAGCGCGCGATGAGAAAGTTGAGGCCCAAGATGAGCGCGATGAGCAACCACAGCGGCTGCCTACGCTGCAAGCGGAGCTGCTTACCGGTCATGTACGGCAACGTGCTGACCATGAGCGCCGCCAGACCGTAGGTCATGAGCAGGAGGGCCATGTGCTTGGCCGGCAAACCCGAGCGGCCCAGGTACTTGTACATGAGAACCACCGCCGCCAGTGTGACCGCCGCCGCCGGAACCGGTAGGCCAGCGAAGAAGCCGGGATCGGCGGTCCCCACCGTGGTGTTGTAGCGCGCCAACCGCAGAGCGGCGCAACAGATGAACAGGCCGGCAGCGAGCCAACCCCAGGCTCCCCACGGCATCAGCGCCCACCTGTAGATGAGGAGCGCCGGTGCTACACCGAACGACACCAGATCGCAGAGCGAGTCGTACTCGACGCCGAACCGGCTGGTCGTGTTGGTCATGCGCGCGACACGGCCGTCGAGGATATCGAAGAACAGCGCCGCGACGATCGCCAGCGCTGCACGAGGATAGGTGCCATCGAGGATCTGCGCGATCGCATAGACGCCGCAGAACAGGCCTGCCGTGGTCAGCAGATTAGGCAGAAGATAGACCCCCCGGCTGATGGTGGAGGGCTCCTCGTGGAGTTGGGGGAGCCTGGGATCGGATCGCGGATTCACGCCGAACGCTCCGTTCCCGAACCGCCCTTGGCGTCGCTTACCAGCTCCGCGATCACCGACCGGCCGGCCCATACGCGTTGGTCCGCACGTACCGTGACGCAAACGGTACTGGGAAGATAAACATCCACTCGAGAACCAAACATGATCAGGCCGAACCGTTCGCCACGCCCAAGCTTAGCACCCCGGCCGACCCGGCACACGATTCGGCGCGCAAGCCACCCGGCGATCTGCACGACGACTACCGCAACGCCTTGCTCAGCGCGGATCAGCAACGCGTTGGATTCGTTCAGCTCGGAAGCCTCCCCGGCATAGGCGGCACGGAACTGTCCCTTGCGATAGGAGATCTCGTCGACGGTGCCCGCGACGGGCGCCCGGTTCACGTGGACATCCAAGGGTGACATGAAGATGGAGATCCGTTGGCAAGTGTCGGGAGCGAGCGGGTGCGCGTTCGATTGCGTGCGCACGTCGATCACCCTGCCATCGGCCGGCGCCACGATGCTCCCCTCGCCGCCTTCAGGCGCACGTTCCGGGTCGCGGAAGAAAAGCAGGACCGGGGTCGCTACCAGCAGCGAAAGAAGTACGGGATTCCACCCGAGCACGAACGCCAGCAGCAGTCCGATCGCGGCAGCGATCCCGGCCATCGGATAGCCTTCGCGAGCGAACGTCACCGTCTATCGGGCCGCACTTCCCGAGGTCAGTTCTTGGATTGGTCGACCAGCCGATCGCGCCCGAGCCACGGCATGAGCTTGCGCAGCCTGACGCCGACCGCTTCGATCGGATGCGCGGAGGCCTCATTTCGCAGTTCTTTGAAGTGGGGCAGCCCACACCGGTACTCGGTGATCCACTCGTTGGCGAAGGCCCCTGACTGGACGTCGGCCAGAAGCGTCTTCATCGCCGCACGCGCTTCCGGGCCGACGACGCGCTTGCCGCGAGTAAGATCACCGTACTCGGCAGTATTGCTGATCGAGTACCGCATGTTGGCAATGCCGCCCTCGTACAGCAGATCGACGATCAGCTTGACCTCATGCAAGCACTCGAAGTAGGCCATCTCCGGCGCATAGCCCGCGTCGACCAGCGTCTCGTAGCCCGCGCGGATCAACTCGGTAAGCCCGCCGCACAAGACGGCCTGTTCGCCGAACAGGTCGGTTTCGGTCTCTTCCCGGAACGTCGTCTCCAGAACGGCCGCACGCGTTCCTCCGATCGCCTTGGCATAGGCGAGACCCAACTGGCGGGTGTCGCCGGGAGGATCCTGGAGGATCGCCAACAGGCACGGCACGCCCTGGCCCTTGACGAACTCGCTGCGGACCAAGTGCCCTGGTCCCTTGGGCGCGACCATGAACACGCCGGTCTGGGCCGGGGGGACGATCTTCTTGAAATGGAAGTTGAAGCCGTGGGCGACCGCCAGGTAGGCGCCCCTCGCGAGATTCGGCGCGATTTGCTCCGCGTAGAGGTCGGCGGCCAACTCGTCGGGCACCAACATCATCACCACGTCGGCGCGCTTCGTGGCCTCAGCAACCGTGACAACCTCGAATCCCGCTTGGCGCGCCTTGCCCACCGAGGAACCCTCGGACCGCAGTCCGACGATCACCTTGACGCCGCTGTCGCGAAGGTTGAGCGCGTGCGCGTGCCCTTGGCTGCCATAACCGATGATCCCGACCGTCTTCGCAGCGATCGGGCCCAGAGAGGCGTCCGAATCGGTATAGATCTTCATGCCGCTTGCTCCTTGCCCTTGGCGCCGCCCTTGGGGGCCTTGGGCAACCCCACCGTCAGCAACCGCTCGCCGCGGAAAAGCGCCGTTTTGCCCGTGCGCGCGATCTCCTTGATCCCGATCGGCCGAAGCAACGTCAGCAACGCCTCGACCTTGTCGTCGGAACCCGTGATCTCCACGATGCATTCCTTGGCCGAAACGTCGACGATCTTCCCACGAAAAATGTCGACGATGTTCATCACTTCGCTGCGTGTGCGCGAATCGGCGACGACCTTGATCAAGGCGAGCTCGCGCTCGACGTGATCCGCCTCGCTCATGTCGACGACCTTGATGACCGACACGAGCTTGTTGAGTTGTTTGGTGATCTGCTCGAGCACGGCGTCGTCACCGGACGTCTGCAGCGTGATCCGCGACACGCTCGGGTCGAGCGTGGTGTTAACGGACAGGTTCTCGATGTTGAACCCCCGTCCGCTGAACAGTCCCGAGATCCGGGACAGAACCCCGAACTCGTTCTCGACGAGGATGGAGATGGTATGACGCACGTTACGTTCCCAGGTCTCGACGAGGTAGCGCGCGGGCCTTTCAGGCCGATCGTTGGCTGCGCCCGTCGCGCCGATGCTCGGCCAGGATTCGCATGATCTTGTCTTTCTGCGCGAGCTTGCGTTTCTGGAGCGTTTTCTTCGTCGACTCTTCGTCGGCCGTCAGCTTGGTCTTGCCTTGCAGCGAGTCGACCTCGGCTTTCAGCTTGAGATGTTCTTCGTAGGCTACCCTTAACTCGGGGTTGTGCGGGAGAAGTGAGGTGATCAACTCCTCATCGTGCTGCTCCATGCGGACCTCCTTCGCCGTTCAAACTGAAGTCGGCGCCATAACGGCGGGGATTCTGGCAGTCAATCCACACCGAATCAAAAACGTCGAATTTTCAACCACTTACTTCTCGGCGTGTTGGGTCACAACCACACGATTGCGATTGGGCATCGCGCTCAACTGCGAAACGTAAAGCGGCAATACGTCCGCAGCCCGCCTTGCGGCGCCATCGGCGAGACGCGCCAGAGCGGCTTCGGCGAGCAGTGCCGCCCTCTCATCGGAAACGGCTTCTACGTCGATGGCCTGGATCCTTTCCAGAACCGGTCGCGCAGATTCCAAACAGAGGCGCTCGGCGCAGACCACGGCCGGCGCAAGCTGCTCGAGCCAGCCCGTAGCGTCGTCGAGGTCGACGAGCTGCGGCTGTCGGACCTCATCGAGCCGCCAGCCTCGTCGTTCATAGGCGGCAGCATAGAAATGGCCGGCAGACGCGGTCAGGAGACAACACACTCTGTTTTCCGTTGCAGATCCGGCCAGAGCCAACAGTTCGAGCGACCCTACCCCGACAACCGGTATTCGGTCGGCGAGTGCCAGCCCGCGGACCAGCGCCAACCCGACCCGGACCGCTGTGTAAGAGCCGGGGCCATGGACCACGGCTAGCGCGTGCAAGTCGCGAACCTCGAGCCGGGCGCTCTCCAGAACGCTGGCGACGCAGTCCGCCAGCGCCTCCCCGCGCGACGGTCCCGGAGCTATGTAATCTGAAGCCAGAACGCGAGGCCGGCCCGCGTGAGCCTCGCCGGAGACGGCGACGGCCGCGCCAGCGCGACCACCGGAGGTCTCAATGGCGAGAACCAGCCGACCCGGAGCGATCACCCGGCCAGGTTCCTGGAGATGTCGTTGAAGAGCACCAGCGCCATCAACCCGAGAAGCAGAAACACGCCCGTCTGCAGGGCTAGCTCGCGCACCCGCAACGAAAGCGGGCGGCCGCGGGCCAGTTCCACGGCGAAAAAGGCCAGGTGGCCTCCGTCGAGCACGGGAATCGGCACCAGGTTGATCACACCAAGATTGACGCTGACCAGGGCGATAAAGTAGAGCAGCGGCTCCAGGCCGATGGCGGCCCGGCGCGCCGCTTCCTGGGCGATCATGATGGGGCCACCCAGATCGTTCAGCGACACCTGCCTGGCGAACAACTGAACCAACGTGTCGAGAATCATGCGCGTGGAGAACCAGGTCTTTCCGGCAGCGAGGCTGATCGCTTCGAACACACCGACCGGTCGTCGCTCGGCTCCCGGGGCGATGCCGATCAGCCAAGTCGTGCCTCGCTCCGCATCGCCGGGTTGGGGTGATGATGGCTCCGGCTTGACGGTCACCGTTCGCTCGGCCCCCTCGGAGCTCAGCACGGTCAGTGTAAGCTCGCGGCCTTCGCTACTGCGGACACTCGTGACGAGTTGCTCCCATTTCTCGATGGGACTGCCATCGATTGCGCGAATGACGTCTCCCTCGACCAGCCCGGCGCGAGCAGCGGGCCGATCCGACAGTACCTCGCCGACGCGCGCCTGGTCGCTAGCGAACTGTCCCCCATAGATCAGCAAGGTGCCGAGAAAAAGCGCGAATGCGAAGATGAGATTGACGATCGGGCCGGCGACCACGATCGCCGCGCGCTGTCGAAGGCTCTTGGCAGAGAATCCCCGAGTCGGATCGCCGGCCGGGGCATCTCCTGAATCGTCCTGGCCGGCCATCCGAACGTAGCCACCAAAGGGAATCAGCGCGAGGCGATACGTCGTCTCGCCGATTTGCTTCTTCAGCAGCGTAGGCCCGAAGCCCATCGAGAAAGTCAGAACCTCGACGTCGCACCACTTAGCAACAAGGAAGTGACCTAGCTCGTGGACGACGATGACCAGCGCCAGAACGGCGACTGCTCCACCGATGCTCTCCAGGTTCATCGATCCTCGCCGAAACCCTTGGGATCCAGCCGGCCGGGGTGCCCGCTAGGCTCACCCCTCAGGGGGCGAGAATAGCATAGTAGTAGACGAACACGATCGGCAAGACGAGACTATCCGTCCGGTCCAGAACCCCGCCATGACCGGGCAGAATCCAGCCGGAGTCCTGGGCCCGATACGCCCGCTTCAACATCGATTCGAGCAGGTCGCCAAGCTGGGCCAAGACGTTGACCACACCGGCCACCGCCAGCGTCTCGCTCACGCCGAGAAACCTGGTCACGAGCGCGTCGGCACCGAGACCTACCAGGACGCTGGCGCCGAACGAGCAAAGCGCTCCTTCGATGGTCTTCTTGGGGCTGATCTGCGGCCACAGGGGACGCCGGCCGAGTGCACGCCCACCGAAATAGCCCCCAGCATCCCCGGCCATCACACAGGCGAGGACGAAAAACACCCAGTCAGGACCCGATCCGTCCGGCAGCGCTCGCACCCAGATGAAGTGAGGGATGAGCAGCCCCCCGTACAGGCATCCGAGTAAGACCTGACCGGCCATGTTGACCCGCATTCCCAGTTCACGCGGCATGGGAGAACCGGGCGTCACATCGCTGGAACCGTTGGTTCGCGGCGCGCTCGCCAGAGTCCCGATGAGCACACCAACCAAGGTCACCACCGTCGCCGCCGACGCCGCCCAAGGGCTTCGTCCCAACCCCATCGATGTCGCGATCAGCATCCCGCCGAGGATGACCATCGTCGTTCCGTGGGGAAACCCCTCGACCGCCATCGCCGCGAACTCACGCAGCGCGACAAACGTGGCCAACAGTACGACCAGATTGAAGACCCATAAGGGTGCTCCGAAGATCACCCAGATCAGGATCGGAATCGCGACTGCCGCGGTAATCAGACGTGCACGCAACACGATCCCCCCTCACGCTCCCGTGGCGAGTTGCGCGGCCGTCTTACCGAAGCGACGCTGCCGGCTCTTGTAGTGTTCGAGCGCGACGAGCAGCTGAGCACGCCGAAAGTCCGGCCAGAGTGTGTCCGTAACGTAGAGCTCGGTGTAGGCGGCCTGCCAGAGCAGAAAGTTCGAAAGCCGCAACTCTCCGCTGGTACGAATGAGCAGGTCGGGATCTGGGACGTCGCGGGTCATCAGGGCGTCGGCAAAGGTTGTCTCATCGATGTCCTCGGGTCGCAGCTCTCCGTCACGAACACGGCGAGCGAGCTGGCGCGCGGCCAAGGTGATTTCCTCCCGTCCCCCATAGCTGACCGCCAGCTGCACCGTCATCCGTGTGTTTCCACGGGTCTTCTGCTCCACGTCTCGGATCTCGGCCAGAACTTCGCGGGGAAGCTTGCGCAGGTTACCGATGGCGCGCAACCGGATCTCATAACGCATCATCTTGCCGATCTCGGTGCGCAGATAGCGCCGCAATAGTCGCATGAGCGCATCGACTTCGCGGTGTGGGCGCTGCCAGTTTTCGCTGGAGAATGCGTACAGGGTCAGGTACTCGATGCCCAGCTCACGGGCAGCCTCGACAACCTCGCGCACCGAGTCCTTGCCGCGACGGTGCCCCTGCAAACGGCTCACGCCATGGGCCTCGGCCCAGCGGCCGTTGCCGTCCATGATAATCGCCACGTGGCGAGGGAGGTCGCTTTCAGCGCTCGAAGCCATGTCGACTCCGCGGCTGGGTCGTTCAGACCGACATGACCTCTTTTTCTTTGGCTTTTACGATGTCTTCGAGGTGCTGGGTCGTCAGCTTGGTGAGCTCCTCGACTTTTTCCTGCGCTCTGCGCGATTCGTCATCGGTGATCTCTTTCTCGTTTTGAAGCTCCTTGAGCATCTCGTTCGCATCGCGCCGATGATTCCGCGCAGCCACCCGGTGATTCTCCCCCTCGCGGCGAACCTGTTTGACCAAGTCCCGCCGCCGCTCCTCGGTCAGTTCGGGAATGGGCACTCGCAAGATCTTGCCGTCGTTGACAGGCGAGAGTCCAAGACCGGATGCGAGGATCGCCTTCTCCATGACGCCGACCGCGCTCTGGTCGAACGGCTGCACGACCAAGAGACGCACCTCCGGCACGCTTACGGTTGCGAGCTTGTTCAATGGAGTCATCGCTCCGTAATAGTCGACCATGACGCCATCGAGAAGCGCAGTGTTGGCGCGCCCGGTCCGGATGTGGCTCAGATCACGCTTGAGCGACTCCTCGGTCGCTTTCATCTGCGCGCTGAAGTCCGCGATGACCTCTTCAATCACGGCTCTTGGTCCCCCACCAACGTTCCGATCGGTTCGCCGCGAACGGCACGGACGATGTTGCCCGGCCGCGTGGCGTCGAACACGACGATCGGCATCCGGTTCTCCATGCAAAGCGAAACTGCGGTCGCATCCATTACGCCAAGGCTATCGTTTAACACCTGCCGGTATGTCAGGAAAGTGTAGCGAGTCGCGGACGGATCCTTAATCGGATCGGCCGAGTAGACCCCGTCGACGCGCGTCGCTTTCATGATGATGTCCGCCCCGATCTCGATGGCGCGCAGACTGGCAGCCGTATCCGTCGTGAAGAAGGGGTTTCCCGTACCAGCCGCGAAGACTACGACTCGCCCCTTCTCGAGGTGACGAGTCGCTCGGCGCCGGATGTAAGGCTCGGCAACCTCTCTGACCTCGAGCGCCGACTGCACGCGCGTGTCGACCTCGAGCTTCTCGAGCGCATCCTGGAGCGCGAGACAGTTGAGCATGGTGGCGAGCATGCCCATGTAGTCCGCGGTGGACCGGTCCATGCCGAGATCAGCCGCTGCCAGGCCGCGGAAGATGTTGCCTCCGCCGACGACGATCGCGATCTCGGAGCCGAGAGCGCGGGCGTCTTTCACCTCCGCGGCGAATGCCGCCACGGCCTCTGGATCGATTCCGTAGGGTCTGCTGCCGGCGAGGGCTTCCCCGCTCAGCTTGAGCAGGACACGTTTGTATTTCGGCTCCGCCATGGCCACGCGCGCACGGAGACGAGGGAACGGGATCAGCTCGACCTACCGATCTGAGCAGCGACCTCTGCCGCCAGATTGCTCTCCTTGCGCTCGATACCTTCACCCAACTGGTAGCGCACGAACCGCGCGACCGTGATCTTGGCGCCGGAGTTCTGGCCGGCCTGCGCAACGAGCTTTTCCACCGTCAGCTGTGGGTCGCGCACGTATTCTTGCTCGAGCAGACAGATCTCGTGAAAAAACTTCTCGAGCTTCCCCTCGACGACCCGGTCCACCACGTTGGCCGGTCTGCCCGATCCTAGTGCCTGTCCCCGATAGATCTCTCGCTCGGCCTGTATCTCGGCCTGGCCGACTTGACCGCGATGCACGTAGCGCGGCATGGCGGCCGCAACCTGCATGGCAATCGCTTTTGCCAGTTCGTCATCGGCCGCCGTCGCTCCCTGCAGCTCGACGAGCACGCCGATCTTGCCACCTGCATGAACGTAACTGCCTATGCGGCCGTCGCGCGTGGAGAGCCGTACGAAACGCCGCACTGCGATGTTCTCACCGAGCGTCGCGACTGCGTCACGGATCAGGCCACCAAGGGTGTTGCCGCCTACCACCGCAAGCGATGCGACCTGTTCGCCCGTACCCTGTTCAGGAGCCCCAGCACCCGTCAGCGCGCAGGATACCTGGCCGAGTAGCGTGGTGAACGCAGTATTCTTGGCCACGAAATCGGTCTCGCAGTTCAACTCGACGAGCACCGCGCACGTGCGGTCGTCGCTCAGGAAAGCCCCAACGATGCCCTCGGCGGCAACGCGACCTGCCTTCTTGGCCGCGCTAGCCAGTCCCTGTTCACGCAAGTAGGCAATTGCCGCCTCAACGTTGCCGCCGGTTTCCGCAAGCGCGTGCTTGCAGTCCATCATGCCGGCCCCGGTGCGATCCCGGAGATCCTTGACGGTGCGCGCGTCGACGCTCATTCGGAGATGCCTGGAACGAGGTTAGCGCTACGGTTGGTCTGCTCCGCATCGACCTCGCTCGACACGTTGACGGCGAGGCCAACTGTGGCCGCCGTCGAGTCGGCGCGCGCCATGACACCGAAGGCAACATCCATCCCGAGGCTGTCGCCCCCGGCCGCGCGGCCGCGCTCCTCACATTCCTGTCTACCTGCGAGGACGGCATCGGCGATGGCCTGGCAGAACAGACGGACTGCGCGGATGGCATCGTCGTTGCCCGGAATGCAGTAGGCGATCCGGTCGGGATCGCAGTTGGTATCGACAACGGCCACGACGGGAATCGCGAGTCTGTTCGCCTCGTTGACGGCGATCTGCTCACGATCCGGATCGATGATGAAGAGCGCATCCGGCAGTTTCTTCATCTCGCGGATGCCCTCGAGATTGGTGTGCAGCTTCGCGACGTCGCGCTGAATCATCAGACGCTCTTTCTTCTTCAGGCCAGCGACGTTCTGTTCGTCGGCAAGCTGCTCTTCGAGGCGTTTGAGTCGCTCGATGGATTGCTTGATGGTCTGAAAGTTCGTCAGCGTCCCGCCCAACCAGCGGGTTCGCACGAACAATTGGTGGCAACGCTCGGCTTCTTTCTGAATCGGATCCTGTGCCTGCTTCTTGGTGCCGACGAACAGCACGTTCCCGCCGTTCGCGACCACCTGCTGGATGAAGTCACAGGCAGCCCGAAACAGGTTGACCGTCTGCTGAAGATCGATGATGTGGATGCCATTGCGCGCGCCGAAGATGTAGGGGCGCATCTTGGGGTTCCAGCGGCTCGTCTGATGGCCGAAGTGGACACCGGCCTCGAGGAGCTGCTTCATGGTGACTTGACTCATTAACTACACATCGCCCCCTTTCTCGAACCTCCTACGCATGGCGTTAACGGCCCCCCATAACAAAACACCCAGGGGGATGCAATGAGTCAGGAATGCGGCGACGGCCGTCGATGGTGGGCGGGGGATCCGAACCGTCAGGAATTCATCGCCTTGAGGAACTCGGCGTTGTCCTTCGTCCCCTTCATCTTGCCCAAGAGAAACTCCATCGCTTCGACGGTGTTCAGCTGGGTGAGAAGCTTGCGCAGCAAGTAGAGACGCGCCAAGACGTCGGACGGCAAGAGCAAATCTTCCTTGCGGGTGCCCGACTTGAGAATGTCGATCGTCGGGAACAACCGCCGGTCCATCAGCCGTCGATCCAGCAGGATCTCACTGTTCCCCGTGCCCTTGAACTCCTCGAAAATGACCTCGTCCATCCGACTGCCGGTATCGACCAGCGCCGTGCCAATGATGGTGAGACTGCCGCCGTCCTCGATGTTGCGAGCGGCGCCGAAGAACTTCTTCGGTCCGCGCAGTGCGTTCGAGTCGACGCCACCGGACAGAATCTTACCGCTGGGAGGAACCGTGGTGTTGTAGGCGCGTGCAAGGCGGGTGATGGAGTCGAGCAGGATAACGACGTCCTTGCCGTGCTCGACCAAGCGCTTCGCTTTCTCGATGACCATCTCGGCCACCTGCACGTGCCGTGTCGGCGCCTCGTCGAACGTCGACGCAATGACTTCGCCCTGCACCGAGCGTTGCATGTCGGTGACCTCTTCGGGTCGTTCGTCGATCAGCAAGACGATGAGGATCACTTCCTTGTGGTTCTGCGCGATTCCGTGAGCGAGGTGCTGCAGCATCACCGTCTTGCCCGTGCGCGGAGCGGCCACAATCAACGCGCGTTGTCCCTTGCCGATCGGCACTAGCAGATCGATGACCCGCGTCGTGTACTCTTGGGGGTCGTGCGAAAGCTTCAGCTGTTCCTGCGGATAGAGGGGGGTCAGGTTGTCGAACAGGACCTTGCGGCGCGCCTGCTCGGGCTCTTCGTAGTTGATCGCCTCGACCTTGAGCAGCGCGAAGTACCGCTCGCCTTCCTTGGGAGAACGGATCAGACCCGAAACTACGTCGCCGGTGCGAAGCGCGAACCGGCGGACCTGACTGGGTGAGATATAAATGTCGTCGGGACCGGGAAGGTAGTTCGCGTCGGGCGCCCGTAGGAAGCCGAAGCCATCGGGCAGGACCTCGAGAACGCCCTCACCGTAAACGTTGCCGCTTTTCTCCGCCTGCGCCTGCAGGATACCGAAGATCAGCTCCTGCTTCTTCAGCACCGAGACGCCGTCCACACCCAGATCGCGGGCAATGTCGGCTAACTCTTTTGCCGTTTTCTGTTTGAGCACTTTCAGGTCGAGAGTCGGCTCGACCGGAGAGCCAGAGGAGGGAGGAGGAGGAGCCGTCTGTTGAGTCGGCTCTACGTCCTTCGTCCGGGCTGCTTGCGCTACAGGACCATTCGAACGCGCCATAGAAGACCTCTGCTGTTCGTTTTCTGTTTGCTCAGGCACTGGTCACCGAGCTGTCTGGGTACACCGACGCCGGAGTTCACGGTCCGGCTGCGAGCCCGATCCTGCCGATTTGCCGCTGCCTGCGCCTCAACGGAGGCAGAGCCCAAGAGTGCATTGGCCGAGGGCTGGCCCGTCCTTGTCCCGCGAGGCACACGCCTGTCGCGGGCGATTACGGGACCGGTTCGCGGCGGGAACTACATGCCTCCGGGAGGGTACCTCTAAGCTAATGAATCACGCTCCGGGAGTCAACTCGACTTCGCTCCGGCGGTTTCGAGCTTCCCCAAGGCGCGCAACCGCTCGAGAACGGAGGCAAAGTCGGTGGGCAGTGGCGCTTCGATCTCCAATTCACTCTGCATGATGGGGTGCAAGAAACGAATCCGCCAGGCATGGAGCGCCTGGCGCGGCATCGACGCCAGCGCCTCGGCGCGCTCGCCCCAACGCGCCCGCCACGCCGAGACCGCGCGTGAAGAAAGCACCCCATAGAGGGGATCAGCCACCACCGGCCAGCCGCGTGAGGCCAAGTGAACGCGGATCTGATGCGTTCGACCCGTCCGAGGCGATACCAGCAGCAGCGTCGCCACGCCGAACCGCTCGATAGGTTCGTAAGCCGTCGTCGCGTCACGGCCCCGTCCCGAGCCGACCGACATGCGCTTGCGGTCACGAGGATGCCTGCCAATCGCAACCTCGATGCGGCCAGCGGCGGGGACGGCCCCCCGCACCAACGCGAGATAACTCTTGGCGACCGTACGGGTCCGGAACTGACGCGACAGTGCCTCGTGCGCAGCCACCGTGCGCGCAACGAGGATCACTCCGCTGGTTTCACGATCCAGGCGGTGGACCAGTCCTGCGCGCTCCGGCGCATTCGGCCAGCGCGCACGTGGAAAGCGATGCAGCAGCGCGTTGACGAGAGTCCCGTCTCGGTGGCCAGCCCCAGGGTGAACGATCAGGCCGGGTGCTTTGTTGATCGCGACCAGGTGCTCATCCTCGTAGAGAACTTCGAGCGGAATCGGCTGCGGCCTCGGTTCGTCGTCCGCCGGCGTGTCCGGTCTTGCCAGACACACGGTCTCTCCCCCGCGAAGCCGACGCGCGGGTTTGGCGGAGCCGCCATCGATGGTCACCTCGCCACGGGCGATCTGCGCGCCGATCTGCGATCGCGTAGGCGCGCCGGGAAGCCCGCTCAACCACACGTCCAACCGCTGGCCCTTGGCGGCGAGCGGTACCAACAGAACCTCATTCTCGACCAAGGATGGTCTTGGCGCGCTCGATATCATTTTGGACTTGTTGCTGGAGCGCCTCAGGGCTTTCGAACCTGCGCTGATCCCGCAGCCGGTCGACGAACTCGATGGCGATCGCCTTGCCGTACAGCTCTCCCACCTCCGCGAAGAGGTGGGTCTCGATCACCGTGCCGGTTCCGCCAAACGTTGGCGTGTTGCCGATCGATGTGACCCCTCCGACCCGCCGATTCTCGATCCTTGCACGGGTCACGTAGACCCCGTCGGGGGGAACCGCTTGGGTCTTGGGCCTCACATTCGCCGTGGCAAATCCAAGACCCCGCCCTCGACCGGCGCCCCGCGTCACGCGACCGCGAACGACGTGAGCCCGGCCCAGAAGACGACCCGCCAAGGCGACGTCTCCGTCGGCCACCGCTCGACGGACGCCGCTCGAGTGTACGACGACGTTTCCGACGTGGACCGGGCGGATCACCTCAACCGTGAACCCATAGCGACCTCCAGCCTCGACCAGCCGTTCGACGTTCCCGGCCCGGTCTCGTCCGAAGTTAAGATCGTGGCCAACGACCAGCTTTTGCGCGTCGAGAATCTCGACCAGAAAGCGGCGGACGAACTCGTCGGCTTCGATCTGCGCGAACGCGCGCGTGAACGCCTGCACCACGGTCGCATCCACCCCACAAGCCGCCAGCGCGGCGAGCCTGTCGCCAAGGTGCATCAGCAGCCGGGGAGCGGATTCGGGCCGGAGCACCGCGACCGGATGGGGTTCGAACGTCAGCGCGATACCTGCGACGCCGCGAAGGTCTGCGTCCTCGCGTACGTGCCGCAGAATGACCTGGTGCCCACGATGAACTCCGTCAAAGTTGCCGACCGTGACCACAGGACGGCTGAACTGGCCGCGAGCGCGCTCCAGGTTCCGGATGACCCGCACGGTCGCTGCGATGGAGCCGTTCAGGTGCCCATCTGCTTGAGTAGCCGGTAAGCCTCCGCAGCCTCGTCCGAGCCCGGATAGCGATTGACCAGCTTCTGCAAGCTCAAGCGCGCGTCGACCTGGTCGCCGATGCGGGAAAACACTTCGGCCAGCTTGAGCAGTGCGCCGGCACCACGATCTCCCGTGCCGTAGCGCAGCACAACCTGGTTGAACTCTTTGATCGCGTTCGAGTAAAGCTGCTTGCGCAAGTACGACTCTGCAATCCAGAACTGAGCGTCGTCTGCGTACTCGGACTCAGGGCTCTTGTATACGAAGTCTCGGAAGTACTGGATCGAATCCTCGTAGTGTTCCTCGTTGAAGGCGCGGACCGCATCTTCGTACCCGCCTCCTCGGAGGCTAGTAGGCACCATCGGGGGAGGTGTGCTCACCCCGAGCAGTACCGGCTCCGGCGGCGGGACCGCCGCCACGTGTACCTGACCACCGGGCGCATCCGATTGATCGGGTGCTTGGGGCGCCACTCCCGCGACGGACGAGTTGGCCGCCGCGGTCCGTTGCTGGTCCGGTGTGGCGACCGCAACCGGTGACCCTGGAGTCTGGGCCACTTCCGTGCCTTGCCCGGCGATCGAGCCTGCAACTCCGGCGCTCTCGGTGCCGATTCCCAAGGATTCTCCCGGCCACGCGCCGTAACTCGTGGGGTTGGGCGGCCGAGGCTGGCCGCCTTGCGCCTGGAGGTTCTCGACCGCATCGCGCAGGCGGTCCTGGTCACGCCGGACCTCTTCGAGATCTCGTCGCGTCTCCAGCAGCATCCGGCGCAGGTCGGCGTTCTCGGCGGCCGGGTCACCGGTTCGGGCGCGTGCAGCGCAACCGGCGAGCGCGGCAAGCGCAGCGGCTGCAATCACCGCTCCAACCGGCTGTCGCATCGTCAACGGCCTATATCGACCAGATGCACGCGCCGGTTCTGGGACCAACACGATTCGTTCGACTCCTTGCACAGGGGAAGCTCCTCACCGTAACTGACCGTCGACAATCGGTCCGAACCGATCCCCATGCCGACCAGCGCATCACGGACAGCACGTGCCCGCCGGGCACCGAGCGCGAGATTATACTCGGAAGCGCCCCTCTCATCACAGTGGCCCTCGATCTCGACGCGGCGCCCCTGGTCGCCCCGTAGGACTTCCGCATTGTGCGCAACGGCACGCTCAGCGGCGGCGTCGAGTCGGTCGGAGTCGAATCCGAACAAGACGTCCATATAAATGCCACCGGAGGCCACGGTACCGGCCTGCTCGAACTGATCGATGCTCGGCTCGCCGGCTAGCCCCTCGTCACCGATGCCCGATGGGTCACCGGCCGCCCCACGTGTGCCGCCAGCGCCTGATCGAGCCGAACAGCCAGCCGCGACGAGAATTGCCGCCGACACGAGCACAATTTTGATCACCCGAGAAACTTCAACCCGACCTCTACTCATCACCACAACCTCCTTGAAACGCTACGGATCTACGGATTTCCCAGCCGTGGGTACGGATTTGAACTGCGCGCAAGCGCGCATTATTCCAAACGTCTCGACCAACTCGGCGAGGTATCATCGCCTGGTCCGTCCGTCAATTGGGTCTCCGCACCGTTCTGAACATCAACCATGTAGATCTTCTTCGTGAGCCCGCGCTTGCTCGAGAACGCGACGTAACGCGAGTCCGGCGACCAGCTCGGATCCTCGCTGGAACCGGCCGCCGTGATCTGACGCGCGCGGCCACCCGTAGCGGGCACCACGAACACTTGGAAACCACCGCCGTCGCGCCCAGCGTATGCGATGAGTCTGCCGTCGGGAGACCATACAGGCGAACAGTTGTAGTTTCCCTCCAAGGTCACTCGGCGGATGTCGCTCCCGTCGGCGGCCATCGTGTAGATCTGAGGCACTCCGGAACGCGAGGAACAGAGGGCGATGCGCGAGCCGTCGGGTGACCATGCCGGATCGACGTCGATGCCCCAGTGGTCGGTCAATCGCAGAGCCTGGCCACGCGCGGGGTCAAGCGCAAAAATATCCGTATTGCCGGATTCCTCACGCGCCACGAGCAACCGCTTGCCGTCCGGAGACCAAACTCCCCCGACATTGACCCCCATCTTCGACGCTATCCGGCTGTCGGTGCCGGTCTCGTAGTCGACGCTGTAAAGGACGGGCCGGCCACCGCGGAACGAGGTGAACAGCAGCGATTCGGTCGACGGATGCCAGGATGGCGCCATCGTGATCGACCCGTGCCGGGTAAGCTGCCGGATCTTCCCCTCGAAGCTGTAGCTGTAGATCTCACGGAAACGCGCGCCCTGGCTCGAGACGAACGCGATCCGCGAGTCGAAGGGGCCCGGGATTCCCGTGACGAACTCGAGTGCCGCGTCGGCCATGCGGTGAGCGAGTCTGGCAACGGAAAGGACATCTCCCGACAGGCGCCGGCCGCCATTGCTGCTTCGATCGGCGACGTCGAAAAAACGCGACTCGATCGTCATACCGCCCGGCGTCCCCTGATAGCCGCCACTTAGCAACCCTAGTGCTCCGATGGCGCTCCAGTCCTCGAAACGCACCTCATCCCGACTCGAGCCCACGTTGGCCGGATCGACGAGGTAAGCCGCCGGATCGATGACCCGAAACAGGCCGGACAATTCCAGATCGCGGCGGAGCACGCGTATGAAGTCACGCGCTTCGGCCGACCGTTCCGGACCACCGAGAAGCCGCAGGTCGGGCACCGCGATCGGCATGCGGGTCGCACCTGGGCCGACGATCTCCCCTCGGATCTGCGCGCTGGCGGATGTTGTTGCGCTTCCGATCGCCGCCGCAGCCATCGCGGTAATCAACAGCGTACGACCGCCGAGGCTGTACCTCATGATTGGACCTAGCGACTCAGGTCGCTCGCCCGGAACACCAACTCGACGTCCGCGAACTCGCGGCGATGCTGGTCGGGAGGCGGGCCCAGATCGCGAACCGCTCTGACGGCATTCAGCACCGAGTGGTCGAAGCGCAAGTTGCCGGATGAGGACACAGACACGACGCCGCTGATGCGCCCGTCCGACTCGATGGAGAAGCGCAAGGTGACGGCCAGGTTATCAGTTTCCTGTCCGGCCCACACCCAGTTCGCCTTGATGCGGCTGATCATCAGATTGTAGTAGGCGACGAACTCCGCGTCTCGCACGATCCCGCCGGCGGCTCGGCCGGACCCTGCTGCCGGAGTCCCGCCACCTCCGGGAACCGTAGCGGCCGCTGTCGTGGTGTGGTTCTGCCCGCCTTGCACCGGTGGCCCAGAAGCCGCCGGACGCTCCGCCGCCGCAGCGGTCGGCGCAGGCGGCGGCTTCGGCTCCGTCTTGGCGTCGGGTGCGGGCGCCGGCTTGGGTTCAGCCTTGACCTCCGGCTTGGGCGGTGGCTTGGGCTCCGGCTTGACCTCGGGTGCGGGCGCCGGCTTGGGTTCAGCCTTGACCTCCGGCTTGGGCGGTGGCTTAGGCTCCGGCTTGACCTCGGGTGCGGGCGCCGGCTTGGGTTCAGCCTTGACCTCCGGCTTGGGCGGTGGCTTCGCGGGAGCGGGTGGTACGTGGAGCATCGCGGCGGGCGGCACGGGCGGTCCGGAACCGGCGAGCGGGCCGACGCCGAGCAAGGCCGACCCACTGTCCAGGCCAACCAGACCCACCGTGTAAGCGTTCCGGCGCTCGAATCGAGAAGCGCCCGTAAACGAGACGGCCACCACGATCGCGATAAAGAACAGGTGGACGCCGAGCGAGAACAGAAACGACAGGAGCAGCTCCGGGTCCAGCGGGTCGCGATGCAGGATGCCTGGAGCCGATGACTCCGGCGGACGTTCCACTGGGTCTTACCCCTGGACGGGCTCAGTGATCATTCCGAGCTGGTCGACTCCGGCCGACTTGAGCGCAGTGATGACACTGACGACCGCGCCATAACTTACCGTGTAATCGGCGCGCAGATACACGATGGTGCGCGGCTTCTCTTTGTTGATCGCCACCAGACGCGTGGTCAGGGTCGCCAGGTCGAGCCTCGAATCGTTGAGATACAGACTGCCATCCTTGGTAACCGACACCACCAGCGCGACGTCGTCGCTCTGCAACGGACCGGCAGTTGCCACCGGAAGATCGACCGTCACCCCCTGCTGGATCATCGGCGCCGTCACCATGAAGATGACGAGGAGAACGAGCATGACGTCCACCAGCGGCGTGACGTTGATTGCGGCGATCGCTCCGCCTGAACCGTCTCCGTTTGTCGCAGCCACGCCGACTCGAGCCTCTCGCCCTCAGACCAGGAAGTGGCGCTCGGCGATGTTGAGGAATTCCGACGCGAAGTTCTCCATCTCGATCGCCATCACGCGCGCCTGCCGGGCGAAGTGATTGTAGGCCACCAGGGCCGGAATTGCCGCCGCAAGGCCCATCGCAGTCGCGACCAGTGCTTCGGAGATGCCCGGAGCCACCGCCTGCAAGGTCGAAGAACCCTTAGTGCTCAGGCCCATGAACGAGTTCATGATGCCCCAAACGGTCCCGAACAGACCGATGAACGGCGTGCTGCTGGCCACGGTCGCCAGGAACGTCAGGAGCTTCTCTAAACGCGTCTGTTGCAGGCTGGCCGCCCGGCGCATCGCTCTTTCGACGTTGGCGACGCCGGGCAGTTCGGTGGTCAAAGCCTCGGGCTGCGCTCTCTTCTTGTTGCGCAGCCGGACCAGTTCTTGGTATCCGGCCTTGAACACCTCGGCCACGGGGTTCTCGCTCATCTCGGAGCACGCCTTGGAGATCTCCGTTAGGTTTCGGGTCTGCCAGAACAGATCGATGAAGCGCGCGGATCCCTTGCGCGCAGACCGGATCTGCCGGGCCTTATAAAGGACCACCGCCCAGCTCAGGATCGAGATGATGATCAGAAGAAAGAGTACCGACTGAACCACCGGCCCGGAGCCGGAGATCATGTCGACGATGGTCGGCCCGCCTGCTGCCGGCGTCATCGCGTGCCCGTCCGCAGCCCCACCGAAATCCCGCGTCGAAGATACGCTCACATTGCCAGGCTGTCAAAGAAACTGGTGAGTTGACACCGTCCCGATCGCGTGGGATAGCCTGCGAGTTTTCCCGGACAGAGCGACTCGTTCTCTGGCAGTCGGCGGCACCCGGGCCTAACCTCACGACAGGAGGTACGCATGGCAATCCGCGTGGGCATCAACGGTTTCGGTCGCATTGGCCGCAACATGCTCCGCGCCGCACTCGATTACCCCGGTATCGAGGTGGTCGCAGTCAACGATCTGACTGACGCTGCAACGCTCGCACATCTGCTCCGACACGATTCGGTTCACGGCGCTTTCCCGAAACCCGTGGTCGTCGATGGCGATCGTCTGGTGGTGGGCGCAAAGTCGATCAAAGTGCTCTCGCTGCGCAACCCCGCCGAGCTGCCCTGGAAGTCTCTCGATGTCGCCATCGTCATCGAATCGACCGGCTTCTTCACCGACCGAGACAAGGCGGCCGTACACCTGCAAGCGGGAGCGCGCAAGGTGATCATCTCGGCGCCCGCCAAGGGTGCGGACATCACGCTTTGCTACGGCGTCAATCACCGGGCTTACGATCCGGCAAAGCATCACGTGATCTCGAACGCGTCGTGCACCACCAACTGCCTGGCGCCGGTGGTCAAGGTTCTGCACGAGAGCTTCCGCATGAAGCGCGGCCTGATGACGACGATCCACTCCTACACCAACGATCAGCGCATCCTCGATCTTCCGCATGAGGATCTGCGCCGTGCGCGCGCGGCGGCGCTGTCGATGATCCCGACGACCACGGGCGCGGCACGGGCGGTGGGATTGGTGCTGCCGGAGCTCAACGGCAAGCTCGACGGCATGGCCATCCGCGTGCCCACGCCCAACGTCTCGATCGTCGATCTGGTGTTCGAGACCGAGAAGCACCCCAAGGCAGCGGAGATCAACGCCGCGGTCAAAGTCGCGGCCGAAGGGCCGCTGAAAGGCATCCTCCAGTACTGCGACGAGCCGCTGGTCTCCTGCGATTTCAACGGCAACCGTCATTCCTCGATCTTCGACGCGGAGCTGACCAAAGTGCTCGAGGCCGGTTTCGGCAAAGTGCTGGCCTGGTACGATAACGAGATGGGCTTCTCGACCCGGCTCTGCGACGTCGTCGAAGTGATCGCGAAGTCCCTCTGAGCCGGACTGGCAGGCCCGGTGCATGAAGACGATCGACCGGCTCGATCTTCGGGGACGCCGAGTCTTCATTCGCGTGGATTTTAACGTTCCGCTCCGGGCCGGGGAGATCACCGACAACTCGCGAATCGTCGAGACGCTGCCGACGATTCGTCACGCCATCGCCGCAGGGGCCCGCGTGATCCTGGCGTCGCATCTGGGCCGACCCAAGGGCAAGCGCGATGCAGCTCTCTCACTCGCACCGGTCGCTAAGGAATTGGAACGTCTGCTCGGACAGCCGGTCGTCATGGCGCCGGACTGCACCGGCCGGGCGACGGAAACCGTGGTCGGTGCCATGCGCGACGGAGAGGTCGTGTTGCTCGACAACCTCCGGTTCCACCCGCAAGAGGAAGCCAACGATCCCGTGTTCGCGCGCAGCTTGGCCGCGCTCGCCGATGTCTACGTGAACGACGCGTTCGGGACGGCGCACCGCGCCCATGCATCCACAGTCGGAATCACCCACTACGTTCATGCCACAGCCGCAGGCTTTCTGATGAAGCGGGAGATCGACATGCTCGGCGGCCTCATGAAGAGCCCGGCGAAACCGTTCGTCGCCATCGTCGGCGGCGCCAAAGTCTCCGACAAAATCGAACTGCTAGGGAGCCTTCTTGACCGTGTGGACACCCTGCTCGTCGGCGGCGCGATGGCATACTCGCTGCTCAAGGCACGAGGCTGCCCGGTGGGTGCATCCCGGGTCGAGGCCGACAAGCTCGAACTGGCACGTGACCTGCTGGCTCGCGCCAAGGCGCGCGGCGTCCGCGTCGAACTGCCGGTTGATCACATCGCCGCGCGGGAGTTCGAGGAACAGGCCGAGCCCGTGCCCGTCGCGACTCCCGAGATCGGCAACGGGCTCATGGGCCTCGACATAGGTCCACACACGCGGCAGCGCTATGCGGAGGTGATCCGAACCGCAGCCACGGTGTTCTGGAACGGCCCGATGGGCGTCTTCGAATGGTCACGCTTCGCTGAAGGGACGATGGCGGTGGCCAAAGCGGTCGCTGACTCCAAGGCCGTCTCCGTCGTGGGCGGTGGGGATTCCGTGGCTGCGCTGGCCAAGTCCGGTCGCATCGGTGACATCACCCATGTCTCGACCGGCGGCGGCGCCTCGCTCGAGTTGCTGGAGGGTCGGACGCTGCCCGGCGTAGCGGCGCTGGATGGTCAGCCGCAATGACGAAGCCGCGCACGCCGCTCATTGCCGGAAACTGGAAGCTCCACTGCAATCAGAGCGAGGCGCGAGAGCTTGCGCGCAGCGTGGTCGAGGGCTGCCGTGGGCTATCAGGGCGAGAGGCGCTCATCGCCCCGACCTTCACCGCGCTGGCAACGGTCCGGCAGGTGGTCGAGGGATCCGCGGTGCGGCTGGCAGCACAGGACGTGTACTGGGAGCCCAGCGGTCCGTTCACGGGCGAGATTTCCGCCCCGCTGCTACTCGATGCCGGCTGCACGCATGTCATCGTTGGTCATTCCGAGCGGCGCCTCCATTTCGGCGATAGCGATTACACGATCGCCAAGAAGGTCCACGCCGCCGCCGCCGCAGGCTTGATTCCGATCATGTGTGTCGGGGAAACGCTGGACCAACGCGAGCGGCGCGAGACCCTCGCGGTCATCCAGCACCAGGTGCAGGGCGGGCTCTGCGAACTGCCGGCCGAGCGCTTCGATCGCCTGGTCATTGCTTATGAACCCATCTGGGCGATCGGGACCGGCAGGACCGCGACTCCCGCCCAGGCCGAAGAGGTCCACGCCATGATACGCCGGCTGCTCGGCAGCGTCCTGACCGCGCCGGCGGCCGAACAGATCAGAATCCTCTATGGCGGAAGCGTCAAGCCCGACAACATCGACACGCTCATGGCCTGCCCCAATGTCGATGGCGCGCTGGTCGGCGGCGCCAGCTTGAAGGCGCAGGACTTCCTCCGCATAGTCCACTACCAGGAGCACTGAGTTGACGGCCATACTGATCGCTTTGAACATCATCGCCGGACTGTTTCTGATCGCGGTCGTGTTGCTACAGACGGGCAAAGGCGCCGAGATGGGCGCCGCGTTCGGTGGCGCGAACGTAGCCGTGTTCGGACCTTCCGGATCGGGCAATCTACTGACCAGGGCCACCGCAGTCTGCGCTGCCCTGTTCATGGGTTCGTCTCTGCTGCTCGCGGTGCTGTCGGCCCGGCAATCTTCCGTCTTCGACGGCACGGCCGAGCCAGCGCCGCTCGCGGCGCCCGCGGACCAAGCACCGGCTGCTGTTGAGGCGCAGGCGGAGGCGACGCCTCCCGTGGAACCCGACCCCGCTGCCGCGACCGCGTCGCTCGAAGACGCCCTGAAGCAGGCGGCCCAGCGGGCCGTCCAGGATGCCGCGGGCGCGGCGGCCGGCGCACCAGCGGCGGGCGCAGGCGTAGCCGCGCAGGTCGCTTCTCCAGCACCGGCCGGAGAACCAGGTCAGCCGCAAGCAGCGGCCCCACCCGAGGGCGCGGTTGCGTCGCCGACTGGCAGTGCCCCCGAGAGTCCGTCCGCCGCTGCGGCGGACGACAAGACGGGCAACGAATAGGCGGGCGCCGGGCATGGCGCGCTCGAGCTTCCTGCTGCGAGGATGGCGGAACTGGCAGACGCGCTAGGTTGAGGGCCTAGTGGCCGTTGAGGCCGTGGGGGTTCAAGTCCCCCTCCTCGCACCACCCTGTTCGGCTGTCCTGGTAACGGCGCCGGCTCAGTCTTCGAGAAAGTAACTGCGGCAGACGTGGTCGAGGTTGGCGGGAGAGATCTGGGGCGGAACGTTCTCCCACTGCGCCAGCTCGATGAGCTTCTGCAGGATGTCGCGCGGATGGCAGGAGCGGGGTTCCATGCCCAACTGGACGTAGAACCGATGGTAGATGTGGTCGATCGCAGCGAGGTTCGGTTCCAGGCCGAGGTCGCCGCAGGCCCGCGTGAAAATCTCACAGTACTCGTCGTGGTCCGGCGAGGGTAGCTCCACCTTGTAGGGAATCCGACGCAGGAACGCTTCATCGACCAGGTCGTGCGGGTCGAGATTGGTGGCAAAAACCACCATCGCCGTGAAGGGCACCGGAAACTTTTTGCCAGTGTGGAGCGTGAGGTAGTCCACGCCTTTGTCGAGGGGCACGATCCAGCGATTGAGCAGATCGCGGGGTCGAGCGACCTGCCGGCCGAAATCGTCGATGATGAGCACACCGCCGCTCGCCTTCATGTGCAACGGCGCCTCGTGATGTCCCTCGCGCTCGTTGAACGTCAGCTCAAGCATCGTCAGGTCCAGCTCGCCCCCCGCTAACACCACGGGCCGCTTGACCTTCACCCAGCGGTGATCCACGGACGCAGCCTTCCGGTTGCTCGGCTGATCCTGGCCATCGCCAGAGGGCGTCACACCGTGAACGATCGGATCGAGCAGACGGATCACCTGTCCGTCGACCGCGACGGCATGAGGAATGAGCATGGGATCACCGCAAGCCGCGCCCAGTGCGGCGGCCAGCACGGTCTTGCCGTTGCCCGGCGATCCGTACAGGAACAGCGCCCGGCCGGACTCGAAGGCAGGCCCGACCTGCCGGAGCACGTCGGCTCGAAGCACGAGGTGAGAAATGGCCTGTTGCAACCTGCTTCGTCGCGCGGCCGCCGACTGTTCGGTCTGAGCGGCCAGGCCGGCAACGTACTGCTCGAGACTCACGGGAGCCGGACCCACGTAACGATTGACCTCGAGTGCCTGGCGCGCCCGTTCGCTGCCACGCGCCGTGATGCGAAAACGGTAGCTCACGCGTGAGTTATCGGCCGGCCCCAGCACTTCAACGAACTCTTCGCGGCGCAACTCCGAGAGCTGCTCATCGATGACCGAGGGTGGAAGCTTGATCTCCCGCGAGAGGTCCCGCTCGGTGATCTCATGACGGAAGTAGGCCATCTTGAGTACGAGGCTGGTCAGGAACGTTCGGTCCAGGCCCGTGTCCGCGCTGTGGAGCGGCGGCTCTGGCTTGAACCCTGCGCTGGCCGGCTCGGCTACTCGTGCTCTGGTCTCCGTCGCTCGCATGGCGTCACTTTTCAGTCTACCGGGCCGAATGCCGGCGCGTGGAGATTCCGAACGGCGCACGTCAGGCCGGATCGCGATGCGTGATCAGACCGCATGGCGTTCGCCATGCGGGAGGATGGCCTCTGCGTCGGGCGCGGTCTCAGCGGTAGTCTTTGCGGGGGGCGTCGGTGTAAACCGGCTTGCGGTTCTCGCGGCGGGCGTTGATGCACTCGACGAGGTTCTCGGTGCTGCCGAGCAGAAGCTGGTTCCGGTCTTCCAGGTCGATCGCGGCGTTCAGGCTCGTGGTCTCCATGTTGGCCCAGCACACCTGCTTGGTCATCTGCAGTCCGAACGCGCTCAGCTCGCACATGCCTTCAGCAACCTCGATCGCATGATCGAGCAACTTGTCATCAGGTAGCGCCTTCGAAACCAACCCTATGCGCTCGGCCTCCTGCGCGTCGATTCGACGACCGGTGAGCAAGATCTCGTTGGCTCTCGACGCTCCGATGAGCCTGGGGAGGAGGTAGCTGGCGCCGAGCTCCGTGCTGGTCAACCCGTTGACGATTCCCGTGCTGTTGAACACCGCCGACTCGGCGCAATAACGGATGTCCGCTCCGAGCGACAGACACATGCCGCCCCCGAAAGCGCAGCCGTTGACCGCCGCGATGATCGGCTGCGGAATCCCGCGCATCGCGGGAATGATGCGCGAAAAATGCGACATCGCGAGCATCCCGATCCGCGCCGGGGCCATGTTGTCGATCCCCGGGATCTCTCCCGGATCCTCCAAGTCCAGCCCGGAACAGAAGCCGCGACCCTGCCCGGTCAACACCACGACCCAGCAGTTGTTGTCACCACCGATCGCGTCGAGGGCACGGTAGAGATCGGTCATGAGGCCGTACGACATCGCGTTGAGCCTGTTGGGCCGGTTGAGCCGGATCACGCGAATGTGGGGACGGACCTGTTCGACGAGCACCGCTTCCATGGCCGGCTAGCTTAGGGAGTCCGGCGACGGCTGGCAACGTGCGGCACCATCGCGGGGCGCTCGCCTTCAGGGCTCGAGGCCGACGGCGGTGCCGAAGACTCCGGTGAACTCCAGGCCGAGCGAGAGCGCCTCGAACGTCGCCGGCTGCGCGTCCAGGTCGAGGTCGGCTGCGCCGCTGAGCACCCCTGGCAGAATCAAGCAGACCTGAGTGGGAACGGCCAGGAGATCCGCCCCCGCGAGCACGACACAGACGTCCTGTTCTGCCGCGGGACAGCGTGCGCGCGCGTCGCTCACACACGCGGAGATCCACGCCCCGTCGAGATTCTCCCTGTAGACGGGCTCGGAGATCGCGAGGCATTCGCAGGCCGGTGCATCGAGGATCTGGTTGATCGATCCAAACACCGCGTCCAGGCGAACCAGGCCGGAGAGGCGGCCATCCGTGTACGTGATGCCGGCCGCGGTGACCGGACCGTGCGCGGCGGTGAGCTCGGCTTGCTCGGTCGGCAGCGCGAGCGTGAGAAATCCGAACGGCAAGCTGAGGTCGAGCGTGAAAGGTCCGGCGTTCATCGTGTCCGCGTTCATCTGCGCCGGGTAGGCGAAGTTCACCGGCTCGCCACTGCCCGCGACAAAGGAATCCCGGCGCATCAGGAACCGCCCCTGACCGGCAGCGGCTTCGGCATACGTCGTCCCGTCGGTAAAAATGCCCGCGAGCTGCACCAGCGCGAACTGGTCTGACAGCCCGCGCCCGGCTGTCGCAGCGGCTCCGAGGTCGAGCAGCTGATGATCGAAGAGCACGGCGAGCGAGCCGGACGCGATCGACTCGGCCAGGAGCGCGTTGAGATCCACACCGAGTGACTGCAGCTGGCCGGCGAGCACGGCCAGCGCGTTGTCGAGGTTGTCGGTACCCTCGAGAATCGCGTCCTTCGAGATGGAGCCGAAGTCCTTACAGCAGGTCGGTACGCCCTGCTCGAGCGGGGAAATGCCGAGCTCGCTCAAATACGAAATCGGGCCGGGAACGTAGGCCGAAGGATCCTCGGGCCAAACCGGGTCATCGATGATCGTGGTGGTCGTGGTGCTGGTCGTCGTGGTGCTAGTGGTCGTGGTGGTTGTCGTGACGCACGCACCTGCGCACGAGAGCTGAACCGCCTGCCCAACCGCGTACTTGAGAAGCCGCAGAGCGTCCACGGCGTTCACGGAACAGTTGGCGTCGACGTCGCAAATGGCGAATGCGCAGTCGTCCAATCCGACTGCCACGCGCAGGATGAGCAGGGCGTCCGAGGCCGTTGGTCTGTCGCGGTCGCTAGCCGGCTGCCCGCAATCTCCACGTGCGGCATGCGCGGCTGGCACGCCCGGTCCCGCGAGCGCCATCAGACACGCCACCGTAAACACCGCCATACCGTGAAACCGGAACATCGCGACCCGCTTCCCGCGAGAAGCCAGGCTTAGGCCGGCATCCCGCTTCGCACAAGCCAGCGATTGCTGCATGATCGGCCCCCCACGTGAGGAAGCCTCTCCTGAAGTACCTCGGTCGATACTCGGTCGCGGGGCTGATCTGTCTTGCCGCCTGCGCCGGCTCCCAGGTGCGCACGCGCCACGACGCTGCGGTGCGCTTCGAGACTCTTCATACCTACGCATGGGCCCAGACCGCTGGCATCACGACGGGTGACCCCCGCGTGGATGAGGTATTCCTCGACCGCAGCGTACGCCAAGCGGTCGATGCCGGGCTCGCGGCGCGGGGTTACCGCCGCGCACCTGGGGGTGAGGCAGATTTCTTGGTGACCTACCGCGCGGCCATCAAGCGACGGCTGGACAGCTCGACGAGCGGTCAGACGCAAGGTTACCTCAGCGGCTGGTGGGGACCGAGCGACGACGTCGGCCAGGAGATGACCCAACCCGGCATCGACTACTCGCGCGAGTATGACGAGGGTACGCTCGTGCTCGACTTCCTAGATCCGCGCACGAAGGGTTCGATGTGGCACGCCTCGGCAAAGACCGAAGTGTTCCCAGCCGATCCGCCCGAGCAGCGCGAGCGCCAGGTGACCGATACGGTGACCGCGATACTCGAACGCTTTCCGCCGAAGTAACCGAACGTTCAGGGACAGCCACCGGTCCCCGGAACGTACGGTGTGCCGGGGTCGGAGGCGCAGAGGTATTGGGCTGCCGATCGACGGGCGAGACGCCCCGGGCCGGGCAGACCGACGACGGAGTCGACGCCGGGGTTGACCGGCGGGATACAGGTGACCGCGATCTGCAGGGGAGCAAGTGGATCTGCAGCTCCGCTCGCCTGGACTTCGGGCAGAAAGCAATCCAGCGGCCGACTGAGCGTGCACAGACCACAGTCGGCGTGCCCGCATTCGCTCGCGATGCAATCGCTGTTGTTGGTACAGGTCACGAACGGCTCCCCATCGGCCCGCAGCACACCGTCGCAGAAGGCCAGATTGGGCCCGCCCCGACACTCACCTTCGCCGCCACCTTGGTCCGAACACACCCCGTCCAAACAGCCGTTGGGCCTGGGTGCACCCGCGCTGACGGCCGTGCACTCGGTCGAACTCGGGCAATCCGCGTTCGAGCTGCAGGCGGTAAATGGATCATTCGCGCAGACGCCACAGTGGCACAGCTGGGTGTCGCCGGCACCACACGGAGTGGCAGAGCTGAGCGAGACAAAGCCCGTGCTCTGGCGCATGGCCAGCCGCGTTCCCGGTCCCGAGATGTTCTTCGCATCCAACGGCATGCAGTCGAGGCTGTGGCCACCGCCCCCTGGATTGGGAAAGCTCTGGTGGGTGCCCTGCGCATCGCAGGGCAGTCCGGCGTTGGGACCGAGCACGCAGGTACCATCGCGGATTCCATCGCCTACGTTGACGTCGAAGCCCGCGCACACGCCGTCCCCACCCGCAACGTCGCAGTCGGCGTCGATCCTGCAAGGCGTCCCGGCACTGGCCGATGGCGCCGAGCAAGCACCCCCGCAAACCGGACAGGGGATCGTGAGCGTCTCTCCAAGGTGGACCACCACGGAAAGATCCTTGGTGATCTCGCTGGTTCCGCTGTCCACGTTGACGGTGCCACCAGCGTCGTTGTTGTAGCGCCAGAGCAGGCAGACCGGAGTACCGCCCTGCACGGAGGGTTCGGGCGGTCCCTCGTAGCAGACGCACGCGCTGCCGCCGCAATCGTCGGCATCGGCGGCGAACGGCTCGTCGCAGATCGTCCGCGTATCGCCGGCGCAGCGGCAGTTGCGCGTCTGCGAATCGACGCCTCGCACGACGCAGTCGCCGCAGACCGGACCGGGACCGACGCACGCCAGCTCGAGGCCGATCGCGAAACGATCGAGCGTATCGACGTCGTGAACGAGCCCCGAATACCCGATATCGTCGGAGGTCTCGCTCAAACAGCGCCCAAGAACCGGATAGCACGCTCCCACCGTGCAGTCGGCGTTGCTCGCGCACACCGTACCGGTCCCGGCGTGAACCGTCTGCAGCATGCGATTGGGACAGGTCGGATCCTGACAACCGGTAACGACCGACCCGGGCTCACAGGTGCAATCGGACGCGCAACCGTCACCCCCGAGGTTGTTTCCATCATCACACCGTTCGGTCGCCGTCAGGATCCCGTTTCCACACGAGGTCGCCGTGCAGTTCGAATCACAGCCATCGCCTTCGGTCGCGTTACCGTCGTCGCAGAGCTCACCAGCCGTGTGGTTCGCGTAGCCATCGCCGCAGGCCACGAGCGTGCAGTCGCCGTCGCAGTCGACGGTCTCTCCCGGTGGGTCGCACGCCTCCGGCTCCTCGACGAAGCCGTTCCCGCAGGCCCGGCAGCTACCGTCCACCACTCCGTTGTCCTGAACGTCGCAGTTGTGGAGGAGTCGATCCATGTCGTTGAGCGCGACGCAGGTGTGACAGTCGGCGCGCCGGGAGATGCAGGCGGCAAGCGCCGCGGGGTCCGCCGCTTCGCTGGCGCAGTCGCCTGGGAACAAGTTTGGAAGAACGACTCCCTGGCAACGCTTGGCCGCCAGCTCGGCGAACTCTGCCTGCTCGGCGAGTAGCTTCTCATCGGGATCGGCAACCATGCACGCCTCGAGCGCAATCGCATCCTCGATGGACCCGTCTTTTAGGCCGACCTTCTTGCAAGCGAGGAACTGTCGGTAGCGTGTCCATGCAACGCGCTCGTATCCCTTTGCAACTGCCGTCTGACAATCGGCCGCCGCGGGGTCATTCGCCATCGGCACGATCGCATCGTCCAGCGGCACGCCAAAGACCGAAGCGACCAAAGCGATCTGCTCGCCCAGCGCAGCCGTCGACGCCGTCGTAGCGCCGGCGTACCCGAATTCGGGCAGATCGCTCACGCACTTCTCCAGATCGAGCCTCGTCAGCTTGAGGCTCAGCCGGTTGATCGCACCACCACGGTCGGCGACGAGACAAGACTCCGCGTCCAGTGCGCCGAGCAAACCCTTCGCGGCGTCGCTGATGCAGGCTACGCTTGCCTTTCCCTGGGCAGTCGCAAGCTTGGCGGCCACCCGGTTCAAGGCGATGACGCAACTCGTTTCGCGCCTGGACAGCGGCGTCGCAGCAGCCGGGTGCACCGCAACCGTGCAACCCAGCGCCAGAGCGATGACCAGCCAACAGACTCGCTTCACCATCGCTAGCACGGCCCCTGGAAACCTCACCCCCGTTCGGGTAGGGCCCGCAGTGTGGACGCAGCCCGAGGGTAGCGACAGGTCACGAGCAATGTCCATGCGGTTTTTTCGGGCCGACCGGAGCCTGCGCGGGCCCGATCCCGTTGCCGTCACGTCAATGGACGATCTTGGGCAGATCGGTGGCTTCCTCGATCTGGCCGAACTTGCTCTCGTACCGGCGCACGTTTTCTTCGAGCGCACGGACGATGCGCTTGACGTGTTCGGGGGAGGTAATCACGCGCGATCGCAGGGTTCCTACCGACGGGCTGCCGGTGCCGGACTGGGGATGCACGAAAACGAAATCCAGGACGAACTCCTCTTTGCGGTGGGTAACCATCATTAGATTGGCGTACACGCCGGCGACGCTCTCCTGATCGGACTGAACGGAGATCTGCCGCTCCTTGCCGCGCTTCTCTTTTGGCTCGTCGCTCATGGGCCTCCTATCGCATTCGCCGCGTCTCGGTTCAATCGGCCGCGCGCCACCGGTCCACGGTGCCGTCGTTTCGCTTGACCGCCTATACATCGATCTCTAGGCTGAGGGAGCCCTGGCGTGCGAGGGGCGCTGTTGAGCCAACCGCAGACCCATAGCGCCGGGACGACCCGCAACGTCGCAGCGGCTCGCGCCGACGATCAGGCCTATTTTCAGCAGTTCAGCGTTTCGTTCCAGTACCCGGTCCACTTCACCCGCAACGCGCTCGATCCTGCGAATCCGGTTCTCACGCAAGCCGTGCGCTGGCGCGAGCCCGACCGGCGCCACCGCGTGTTCGCCATCGTCGACGACGGGGTCGCTCGCGTCTGGCCACAGCTCCCCGAGCACCTGGCATGCTACACGGACCATCACGACGACTGTCTCGAATTGGCCGCGCCCGTCGAGTTGGTGACCGGCGGCGAGCGCATCAAGAACGACCCCGACATCGTCGCTCGACTCCAACGGCGGCTCTACGAGAATGCGATCGATCGACAGTCGGTCGTGCTGATCATCGGCGGCGGTGCAGTGCTGGACGCGGCCGGCTATGCCGCCGCGACGACTCATCGCGGGGTGCGTGTGGTGCGGATGCCCACGACGGTGGGTTCTCAGAACGATTCGGGGGTGGGTGTCAAAACCGGCATCAACGCGTTTCACGTGAAGAACTTCGTCGGCAGCTTCTATCCACCGTTCGCTGTGGTCAACGATTCCGCCTTCATCGACACGCTGCCGGTCAGGGATCGGATCGCCGGAATGGCCGAGGCGATCAAGGTGGCTCTCATCCGTGACGGTGAGTTCTTCGAGTGGCTCTGGAGCAACCGCGGCCGCCTGGCGGCTTTCGAGCCGGCCGCGATGCAGACGATGATCCACCGCGGGGCGCTCCTGCACTTGCGGCACATCTGCGGCGCAGGCGACCCCTTCGAGCTAGGGCAGACCAAGCCGCTCGATCACGGCCACTGGGCCGCGCACAAGCTGGAAACGCTCTCGCACTACGAGCTGCGACACGGCGAGGCGGTCGCGATCGGCGTTGCTCTAGACAGCCGCTATGCCTGCGAGACCGGCCTGCTTGCCGAAGAGTCCTCGGAACGGATCTGCGCGTTGTTCGAGGGCCTCGGCTTCGCGCTGTGGCATCCTGCCCTCGCCGAGCGCGACGCGACCGGCCGGCTGTGGATCCTCGACGGCCTGCGCGAGTTTCGCGAGCATCTGGGAGGAAGCCTGTCGCTGACGATGCTCCGAGCGATCGGCGCCACCGTGGACGTCCACGCGGTCGACGAAGCGGCGCTCGAGCTTGCGATCGGCTGGCTACGCACCCGGGCGGGTCGATGAGGCTCGATCGGCCGCCGGGATCCCACCTCACCTACTGCACCAACATCCACCCAGGAGAGAGCTGGGACGAGGTCGCGCGCAATCTCGACGACCACGTCCCGCGCGTGAAAGCGCTGGTCTGTCCGAACGCGACGTTCGGAGTGGGCCTGCGGCTTTCGGCGGCCGCGGCGGCCGAAACCGCGGCCGATCCCGGCCGCGAGCGGCTCGAGACGTTGCTCGCGAAGCACGGCTTGTACGTGTTCACGATCAACGGCTTTCCCTATGGCGCGTTTCATCGCACCCGCGTCAAAGAGCAGGTCTACCGGCCCGACTGGACCGAGGACGCCCGGCTCACCTACACCGTCCAGCTAGCCGACCTGCTCGCGCGGCTCCTGCCGGCGGGTTGCGCGACCTACGGCAGCATCAGCACGGTTCCGGTGGGGTGGCGGCCGGAGCTCGCCACA
Organism: uncultured Myxococcales bacterium; assembly: GCA_964555245.1. Taxonomy (GTDB): domain Bacteria; phylum Desulfobacterota; class Binatia; order UBA1149; family SPBQ01; genus CAZKRI01. The sequence continues at coordinate 103,373 of CAZKRI010000047.1, forward strand.
CCGGAATCGATCACCGCCGCCGCGGAACACTTGCTCCGTTGTACCGCCTACCTGTGGCGGCTGCGCGAACGGAGCGGCCGCGAGATCGCGTTGGCGTTGGAACCGGAGCCGGGCTGCCTGCTCGAGACCACGGCCGACGCCGTGCAGTTCTTCGAAGCCGTGCTGCTCTCCAGCAAAGCGCGAGGGCGTTTCGCTGCACTGACCGGGCTGCCCGAGGGTCAGATCGAACCCGCGCTGCGCCGTCATCTCGGCGTCTGCCTGGATGCGTGTCACGCGGCCGTCCAGTTCGAAAGCCCCTCCCAGGCGGTCGCTACCTTGGGCGCGGCCGGGATTCGCATCGCCAAGGTGCAGCTCAGCGCGGGCCTTTGCGTGCACGACTTTGGTGAAGCGACGCTCGAGGCGCTGCGGGCCTTCGACGACGGGGTCTACCTGCACCAGGTAGTCGAGCGTCTGTGCCATGCCGGCACGGACGCAGCCGGTGTCGTCAACTGGTCCCGCTACGCGGATTTGTCCCCGGCCTTGGCGCAACTGCACGACTCGAGCGGTACGCAAGCCGCCTCGCGCGAGTGGCGCATTCATTTTCACGTTCCGATCTTCGGCGAACGGCTCGGCGATTTCGCCAATACCCAGCCCTTTCTCCGCGACCTGCTGGCTCTGCACCTGCGCGAGCCGATCAGCGATCATTGGGAAGTAGAGACCTACACCTGGGAGGTCATCCCGCCGGCGCTGCGTAGCGGCAGTGCGGCCGAGGCGGTTGCCAGAGAGCTGACCTGGGTGATCGACGAGCTGGCCCGGTGAACTGGAAAGTCGCGCTCCGCCTGGGCCGCGTCTCGAATCTTCCGACCGTGTGGACGAACGTCTTGGCGGGATTCGCGCTCGCCGAGGGTCCGCTCCGACCGCTCGCCGTCGCCACGGTCCTGGTTGCCGTCTCGCTCTCGTACGTAGCCGGGATGTACCTCAACGACTACTTCGACCGGGACATCGACGCGCGCGAGCGACCCGAGCGGCCCATCCCGGCGGGCCAGGCCGCGGCCGGCACCGTCGCGGCGGCTGGGTTCGGTCTCCTGATCGCGGGCCTGATGCTGCTCGCGCCGGCGGCTTGGTGGGCCGGCAATCCGACTCCCCTTCCCTCGTTGTTGGCTGGCGCGACCCTCGCGACCGCGATCGTCTGCTACGACGCACGCCATGAACGCACGCGCTTGGCCCCGGCCATCATGGGTGCGTGCCGGGTCCTGGTCTACGTCACGGCCGTCTTGGTTTTCGGCGGTAGCATGTCGGGCCTGGCCGCGGCTGCCGGGGCCACGCTGTTCGTCCACGTCGCCGCGCTCAGCGGACTGGCGGCCGGAGAAACTCGGACGGCTCCGGCGCGGGGATGGCCGGTACCGGCGCTGTTTCTCGCTCCGTTCTACGGCATCGCGCTGGCAGAGCGGGCACCGCTGGCGCTCGTGCTCGGCCTCGTGTTGGCCGCTTGGACGGGAGGCGCAGTGCGGTTGGCCACGCGGCGCGACCACCCCGAGATCGGCGTGGCAGTCGGCCGCCTGATCGCCGGCATCTCGTTGGTCGATGCGATGGTGATCGCGGGAGCCGGACAGCCCTACCTGGCGCTCGCAGCAGTCTCGGGCTGCGGGCTAACCCGTGCTCTCCAGCGCAGGCTGCCAGGCACCTGAGCGGCCAAAGACACTGGCAAGCACGAGCGGCTTGATGTCGGTGGCGGCCACCGCGCCCTCGGGGAGCAGATCCGGCCGCGAGCTGAGCAAAACGGGTCCATCATTGGGATGGTCGGTGATACGTCCGTGCGAGCCACGGACCAGGCTCGGATCCAGCGGGATGACATCCATGAGCGTGCGAAACCCGAGTGTCTTCTTCAGGACGCGCCAGGCAACTCGCGCCTTGAGCAAGCGCAGGCGCGGGTCGAAGAACAGCTCGACCGGGTCGTAACCGGGCTTGCGATGGATGTCGACCGTGCGGGCGAAATCGGGCGCTCGCTCATCGTCGAGCCAGTAGTAGTAGCTGAACCAGCGATCCGCTCGGGCGATCGCCACCAGATCGCCGGCGCGAGGATGGTCCAGGCCGTGCTCGCGCTTGCCGCGGTGGTCGAGCACTCGCTCGACGCCCTCCAACGCGGCGATCCGTTCTGCAACCGGCTCCACTAGCTCGGGCCGGGCCACGTAGACGTGAGCGATCTGGTGGTCTGCCACGGCGAACGCATCCGAGGCGCCAGCGTCGAGCAGCTCACGGCCGAGCTCCTCGCGCACCCGCAACAGTCCATCTCGACGCAGGGCGCGGTTGATGTCCACGGACCCGGACACCTCGGTGATCCCATATTCCGAAAGCACGATCACGGTCGCACCCTCGCGCTCCCCCAGCTCGATCAAGTCGCCGCAGACCTGGTCGAGCTCGCGTAGATCGCGCTCGACGCTGCGGTCGCGCGGACCCACGCGCTGCAAGACGTAGTCGAGATGCGGCAGGTAGATCAGAGTCAACGTCGGCCTGTGCTTCTCGTAGATGTAAATCGCCGCCTCCGCGATCCAGCGGCTCGAGGAGATGTCGGTGGCCGGCCCCCAGAAATGGAACAGCGGGAATGCCCCCAGCCGGGCGTTCAACTCGTCGCGCAAGCCGGCCGGCTGCGTGTAGATGTCCGGCAGCTTGCGCCCGTCGGCCGGGTACATCGGGCGCGGCGTGACCGTGAAGTCGGCGCTCGAATACATGTTGTACCACCAGAACAGGTTCGCGCAGGTGAACGTCTTGTCACGCCGCTTGCCGGCATCCCAGATTCTCTCGCCCGCCACCAGGCGGTTCGACTGGCGCCACAGCCAGACCTCGGACAGGTCCCTAAAGTACCATCCGTTGCCTACGCAGCCGTGGTCGCGTGGCATCAGGCCGGTCACGAACGTGGACTGGACGCTGCAGGTCACCGCGGGAGTCACCGTCGCGAGTGGCCGCTGGCCGCCGCCCAGCGCCAGTTTCTTCAGATTCGGTGTGGCCTCGCCGATCAACGAAGGGGTCATGCCGACGGCATTGATGACGATGGTCCGCCGCATCGTTCGATCGCTCAGCGGTCGATCCGGGGCGTCTGACCCCGCAACACGGAGTTTCCCTGCCACTGCGCGCGCTGGTCGACCGAGGGCGGTGCGGCGAGCTGCTCCGCGGTCACGCGGCCGCTCTGGCAGAAAAAGGCAAGCGGGTTGTGCCATACGATCCGCTCGATATCGGCTTCGGCAATCTCCGCGGTGCGCATGGCTCGCACCGTCAACGGCACCTTGAGCGGATCGCTCACCCCCCAGTCGGCCGCGCTGTTGATCAGGATGCGCTCGCTCCCGTACCGCTCGACCAGAGCCACCATGCGCGCTTCGTCCATCTTGGTACTGGGATAGATCGAGTGGCCCGCCCAGCATCCCGAGTCCAGGACCATCGGCAAGGTTTCCTCGGTGTTATGGTCGATCAAGACCCGCTCGGGAGCGATTCCCTGCGCGCGGATCAACGCCAGGCTGCGCTCCGTGCCACGCTTCTTGTCGCGATGCGGAGTGTGGACGAGCACCGGGAGCTGGTGCCGAACGGCAAGCTCGAGCTGACCGGCGAAGGCCCGCTCCTCGGCATCGGTAAGGTCGTCGAATCCCACCTCACCCACGGCGAGCACACCGTCCTTCTCGAGATAGCGTGGCAGCAGATCGAGCACACCCTGCGCCAGGGATGCATCGTTGGCTTCCTTCGGATTGAGCGCCAGCGTGCAGAAGTGATGGATCCCGAACTGACCGGCCCTGAATCGTTCCCAGCCGAGCAGTGAGAGGAAGTAATCCTCGAACGTGCCGACATGCGTTCGGGGTTGGCCGAGCCAGAACGCCGGCTCGACCACGGCGGCAATTCCAGCCGCCGCCATCGCCTGATAATCGTCGGTGGTGCGCGACGTCATGTGGATGTGCGGATCGAACATCCTCACGGCTTGACCTCCTCGACCCGGCACAGCGACTCGACCAGCGCGATCTCTCCGGGCACCGGGCGGCCGGCCGCGCGCCGCTCGCCCGCATAGTCCGTGGCCATCCGCGCCAGCTCCGGATTCGCCCGGCGCTCCAGGTCGACGATACGAAGAACCGAGACTCCCAGAAACAGCGACTTGAGGATCATCCGATTGAACGCGTCATCGGGAAAGTAAAGAGCAGGATACGGATTCTCGCAGGCGATGGCTTCGAACACGGAAAGCACGTTCGTGCGGCAGGCCTCGAGCGCGGTCGTCAAATAGGCTCGCGGCTCCGGCAACAAGGACAAGGCGCCGAGCAGAGCCTCGCGTTCGGCATTGTCGCCGGTCCGGAACAATCCCGCGACCAGCCCGACCATCGCGTCGGGTCGAAGGACGTCGCTGGCCGCGCACAGCAACGCCACCCGAGCAACGCGCGGGGCCGGCCAGGCCAGTGCGTCCGTCACGCCGACGGCCGCCAGGATTCGGTGGTCCTCTTGACGCACTCGGCTCAGCGGGCCGCGCACCCGACGTCCGGTCGCGGCGTAGGCGCCGGCAAATCGAGCCGGATCGTACGGAGATCCGATCCGCGGCAGCTCGCCCTCGAGCCAGCCCGCCTGTTCGGCCGTCACCGATCGCGCCCACATCGCGTGCAGCGTCTCGATGGCGACCCTGACCGCCGACCGGCGCCCCGCATCGTCGTCATCCGGCACCGCCGTTCCTATATATAAGGACACGCTTCGGCTCTAACCGGCCACCACCTCGAGTGGTGAGTCGGGAGGTTCCAGCAGGGCTCGCGCCGCGGCCAGCTCCGAGTGATTGCCGAACAGGACCAGGATGTCGCGCGCCGCTATTATTAGGTTTGGTGCCGGATTGGTGATCGCCTTCCCCTCTCGCACCAGCGCGATCAGAACCGCGCCGGTGCGCCGGCGGAGTCCGATCGTCTCGAGCGAGTGTCCGACCACGGCACTGCCCTCGCGCACCAGATGGGTCACGGTGGTCGCGGCCATGAAGATCTCGTAGATACTGTCCAGACGGTGGCGAAGCGATTTGCGCTCACGAAGCAGCGCATAGTGCTCGGAGCGGACGAGATCGATCTGGGCGGTGATCACGTTGCGGGGAACGTCCAGACCCCCGAGCACGCGCGCGAACAGCTCGAGCGAGCTCTCGAACTCCTCCGAGACGACTTCGCCGGCCCCCAGCCGGTGCAGCTCTTCGATCTCGGCGACATAGCGGGTGCGCACCACGATCGCGGTCGTCGGATTGAGGCTGCGCACCAGCGCGACCACGCGCCGGCAGGTCGCCGGATCCCCGACCGCCACGACGACCGCTGCCGCCTCTTGGGCGCGCACGTGCTCGAGCACCACGCGCCGGGTGGCATCGCCGTAAACGCAGGGGTGGCCTTCGCCGCGCGCGCGCTCGATTGGTTGCGGATCGAAGTCGAGCACGCAGTAAGGAACGCTGGTCTCCTTGAAGACTCGCGCGAGATTCTCACCGGCCATGCCGTAGCCGATGATCAGCACGTAACGGCCTTCGCGGTTCCGCTCGGCGGACTGCGCGCCAGCCTCGCCGCCTGATTCCTCGTTCTCCCCGACCAGCCAGCGCGCGCCTTGGTCCACCAGGGGCGTCAGCACCATGCTGAACACGGATACGGCCAGCACCCCTTGAAACGGCTCCGCCTCCAGAATCCCCAGCGCTTGCGCCTGCGCCGCCAGGACGAACGAGAACTCGCCGACTTGAGCGAGCATCGCTCCAACGACGACGCCCAACTTGACTGAGGGCCGGAAGGGCAATACCGCCCAGGCCCCGGTGGCGACCTTGAGAGCGATCAACCCGAGAAGCGCGCCGGCGACCCCGATCGGGTGCGCGGCGACGAACGAGGTGTCGAGCAGCATGCCGATCGAAACGAAGAAGATGCTGCTGAACAGGTCCCGCAGCGGCAGCACCTCGGCGACCGCCTGGTGGCTGTACTCCGACTCCGAAACCACGACACCGGCGATGAACGCACCGATGGCGACCGAGGCTCCAAGGCTGGAGGTGAGCCACGCTGCACCCAGGCAGGTGAGCACGAGCACGCCGATGAACAACTCGCGGCTTCGTAGCTTGAGCACCTGGACCAAGACCGCTGGCACCAAGCGTCTGGCCAGCAGGAACACCCCGGCGGTCGCGACCACGGCGACGAGCAGGGACTGAACGATGCGCGGCGAATCGCCGGCATTCGATGGCGCGAGCAGCGGCAGTAGGATGAGGATCGGCAGGCAGCTCATGTCCTGGAACAAGAGGATTCCGAGCGCCATCTGTCCGTGCGGCGCGTGTAGCTCTCCGCGCTCGGACAACAGCTTCAGAACGATCGCGGTGCTCGACAGCGCCCCGATCAGGCCGAGCACGGTCGCCTCCGAAGCGTCGCGTCCCAGCAGCACGGCCGCCACGGCCACGATCACGCTGCTCGCGAACACCTGGATCGAACCGGCGCCCAAAATGGTCCGCCGCATCCGCAGAAGCCGGGCGAGCGAAAACTCCAGCCCGATCGTGAACAGCAGCAGCGCGACGCCGATCTCGGCCAGCGCCTCGACGCGGCTGGCCGAGGAGATCAGACCGCTCGCGTGAGGGCCGATCGCAACTCCGGTCACCAGGAACCCCACCACTGCCGGAAGACCGACTTTCTGACAGACGAACACCACCGGTAGCGACGTCAGGAGCAGGACGACGACGTCGCGGAGAAGTGGCGCGCTTTCCACGGCGTCGCCCTTAGCAGGGGGCTAGCGGGCGGCCAAGCTGATATGGTCCGATGCTTGCCCCGCAGCGCACAGAGCAGACCTTCCGACGCCGAGATCTACGCCGCGCTCGGCGGCGTCGAGGCGTATCCCGCCGACCTCAGCGCGGGAGCGGGCGTGACCAGCGTGCAGACCCACATCTCGTGGGTGTTCCTGACTGCAGAGCGGGTCTACAAGCTGCGCAAACCGGTTCGTTTCGGTTTCCTCGACTTCGGCACGCGCCAGCTGCGGGACGCCGACTGCCTGCAAGAGGTTCGTCTGAACCGCCGGCTCGCGCCCGACGTGTACCTGGGTGTGGCGCCGGTTCTGCACGCGGGCGGCCGCATCCACGTCGGCCCCGAACGAGAGTCTCTCAGTCCGTCGCGCGCGACTCGTGTGCTCGAACACTGCGTGGTGATGCGGCGTTTGCCGGCGGATCAGGATGGCCTTTCGCTCCTGCAGGCAGGCCGGCTGGGCGTGCGCGAGCTCAACACGGTGGCCGAGACGATCGCCGATTTTCACCGGCCGGCTTCATTGGGGATCCCGGCTCCGTTTTCGCCCGACGAATGGAGACAGCGATTGACCGGGCCGGTTCACGACAACCTACGTCTGCTCGCCGAAGCGACGGGCTCGGTTCTCGAACGTGCCGAAGTCGAGCACCTGAGCGCGGCCGTGGCCGCGCGCGAGCGCGATCTAGGGGAAGACTTCGAGCGCCGGCGCCGCGAAGGCCGGGCCGTGGACGGACACGGCGACCTCCATCTGCAACACATCTGGTTCGAGCCGGGGAAACAGGCCCCGGTGATCATCGACTGCGTGGAGTTCAACGAGCGATTGCGACGCATCGATCGAGCGTCGGATAGCGCTTTTCTCGCGATGGATCTTCGCTACCGCGGCCACGCGAAGCTGGCCGAGCGATTTCTCGCCGCCTACGCGCGCGCCTCGGGCGACTACCACCTCTACAGCGTCGTCGACTATTTCCTCAGCTACCGGGCCGCGGTCCGGGCCAAGGTCGCAGCGCTGGCGGCCATGGACCCGGGAATTCCGGCGGCGCAGCGCGAAGCGGCTACGGCCAGCGCTCGCCGTCATCTGGACCAGGCGCGCGCGTCAATCGTCGTCGATCGGCAACCACGCGACCGGGACCGCCCACTGGTGATCGCGATGTGCGGCGTGATCGGCAGCGGCAAGAGCACGGCAGCCGAGCGGCTCGCCGAGCAGCTGGACGCCGTCGTCATCAGCAGCGACCGGCTGCGCCGCCAACTCGCCGCGCTCGGCGTAATAGCGGGAGCCTCCGGACAGGCGGATGAGGGGCTCTATTCCGATGCCATGCGCACGCGGGTCTATCACGCGATGCTCGAGTGCGGCGATCCCGTGCTCGCCTCCGGTCGCACGGTCGTCCTCGATGCCACGCACGGCCTGCAACGAGACCGGCAGCAAGTCCGCGAATGGGCGAGCCGGCGAGGGGCAAACACGGTCCTGGTCCAAACGCTCGCTGCGGGCCCGGTCACGATGGGACGACTGCGAGCGCGAGCAGCTCGCGGTGATGATGCCTCGGATGCCGGACCGGAGCTGTACGCTACCGCTGCCGCCGCGTTCGAAGCGCCGAGTGAGTGGCCATCCGTGCACCGCTTCGCCATCAGCACCGACACCGAAGCCTGGCAGACGGAGTTGAATCGGATCGGCGACCGGTTGGCGGCGCTGCGCTCGTCGTAGTAGCGAAACGCCAGCCGGTCTTTACGTTGCGCGCCGCTCAGGTCTCGTCCCAGGCTTCCATTGCCCGGGCGCTCGCTTCTACGGCTTGCCAGCGATGCTCCCGCCCCTGCCCCACTCCCTCACAGAGCGTCTTTGCTTGCGGGGTCCAGCCACCGTCCTTGCCGATCAACTCGTTCCAAAAGGGGAACGTCCGGCACTGCAACGGACGTGCCGTGTAAACTGTGCACGAACCCGACGCTCGATCGAGAAACGGACACGCGTCGTCGACGAACTTGAGCTGCGTCCAGCCCTCAGCATCGACGAAAGTGTACCGGCGCCTTAGCGTGCGTTCGCTCAGACCGAGCAGTCGAGCCAACGACCGCGCTTCTTCACGGTTGAGGTATACGTACGCATACGTACCCCGGTGCGTACAGCACTTTCCACACTGCGTGCATTCGAACTTGAGCCGCGGGCGAGGCCCCGCATCCTGTCGCGCCATACCTAGAAACCCCCTGGCCTTCGCGTGGCGCCCGAAGCGCGGCAGCCCCGCTGGCGCCGGAGCGCAGTCGTGAGAATAATCATCCCCGCCGAGCGTCTCTGTGTGGCAAGGCGGCCAGCCGGCTCGGCCGGGCCGCCAGGAACAACGACCATGGTAAAAACCCTTGTGGGATTCGGGCTCGTCACGGCTCTGGTCGGGTACGCGCCGGCAGCGGCGGCACACGACACCGGGCACTCGCACTCCCACGGCGGCATCGCCGTGACCATAGGGCAGGGGGGCTTCGGTTTCCAAAGCGGCGGCGGTTGGCACGGTCGTGGGCATCATGACGACCATCACGGTCACCACTACAACGGGCATCACCAACCGAAACACTGGTCACCTGGATTCTGGGCTCCGTCGCACCACTACTACCCTCGGTACTACCGGCCCTACGTTCCTGCCTATCACCACGACCACCGCGTCCACTACTACTGCCCCGTCTGCCACTACCGGACCACCGTGGTAACGACCTATATCTCGCACGTTCACCACCATCACAACGTCCCCGCTTGCCACATCTCCGAAGGGATCGTGTGGAACCCGGCCTACTCGGCCTACGTCTACTTGGACTTCTGACCGGTCGCTGACTAGAAGAGCCTCGGCGCGCTCAGTTGCGTGCGGTTGGTAGATGAACGCCCGGATAGCAACGAGCGTGCTGTTGGTCCTGTTTCTAGCCGCTTGCGGGGCGAGCACCCAGCGGCCGATCTCGCCGCGTGTGGGCAGCGAAGAAGAAGGTCTCGCAAGCTGGTACGGTGGCAAGTTTCATGGGCGCAAGACCGCGAGCGGCGAGCGCTACGATCAGAACGCATTGACGGCCGCGCACCGGACCATGCCCTTCGGCACCAAACTGCGCGTGACCAACAAGAAAAACGGTCGCAGCGTCAAGGTGCGGGTCAACGACCGCGGGCCTTTCGGCAGCCGGCGGCGCGTGGTCGACGTTTCGAAGGCCGCGGCGAGCACCCTCGGAATGATCGACGACGGCGTTGTCCCAGTACGAATCCAGGTGCTATCTGTCCCGTGAAATGGGGTCAGGTTTAATTTCCGGCGAAACATCTGCCGATTCCGAACCGGGAGCCGGAAATTAAACCTGACCCCATTTCCGCAAGCGAGGTTACAATGTCGTTCATCGTCGTCTGTATTCTGGGCGTGGCCGTATTCTGGGGCGGCTGGCCACTGGTTGCGCGCTTGGCCGGCGACCACGGGCTCGCCGGCTCGCTGGTACTGGCGGCACTGACACTTCTTACGGTTGCGGTGGCGATGCCGCTCACGAGCACGGCTCTGCCCGGCGCGCGTGAGACCGCGCTGCTCGCCCTCGCCGGCGTGATGATGGGGCTCGGCCTCATCGCGTTCAACGCCGTCGCTGCCAATCCGGCGATCGAGGTGTCGACGGTGATTCCGATCATGGATACCTCGATGCTGCTGGTCTCCGTCATCGGTGGCATCTGGTTCTTCGGCGAGGCGGTCACTGCCAGGAAGGTCATCGGCATCGCGCTGCTGATCGCCGGCATCCTCACCCTCGAAATGGGGTCGGGTCTAATTTCCCGCGGAGCGGGAAGTCAGAGTAGCCCGGGCAGTCACCTGCCCCAGGCCCTCACCAGATCCGGAGGAGGAGATTGCCATCATCCGGCTCCCCCGCTGATGCGACTCGTGGTTTCGTCCCCCAGATCCGAACCGTGATCCGAGGGCAAGGAAGAGGCATACGTTCCAGTAGCGCGGTAAACCTCTCCCAGTTCAGGCTCCGCTTCTGACTTCGACGGCGAAGCCACTTAAACCAGGCCCGCTTCGTCTCTTCGACCATCCACTGGAGACTGCGAGAGTTCCCGTTGACGCCGAAGTAGTTGAAGTGTCCCTGCAGTCGCCTGCTGCGCGGCTCCCAGTGCGGCGGGCGCCGTGGCTCCAGCGGTGTCGGTCCAGCCCGGCGAGTCAGTGCTACGTAATCTCGCGCGTAGCCGGCGTTGTTCTTGCCCGTCTCGTCAGAGCACGGGTGGCGGCTCGCCAGCTCCTCCGATACGATGCCGCGATGCAGCGCGTGCCCGACAGCCTTTCACAAGCGGCGCTCGGATTGCCCGACCTGCGATTGCTGGTGATGCACGGATCCCGTGCACGCGGGGATGCCCACGAGCGTTCGGACTGGGACTTCGCCTATCTCGGAGCGCCGGGTTTCGACGAGATGTCGTTGCGGGCGACACTCGCTCGCGTGCTCAACACGGACAACGTCGACGTCGCCGACCTCGCGCGCGCAGGCGGACTGTTGCGTTACCGGGTCGCACGCGATGGCGTTCCGGTCTACGAGAGTGTCGCGAGGACGTTCGAAGACTTCTGCTACGAAGCCATCCTGTTCTGGCTGGACGCGCAGCACGTGGTTCGCGAGGCCCACGCCGACGTCCTCGAGGGACTTGGGTGACGGCGCTCGACCCTGATGTACTCGCCGAACGAGTCGCGGCCGTCGAACGGCACCTCGCACGCGTCGCAGCGAAACTACCAGCGACAGCCGACGATCTTACACCTGCTACCGATGCGTCCGACGTGGTCGTCCTCCACCTCTGGCAGGCCGTGCAGATCGTGATCGATCTCGCCGTCGCGCTCTGCGTTCGGCTCGGTCTCGGCGCACCCGAGACCTACGGCGCTGCCTTCGAGCGGCTCGCACGCGCAGGACACCTCGAGGCCGAGCTTGCCGCCCGTCTCGTGAAAGCCGCCGGATTCCGCAACGTCGTTGCTCATGTCTACGAGTCTCTCGACATGAAGCGAGTTCATGACGCTGCCGCCCACGGACCGTCGGACCTGCGGGCGTTCCTGCGCGTGGCGAGAGACCTCGCGCTGCGTGGTCGCTGAGCTCGACGCTTCGAGCCCGACACCTCGCACACCGCCGCGATCGTGGCCGGCGGGCGCGCGGGTACGCCTGCTGAGTCGAAGTGTCGAGCGTAGCTCTGTCCGTCGCTGATCTTAGACGATGACGAAGCTCCCGTCCGGGCTGCGGGCCACGGACCAGCCGGGCCAGCTGTTGTGGTCGCCCGCGGTAATCGTGTTGACCGGAAACTCGGCACCGCCGAAGCGGAACTCTGCGGCCGTGACATCCGCCGCGGCCAGGCCCGCGCCGAGCATCGTCATGGAGATGCGAGAGATAAGCGTCCCGTACTGTAGGCTAGCGGGGTCTGATGAAAGCGCGTCAGCGTAAACCTCTCGCGGGCAGCGCTCGGCGAAGAAATCAGCACCGCAGGCGCGTTCGGGCACACCGATCGCGCAAGGGGATGGCATCGGGCCGGATCAGAGGTTGGTCTTGAAGCAGTCGTGGTCCACGTAGCCGGGGTCGAAGTAGACGTACCGCGCGACCGCCGGGGAGTAGGCGGAGGCAGTAGCCGACTAGTAGTGCGACGCCTGGGTGCAGGCGCAGGCCGGGTTCGTGATGTCGGTGCAGGAAGCCCCGCAACTCGCGCAGCGGATTCCAAGCGAACCCGAGAGATTTCTGTACGACTACTCGTCACTGGGTCGACCGCCGGTAACACGCCTTGCGCTGTGTCGAAGCAGGCGGACGGTCAACTTGGGATGCGGCAGGCCCTGGCGCGGTAAACGCAGCTGCGGACCCGAGACCTACGGGATTACCCGCATACATTGAGGATAGCCCTTGACCCATGTGCCAGCTGATTCTCGGCTGCGAGTTCTTCAGGTGGCGCGAAGCGGTTGCCAACGCGCGTCGGCATCTCTGCATTTTCATCGCGGATGAGCCGATCGGCCAGCACGGGGGAATGCTTGTGAGAAAGCAGGGGGGAGAGGTCCTGTGAATCCACACCCGATCGGGCGCTGGGGATATCCCTTATACAAAGGTCAGCGGGCAGCGTGTACTGTCGCCGCCGGCCTCGGTCCTCGTCCACCTGGGCGCACATGGTTCACGGCGTTCCGACACACGGTAACGGTCGAGTCGAGAAGATGCTGCGCGTGCGTGTCCGGACGAGCTACATAGCCAGTACAGTCCTGGCGGTGCACTCACGCGACCGCGGGCGCCGCGGCCCCTCTTTGCTCATTGACACAGACACTGACGCGGGAGTTTAATCCTGGTACCACGCATACGGGCCGTCATCCGGCGACGCGGAAATCTCGGCTTACGTGGCGCCGGTGCCGCGGGACCGACCTCTGCCGCTCTATGAACCTGCGGCAGAGGGTGGGGGGTTGCATGTCACAAAAAAAGCTTACCGCAGAGCATTCCGCTTTGCGGCTCCTCGCCATCGCGGTCAGCTTCGTGTTCGCAGCGCTCGTGGCAGCTACCAATGCCGCTGCGCAAACGTTCTCGCTGTCCCCTGGCTCGCCAACCCTGCCGTTTCCCAGCGGCGGTTGTCCGCCGTTCTCGCCGGACGGCGATATCCTCGTATTCACGGGCCTGCCGGTTTCCGTGGTGCCGCTGGGGCCGCCCGGCTGCGGCCTCGGCTGGCCTGGCCCTCCAGCTCCTGGTGTTGCGAACCTTGACGCGTTCTCGAGCGGCGTAACGCCGATGCCGCCGCCGCCGATCGCGTCGTTATCGCCTGCAGGCACCTTCCTCTTCAGCGTGGACGCGGGCGCGACGGGGGACGGGCCCTTTCCCTGCAGTCTCCCGGCACTCGGTCTGTTTCTGCCCGATGTCAGCTCGGAGGCCGGCGGCCAGCCGTTCTCGAGCGACGCGGCGGCCGACGTGTTCATGAACGCGCTACCGTTCACTGGTCCGCTGGTGCCTTTCTTCACTGTGCCGAACACGCAGCTGTTCGATGGCGACGGCCTGCCGTCGTTCCCATTCGGATTTCCGCCCGGCCCGCCCCTCGGCTTGATCGAGCTGCCCTTTCCTGGCGGCGACGACCTCGATGCGTTCGACTCGGCCCCACTAGCAGCCTGGGCTGCTGCTATCGGCTTTCCCCTGGTGCCGGTCTATTACTCAGTCGACTCGGCGACGGCGCCCTTCGGAGGCGTCCTCCCGGGAGACATCCTGGTGACCCCGGGGTTCGGGATTCCGCCCTTCGTCTACGCACCGGCATTTGCGATCGGGCTCAGCCCTTTGGACGACCTGGATGCGCTCGCCGTGTTCGACACCGACGGAGACCCATTCAGCTACTTTGGCTTTTTCGACATCATCTACTTCTCCGTCGCCCCCGGCTCGCTAATCATCGGCTTTCCTAGCTTCTGCCCCGGCCCTTTCGCTGGCCTGCCGATCGGAGAAGGCGACATCCTCACCGAGGGAACAGCGCTGGGGGCACCGGGCACGGCGTGCATCGTCGCGAAGGCAGGTAACAACGCTCTTTGGGACTCGTTCTTCTGCGGCCCCAACCCGCTGACCTTCGCGTTTGCCGACGACAACCTCGACGCCCTCGATGTCGTGCTAGTGACCACAACCACGACGACGACCACCACAACAACAACATCCACCACTACGACGACGCTGCCGCCTCTGTGCGGCGCCGCACCTGAGCCCGATGGCTCGTGCCGCCTGGCTGACATCAGCGGCACGGGCAAGTCCTCGATCCAGATCAAGGACGACGCCGACAACACCAAGGACCAGTTTAGGTGGAAGTGGAACAAGGGCGTGGCCACCGCCGTCGGTGACTTTAAGATGCCCGACACGAGTTCGAACACCTACAAGGTTTGCATCTACGATGCCTCGGGGAAGCTACGCGAGCTTGAACTGGCGCCGGGCGGCGTAGTGCCAACGTGCGGGACGAGGCTGTGCTGGAAGACGAGCACGACCGGCTTCAGCTACAAGGACAAGACCGGCACCTCGGACGGCATCACCGGCGCCAAGTTCAAGTCCGGCGCTGCAGGCAAGGCGCAGGTGCAGATCAAGGCCAAAGGCGCCAATCTGATGCCACCAGCCACGGCAGCGCTGTCGGACGTCGTCGTGCAGTTGATCATCGATGACGGCGTTACAACGGAGTGCTTCAAGACCTCGTTCCCGAATGCTGGCATCACGCTGCAGAACGGCGGGCAGTTTAAGGCAAAGGGTCCATAGGCAACTGAGCGGATTCTCAGCAGTACCTGGCAATTTGTGTGAAAGAAAATAGCACTACTTCGGCCTATCCACTCCGCGGGTAAACGCCCAATGAGGTCTACTTCGGTTGCGGGTTGGACATACCCAACCAGCTGGAGACGGCGAGGCGGGCAGCGCGTACACGGCGGCTCGCCGTTAACCGAGCGATCTCATGCGAGCTGTGCGAGGTGGACGGTGTTGCAGCATGAACGCGGCGCGTCGGCGGTCGGACTGAGCGTTCGGGCGGACCGTAGGCCGCCGATCGGCCGGCGTGGCGGCAACTCGTGGGGCTCGTCGGCATGGAATGGCCGAGGGTCGGCGGAGGAAGGGGCGGGCCCGCCTGGTCGTCGCAGCCGATCGAGCCATGTGTCGAGAACTCGTACACAAATTTCTGGGATTTGCTTGGAATCCGCTCAGCACTGAACGACGGCAACAAGGTCCGCACCGCTCGCGACATCGGCCTCACCTACCAGGGACTGCCAAAGGAAATGGGGTCAGGTCAAATTTCCGGCACCCGCTGTCGGAATCTCCGATCGTTGCGCCGGAAATTTGACCTGACCCCATTTCCGACCCTTCCAGATCGCATAGATCGCCGGGTAGACCAGCAACTCCAGCAGAAACGACGTTGCCAGGCCTCCGACCATCGGTGCCGCGACGCGCTTCATGACGTCGGCGCCGGTGCCGGTCGACCACATGATCGGCAGCAAGCCCATGAACGCGGCAGCCACCGTCATCATCTTGGGCCTCAGCCGCCGGACGGCACCATGGATGATGGCCTCCGTAAGATCCTCTTCGGTGCGCATTTTCCCCTGCCGCACCCGCTCGTCGTAGGCGAGGTCGAGGAACAGGAGCATGAAGACACCGGTCTCGGCGTCCAGGCCCATGAGCGCGATCATGCCGACCCAGACGGCGATCGAGGTGTTGTAGCCCAGCGCGTAGAGCAGCCAGACCGCGCCGATCAGCGAGAAGGGCACGGCCAGCAGTACGATCGCCGTCTTCACCCCCGACTTGGTGTTCATGTAGAGGAGCAGCGCGATCAAGAAGAGGGTCAACGGGATGACGATCTTGAGGCGCGCGCGCACCCGCAGCATGTTCTCGTACTGACCGCTCCAGAGCAGGCTGTATCCGGTGGGCAGCTCGAGCTGCTCGGCGACGCGTCGCTTGGCATCCGTGACGTAACCGCCGACGTCGCGCCCGGTCATGTCGACGTAAACGTAGCCGGCGAGCTGCCCGTTCTCGTTGCGGATCATCGCCGGCCCCTCCACCATCTTCAGCTCGGCGATCTGGGCCATCGGCACCTGAGCACCCGAGGGAGTAGACACCAGGGTTCGCTTGAGGGTGGGCAGGCTGTCGCGGAAGTCGCGCGCGTAGCGCACATTGACCGCGTAGCGCTCGCGGCCCTCCACGGTGGTGGTGACGTTCTCGCCGCCGATCGCCGACATCACGGTGAGCTGGGCGTCCTCGACGCTCAGCCCGTAACGGGCTAGCTCTTCGCGGTTCAGGACGAAGTCGACGTAGTAGCCGCCGGCGGTCCGCTCGGCGATCACGTGTCGCGTTCCGGGCACGTCTTGCAGGATGCCCTCCAGTTCCTCGCCGATGGTCTGAATCACTCTCAGATCCGGACCCAGGACCTTGATTCCGACCGGCGTACGCACGCCGGTCGAGAGCATGTCGATCCGGTTCTTGATCGGCTGCGTCCAGATGTTGGGAATGCCCGGAAAGCGCAGCCGCTCGTCCATCTCCGCCTGCAGCTCATCGAAGGTGATCCGCTCGGGCGTGAACCAGGAGGCCAGCCAGCGCACCGGCGCGGGCTTGTCCGAGTACCAGCGTGGCAACTGGCGCCACTCGGATTCCGGCTTCAATACGACGGTAGTCTCGACCATCGAGAAGGGAGCCGGGTCCGTGGGCGAATCCGCGCGGCCGGCCTTGCCGAAAACACGCTCGACCTCGGGAAAGCTACGCAGAATGCGATCCTGGACCTGGAGGATGCGCTGGGCCTCGGTCACCGACATGCCGGGCAGGGCGGTCGGCATGTAGAGGAACGCGCCCTCGTTCAACGGCGGCATGAACTCGGAGCCGAGTTTCAGGTAGACCGGCACGGTCGAGAGCACCAGAACCAGCGCTGCCACAATCGTCGTCCAGCGGTGGCGCAGCACCCAGCGGCAGGCCGGCTCGTAGACGGCGAACAGCACCCGGCTGATGGGGTGGCGGTCCTCGCGGTAGTAGCGCCCGACCGCCACCGTGTTGACGATGCCCGCGAGCCAGCGCGGCCGCAGGTTGAACGGTTCGACCCGCGTGAACATCATCCGCATCGCCGGGTCCAAGGTCACCGCCAGGATCGCGGCCAACACCATCGCGAGATTCTTCGAGTAAGCCAGCGGCTTGAAGAGCCTCCCCTCCTGATCGACCAGGGTGAAGACCGGCAGGAAGGCCACGGCGATCACCAACAGGGAGAAGAAAACCGACGGGCCGACTTCCTTGAGCGCCTGCAATCGCACGACGTGGTAGTCCCCTTTCCTCCCACCGGCGATCCACTCCTCCAGCCGCTTGTAGGCGTTCTCGACCTCGACGATGGCGCCGTCCACCAGCACGCCGATCGAGATGGCGATGCCGGCCAGCGACATGATGTTGGAGGTGAGCCCCATGAAGTACATGGGGATGAACGCCAGCAAGACCGAGACCGGGATCGTGACGATGGGAATGATCGCGGAGGGCACGTGCCACAGAAAGATCAGGATGACCGCGCTGACGATCACCATCTCTTCCCGAAGCGCGTGTACCAGCGTCGCGATCGATCGCTTGATGAGCTCCGAGCGATCGTAGGTGGTGACGATCTCGACGCCTTCCGGCAACGTCGGCGCCAGCTCGTCGAGCCGCGCCTTGACCCGCTCGATGACCTTCAGGGCGTTCTCGCCCTGGCGCATGACGATGATCCCGCCCACGGTATCGCCGAGGCCGTCCAGATCGGCCACGCCGCGGCGGATGTCGGGGCCCAACGCGACCTTGGCCAGCTGTTTGACGAGGATGGGAGTGCCGGTTTTCTCGTCCACGCCGACGACGATGCTCTCGAGATCGCCGGTCGACTTCACGTAACCGCGGCCGCGCACCATGAACTCGGTGCCGGCGAACTCGATCAGGCGGCCGCCCACGTCGCTGTTGCCCTTGCGGATGGCATCGACCAGTTGCGGCATCGAGACGTTGTAGGCGAGCAGGAGATTGGGGTCGGCGTTGACCT
This sequence comes from uncultured Myxococcales bacterium, assembly GCA_964555245.1. Lineage (GTDB taxonomy): Bacteria > Desulfobacterota > Binatia > UBA1149 > SPBQ01 > CAZKRI01. The sequence goes on from CAZKRI010000047.1 coordinate 121,523, forward strand.
GATACTGCTTGACGAAGCCTCCCACCGCAGCGACCTCGGCCACGCCCGGCACGGCTTGCAGGTGGTAGCGCAGATACCAGTCTTGCACGCTACGCAGCTTGGCCAGGTCGTGCCGTCCACTCCGGTCCACGAGCGCGTACTGGAAGACCCAGCCCACGCTGGTCGCGTCCGGACCGATCTCGGTGCGCACGCCCTCAGGCAGTCGCGGCAGGATCTTGCTCAGGTACTCCAGGACGCGTGAGCGCGCCCAGTACAGGTCGGTGCCGTCCTGGAAGATTACGTAGACGTAGGAGTAGCCGAAGTCCGAGAAACCGCGCACCGCCTTGATGCGTGGCGCACCCAGCAAGGCGGTGGCGATCGGATAGGTGACCTGGTCTTCGAGAATGTCGGGGCTGCGATCCCAGCGCGAGTAGACGATGACCTGCGTGTCGGAGAGATCCGGAATCGCGTCCAGTGGAATGTGACGCACCGCCCAGACCCCGCCCGTCATCGCGACGGCGGTCAGGATCAGCACCAGAAACTTGTTTCTAGCGCTCCACTCGATGAGCCTCTCGATCATGGCTCAGTGTTGATGTGGGCCGCCTGCGGAAGCGCCCTTGAACGCAGCCAGCGCCGCGCGGAAGCGCGACTCGGAGTCGATCAGGAAGTTCGCCGAAGTGACGACCTCTTCTCCCTCCGCAAGACCGGAGAGCACCTCGTAGAACCCCTGCGCCTCCCGACCCAGACGCACCGAGCGCGGCTCGAAGTCGCCCTCCCCGTGGACGACGAAGACGATCTGGTGCTCGCCGGTATCGAGAACGGCCTCCCGTGGCAGGGCGAGTTGCTCGCCGAGGGCGACCTCGATTCTCACCTGCACAAACGTCTCGGGCCGCAGGTTCTCATCTGGCGTGGGCACCAGCGCGCGCACGCGCACAGTGCGGGTGGTGGGGTCCAGAACCGGATCGACGGTGGCGACCCGCGCCGTGAAGGTCCGACCGGGAATCGAGGGAACGCTCACCTCGACGTTCTGGCCGGGTACCACCAGCGGCGCCTCGTACTCATAGACCTGCGCGTAGACCCAAACGGCCTTTCCAGGGAGCAGCAGGTTCAGCGGGTCGGTCACTCCGCGGGCGATCTCTCCGAGCTGCCTCTCCCCGATGCCCTGCTGGCGCAGCTTCAGAGCTGCGGCTCGAATGATCCCCTCGGCGCCTTCTTGCGCCTCCTTCCACGAGCTGTTCGCGAGGCTGGCGCGCGCCTTGAGCGCTTCCCGGTACTCGACGATCGCCTGATACAGCATCGGATCGTAGGCGACCCTGCCCAGCGCGCGGATCACGATCTCGAGCGGCCGGCGCTCGACGCGCGCACGGGTCACCCCGATCAGTTGCTGGCGTTGCGTGGACAGGCTGAACCCGGCGTGCCCAGGCACGTCGCCGGCCGCAGCCGACACCTCGTCCGGGTAGACGGGGATGTAATCCATCCCCATCTCGTCCTTGGCTGGCGCCGGCGCGACGACGTCCGCGCGCATCGGGTGCCGGTAGAACAGCGGCTTGCGCTCGCCGGCGGTGGCCGGAGCGTGCTCGCTTCCGGCGGCGTCGCCATCGTCCACCCGCTGCAGTTTCATCTGACAAATCGGACAGGTATCGGGCTTGTCCGAGATGATCTGCGGATGCATCGCGCACTGATAGACGGCCGGCTTGCCCCCTGAGGCCGGCTCGGCGGCCGATGGGATCCATTCGTGGCGCATGGCGTAGATCGCCGCGCCGCCAACCAGCGCGAGGAACACCGCGATGATCGCCACGGCTTTGCTTGCCTTACTCATCGTGGGCCGCCTCCGGCGGCCTCGGCAGCTCCGAGCCCACCGCCCTCTCGAGATCGGCGTAGGCCATCTCGAACTCCGCCTGCGCCTCGACGTGCTCGAGATGGACGGACTCGATGACGCGAGCCGTGTCGATCAAGTCGAGGAAGTCGGCCGTGCCGGCCTGATATCCGCTCTCGGTCACGCGCAGCACCTGCTCGGCCTGAGGGATGTGCGTGGTGACGAACAACTCGTAGTGCGCCAGAGCCGTCCGCGCCTGCGCGAACGCCTGTTGCACGTCGCGCCGGATCCGATCTTCGACCCGGCGCAGCTCGGCCTTGGTGGCCGCCAAGCGTGCGTCGGCCTCGGTCACACCGGCGGCGTACTTGGACCGGTAGGCCAGCGGGATGGTCACCGAGGCCATCGCGCCGAATCCGTCCTCCGCCCCCGCGTTGACGAAGCGCCCCAGCGAGAGCTCGAAGTCTGGCCAGTACTCGCGCTCGGCGAGCTGCAAGGCGCTCTGCTCACGCGCGATGGCCGATCGCTCGGCGGCAAGCTCGGGCCGCTGGCCGAGAGCCAGCTCGATCAGAACGGCCGGCTGCGCCGCCAGTCGCGGCCGGCCCTGAAGCTCGGGGACGCCGAGGGGGTGTCCGGGCTCGCGGCTCAGCAACGCGTTGAGCTCGGCGGTGGCAGTTTCGACGCCGAGGGTTTCGGTGTTGATGCGATGGATGACCCCGGTCAGCTCCACCTGCGCGCGCAGGGCGTCGGCCTGCGAGACCTCGCCCACCGCGTACTTCTGCTCAGCGATATGGGCGAAACGCTGCAACAGGTTCCGCTCACGCGCGTAGATGTCGAGGTTTTCGTGCGCCCGCCAGAGCTCGTAGAAGGCGCGCTTGACCGCGGCAACCACGTCCAGCTCCAGGCCGGCAGCCTGACGCGCGACGCGTTCGGCCTCGTGCTCGGCCATTTTACCGGCCAAGCCGCGCTTGCCGGGAAACGGTATCTTCTGCGAGATGCGGAAGATGTTGTTGTCGGCCTCGTCGACGCGAAAGGATCCGGGCGCGTTCCACGATTCGTAGACGAACGTGGGGTCGTCGTAGGCGGACACGCGCGCAGGCGCGGCCGCCGCAGCCTTGGCGAGCTCGCGGGCGGCGTGAAGCTCGGGGTTCGCCTGGCGAGCGGCAGCGATGACGTCGGCCAGGCGCAGAGGCTCGGCGAGCTGGGCGCGCGCGAGCGCCGGCACGGTCAGCACCAGTGCCGAGACCAAGAAGAACCACCCCGCCCGCATGCGCTCGTGCTTGTTCCCTGTCGTGCTCAACGCGGAGCTGGCCCCCCCTCCATGATAACCCGCACAGCACCTGCTGGGGGCAGTTTTTACCGGTGCGCGCATGGGCCGGATCCGTGTGCGAATACGCAAGGGCGGCCGCCCGGTAACACCTCGCCACTGCCAAACCAGCGCGTTGTCTGTTACGTTCTGCGAACCGAGCCGTAGTCGAGTGTAGGGCGTGGCCGAAGCGACCAGCGACGAGATTCTGATGGCGGCCTATCAGGCAGGAAGTCAGCCAGCGTTCGACGTGCTCTACCAGCGTCATGCCGGCAGCGTCTACGGGTTCTTGGTACGCCGCCTGGGCGACGCCGCACTGGCCGCGGATCTCTACCAGGAAACGTTCCTGCGCGTGCACCGAGCGCGGCGGTCCTACGACCCGAAGCGCCCGTTCCGGGCCTGGCTCTTCAGCATCGTCCACAACCTTCTGAACGACGCGCTCCGCAAGCAGCAGCGTGCGCCACACCTCGAAGCCGACGCGGAGGCAGTGAATGAGCATACGCCCGAACGGGTCGCGGCGGCGCGTGAGTCAGGCCGCGCTCTGAGCCGTGGACTGAGCGCTCTTCCGCCCGATGAGGCGACGGTCCTCGTCCTGGCCCGGCTCGAAGGGCTCTCCTACGACGAGATCGGCGCGGTGGTCGGCCGCTCGCCCGCCGCGGTCAAGCAGCTCGCCTACCGGGCATTGAAGCGCTTGCGTGCCGAGCTGCGCGCCGCGGGCCACGAGGAAACCGGCTGATGGACACACTCGGCTGCAACGAGGCTCAGTCGCTGCTGATGGACTCGCTCGCCGACACGCTCGCGGATCGCGACCGAGCCGCCCTGCGCGTGCACCTCGACGCGTGCGCTGCATGCACGACGGCCCGCTCGGAACTGCAGGCGAGCTGGGACGTCCTGGGAGCGTTGCCGGCGGTCGAACCACCGGCGAGCCTGCATGCTCGAACACGCCTGGCCGTGTTGGATGCGATGGCGAGAGAGGGCAGCGTCGCACGCAGCCAATGGTTCGGCGTTGGCCAGGTGCCGCTCGCGGTCGCCTCCGCGTTGCTCGTCGCGGCCGCCACCTTGCTGCTGCTCGGCGGCCTGGTCTGGGGCAGCGAGCTGCCCGAGGGGCATCTGTTTTTCTGCGCCGCCATGTTCACGGGTCTGCTGGTGGGAGCGTTCTCGTGGATCTACAGCGCCACCACCGTCAACGGCCTTCATCTCGATACCGCGGCACGCGTCGGTGTGCTCGCGCTTTCCATCACGGTCGCGGCCAGCACCGCCTGTCCAGAAATTCACGTCCTGGCGTGGTGGGACAAGTCGGCGCTCGGACAGATGTTCACGCGCGCGATCGGCGCCGGCGGTAGCTCGCTGGTGTTTGGCTTCGCCTACGGCCTGGTGCCCGGTTTCCTCGCCGCGCTCTTCGGCGGCCGGCTGCTTGCCGAGCGACCGGTGGCGAACGGCTTGGTTGCAGCGACCGTGGTCTTCCTGCTGGTGCTGCCGGTGCTCTACCTACAGTCGGCGCCGTTCACCGCCGGCCTGATCGTGAGTTGGTTGTGCGGGGCAGCGGCCGGAACCCTGTGCGGCGTCCTGGGCGCCCTGCGAGTGCGCCAAAGAGTGGCCGCCGCGGCGTTTGGCTGAGCGGGGATTGCTTCAGGATTCGGAACCGCTCGCGGCGACTCGCGCGCCGACGAGCGCACCGACGGCGTCGGCCACGCCTTCGACGCTCAAGTGATACATCGGGAAAAGCTTGCGGATGAGGCCCACGGTGTGCGAGTGATCCCAAATCTTCGGCTGGTCCGGGTTGAGCCACGCCGCGCGCTCGAAGTGCTCGCTCAAGCGGCGTAGCCAGTCGAAGCCGGGGGTCGGCGAGGTGCGTCGTGGATCGATCGCGCCGTAGGGCTCCAGCAGCTCGGCCGGGTGCATCGCGGCATCGCCCACCACGAGCAGCTTCCAGCGATCGTCCAGCCGCCGCAGCAGATCGGCCGTCGGCAGCTCGTCGCCCCGCCGCATCCCGGCGCGGTTGAAGACCACATCGTAGACGCAGTTGTGAAAGTACACCGTGCGCAGCTCGCGCAGTCCGTGTTCCTCGTGCAACGCCGTCAGCAGCGCACTCACCGGCTCGTAGTAGGGATCCATCGTTCCGCCCACGTCCATCATCAGAAGCAGCCTCAAGTTGTTGCGGCGCGGCGGATGGAAGACCAGCTCGATCTCGCCGGCATTGCGGCAGGTCTCGTCGATGGTCTCGTGGAGATCCAGCTCCGTGGCGAGACCGGTCCGGGTGAGCCGCCGGAGCTTCTTGAGCGCGGCGCGCATCTGGCGGACGTCGAGCGTCACGTCGGTCCGGTACTCTCGGAAGTGCCGCTCCTCGGCCACCTTCATGGCCGAGCGCTTGCCCGGCTTGCCGCCCACCCGGATTCCGGTCGGGTGCTGGCCGCCGTGTCCGAAGGGCGAGCGTCCGCCGGTGCCCACCCAGCGGCTGCCACCGTCGTGGCGACCGTCCTGCTCGGCCAGGGTCTCGAGAAACCGCCGCATCAGCTCGTCACCGGTCAGACGCTCGAGCTCGGCAAGCTGCTCGGGGGTAAGCGCGGCGAAGTTCTTCGGGTCACGCAGCCACTCGAGCACCGCCTCGTCGATCTCGAGGGAGCCTTCCACCCCGTGGAACACGCGCGCGAAGACGCGATCGTAGGCGTCGTAGTAGGCTTCGCTCTTGATGAGGCAGGCGCGCGCCAGCCGGTAGAAGCGCAGCAGGCTGGAGCCGTGCAGTCCCTTGCCGAGCGCTTCCACGAGCGCCAGCCATTCCTGCACCCCGACCGGCACGCCCTCTGCACGCAAGCCGAAGAAGAGGTCGAGAAACACGGGGGGCTACTGGTTGTAGCGCGGGCCGAGGTCGCTCCAGCGCTTGGGCAACTCGCCGCCGCGCTGACCGTAGGCCCGTAGTGCATCGGTGTCCTGCTCGGTCTTGAGCAGAGCGCCGATGAAGGGGATGTGCGCCTCGAGCTGCTGCTGGCTGATGCCGCCGCGCAGCAACGCGGCGATCCAGTCGATCAATTCGGAGGTCGACGGCTTCTTTCTCAGCTCGTTCTGTTCGCGCAGCCAGTAGAACTTGATCAGCACGTGATCCAGCAGTCGCGCGTCCAGATTCGGATGGTGGACCGCGATGATCTGCCTCATGAGCTCGGCGTCGGGAAACTCGATGAAATGGAACACGCAACGCCGCAGGAACGCGTCGGGCAGCTCTTTCTCGTTGTTCGAGGTGATGATCACGAATGGCCGCTCGCGGGCGATCACCTCGTCCTCGGTCTCGACGATGGTGAAGCGCATTTCGTCGAGCTCTCGCAACAGATCGTTCGGGAACTCGATGTCGGCCTTGTCGACCTCGTCGATGAGCAGCACACGCCGGCTTTCGGCTGCAAACGCGCGCCCGAGTGGACCCAGTCGGATGTAACGCCGGATGTCCCCGACGTCACCACCGCCGAAACGGCTGTCGTTGAGCCGTTGCACCGTGTCGTAGACGTACAGGCCATCGGCGGCCTTGGTAGTGGACTTGATGTACCAGGACTCGATCTCCAGTCCGACCGCCTCAGCCACGTGCTTGGCGAGCAAAGTCTTGCCGGTGCCGGGCTCGCCCTTGATCAGCAGCGGCCGCTCCAGAGCGAGCGCGCAGTTGACCGCTTCGATCAGGGCTTCCGATGCGATGTAACGACCGGTGCCGGTGAAGCGATAGAACCCGTCAGGGGACGACACGAGCAGACCTCCGCCGAAATCGAGCCGGCGAGATTGGCCGATGCCCGCGGATAGGGCAAGCGGGACCGGGCGCTACGTGTCGATAGTGGGGCTCAGGACGCGTCCGCGCCGGCGGCGGCGGGCGAATCGCCGACGCTGCGGTTCTCCAGCACGGAGGCGAGCAGATCGCTGACGGTGCCGCGCGCGGTCGGCTCCTCGCTCGGCACCGCGTCCAGGAAGGCAGCGTTGACGCCGTGAAGCTCGAAGTCCGTGACGAGCAGGATCGGAATCGACGCCGTCGCCTCTTCCCCGCGCAGAGTCTGGGTGAATGCGTTCGAATCGACGGCCCCGCTCGCCGGTCCCAGCACGATGAGATCGGGGCGCAGCCGGCGGGCGAACTCGATCCCCGAGCCCGTGTCGAAAGCCTGCACGGCGGAGTAGCCCTGGCGGGCAAGCTCGGCTTTCATCGCCGAGCTGTGCGCCAGATCGTCGTCGACGATCAGCACCGTGCCGGCCCGGCCGCGCGTCAGGCGGCGAGCGGTCGCGACCAGCTTGGCCTCGTCGACGGGCTTCGAAAGATAGGCGTTAGCCCCCAGGCGCAGGCCGCGCTCGCTGTGCACGGGGTCGCGCAGCACCGACATCAGCAGCACCGGGACGTCTTTCAACTGCGGATGGCTGCGCAACTCGGCCAGCACGTCGTAACCGGACAGATCCGGCATCATCACGTCGAGCGTGATCAGATCGGGCCGGCGCTCCGCGGCCAACGCAAGCGCCCGTTCGCCATTCTCGGCCAGCGCGACCTCGAACCCGTTGGTCTCGAGCAGGTAGGCGATCAGCTCGCGAGTCGACTCCTCGTCGTCGACCACCAGCACGGAGATCGGCCGGGTCTCCTTGTTCGCTTCACTCGCCATCCGTTCGGCGGCCGGAATGGTGAACAAGAACCGGCTGCCCTTGCCAAGGTCGCTCTCGACCCAAATCTTGCCGCCGATGTACTCGACGATCTCCTTGCAGATCGGCAGGCCGAGCCCCGTCCCTTGCGGCCGGTCGGTCAACACGTCGCCGATCTGCTTGAAGCGATCGAAGATGATCCCCTGGTGCTCGGCCGCGATCCCTATGCCGTCGTCCCGTACGCTCACGCGCACGAACTCGGCGTCGTGCCGGGCCGCTTCGATCGTGACGTGCCCATCCCGCGGCGTGAACTTCATGGCGTTGCTCAGCAGGTGATTGAGCACCTGCACGAACTTGTCGCGGTCGACGTTGATCTCGGGCACGTCCTCGGAAACCTCGACACTGACGTGCAGCCCCCGGGTGCGCATGTCGGCCTGGTTCATCGAGGTAACGTGGCCGATCAGCTCGCGGGGGTCGGCCTTGCGAAAGGTCCATTCGAGCCCACCGGTGTCGAGCTTGGAAAGATCGAGCAGGTCGTTGATCAGACGGCTGAGCCGCTTCGCCTCGTCCGCGATGATGCCTGAAAACTTGGACGTCACCTCGGGCTTGGCGCCGCCGCTCTTCTGCAGAATCTTCGCGGACGAGATGATGCAGGACAGCGGGGTGCGGATCTCGTGCGAGACGGTGCTGACGAAGTCCGATTTCATCTGCTCGACCTCGCGCTCACGTGTGATGTCTCGAACGATCGCGGTATACGACGTCTGGCCAGCGACCGCGAGACGGCTGACCACGATGTTCATCGGGAAGCGAGAGCCATCGTTGCGCAACCCCTCCAGCTCACCGCGCTTGCCGATGAAGCGCGACAGCAACGCTTCGGCTTGGGTCCGAAAGGCCGCGTTCTCGTCGTTGTCGCCGGGGATGCGCATCAGATCGCCGATCGGCCGTCCCACCGCCTCGCCCGCCGAGAAGCGGAAGATCTGCTCGGCCGCCGCGTTGAACGTCTCCACCGCTCCACCGCTGCCGATCGTGATGATGCCGTCGGCGGCGCTGTCGAGGATCGCTCGCGTGCGTGACTCCGACTTGTGCAGCTGTTCCTCGACCAGCATCCGCTCGAGCTCGGCGGCCGCCCGCGAGGCGAAGACGCGCAGGAGCGATCCGTGGCGCGCCAGCTCGGGCATGGGTCGATCGTGGAAGGCGTTCAAAACCCCGATGATCGATCCCACGCTGTTGCGTAGCACCACGCCCACGTAGCTGCGCACGCCCCAATCCCTCAGGATCGTGTCCGTCGGAAACAGCTCGGCCACTCGGTCCTCGTAGACCGCGAACGAATCCCAGACGGCCCGCTCGCACGGAGTGCCGGCGAGCTCGTAGACGATGCCGCGCTGAATGCCGGCCCCGTCCCACAGCGCCTTCGCCTCCACCCGTTCGCCCGGCAACAGCATGCCGACCATGACCCAGCGCGTGTTCAACGCTCTGGCCAGGGTGATCGAGAGGGCGTCGAAGAACTCGGCGCCGGTGGTCGCGGAGGTGCCCTCGACGATCGCCCGGATGCGCGCTTCGCTCTCTTTCAGACGGACGTTGACGTCGCGCAGCTCGCCGGTGCGAAGCGTCACCTCCCGTTCCAGTTCGTCGCGGTGCTTCTCGAGCTTCGCGTCGCGGGCCTGGATCTGGCCGAGCATCTCGTTGAAACCGTCGATCAGCGAGCCGATCTCGTCGTTCGTGGTCTTCTCGGCGCGCACCGCGTAGTTTCGCCGCCGCGAGATCATCTTCGCGGTCTCCGCCAGGCGCAGGATCGGCCCGGCGAACAGACGCTGGAACCACGAAGAAAGCACCAGCACTATGCCCATCGCCGCTGCGGCTACGCCGACCACCATCGCCGCATAGCGGCGGAATCGCAGGCGCAGCTCCTTGAGATCGCCCTCGATGTACACGGCGCCGGCCGCGTCGCCGTCCACCACGATGGGCCGCATCAGAACGAGGCGATCGTGCAGGAACTCGTGACCGTACGTGTCGATCATCGGACGCTGAGCGATCGGCGTGCGCTCGTCGCGAACGTAGCGCCCGAAGATCTGGCCGTCGGGGCGCAGAATGTACGCGCTCATCACGTTGCCGGCGGTAGCCAGAGCCGCCAGCGTTTCCTCCGCCGACCGGGCGTCATCGAACGTGAGGGCGGCCGCGCTGTTGTGCGCGACGATGTCCGCATGCACGCCGAGCTCCTCGACCATCGATTTTTTGAAGGAGGCTCGGTCGTAGAGGACGACCGCGGTCGAAGCGAAAAGCAGCGAGACGCCGCTGGTGAACAGGACGATGACGAAGAACTTGCGCTTGATCGAGAGGTCGCGGAAGTATCCCATCGTCCGGCCAGGTCTAGCGTCGAACCGAGCGCGCCAGCTTCAGAATCTGCGAGCTGAGCCGCAGTCCCCCGCGCTCAGCCACGCCGGCGTTGATCTCGAAACGCACCTTCCCCTCATCGATCACCAAGCCGATCATCCCGCCGGCATCCAGAAACCCGGGCGATTCGCCGACCGTGAGCACCGACGCTCCGCTCACCGATTGCACAATACGTGCCACCTGTGAGGTCTCGACCTCCGGTACGAACAGAAGATGGCAACTGGCGATCTGGCCGGCGTCGACCTCACGGCGAACCACGATCGTCCGGCCGTGGGCGCTACGGCCGTTCACCGTGCGGTCGAGGCTCGCGCCGAAGGGGTCGTTTCCCGCTACGCACAGGACGATGGGCTCCTCTGCCCCGGAGTATGCCTCGGGCGGCCACTCAACAAATTTGGCGAAGTTGTACAAGAATGCTGCCTTCACCTCGTATTCGAGGTGGGTCTCCGCGGCTGCCGCCAGCCAGGTAAAGCTGGCCAGGCAGGTGCTCAGAGCGGCGATCTGCAGCAGTGGGCGCCTCATGCGGTGGTCCTCGTGGGTCTCCTGCTCCGCCTCTCGATTGAAACCTGACGGCGGCTAGCGCCGCCAGCTCACCACGCCGTACACGCCCCGTTCGACCTTTGTGGCCTCGCTCGAGACGAGCGAGGACGACGAGAACTCGAGATGGGAGGCGTCGGTCAGGTTCTGGCCGACCAGCGCCAGCTCCAGCCCGGCGATCGGCTCCCACGCTAGCCGTGCGTCCACCGTCGCATAGGCATCCACATCGATGCTCTGCAGCCGGTCTACCCAGCGGACCACCACGTCGAGGTCCACGTTGTGCGGCAGGTCCAGGAAGCCGTGGGCGAACACCTGGTTGTGGGGGCTCTGCCCGGCGGTGGTCAGCGATAGCGAATCGCCCACCGCGCCAGCGTTGAGCGAGAGGTCGAGATCCATGTAGGTGTATCCAGCGCGTATGAGGGCGAAGTCGGTCGGTGACCAGTCGGCCGCGACCTCCACACCGTACGCACGACCATTCATGAAGTTGCTCGCGTCGAAGGCGGTGACCAGGTTCCCGCCGTTGCACAAAGTCGCGAGCGTCCCCTCCTCGCAAACCGCGGGGTTGAGCGGATCGCGCAGGTTGATCGTGCGCAGGTGGTCGTAGTCGTTGTAGTAGGTGGCGACGTCGAGCGAGAGCGTGGAGTGCAGCCTGGCGCGGTAGCCCAGCTCGTAGGCCAGCAGATCCTCGGAGTTGAAGCTGCGGCTGCCGAACAGCGAGATCACGTTGGGGATGGCGAGGCCGGGCGCCACCGGCACCGGCATCACGGCGGTATTGAGGCGAATGTCGTCTTCCGAGCGCGAAGGCGTCCGCACCGCCCGCGACACCGCGCCCCACAGGCGGTGGTTTTCGTGAATCTTCCACAGGGCGCGGAAGTTGGGTTGGACCTCCCAGCCCGTGTAGTCGTTGTGCTCCAGCTTGGTGCCGATGGTCAGGTGCAGTTTGTCCTCCACCAGTGCGATCTCGTCCTGCACGAAGCCGCTGAACAACTGCGTGTCACGGCTGCTCGGCGTCCAGGCAAAGCGGAAGTCGTTGCGCATGTCGTCACCCGTGATCCGATAGCCCGCGCCCCAGACCAGGTCGTGGCGGCCGCGGAAACCGATGCGGTGCTGGAATTCCAGGTCGACGGTGTCGCGATCCTCGCGAAACTCGCCACCGTTGCGCGTCGTACGATCGTAGTAGGCCTGCAGTTTGGTGTCCGATGTGTCCGAGAAGCGATGCGTCCAGCGTGTCAGCGCGTGGCCGCCCGCGACGTCGGTTCGCTCGAGGAAGGGCGCCGACAGGTAGGGCGGCGTCAACAGCGGCGTCGTGATGCGCGAATCGGACGTGCCCTCGTAAATGTCCGCGGTGGCTGTGAACGAGTCGGCATCGCTGGTGGCCCAGTCGGCGCGCAGCCCGCTGCGGCCTTGCCGCCAGCCGTCACCGCCGTTGGTGTCGTTCACGGTCTCGAAATTGTCACGCTGGAACCACTTGCCGTAGATCCGGTAGTTCCCGTGGTTCCCGAGTGTGCCGCCGTAGCGAAGCGCGTTCGACGTGTCGAGCTCGCTGCCGACGGCGCTCGTCGCCAGCAGCCCCTGTGTCTCGCTCGAGGTCTTGGTGATGATGTTGATCACACCGTTGACGGCATTGGCGCCCCAGAGCGTGCCACCGGGTCCCCGGATCACCTCGATGCGATCGACGTCCTCGAGCATCAGGTCCTGCACGTCCCAGTACACGCCGGCGAAGAGCGGAGTGTAGACGCTACGGCCGTCGACGAGGACGAGCAGCTTGTTGGCGAACCGGTCGTTGAAACCGCGAATGCTGATCGCCCATTTGTTCGAGTCGATGTGCGCCACTTCGACGCCCGGCACCAGCCGCAGCGCCTCCGGTATGTTGGTCGCGCCCGAGCGTTTGATGTCCTCGTTCGTGATCACGGCAACGGCTGCGGCGGAATCGGCCAGCCTCTGTTCTTTCTTACCGACCGAGTAGACCTCGACGTTCATCAGTTCCTCGAGGCTCAGGTCTGCCAGCCCACCCTCATCCAGGCCGGGCAGCGCCGCCATGTCGGCGGCACGCGCGGCGCCGGCCGACAACGTGGAAAAAATGAAGGCGACGGTCAGCACGACGTGCACCGTACGTTTGATCCTTCCGTTCATGGTCTCATCTCCCGCCCCCGTATTTCCTGTCGCGTTCTCCGCGACCTGTGTGCGCGCCGCAGCGCGGCCGCGGGTTGGGTCAGCGAGCGGGCCGGTGGAGGGACCGATGCCAGGACATGGTCGTGGAAGAAACCGTCGGGCAGGAAGCTGCCACGCTCACGGCCCCCCCCCCTCCGCATCATCCCCATCTCCAGCCGCCCGTGTGACCACCCGCGCACACGCAGGTCGTCGGGCAGTATCCCGGTCAGAATACCACTGCGCCGCGGTGTCGCGTCACCGCAAAATACATGAGGGATGACAAGAACTCGCGGCAGGAAACCGGCCGCGCATGGCGTTCGCTGCAGCTACAGCTGCAGCATCTTGGCAACGATCTGCATCATCACCTCGTCGGCGCCACCGCCGATCGAGGCCAGGCGAGTATCGACGAAGGCGCGGCCGGCGGGATTGTCCGTCAGGTAGCCGGCGCCGCCGTGCAGTTGCAGGCAGAGGTTGGCCACTTGCTGGCAAACCTCGATGCAGAAGATCTTCGCCATCGAGATTTCCATGGTCGCATCCTCGCCGCGGACGCGCTTGCGGACACAGGCGTAACCGAGCTCGCGCGCGGCCATGATCCGCATGAGCATGTCGACGAAACGAAACTGGTTGACTTGGAACTTCGAGACCGGTTTCCCGAAGACGATGCGTTCCTGGCAGTAGGCGCGGGTTTTGCGCCACAGACCGATCGAGGTCGCGTTCGAGCTGAGCAATGCGATCAGGCGTTCATCCTGGAACTGCTGCATCTGCTGCTGGAAGCCGCGCCCGACGTCGCCGATCGTGTTCGCGACGGGCACGCGCACGTCCTCGAGGTAGACCGCACCCGTGTCCGAGCCCCGGTTCCCGATCTTGTCGAGCAACGTGTAGGAGACCCCCGCCGTGTCCGTCGGCACGATGATCTGCGCGAACCCGCCGTAGCCTGCTTCCGGATCCGTGACCGCCAGCAGACACATGAAGTCGGCGTGCGAGATGTTCGTGATGTACATCTTGCTGCCGTTGATCACCCACTGGTCGCCGTCGCGCACCGCGCGCGTCTTGATCGCGGCGACGTCCGAGCCCGCGTGTGGCTCGGTCACCGCGATCGCGCCGACCATCTCGCCGGTGATCGCGGGGGCCAGAAACCGCCGCTTGAGCTCATCCGAACCGAAGGCCGCGAGCGCAGGGGTGGCCATGTCGGTGTGGTCCATGATCCCCATCGCCACGCCCGCGTTGTCGCAACCGGCCAGCTCCTCGGCCAGGATCGCGGAAAACGTCCAGTCCAAGCCGCCGCCGCCGAAGGCGGGGTCATAGCGGATACCGAGCATGCCGAGTGCGCCCATGCGCGGGTACAGCGACTTGTCGATGCGCCCCATCTGGTCGAACTCGCGGGCTCTGGGCGTCACCTGCTCTTGGATGAAGCGGCGAATGGTCTGCCGGAAGATCCGGTGCTCCGCGGTGGAGAACAGATCGTGATCCGAAAACAGCTCCGCTTCCATGCGGGCAACCTACGCGCGCGAGCGGCGCGAAGCAACGCAGAAGGCGCCGTCTCGCCCGATCGCTGTGAGCCCCACGGTCACTCGCGCAGCAGGACGTCGGCGGCCAGGCGGATGCGCTCGAGCAGCTTGCGCAGCCAACGGTGGTCGCGCGCGTAGCTCCGCAACCGGACGATCGCGCGGCGCTCCAGCCGGTAGCGATCGAGTCGCTTGGATGCGGGCCGTGCACCGGTAGCACCCGCGCGCTCGAGCGGTTCCCAGAATGTCTCGGAGCGATAGCCCCAGACCTCCAGATCGGCCGGGTCGAGTGTGGCGATGATCCGGCGGCAGAGATCCAGGCGAGCGGGCACCGCCGCGATCTCCATCGCCCACTTGTCGATCGAGCCGGTCGTGGGCCGCACGTGTTGGCCGACGCCGATCGGGTCGCCCAGTCCCTTGGCGCTGTATGCGTGGTCGCCGTAGTTCACGGCACTGGGCTCGTGGGTAACGCCGATGAATCCGAAGATCTCGCGCAGCATCGGCTCCGGATCGGCAACCAGCTTTTCGTAGACCACGTGGTAGAGCGGCGCGGGGCGCTCGCGCAAGAACTTCGCGATCGCCGGCACATACCGTTCGAGGATTGGGTTGAACTCGTGGGCCGCCTGGTAGTCGCTGTCGAAGAACGATTCCGCGTACGAGCTGAAGATCGCCAGCGGGTGGCGCGTCAGCACCACGTACTTCGCGCGTGGGTAGATCCTGGTCAGGAAATCGAGCACCATCGCGTACGCCGGCGTCTTGTCGAGGAACAAGGCCTTGCCCGGATGCTTGCCGAGATAACGCAGGTAGAGCGTGTCGGCGTACGCCCGACACGCGGCAACGTAGTCCTGCTCTCCCGCCGGCAACTCGGCGACGAATTCCCGGATCGACTCGGCCGACAGAATCGCGTCGTAGGGCGCCTTGTCGACCTTGGCGTAGTAACCCAGATGCGCCAGCGGCGTGAGCATGTGTGGCTCGCCCCGCGTCAGGATCCGCGAATGCGCGCCGATCATCCTCGCCAGCAGGGTGGAGCCGGAACGCGGCGGGCCGATGAGGAACAAGACCTGCTCTTCCATTTCGCGCGTATTCGGAACGTCAGATGGAGATCCGCGCGGACATCCACGTCCACAGATCGCCGAGCACCTCGTCGCGATTGATCTCGTTGAACATCTCGTGACGGCCGCCCGGGTACAGGTGGACCGAGAAGTCCGGGGAGCCCGACGCCGACAGATACTGCCGCGCGCCCTCCGCACTGCAGAGCGGGTCGTCCAGGCCGTGCAACAACAGAATCGGCATCTGGATCGAGCCCGCGTTGCCGGGCAGCAGCGCCAAGCCCTCGGCCAGGCGCACGTACAGCTCGTCGGTCACACGCTCCCTCAAGATCAGCGGGTCGGAGAGGTAGGCCTCCCAAACCGCCGGATCGCGGCTCAGCCGCGTCGGATCGATGCGGCGGTCCCCCGCGTCGAGGGTGGGGACGATGGCCGGCCCGGACAGAACGACGAAGTCCGGCTTGGCCGCGCGGGCCACCAGGTACGCCGTCACGATCAGCCCCCCCATCGAGTGACCCAGCACGAACAGGGGTTTGTCAGGCAGACGTTGCGCGACCTCGGCGTGCATCATCGCCAAGTCGTCCAGAAAATCCTCGAAGCGGGCGACCCAACCTCGCCGCCCCCCCGAGCGCCCGTGCCCGAGGTGGTCGTAGGCGTGGACCTCGATACCACGGGATGCGAGATAGCGCGCGACGTGGTCGTAGCGGCCGCTGTGCTCACCAATCCCGTGGACCAGCAGCAAGCCGGCTCTAGGCAGAGTCGCGGCCGCCCAGACGCGGGTGAACAAGGGCTCGCCGGTGACACTCGTCCTGGTCAAGGTGCGCTCGGTCACGGTTATGCGCAGCCCATTTAGCCGGGCGGGCAGAAGCCGGCAACTCGCCCTTGTGGCGCCTGCGAATACCGCGCCGCTTCAAGGTCGGCTTCAGTTCTTGATAAACCACTAAAAAATCTGAGTCTCGTTCGATTTACCCGGGTGGGGGATTGACGGATACCCGTCATTTCTGCGATGACGGTCCGCGCTGCCGTGTTCTGGACCGCTACCCGATAAGGCATAGGGGGATCCCTAAGATGGTCGAATCTGTCTGCCTCGTCATTGGCTTCTTGCTTCTGGGCTGGTTGTTCCCCAAAGGCTGACCCCCCGTCCCCCGCACAGTACGGCATCTCATCTCAGTGGTAGGTGGTTCCGCCGCCGCCCAAACGCTTTCTTTGCATGCGACGAAACCGCCAGCGGTAGTAGGCCCGGCGTAGATCTTGCCAACGCGGCAACGCCCCCAAACCGACGCCGCTCCCACCCCACCAGCGCAGGTACGCGTACCCGAATCCCATACCCCCCAGATGAGCGGCGTAGGCAATGCCGGCCCCGGTGGCTTCGATCGCCTGCACCAGCTCGACGAGGATCAGAAAAAAGACCACGTGCCGCACCCTGACCGGGAACAGGAAGCCGAGCAGCACCACACGGTTAGGGAACGACAATCCATAGGCCATCAGGATCCCGTAGATCGCGCCCGAGGCCCCCACGCTCGCCATCGGCGTAGCGAAGCGAAACAGCGCATAGGTCACGCCGCCGCCGACGGCGCACAGGAAGTAGTACTTGAGGAAGAAACGCGGTCCCCAGCGCTGCTCGAGCTCGGACCCGAACATCCACAGCATCAGCATGTTGATGATCAGGTGCCAGGCTCCGCCGTGCAGAAACTGATACGTGAACAAGCGCCACAGCTGGAGACGATTGACCCGAGCCGGGATCAGACCGAACAGCTCGATCAACAGCTCGTCGGGGCCGAGCAACTGCAGAAGATAGACCGCCGTGTTCGCGACGATCAGCGCGCGTACCATCGGCGGCAGCGGGCCGGACGGGCCGATGTGGAGCGTCCCGGGCGACGGGAAACCGTGACCGTAAGACCGCTGCATCAGCGCCGCAACGGGAGCACGTCGATCGCCGGCCTCACAGGTAGGTCAGCCAGCTTTGGTACTGGGGACGTTGGCCCTTGATGGCCGCGAAGTAGTCCTGTTGAAGCTTGCGCGTCACGGGTCCCGGCGCTCCGCTCCCGATCGAGCGATCGTCGAGCGAGCGGATGGGGGTGATCTCGGCCGCAGTGCCCGTGAAGAAGGCCTCATCGGCGATGTAGACCTCGTCGCGCGTGAAGCGTTCCTCGACCACCTCGACGCCTTGCGCGGCGAGCAGCTCGATCGCCGTGTTGCGAGTGACACCCTCGAGCACAGTGGCGATCGGCGGGGTCTTGACCCTTCCCCGCCTGACGATGAACACGTTCTCACCGCAGCCCTCGGCGGCGTAGCCGTCCACGTCGAGCATCAGCGCCTCGTCGTAGCCCGAACCACGCGCTTCCATGCTCGCAAGGATGGAGTTGACGTAGTGACCGACCGCCTTGGCCTTGGTCATCAGAGCGTTGACCGGATAGCGCTGGAACGACGAGGTACGCACCCGGATGCCCTTGGCCAGCCCTTCTTCACCCAGGTAAGAGCCCCAGGGCCACACCGCGATGGCCAGATGCACCGGGTTGCCGGTGGCGGCGAGCCCCATCTGGCCGGCTCCCACGAACAGCAGCGGCCGGATGTAGCACTCGGAGAGCCGGTTCGCGCGAATCGTTTCGAGGCACGCGGGCACCGTCTGCTCGACGCCGTAGGGAGACTTGAGGGCCAGGATGTGCGCCGACTGGTCGAGCCGGATCAAGTGTTCCTGCAGACGGAAAACGGCCGAGCGGCCATCATCGCAACGGTAACAGCGGATGCCCTCGAAGACGCCGAGACCGTAGTGCAACGTATGCGTGAGGACGTGGACACGGGCTTCGTCCCAGGCGACCAACTCGCCGTCCATCCAGATGAAATCGGCGCGGTGCATCTCCGGCCCGGACCGCGACTCGTATACGGCGGTCCGTCAAACGTCAAAGCCGCCGGAGAACTGCCGCTCGTAGATTGCGCGCACGTCCGCGCGCGTGCGTTCGTACTGCTCGAGCAGGGCGAGGCCCGGATCCGGACTCGTGAATCCCAAGCGCCGCGCCAGCGGCACGAGCGCGGCGGCATCCGTGCCCAGCTCCTCGACCGGACGATCGCGCTCGAGCCGCATCCGCGCTTCCACGCGCCGCAGAAATAGATAGTGCTTCTCCACCCGGTCGGCTACCTCCACCGGGAGAATGCCCGTCCGGCGCAACCGGCGGATCGAGTCCAGAGTCCCACGACAGCGCAGCTCGCGGCGCGCATGCCCTTCGCGCAGCTGGATCATCTGGACGAGGAACTCGATGTCGACGATCCCGCCGCGCCCCGTCTTGATGTTCGTCCGGCCCCGCGCTTCCCGCGCCAGCTCCTCTTCCACGCGCCGGCGCAGCCCGTCGATCTCGGCCGCGCCGGCAGGGGTGAGCCCGGTGCCGTAGACGAACTGTTCGACGGACTGCTCGACCGTCTCACGCAGGCCAGGCTCGCCGTAGACGACTCGGGCTCGGATGTGTGCCTGCCGCTCCCAGAGCGCGGCCTCCTTACGGTGGTACTCCACGAAACGATCCAGGGAGACCACGAGCGGCCCGGATTTGCCGGAGGGCCGCAACCGGGCGTCGATCCTGTAGGCCACCCCGTCGCGGGTGGAGGACTGCAGCAGGCTCATCGTCTTCTGAACCCAGCGCGTGGCGAAACCGTGCGCGCGCTCGTCGAAGCCCGGCCGACCGCCGCGGTAGACGAACATGAGGTCGAGATCCGAGCCGTAGGTCATCTCCCGTCCGCCCATCTTGCCCATGGCCACGATGACGAGACTGACCCCGTCGACCGGCTCCCCGGTGCGTTCGGCAACCAGCCGCTTGGCCTGGTCGGCGGCCGCGCACAGACACGCTTCGCCGAGATCGCTCAGCAGGTGCTGAACCTCCTCGGCGTTGAGCAGGCCCGATAGGTCATCGATGCCCGCCCGAATCACCTCGCTCGTGCGGAACCTGCGCAACGCAGCCATGACCCCCTCCTCGTCGAACGGACCGGTGAGGTCTTCGTCGAGAGCTTCACGGAGCGTCGCGACGTCTCGGCCCGACGGATCGGCATCGGAACGGACCAGCATGTCGAGCAACTCGGGATGGCCGGCCAACGATGAGGCGAGGTAGGGGCTGGTCGCGAACAGGGTGATCAGGATCCCCATGGTGGCAGGGGAGCCGCCGAGAAGGGCCAGGTAGCTCGTATGAGCGCCGGTGTGGATCAGAAACTCGACGAGCTGGTCCAGGGCGGTGGCCGGATCGGCCGACCTCGTGACCGCTTCCAGCAGCTTGGGGGCCATGGCTTCCATCGCCCGCCGCCGCTGCGGGCTAGCCGGCCCGCTGACTCGCCCGTGGTACAATCGGGCCAGCGTCCGCGCCGCGCGCTCGGTGTCACCGAAGCCCATCTCCCCGAGCAGCCGCTTCGCCTCGTCCTGCTCGCCGGCTTGCAGCATCGCCAGCAGCGCCACCGCGCGCGGGTCGGCGGACGCCTCGCGTCCGTGCGTCTGCGCGCGCCGTTCGTCGGCTCGCAGTTCGAGAAACCGAACGAACGCCTCCCTGACCACTCCCGTATGGCGAAGCCAATCGGCCTCGAACGCCGACAGCGCATCGCCGCCGAGCGGCTGGCCACGACGGCCGAGCCCATAGCCCAGCCTGCGCGCCAGCGTCCATAGTCCCCTGGGGTCGTCGGGCAGGCGCTGGGTCTGACGCTGCTCGACGATCTGCACGGCATGCTCGACGTTGCGCAAGAAGGCGTAGGCTTGGCGCAGTTGAGTCGCCTGTTCCGTTTCGATCAACGAACACGCTTCGAGCACGCGCAGCGCCGCCATCGTGCCTTCGACCTGCAGCGCCGGCTCGTGGCCGGCGTGGATCAGCTGTAGGACCTGCACCACGAACTCCAGCTCGCGGATACCCCCCGCGCCCAGCTTGACGTCGCGCTTGCCGCGCGCGCGAACGATCTGTTCGGCGTCGATTCGATCCTTCATCCGGCGAAAGTCTTCGACCGTCAGGTAGTCGAGATGGCGGCGGTAGACGAATGGCCGGATCTGCGCGATGAACTCGTGCGCGACCTCGTGCTGACCGCCCACGGGGCGCGCCTTGGCGAGGGCTCCTCGCTCCCAGATGTCCCCCCATCCTTCGTAGTAGGTCAATGCGTTGCGGATCGAGTTGACGAGCGGGCCTGCCGCGCCTTCCGGTCGTAATCGCAAATCGACGCGGAAGATGCACCCGTCCACCGTGGTGGCGCCGACCAGGTTGGTGACTTCGCCCGCCAGCCGAGCGAAGCGCTCGCGCGGTGACGGACAATCGGGCTTGACCGGGTCATCGGCGTAAAGGTACATCAGGTCGACGTCGGAGCTGTAGTTGAGCTCGCCGCCGCCGAGCTTGCCGAGGCCGACCACCACGAACCCGAGCGGCTTGTCGTCGAGTCCGACGACCTCACCGGCTTGACGCGCCAGCACGGTTCTCGCGCAGTCGGTCGCGAGCGAAATCGTGACTTCCGCCAGCCGTGTCAGGGCGGCAAGGGTTTCTTCGAGCGAGGCGAGTCCGAGCAGGTCGCGGGCGCCGATCCGGTACATCTCGGCTCTGGCCAGCGCGCGCAGGCGCGCGGCCACCGACGTCAGGTCGTCGCCGGCATGGACACCGGCGGCGGAGGCGAGATCCGCCGCGCTGGGCGGCGGACCTCGATACTGCTGAGCCGCTTGCGGCCAGCCGCTGCCGCAGCCGACCAGATAGCGCGTGAGCGCACCGCTCGAACCCAGCACCACGGCCAGAGCCTCCAGCTCGTCGCGCGGCCACGCCTCGAGGCTCGTGCTGCCGGCGGCTTCCTGCAAGCGCAGGTAACCCGCCGCCGCTAGCTCGGGATCGGGAGCGCGATCCACGGCGGCGACGAGCGCCGCGCGATCTTCGGACGTAGCCAGCTTGGGAAGCCGATCGGGATCTACCGTGGAGCGAAACGCGGCCATGTTCCGGCCGCTTCACGCAGCCCAACCGACCCGCTCATACAGAAAAAGCCGTCACGGTGCACGGCCGCTGCTCGAGCGACGCGTGCCCCGGACGGCTTTGGAAAACCGGGCTAGAGCTGAGCCTTGAGGCCTGGGGCTGGTTTGAAGCCGACCGTCTTGCTCGCGTCGATCGTCATCTCTACTCCGGTGCGCGGATTGCGCCCGGTCCGCGCGCGACGATTGCGAACCGTGAACGTGCCGAATCCGGAAAGAGCCAGACGTTGATCCTGGCGAATCCCTTCGGTAATCCCGCTGATGGTGGCTTCGACGGCGCCGGCCGCGCCGCGCTTGGACATCCCGGTGGTCTTGGCCACCGCGTCAATCAGATCCTGCTTCGTCATCCTCAACCTCCCTCCCAACCTCGCTCTCGTCTGAACCGGGCGTTGGGTCCCGGACGCGCCGCGTGTCGAGGCCCGATACCCCGGCTCCCGTCCTCACGGCGCGATGCGCGAGGCTGGAACGACGCGTCTGCTCAGTATTCCGGCTCGGCCGCCCGGCTGTCAACAGCCAGGGCGCCGGCGCTCGGCGGACCGGCCGGCGCGCGGTTAGGCGCGATCCCGACCTCGGCCAGCCACTCCTCGAAGGCCGCCAGCGAACGCTCGGCCAGAAACTGCCTGCGCTGCTTGCGGGAAACGCGACGCTCGAGCGGAGGGAACAGACCGAAGTTGGCGTTCATGGGCTGGAAGTCGCTGCGGGCACGGTCGGTGATGTAGCTCAACAACGAGCCGAGCGCGCTGGTTGCGGGCGGAGAAACCGTGGTCGAGCCCGCCCACGCCCGCGCGGCGTTGACCCCGCTCAGCCAGCCGGTAGCAGTCGACTCGACGTAGCCTTCGACGCCCACGAGCTGTCCGGCCAGGAACACCCGCGGGTGCCCGATCACCGTCAGGTCGCGTTCCAGGGTGCGCGGCGCGTTGATGAACGTGTTGCGATGCAGGCTCCCCAGGCGCACGAAGTCGACGTTTTCGAGCCCCGGAATCATGCGGAAGACACGGCGCTGTTCGGGGTACTTCATCTTGGTCTGGAAGCCGACCATGCTGTAGAGCCGCCCTTCGCGGTCGTCCTGGCGCAACTGCACGACCGCATGCGGCCTGGCGCCGCTGCGCGGATCCTCGAGCCCGACCGGCTTCATCGGTCCGAACCGCAACGTCTCGCGTCCGCGCCGCGCAAGCTCCTCGATCGGCATACAACCCTCGAAATACACGCAACGCTCGAAGCTCTTGAGCGGCATGTTCTCGGCCGCGAGCACCTCATCCACGAAGCGTTCGTAGGTCGCCTGATCCATGGGGCAGTTGAGGTAGTCGTCGCCGTCTCCCTTGCCGTAGCGGGAAGCGCGATAGGCGACTGAGTCATCGATCGAGTCCGCCGTGACGATCGGAGAGATCGCGTCGTAGAAATAGAGATGACGCGAACCGAGGAAGCGGGTCAGAGCGTCGCTCAAGGCCGTCGAAGTGAGCGGACCGCTGGCGACGATCACGATCCCGCGTTCGGGGATGGCCTGAACCTCCTCGCGAACGATCTGGATGCCGGGGAGCCGTTCGATCTCCGCAGTGACCAGTTCGCTGAAGCGAACGCGGTCCACCGCGAGGGCCGAACCGGCCGGCACGCGCGTCCGGTCCGCCATGCGCATGATGAGCGAATCCGACCCGCGCAGCTCTGCCTTGAGAACGCCGACCGCCGTGCCCAGCGAGTCGTCGCGAAAGGAGTTAGAACAGACCAGCTCGGCCAGCTCGGAGCTGACGTGCGCCTCGGTGCCGCGTTGCGGGCGCATCTCGTAGAGCACGGCCGGGACACCGCGCTTGGCCAGTTGATAAGCGGCCTCGCTGCCGGCCAGTCCTCCGCCGACGATCGCGACCGGATTCTTCACGCTTCTAGCGCGTATCCCTCGCCCATGTTCTCGCTGTAGTCGCAGCCCGCACGCGCGCAGCGGCGGACCGTGCCCGCACGCTTGGTGGTCTTCTCCAGCACGAACGGAGCCTCGCACTGCGGACACGGGAACACCACCGGCTTGTCCCAGCTCGCGAACGTGCACTTGGGGTAGCGGTTGCAGCTGTAGAACACCTTCCCGCGCCTGGAAACCTTCTGCACCAACTCCCCTTCTCCACAACCGAGCGGGGGCGCCGGGCAAGCGAGCCCGAGCGGGATGGGGCGATTGAGCGACTTGACGTTCTTGCACTGCGGGTAGGTCGAGCAGCCGAGGAACTTTCCGAACTTTCCGAACTTGTAGACCATCGGGCTGGCGCATTTCTCGCAGGTTTCGCCGGTTTCCGCCGGCGTCTCAGTGACGATCTTGCCGGCGTCGTCGCGCGTGAAGTTGCAGGTGAACTTGCACTCGGGATAGGCGGGGCAGGCGAGAAACTCGCCATTGCGGCCCCACTTGATCACGAGCTTCTTTCCGCAGTTCTCGCAAGCGATGTCGGTTTCGCGCACCTCGCGCTTGACGTCGCGCATCGACACGGACGCGCGCTCGAGATCGGCGCGGAACGGTTCGTAGAAGCGCCGCGTGATCGTCAGCCAGTTCTCCTCACCCGCCTCCACGGCGTCGAGGTGGTTCTCGAGCTCGGCAGTGAACTCCTGATTGAGCACGTCGGGGAAGGAAGCGACGAGCAGTTCGGTCACGAGCACGCCCAGCTCGGTCGGAACCAGCCGCTTCTGGCTATCCTGATGGACGTACTCTCGGTCGATGATCGTGGACATGATCGCGGCGTACGTGGAGGGCCGGCCGATGCCCTTCTCCTCCAGCGCGCGGATCAGCGAGGCCTGCGTGTAGCGCGCGGGAGGCTGGGTGAAATGCTGGCTCGGCTCCAGCTTACCCAGAGCAACCGGCTGCCCTTCCTGCAGCGGCGGGAGCGCGCCACCGTCTTCGTCGTCCTCGGGCGCGTCGCGGCCTTCCTGATAGACGCGCAGAAACCCGTCGAACAGCATCACCTGGCCGCTGGCGCGCAACATACAGTCGCCGGCGGCGATATCGACGGAGGTCTGATCGAGCTGCGCGGGGGCCATCTGGCTGGAGACGAAGCGGTTCCAGATCAGCGTATACACCTTCATCTCGTCGGGCTTGAGAAAGCGCTGCACGCGCTCGGGCGTGTTCTCCATCGAGGTCGGACGGATCGCTTCGTGCGCGTCCTGCGCGCCCTTTTTCGTTCGATACGCGTTGGGGGTTTCCGGCAGGTAACGCTCCCCGTAGTTGGTCTGGATGAACGAGCGCACCGCCGCGATCGCTTCCGGCGCCGTGCGCGTCGAGTCGGTTCGCATGTAGGTGATCAGACCGGCCACTCCCTCGTCGCCCAAATCCACACCCTCATAGAGTCGCTGCGCGATGCTCATCGCGCGACGCGGCTGGAAGCCGTGCTTGCGGGAAGCCTCCTGCTGCAGGGTGGACGTGATGAACGGCGGCGCGCCGTTGCGCTGCTTGCGGGTCTTTTTGAGCGTCTGCACGCGCCAGTCGCGGCACGCGGAGAGCCGCTCGACCAGCTCGCGGGCCTGGCGCTCGTCGCGGATGTAAAAGCCTGACTCGTCGCCTCCGCGCAGGTTGCGCGTGTCGATCTTCGCTTCTCCGACTTGGATCAGACGAGCCTGGAACGACTTGCTATCGGCGGCCGTCAGCTCGGCAGTGATGTTCCAGTACTCGACGCTCCTGAAGTCGCGAATCTCTTGCTCGCGCTCGGCGATCAACCGCACCGCAACCGACTGGACACGGCCCGCCGAGAGCCCGCGGCGGACTTTCTCCCAGAGCAGCGGGCTGATCTGATAGCCGACCAGGCGGTCGATGACCCGGCGCGCTTGTTGAGCCTCGAACTTGCGAACGTCGATCTCGACCGGATGATCGATCGCTTGGCGCACCGCCGAGCGCGTGATCTCGTTGAACAGCACGCGATGGACCCGCCCCTTGAAGTTCTTGGGCAGAACGTGCTGCGCGACGTGATAGGCGATCGCCTCCCCTTCCCGGTCGGGATCGGGGCCCAGGTAGACCGCCTCCTTGCCGGCCACCGCCTTGCGGAGCTGCGCGATGACCTTTCCTTTGCCGTGGATGACCTCGTATTCGGGCTCGAAACCGTTCTCGACGTCGACACCGAGCTTGTTCTTGGGCAGGTCGACGATGTGGCCGACGGATGCCGTGACTTCAAAGTCACGGCCCAGATAGCGACTGAGGGTCTTCGCCTTGGCGGGCGATTCGACGACGACCAGGTTTTTTGCTGCCATTGCTGAAGCTTTTCCCGTTGCAAGTTACCCGGCGACCGGCGCGCCCGCTACTTCCCAAATGACCATGGATCGCTACCGGCGGGCCGCGCCGCCGTGCGGCGCACAAACCGCCCTCCCGGACAGCGCTCGGCCAGGCCATCGAGCTCGAGCGCAGTTAACAACTCCAGAATCCGTGCGCCGTCAAGTCGGCATCCGGCGACCAGCTCGTCGGGATGGGCCGGCGTCGAGTCCAGGGCGGCCAGAACACGCGCGATATCCGGATCGCGCGGCCCGCCGTCCACGGCCTGGATCGGCGTGCCCGGCTCGGTCGGGACCCCGGCCGGCCGCAACCCGAGCTGCTCGAGCACGTCGGCCGGATCGAGCAGCGGAGCACACCCGTCGCGGATCAGGCGGTTGGTCCCGCCGGAGGTCTCCGAGTCGATGTTGCCGGGTACGGCGAAAACCTCGCGCCCCTGCTCGATGGCGAGCCGGGCGCTGACGAGCGACCCGCTGCGAGTGGCCGCTTCCACCACGACGGTGACAGCCGCAAGGCCGGTGATGATGCGATTGCGGATCGGGAAGTGGTAGGCAAGGGTCGGCGTGCCCGGTGGATACTCCGAAAGCAGCGCGCCCCGCTCGATCAGAGCCCGTGCCAGAGAGGCATTGCGGCTCGGATAGATTCGGTCGACGCCGCCGGCAAGCACCGCTGCGCTCCGCCCTGCAGCCAACGCTCCTTCGTGCGCGGCAGTATCCACGCCAACCGCCAGGCCGCTGACGACCGTCGCACCGGCTGCCGCCAGCTCACGAGCAAGCAAGGTGGCAATGCGCTTGCCGTAACGCGAAGCACGGCGTGAGCCCACCACCGCGACCGCCGGCTGCAGTTCGGCCAGATTGCCACCGCGATAATAAAGGATGAGCGGCGGATCGGGGATCGTTCGTAAGCTCGGCGGATACTCGGGGCTGGCGAGCGTGGCAATCGCCATCTCGGCATCGTGCGCCGCGCGCCGGCAGCGCGCGAGCGCTGGCCAGCGGTCGTACTCGAGCACCGCGCACGCGGCCGCGCTTCCCGCGGCGGCAACCAGATTTTCGGGGGCGGCCTCGAAGACGGCCCGGGCACTGCCCAGTCGCGCCGCCAGCTCAGCCCAGACTCGGGTTCCGCGCCGGCCCAGATCGGCGAGCGCCATCCACGCCAACTCCTCCTCCAGATGCTTCGGCCGGACCACCGCAGCGGGCCTACGCCGGCCGGTGGCGCCGAACAACCACAGAAGAGTCATGGAGTGCAGGAGATCGGTCAGGCCGCGGCGGTCAGCTCCAGAAAGTTGGCAAGCAGCTTCTTTCCTTCGACCGTCAGGATCGATTCGGGGTGGAACTGCACCCCCTCGACGGCGAGGCGCCGGTGGCGGAGCCCCATGACCTCGTCATCGTCCGTCCACGCGCTGATCTCGAGGTCGGCGGGAAACGTCGCGCGTTCGACCACCAGCGAATGGTACCTGGTCGCGACGAATCCCTGCGGCAAGCCGCGAAACACGCCACGGCCGTCGTGCTCGATCCTGGAGGTCTTGCCGTGCATCAGCCGCCGCGCACCCACGACCCGTCCGCCGAACGCCTGACCGATGCACTGGTGGCCAAGGCACACGCCGAGCAGCGGCACCTGCCCGGAGAAGCGACGCACCACATCCAACGAGATACCCGCCTTGTCGGGATCGCAGGGACCGGGCGAGATGACGATGCCAGCCGGCCGCAGGGCGTCGAGCGCTTCCAGCGAGAGCTTGTCGTTGCGGAACACGCGCACTTCCACGCCCAGCTCCCCCAAGTACTGGACGAGGTTGTAGGTAAACGAGTCGTAGTTGTCGATCATCAGAATCATCGCGCCCGGTCAGCCTACAACGAAATGGGGTCAGGTCTAATTTCCCGCCAAGCGGGAAATTAGACCTGACCCCATTTATGTCATTGACGGCACGGGGGGCAGCGCTGCAAAACGCTGCGTGATCGCGGCGACCTACACCTGCGCGCACGAGGGCGTGGACACGTACCTGGTGCGTACCGAGGCGCGCATGGCCCATGGTCTGCCGCACATCGCCATCGTGGGGCTACCGGATGCGGCGGTTCGAGAAGGCCGCGAGCGCGTCCGCTCGGCGATCCGGGCGACGGTGGACGATTTTCCGGCAGCCCGCCGGATCGTCGTCAACCTCTCGCCCGCCTCCCGTCGCAAGGGGGGCGCGGCGTTCGATCTAGCGGTGGCGATGGCGCTCCTCGGGAGCGCCGGTTACTGCAATCGCGAGGCTCTGGCCGAAACGGTTTTTCTCGGGGAGCTCGGGCTGGACGGCACGCTGCGCCCGGTGAGCGGCGCGCTGCCCGCCGCGATCGCGACGGCGCGGGCCAAGTACCGCCGGCTCGTCGTGCCCACGGCGAACGCCACGGAGGCCGCGATGGTGGACGGCTTGTCGGTGTTCGCGGCGGTTTCCCTTGCCGAAGTGCTCGCGCTCGAACGCACGGGCTACAGCGGCGACCCCGTGCGCATCGATACCGCGGCGCTACTCGCCGAGTCGACCAGCCACGCCGCGGTCGATCTCGCCGAGGTGCGGGGACAGCCGGCCGCTCGGCGCGCCATCGAGGTAGCCGCAGCCGGCGGCCACCATCTGCTGATGATCGGGCCGCCGGGTTCGGGCAAGACCATGCTGGCTCGCCGTCTGCCCACGCTGATGCCCCCGCTCACGTTGGCCGAAGCCATCGAAACGACGTCGATCCACAGCATCGCCGGCCTCAACCGCACTGGCGGCTTGATCACGGAGCGGCCGTTCCGCGCGCCCCATCACACGACCTCGGGAGCGGGAATGGTCGGCGGCGGCGCGGTGCCCTCCGCGGGCGAGATCAGCCTGGCCCACAACGGCGTGCTGTTTCTCGACGAGATCCCCGAGTTCGCCCCCGCGGTGCTCAACCAGTTGCGCGAACCGCTCGAGGACGGCCACTTGACGATCAGCCGCGCCCGCTCTCGGTTGTGTTTCCCGGCCCGTTTCATGCTGGTGGCGGCCATGAACCCTTGCCCCTGTGGCTACCTCGGTAGCGCCGCGCGTGGCTGTTCGTGCGGCGAAGCCGCCGTGCGCCGCTACCATGCCCGGCTGAGCGGCCCGTTGCTGGACCGCGTCGACCTGCACGTCCACGTGCCGCGACTCGAATTCGCGCAGCTGACGGAGTACGGCGGCTCTGAATCGTCGGCCGAGGTGCGTGCGCGCGTTTGTCTGGCGCGCAATCGCCGAGTGCAACTGCCAGGGCACCGACAGCCAGGCCAGGCCCTCGAGGGCGCGGCCAAAGATCTGCTCGCCAAAGCCTGCGAGCGGCTGGCGCTGTCCGCACGGGGCGCGACCAAGCTGGCCGGGGTGGCCCTGACCATCGCATGCCTGGCCGGGCGCGAGCGGATCCTCCCCGGCGACGTCGCCGAGGCTCTCCAGTATCGTCCCACCGAGCGTTTCGAGATTGGCTGAGCGCGCGACCGCCGGCCTTGACTTCGTTGCGGGGGCGGTCGCAGATTGGGGCGCCCGCAGCGGACGAGCAAGGTGCGATGGAAACTTCGGTGGCCCAAGCAGGGACGAGGTAGCCCGTGAGCATGCGTCGCGCGCACCAATCACGGCGAGCCTTGGTACGGACCGCCGCCGTGGTTGCGATCGTCGCGCTGAGCTCGCCTGCCTACGCGGCGCCGCCGGCGCCCACGACGGAATCAAACCCCTCCACGAGCACGGTCGAGACGACCTTCAAAAGCGTCGATGCCGTCGTGGCAGGCCAGTGGGACTTCCCGACTCGCAGCCCAGCGCCCTTGGTCGTCCTCATCCCTTCGGGCGGACGGATCGATCGCAACGGATGGCACCCCGGCTTGGGCGAGGACCCCGCCGAGGGAATCTACTCGCAGCTCACGCAGCGTCTGGTGCGGGAAGGCTTCGCGGTCTTCCGGTACGACAAGCCCGGTGCGGGACGGAGCAGCCCCGGCCACTACGCGACCGAGCGCTCGAGCGCGTTGGAGGCGTACACGCGTGCGGTCGACCACGGCCGCATCGATCCCGAACGTATCTATTTGCTGGGTCACAGCCTGGGCTGCGACACCATCGCCGGCATCTATCCGCGCTTCGTCTCGGTCGCCCCCCCGGCCGGGGCGATCCTGCTCGACAACGTGGTCGGAGAGACCGATAGCGTCCGCATCGAGGCCCCCATTCTGCTCATCAATCCCGGCAAGGACCCGGACGATCGCTATCAGTACGGCGAGTTCGTCGCCGAGGCTCGCTCCAGAGCTTCGCAGAGCAAGCTCGAAACCGAGTTGGTGATCATCGATGACGCCGAACCGGGCCTGCTCGCGGGTCGACCGAAAAATGGCGAATTCGTCTATTCGATCCACCCTCGCGCCGTCGAAGCGGTGGTCGGCTGGCTCATGCGGCACGCAGGGTCGGGTGCCACCAGGCCCCAGGCTCGCGGTGGCTACCGTGACACGCCCAAAAGGCCCTGCTAGCGTCCTTCCCTGCTGCTAGGCTGGATTTCGTCACCCCCCCCCCGCAGCGGTTCGCTCGCCAGGGGCACCAGACCGGAGATCCCGATGACGCCGTCGCGCTGCTTCGCTGCCGTCGCGCTGCTCTGCTGCGCCGCGCTTGCCT
Source organism: uncultured Myxococcales bacterium (assembly GCA_964555245.1). Lineage (GTDB taxonomy): Bacteria > Desulfobacterota > Binatia > UBA1149 > SPBQ01 > CAZKRI01. Next base: position 151,619 of record CAZKRI010000047.1, read on the forward strand.
GTGGACGCGAATCGCCGTCGGCAGGAGCCACCGCGGAGCGCGCGCACACGGTCGAGACCGTGATCGCCGGCACCCAGGACGTGCACGTGAACCTCCAAGCCGTCGGGATCGTACGCGCGAGCGAGAAGGCGGAGATCCGGCCGCAGGTCGACGGCATCGTGGCCGAAATCCTCTACGCGCAGGGTAGCCGCGTCGAGCAGGGCGAGCTGTTGGTGCGGCTCGACGATCGCAAGCCGGAAGCCAGGCTGGCCCTGGCCAAGGCCGCGCTCGACAGCGCGCGCGCCCGGCTGCGGGTCGCCGAACAGCGGTTGGCGCGCAACCGGCGGCTGATCGCGGACGAACTGGTGTCGCAAGAAGAGTTCGACAGCGTCGAGGCCGACTACCTGGCGGCGGCGGCCAACGCGCGCGAGCAGGAAGCGGCGGTCACACTCGCCGCTCGCGAACTGGAGGACTACCATCTGCATGCGCCGTTCTCCGGCACCGTCGGTGAACGGCTGGTCGACGTCGGAAACTACGTGGAGCAAGGCACCGCGCTCGTCGTGCTCATCAAGACCGATCCCATCGAGGTGGAACTCAAGGTTCCGGACCGGCACGCGCGCGAGCTGACCACCGAGACCACGGTCCGCATCGAATCCTCGAGCGAAGCCGCGCCGATCACCGGGCGCCTCAGCTTCATCGATCCGCGCGTCGACCCGAGCACGCGCATGCTCGCGTTGCGCGCCGAGGCTGTGAACTCGGACGGCGCGCTGCGAGACGGTCAGTTCGTCCAGGTGACGGTCTTGGTCGGCACGCGCAAACGCCAAGTCGTCGTGCCCGAGGAAGCGATCCTGTTCTCCGAGGGAAAGACCTGGATCTTCGTCGTCGCGGACGGGCGCGCGCTGCGTCGCGAGGTCTCCGTCGGCGAGCGCCTCTCACCCAACGTCGAAGTCCTGTCGGGGCTAGCAACGGACGAGACGGTCGTCATCGGGGGACAGCATCGGCTCGAAAACGGCGCGCGCGTGGAAAGCCGCCCCGCCGGCTCCGCCGGAGGAACCTGAGCCCAGGTGTTCCTGCCCAGAATCTGCATCGAGCGGCCCGTCCTGGCCACCGTCATGTCCCTGGCCTGGGTCGCGTTCGGCGTGGTCGGTTACACGCGGCTTCCCGTCCGGGAGCTTCCGGACATCGAGTTCCCAATCGTTTCCGTCTCGACCGTGCTGCCGGGCGCGAGCCCCGAGGTCGTCGAAACCGAGATCACCGAGGTGCTCGAGGAGGAGCTGAACGGGGTCGAAGGCCTCGACCTGTTGCAGTCGGTTTCGCTCGAGCAGGTGAGCAACATCCGCCTGTTCTTCAACTTGGAGCGCGACATCGATGCCGCCGCGCAGGACGTGCGCGATCGCGTCTCGCGTGTGGTGGGGAACCTTCCCGAGGATGCCGAGGAGCCGCACGTCGCCAAGTACGACGTCAACTCCTCGCCCATCATGTGGATCGCCCTGCACTCGCGCACCCGCAGCCCGTTCGAGATCACGGAACTGGCCGACACGTTCCTCGCGCCCAGGCTGCAGACCGTTCCCGGAGTCAGCCGCGTGATCGTGGGAGGGTCCAACGAGCTGGCGATCCGAATCGAGCTGGATCGCGATCTGCTCGCCGCCTACGCGCTGACCGTGAGCGATGTCGTCACGGCGCTGCGCCGGCAGAACGTGGAGGTCCCCGGTGGACGGGTGGAGGGCACGTGGCGGGAATTCGTGGTCAAGACCCATGGAGAGTTCGCTACCCCGGGGGAGTTCCGCCAACTGATCGTCGCCTATCGCGAGGACTCTCCGGTCCGGCTGGGCGAAGTCGCCAAGGTGCGGCAGGGTTTTGAGAACGAGCGAACGACCGCCAACTTCAACGGCTCGCTCACCACCGGGCTCGGCATCGTCAAGCAACCGCGCGCCAGCACCCTCAACGTGGGAAACGCCGTCAAAGCGCTGCTACCCGAGCTGGAGCGACAGCTGCCGGACGGTTACCGGTTGCAGGTCGCCTTCGACCAGTCGCCGTTCATCGAAGAGTCGGTGCGCGAGGTGTGGGAGTCCCTGTACATGGCGGGGATTCTGGTCGTGATCGTGATCTTCGTGTTCTTGCAGAGCGTGCGCGCGACGTTCATACCCAGCGTCGCCATCCCGGTCTCGATCGTCGCCACGTTCGGGGTCCTCTACTTCCTCGGCTTCACGATCAACAACCTGGTGCTCATGGCGCTCACCCTGGTCGTCGGTGAGGTCGTCGACGACGCGATCATCGTCCTGGAGAACGTCTACCGGCACATGGAGGAGGGCGAACCGCGCCTGGCGGCGACCCATGCCGCCACCGCCGAGATCGCGTTCGCCGTGATCGCGAGCACGCTGACGCTGGTGATCGTTTTCGTCCCGATCGCCTTCCTGGGCGGCACCGTCGGCCGCTTCTTCTACGAGTTCGGAATCTCGGTGGTGGCGTCGATTCTGGTATCCATGTTCGTCGCACTGACGTTGACGCCGATGCTGTGCTCGCGCTTTCTGATCCTCGGCACCACGGCCAGCCGCGACAACGTGTTCGGCCGCCTGGCGCGGCGCTTCGACGCGGGCGTCTCGGCAGTCTCGCAACGCTACGAGCGCACCTTGCGCTGGGCGCTCGATCATCGCGCCGGAATGGTCTTCGTTCTTCTGGCAACGGTAGTCGTCAGCGGCGTGCTGTTCGCCACCGCGCGCAAGGAATTCGTCCCCCAAGACGACCGCAGCTACTTCATGATCAACGTCGAGACGCCGGAAGGATCGACCATGGCCTACCAGCGCCGCTACCAGCACATGGTGGAGCAACTGCTGGATGCGACTCCGGAGGTGCGCTCCTACTTCTCGATCGTGGCGATCCCGCGCGGCGGACCCGGGCGCGTGAACGAAGGGTTGATGTTCGTGCGGCTGTTCTCTCGCAACGAACGCAAGCGTGGGATTCCGGAGATCCTCACCGACCTGCGCCAACGCGCCACCGCGGTCGCCGGCGCGGACGTGTTCTTCTCCCAGTTCAACCCACTGTCACAGACCGGCAGCAGCAAACCGGTCGGCTTCGTCGTCCAGTTTCCCGAATTCGACGCTCTCGCCCGCGAGTCCCTGCGGCTGCGCGACGCCATTGCGGCGATCGACGGCTTCACCGACGTCGACACCGACCTCGAGATCAACAAGCCTCAGCTCGACGTCACGATCGACCGTGACAAGGCCGCCTCGCTCGGAATCTCGGTTGCCGACATCGCGGACACGTTGAAGGTGCTGCTCAGCGGCGATGCCGTCACCCGCTACACGCGTGGCAACGAACGCCACGACGTGATCGTGCAGCTCGAGCCGGGCGACCGGCTGCGGCCGCGCGACGCCAGCCGGATCTACCTGCGCACCTCCGACGGCACGGTGGTGCCGCTGGCCAACCTCGTGCGCGTGCGCGAGACCGTGGGACCGAGCGCGATCAATCACTTCGAACGCAAGCGCTCGGTGGTTCTGGAAGCGAACCTGTCCGGACTCGATCTCGGGCACGCGCTCGAGAAGCTCGAGGCGACTGCCGCGGCCATGCTGCCGGAGGGGTTCTCGGTCTCCTTGGCCGGAGAGTCGCGCGAGTATCGCAGGAGCGCGCGCGGCCTGGGCTTCACCTTTCTGCTCGCCATCGTCGCCATCTACCTGGTGCTGGCGGCGCAGTTCGAGAGCTTCATCCATCCCTTCACGATCATGCTGGCGTTGCCGCTGGCGACGTTCGGAGCGCTGGCGGGCCTCAAGCTGCTGGGCATGAACCTCAACGTCTACGCGTTCATCGGCTTCATCATGCTGATGGCGATGGTCACCAAGAACTCGATCCTGCTCGTCGATTGCATCAACCAGCTCCGCGCCGGCGGGATGGAGATGCGGGAGGCGATCTGCCGGGCCGGGCGCCTTCGACTGCGCCCGATCCTGATGACGGCCGTCTCCACGGTCTTCGGAACCCTACCGATCGCGATTGGGCTCGGGGCTGGCGCCGAAGGGCGCCGCCCCCTGGGGGTCGCCGTGGTCGCGGGAATGACGACCTCCACCCTGCTGACCTTGGTGGTGATTCCGGTCGTCTACAGCATGCTCGACGACGCCGTGGCTGCAGTGCGCCGGCGGCGGCCCGTCAGTTGAGGACCGCCTCCTTGAACGACTTGGCCACCGTGAAAGCGGCCTTCTTGCGGGCGGGAATCTGGATTTCCTGGCCTGTTTGAGGATTCCGGCCGGTACGGGCTTTGGTCTCTCGCTTCTTGAACGTCCCGAGACCGGGAATCTTGACCGGGTCTCCAGCCTTGACGTGCGCCACCACCAGCTCGACCAACGATTCCAGCACCTGATTGGCCTGCTGCTTGGTGAGCGCCGCCTTCTCCGCCAACTGCTCCACGAGCTGCGACTTGGTCATCCTGCCCTCCGCCGATAGAGATTTGCGGACCCTTATAGGGAGTCGGCTCTACCTGTCAAGCTCACCCAGAAGGGGTCGCACCGCGCGCCGCGGGCGGAAAAGAGGCTCCCAGCCTTACGTGAACGCCTCCACGAGCTCGATGAGATCGAACTCGCGCAGGCACGCGAACATGTATCCTTTGATCTCTTCGACGGTGTCGTAGCGGAGCAGATCGTAGGCGATGCGTTCGGCGTCGGCCATGCGGACCGCGCGCACAATCTTCTTGATGACGGGGATGTAGAGCGGCCCCATGCTCAGCTCGTCGAGCCCGACGCCGAGCAAGAACAGCGTGTAGAGCGGGTTGCCCGCCATCTCACCGCACATCGCGACGCGCCTGCCGGCCGCTCGTCCCGCGTCGCAAACCGCCTTGATCGACTGCAAGACGGCCGGATGCAGCGGCTCGTACATCGGTGCGACCTTGCGGTTGTCGCGGTCGACCGCCAGCGTGTACTGAATCAAGTCGTTCGTGCCGATCGAGACGAAATCCACCTCGCGCATGATCTGCGGCGCGCGTAGCACCGCGGCGGGAACCTCGATCATGACCCCGAGCTCGATCCCGGCCGGAGGCTGGACGCCGGCGGCGACCAGATCGGCCACGCAGTCGGCGTAGATCTCACGGACTCGGCGCACTTCCTCCAGGCTGGTGATCATCGGAAACATGATGCGCAGCGGAGCGTGACCGGCCGCGCGCAGCATCGCGCGCAACTGCTCCTGGAGAATGGTCTCGATCTCGAGCGAGATCCGGATCGATCGCCAGCCCAGGAACGGGTTCTGCTCTTTTTCGCCGCGGACGTACGACGGGTACTTGTCGGCGCCAATGTCGAGCGTGCGGATGGTCACCGGCCTATCGCCCATTCGCTGGATCAGCGCGCGGTACAGGGAGACCTGTTCCTCTTCACTCGGGAAGTCGCGGTAGGACAGAAACGGCAACTCCGTCCGGAACAAGCCGACCCCTTCGGCGCCGTACAGGTCCGCGAAGACCAGCTCGCCCAGCAGTCCGACGTTGGCGAACAGGGAGAGGCGATAGCCGTCGCGGGTCTCGGCGGGTAGCTTGCGCACGTCCTCGAGGTTGCGCTGAAACGCCTTGAACTGGCTCTCCAGCCGCCGAAACTCGGTGACCACGTCGTCGGTCGGCGCGATGAAGACCGTTCCCGAGTTGCCGTCGACGATCATGTCGTCTCCGTCCTGGCAGGCGTCGAAGACGCCTGCCGCGCCGACGACCGTCGGAATCTCGAGCGATTTGGCGAGGATCGCCGCATGCGAGGTCACGCCGCCGGACGCGGTCACGATGCCGCGCAGGCGCGAGTGATCGACCGAGGCCAGGTCCGAAAGCGTCAGCTCGCCGGCGACCAGCACCGTGTCTTCGCCGACCTCGTGCATGACGCTGTCGACGCCGAGCAGGTGGCCGAGAATCCGCTGGCCGGCATCCCGCACGTCGACCACGCGTTCGCGCAGGTAGGCGTCCTTGAGGCTCTCGAAACGCCCGACGTATTCGTAGACCACGTACTTGAGCGCTGCCTCGGCGGTCAAACCCTCGGCGATTTCCTCGCGCACTCTGGCCGAGAACGATTCGTCCTGGATCACCATCCGCAGAGCTTCGTAGAGCGCGCCGCCGACCTCGGGTACCAGCTCGCGCATGCGCGAACGCGCGGTTTCCACGTCGCGCACGCTGCGTTCGAGCGCATCGGCGTAACGCTGCAGCTCGGCGGCGGGGTCGTCCCCTCCGCGCACCTCGATCTGGTCGAGGTCCGCCGGCGGTAACACCAAGTGTGCGCGTCCGATGCCGAAGCCCGGGGAGGCGCCCTGGCCGGTCAGTCGTGTCCGGCGCGGGCTCGTCGCCGTGGGCTGCTCGCGCCGGCGCGCAGCCTCGTAGGCCTCGAGGCGCCGGATCGCGCGCACCATACTGCGCCGGTAGACTTCGCGCTCTTCCTCTTGCCGTTGCAGGCGCTCGGCCAGGTGCGCGCTGACCATGACCGCGCGGACGTGGCCGCCCACCGCGCGCACCAGGCTGACATCGTTGTCGGCGAACCGGCGGCGCGGCCGCGCCTGCAGCACGAGGACCCCGAGGATGCCGTCGCCCTCACCGACCGGAACGCCGAGAAATGCGTGGTACTTCTCCTCGCCGAGCTCCGGAAAGAACTTGAACCGCTTGTGCGCCAGCGCATCGTCGACGTTGACCGGCGCTCGTTGCTCGATGACCAGACCGACCAGACCCTCGCTGCTCGGCATGCTGATCCGGCCGATCGCGCGAGCGGGGAGCCCGGCGGTGGCCGCGAGACTGAGCGTGTCCGTCTGCGCGTCGTAGCTGTAGAGCGAGCAGACCTCGCAATCCATGGCCTGGGCGACCAGGCGTACGACGCCCTCGAGGGCTTCCTGGTAGTCCTGGGTTCGGCCCACCAGGACCGTGATGTCCTCTAGAAGCTTGAGTTGGCGAGAGCTACCCGAGATGCGTGCCCGTTCGGAAGGAGATTTCGACTTTCTCGTACCGATCGCCGCACCTCGCCGCGCGCAGATAGTACCATCTTCGCGACTGTGCTCAACACGACCGAGGCGGCGACCGTAGCCATCCACCCGCCGCTGTCGCGCGCGCGCCGGCGATGAGCATGCGGACGTGCGTGCCCGCCTCGGCCACGCTACGAGTCAGCGTGCGCCGCCGCGCCAGCCCCGCAGCCAGCGCGCTGGCGAACGCGCAGCCAGACCCATGCAGGTCGCGCGCCTGGATCCGCGCTCCCGGAAAACGCCGGATCCGCCGTCCGTCCCACAGCACGTCGATCGGATCGCCGTCGAGGTGACCGCCCTTGATCACCACGGCGGCAGCGCCGAGGGCGGCCAGCGCGCGCGCCGCCCGCGCCATCTCGGCGGGGTCGCGCACCGGCATCCCGCTCAGGCGCTCGGCCTCGGCGAGGTTCGCCGTCACCACCGTCGCCAACGGGAACAAGTGTTCGACCAGCGCGCGCGCCAAGCGGCGCTCGCCCAGCGGCTCGCCGCCGCTGGCGGCCAGCACCGGATCGACGACCAGCGGCACACCCCAGCGGCCGACCCTGCGCGCAACCGCCGCGACGATCGTGGCGCGCGCCAGCATGCCACACTTGACCACCGCGACCGGCAGGGCCTCCGCGATCCGGTCGAGCTGTGCGCCCACCAAATCCGCTCCAACCGCCTCGAAGCAGTGGACGCGGCTCCCATCCTGCACCGTGATTGCGGTAACGACGGTAGCCGGCTGTATCCCGAACGCCTCGAGCGTCCGGATGTCGGATTGGACCCCTGCGCCGCAGGTGGGATCCGACCCGCCCACCGCCAGAACGACCGGGGTCTCGTGGCGCGCCATGTCGGGTTAACCGTCGCAGGCCTGGCTCAACGCATCGCACACGCGCTCGGCCCGCTCCCTACCCAGCGACGGGTAAATTGGCAGAGACAGCACCTCGCGAGCGGCGAGCTCGCACTGAGGGAAGTCGCCCTCGCGGTGCCCATGCCCGGCAAAGCAAGGCTGGAGATGCAGCGGCCGGCCGTAGAACACCCGCGTCTCCACTCCGGCGGTCGCCAGGCGCGCGCGGACTCGCTCGCGAGCGCCCGGAACGCGCACGACGAACTGGTGCCAGACGTGCGCCGGGGACTCGAGCGGCTCGGGCAAGACCAGCCTCCCGCGGCTCGCCAACCCGGCAAGACCGGCCCGGTAGACGCGCGCCAGCTCGTTGCGGGCCTCGGTCCAGGCCGCCAGCCGAGCCAGCTTGGCGTTGATGTAAGCGGCCGCAAGCTCTGCCAGCCGGGCGTTGCCACCGCAGTCCTCGTACAGCTCGGTGCCCGCGCGGCGGCCGTGCTCGCGCAGCGCCCGGATTCGTTCGTCGAGCGCCGGATCGCGGGTCGTGACGACGCCGCCGTCGCCGGCACCGCCGATGTTCTTGGTCGGATAGAAGGAAAAGCAGCCGACTCGACCCCAGGCGCCCACCGCGCCGCAGTCGCCGCGTGCGCCGATGGCCTGCGCGGCGTCCTCGATCACGTCGATGCGCTCGGTCTCGGCCAGCTCGCCGATCGCGCCCATGTCGGCCGCGCGCCCGTACAGATGCACCGCGACGAGCGCCCTGAGGCGGGCGCCGGTGCGCCGGTGCACGCGGGCACCGGGCGTTCCGGTGAACTCGCGGTCGATGGCTCGGGTAAGCTCAGCCGTGCCCAGCGTGAACGTACGTGGATCGACGTCCGTGAAGACGGGCAAAGCGCCCGCGCGTGCCACGGAGCCGGCAGTGGCAACGAACGTGAAGGCAGGAACGAGAACCGCATGGCCGGCTGCGACACCCAGCGCGCGGAGCGCGAGGCAGAGCGCCTCGCTACCCGACGAGCAAGCGATCGCGGCGCCGGCGCCGGTCAACGCCCGCATCGTTGCCTCGAGCTGGCCGCTCTCCTCACCGAGCACGAAGATCTGCGAGTCCAGCACGCGCGCGAAACGACGCGCGACCTCGTCTCGGACTTCCAGATAGTCCGCCTTGAGATCGACGAACGGGACGGGGACCATGACGTCGCCGCTGCGGCTCAGCGAACGCCCACGGCCGTCGCAGCGGCCAGGCCAGCCGCATGGACGATTCGCGACATCGCCTCGCCCGCCGCGCCGCGGACCACCACGGTTGCCGCGTCGTCCTGCGGCGTGGGCTCGCGGTTGACGATCACGAGTGGTGCCCCTGCGCGGACGGCTTCCTCCGGAATGGCTGCCGCGGGATAGACGACGAGCGAGGAGCCGATCACGATCATCAGGTCGCTCTGGCGCGCCGCCGCGAACGCGTCGAACGTCTCGCGCTCGGGCATCGCCTGGCCAAACGAGATCGTTGCCGGCTTGAGCGGCTCGCCGCAGTCGCGGCAGCCAGGCGCCCTCTCTCCGGCCAGCACCCGCCGGTGCACGTCCTCCCGATCGTCCTCGCTACCGCACCCCACGCAGCGAACGCGGAGCGCCGAGCCATGGATCTCGATGGTACGGCCGGCGCTGCTACCGGCCTTGTGATGCAAACCGTCGACGTTCTGAGTGACCAGTCGCAACAGCCTCCCCGCGCATTCGATGAGCGCCACCGCTGCGTGCGCAGCGTTGGGTAGAGCGTCCCGCATGATCGGATAGGCATCGGTCGCGATCTGCCAGTACAGAACGCGCGTCTGCTCACTCGCACAGAACCGGTCGAAGGTCAGCGCGGTGGGATCGTAACGGCTCCAGATTCCGCCCGGTGAGCGGAAGTCCGGGATCCCCGATTCGGTCGAGATTCCCGCCCCGCTCAGGACGACCACACGGCTCGCGCCGCGTAACAGCTCGCCGGCCCGCAGACATGCGTCGGCGCCGTTCACGCGGCGAGCGTACACAACCCAGGGGGTCCAGCCAAGCAAGGCCACGCGCGGCCGGCGACACGGCGCACGCAGGGCCCACCGCCGTGTTGACCGGCGCTCCTCGTGTGGATACGGTGACGTGCTGGGGAGCGAATGAGGCGGTTACGGTGGGTGCTGGTAGTTGGGCTGCTCGCCGTCGCGGTTGGCGCGGGCGCCGTCGCCTACACGCTGTACGATCAGTACTGGACGCAGCTTCCCCCGCTCAACCGATTGCTCGAATACGATCCGCCGGTCGCCACGCGGGTCTACGCAGACGACGGCGCGTCGGTCGGCGAGTTCTATTTCGAGAAACGCTACCTCACGCCGATCGACCAGATTCCCGCGGTCGTTCGCTACGCGTTCGTCGCAGCCGAAGACTCCGAGTTCTATTCCCACCCTGGGATCGACCTGAAGGGCATCATGCGCGCCTTCATCGCGAATCTACGAGCGGGCGACGTGGTCCAGGGCGGAAGCACCATTACCCAGCAGGTCGTCAAGGCGCTCCTGTTGAGCCCGGAGCGCAGTTACCGCCGCAAGCTGCGCGAGGTGATGCTGTCGCTCAAGCTCGAGCGCGAGGCGACCAAGGACGAGATCCTCTACCTCTATCTCAACCAGATCTACCTCGGTGACGGCAACTACGGCATCGGGGCAGCGGCGCGTTCCTACTTCGGAACGGACGTCTCCGAGATCGGCCTGGCCGAGGCGGCTTTGCTGGCCGGCCTGCCGAAGGCGCCCAGCCGCTATTCGCCGACGCGCAACCCCGACGGCGCGCTCACGCGCCAGCGCTACGTGCTGGGCCGGATGCTCGAGGAGGGATTCGTCACGCTCAACGACTACCGGGCTGCGCTGCGCAAGGGACTGTCGGTCCTGCAGCAGAAAGGCCGGGCCGAGGTCGGCAGCTACTATCTCGAGTACGTTCGCCGCAACCTGGTCGACCGCTTCGGCGATCGTGCGCCGTACTACAAAGGATTCCGCGTCCACACGGCCGTCAACCTCGACATGCAGCGCATCGCCGAAGACGCGGTGCGCACCGGGATCGAGCAACTCGATCTCCAACTGGGATACTGGGGGCCGATCGGCCACTTGGCGCGCGAGGAGATCGACGAACGCGTGGGCGTCGACCGCGATCGCGAGGACCTCGATTCGCTCGACGAGGGAACCGCCTACGAAGCCGTCGTGACGCAGGTCGGCGACGGGTCGGTCACCGTGACGCTCGGCAAGCTCGTGTCCGAGATCGACGTCGCCCGGCTGCGCTGGAACCGGGAGGTCGAGCCAAGCACCCACCGGTTCCAGGTGGGCGATCTGGTCGAGGTCACACCGCTGCGTGGCGACGACGAGACCTCGCTCGCGCTGACGCAGACCCCGCAGGTGGCTGCCGCTCTGGTCGCCATGGAACCGTATACCGGGCACGTCAAGGCGATGGTCGGCGGGTACGACTTCGCGCGCAGTCAGTTCAATCGCGCGGTCCAGGCGTATCGTCAGCCCGGCTCTTCATTCAAGCCCCTGATCTACGCCGCCGCCCTCGACAACGGCTACACACCGGCCAGCATCGTCGTGGATGCGCCGATCCAGATCATCGATCACGACCAGATCTGGAACCCCCAGAACTTCAACCGCAAGTACTACGGCCCGACCTCGTTGCGCCACGCGCTCGAGAAATCACGCAACGTCGTGACCGTGCGGGTGGTGCAGGACTTGGGAATCCCGGCCGTGATCGACTACGTCTCACGCTTCCATTTCACCAGGCCGATCGGCCGCAACCTGTCGGTAGCGCTGGGCACGTCCGAGGTAACTCCGCTCGAACTGGCTCGCGCGTACACCGCATTCGCCCACGCCGGGCGGATGGTCGAGCCGATTTTCATCACGCGGATCGAGGACGCCAACGGGAACCTGATCGAGAACACCGAGTTGCAGACCACCGAGGTCACCTCCCCGCAGACCGCCTACCTGATCACGAGCATGCTCGAAGGCGTGGTCCAGGACGGCACCGGCAGGAGCGTCAAGGTGCTCAGTCGCCCGGTCGCCGGCAAGACCGGCACCACCGACGACCAGCACGACGCCTGGTTCGTCGGCTACACGCCCGGACTGCTGGCTGCGGCCTGGGTGGGCTACGACGACCAGCGAAGCCTCGGTAGCGAAGGCACCGGCGGGCGCGTGGCGGCGCCGCTATGGCTCCGCTTCATGCAGCCGGCACTGGAAGGGCAACCGGTCGCCGACTTCCCGATGCCCGACGGGATCGACTGCACACACATCGATCCGGAGAGCGGACTGCGTGCACGCGCCGACAATCTCAAGGGTTATTTGGAGTGCTTCCGCAGCGGCACCGCACCCCGCGAGTACACGCCGATCTGGCGTTACGATCCCGTGCTCGGCACCGAAACCCTGGTGACCGGGGAAGCAAGCGGCCCGCCTCCCGGCGACGGCTCGTTGCGCACCCACCCGGACGACGGTCAGGTCTTCCAGTAGCCAGCCAGCGTACGCCGCGCGGCTTCGCCCCACGCGCTCAGCTCACCGCCGCCGTCCGCAAAGGGCGCCGGCTCGGCGAGCCGGCCGAGCACCGCCTGGACCGACCCTCGCAGGGCTTCCAAGCTGTAGCCGCCCTCCAGCAGCATGATGAGCTTGCCGCCGCAGCACTCATCGGCGAGCCCGGCCAGGGCGTTCGTCATCTCGGCGAAGCAGTCCTCATCGAGTCGCATCATCGCCAGCGGATCGTCGCGGTGGGCATCGAACCCGGCGGAGATCAGAACGAACTGTGGACCGAACGCGCGTGCGATCGGCAGCACGACGTCGCGGAGCGCGGCCTGGTACTGGGGCGGCCCCCACCCCGCCTGCATCGGCAGGTTGACGGTGTAGCCGGCGCCGGCACCGCTGCCGATCTCGTCGAACGCTCCTGTGCCCGGGTAGAAGGGATACTGGTGAAGGCTCACGTACATCACCGACGGGTCGGCGTAGAAACTGTGCTGCGTGCCGTTCCCGTGGTGAACGTCCCAATCCAGGATGAGCACGCGCTCGAGGCCGCGTCGCTGGCGCAGGTGGGCCGCCACGACCGCGACGTTGTTGAAGAAACAGAATCCCATGGCGCGATCGCGCTCGGCGTGGTGTCCGGGCGGGCGCGCCGCCACGAAGCCATTCGCGACGTCGCCGGCGAGCACGGCATCGGCCAGCTCGATGGCCCCACCGCAGGCCAACCGTGCCGCCGCGAAGGATCCGGCCGAGGCCGCCGTGTCCGCGTCGAAGCGCGTCCGTTCGCGCGCGGCGCTGGCCGCCACCGAGCCGATCAGGGTGAAAGCATGAACCCGCGAGATCTCTTCCTCGGTGGCCAGACGCGGCGCGACGCGTGGCAAGGCCCGGTACCCGGGCTCGGCGAACAGCGCCTCGAGCACCTCCAGACGCTCCGGACACTCGGGATGACCCGGCCCCGGATCGTGGAGCCTGAACCTCGGGTCGGTTACCAACCCGGTCGAACGCATGCGGATAGATGTGCACGGGGCTCGGACCTCGGCAAGCGACCGGCTAGGTTGACAGGCGCGCACCTTGTCCCTAGCGTACTCAAGGCCGCTCGATGTTCGGGATCGGACCGACGGAGCTCATCGTCATTCTCGTCATCGCCCTGCTCGTGCTCGGCCCCAAACGGCTGCCCGAGATCGCGAAGGCGTTAGGACGAGGGCTTGCCGAGTTCCGGCGTGCGACGGCTGACGTCACCACCGAGCTGGACAACGCGCGGGTGATGCTCGAGGAAGAAGCACGACGCGCGGCCGACAAGAAGGTTCCCCGCCGTCCCACGAAGCCGGCCGCACCGTCCGACCAGGCAGAGACTGCGGAGCAGGATTCATCGGCAGAGTCGCAGCAGCAGGAGAAGGATCCCGTCTCCTGATGCCCGACGTCGAGCTGCCGCTCACCGCACATCTCGAGGAGCTGCGCCGGCGCATCCTGCGCGCGCTGGTCGCCACGCTCGTGGCCTTCGCGGTCTGCTACCCGCAGGCCGAGCGGGTGTTCGCCATCCTCATCGGACCGCTGGAGTGGGCCAAACAGACGGGAACGGTCGAGGTCGCTCTGATCGGAACCGGGGTGGCGGAGGCTTTCTTCACGCGCCTGATGGTCAGCTTCATCGCGGCCCTGTTCCTGGCGCTCCCGGTGATCCTGTACCAGTCGTGGATGTTCATCCTTCCCGGCCTGAAGGGAGAGGAGGCGCGCCACGTGCGGGCGTTCGTCGCCGCCGGATCGTTTTTCTTCCTCGCCGGCGCGGCGTTCTGCTATTACGTGGTCCTCGCCCTCGGCTTCCCGTTCTTCCTCTCCGAGTACCAGCGGATCGGTGTCGAGCCGCAGCTTCGGATCAGCGAGTATCTGTCGTTCACCGCACGCATGCTGCTCGCCTTCGGAATCACGTTCGAGATGCCGGTGGTCACCTTCTTCTTGGCTCGCGTCGGGCTGGTCACGCACGAAACCTTGATCCGCTTCAGCCGCTACGCGATCGTCGCGATCTTCATCATCGCCGCCATCCTGACGCCGCCCGATGTCGTCTCACAGCTCCTGATGGCGGCGCCGCTCCTGCTCCTGTACGTGGTCTCGATCGGCGTCGCCTACGTCTTCCGGCGCGAAGCCTGAGCCGGCTCGCCCTCCCCCGCCGGCGGAGCTTCGAGCCCGAGGTCGCGCGCCAGCGCGTCGATCCACGCCTGAGAAGGGGGCGGAAAACCGAGTTCCACTCCAGCCGCCAGCTCGCGCAGAACCTCCAGGGCGGGCGCCGCGAAGTCGGGCACCAGCAGCAGCACGAGCAGCGCCTGACCCGGCCGGTAGTGGGGCGCCTGAGCGCGCACCACTCCGAAGTGCTCGTAGGACTCGAGCACAGACTTGACGTAGTTGACCTCCGCCCGCGCGACCGTGAAGTAGAGCGGATGCAGGCCGAGCAGCGGAACGATCGGCGGCAGCATCGGCACGGAGAATTCGGCCATCAGCGGTAGAACTGCTCCTCGAGACTCGGCAGATCCATCACGATTCCCGAGTCCGGATCGACCGGCACGAACGCGCCGGCCGACTCGCCCCGCGCCGCGCGTGCGAGCGCGTCGAGAAACCGCTCTTCCACGAGGGCTTCGAGCCCCGTATCCGAGCTGGCCAGCTTGAGGGGAACCCGCAAGCGCCCATCCCCCGGAGTCAGCGCGCGGAGCGCGGGCAGCCGCGCTGCAAGCTCGGCACTCGCCTTCCCGCTCAGGTACAGCGTGCCCCAGCCCGCGATCTTACCGTCGGGGTCGAGCACCCCCTCGGCACGAACCTCGCCGTCGGCCAGGTCGATGCGCAGGGCGCGCACGACGAACGCCTCCTCGCGGCGCTCGAAGTCGAACGTCAGCCGGCGAAACCCGATTCCATCCGCGGCCAGCAGAGCTGGATAGGCCTCGACGAGGTCCTCGCTAACCAGGTTGGAATCGCCCTGAGCCGCGCCGATCGCAGCGATCAGCTCACGTCCCAGGCCGCGCGGGCCGAGGCGGCCGCGATGCAGCCCCACTCGCCCCATCGCCCAGACCCCTCGAGAGTCGTAACCGAAGTGAAAGATCAGATCGGCGCGTCCGGTGACGTCGGGCCGCCGCTCGACGGGCAGGTTGGCAGCGAGCGCGGCCACGTCCAGATTGTTCGCCAGGCCGCCACCCTCGACGCTGCCCCGGCTCGGGTAGTAGGCGGCCGAGAAGTCGATCTCCCCGCCCCATATCGGAAAAGCGCGCTGTGCCAGGGAGAGCTTGTCCTGCCAGTAGGTCGCGCCAATCCGTACGTCCCGGATCTCCGCTCCGCCCAGCGCCACCCGAGCAACCTGGAAGGATCCCGAGATGTCGGCGTTGAGCGCGAACAAGCTGCCGGTCGCCTTGCCGTCAACCGCCTCCAACCGACCGCGCTGCGGTCCGGCCAGCTCGAGCCGCGGAAAGCTCGCGTCGTAGTGGATGCGCGGGTCGGTGCGCGGCCCGCTGACCCTGACGACCGCGGTGAGCTTGCCGCTTGGCCGTCGATCCTCGCGCACGCCGACTCCCGCAAGCGCAGCGGCCAGGTCGATCTCGCTCAACTCGACGCGCGCGCCCAGCTTCCCCGCACGATCGGTCTCCCACCAGCCGGAAGCGGCAAGGGTCAGATCGTTCCACCGAAAGGTTCCGTCCTTGATCTGGAACCGGCGATCATCGAGCAGGATCTCGAACTTGGCCTCGAGCGGCGCCGTGCGCTCCAGCACCTTCAGGTCGATCCGCGCTTCCATGCTGCCGGTGAGCGGCTCGGCCGGCTCGATCTCGGTGCTGCGCGTGCCCAACGGCCCGGTCGCGGCACCGGTGAAGCTGAGCGGCCCGGTAAACGGCACATCCGCCAGGCGCGGCGAGAACAGTTTCAAGATGGCGGGGTCGACCCCTTCAGCCGTGAAGCGCACGTCCACGCGCGCAACCGCATCCCCCGCCGGCTCCGGCCGGAACCGCCCGTGCACCTCCACCTTCGAGCCGGGGCCGAGGGCCGGCGCGGCGGCCCTCAGTTCCATCCAACCCGCGTCGTCGGCTGGCTCCGCATCGAAGCGCAGCTCCTCGACTTGGAGCACCGTGGGTGGGTCGTAGACCGCGTCCTCGAAGCGCAGCCGGGCTCCGGAGACGGCCAGCGAGAACGCCGGGAGCCCCGGCACGCCGCCGGCGCCGATGGGAAACACCAACACCGGCCGGCCATCGCGCAGCTCGCGACGCGCAACCATCTCCGGGCCCATGGCCTCCACGCGGCCCACGCGCGCTCGGCCGATCAACAGGCCGAGCAACCGCGGATAGACGCGCACCGCGGGGGCCGCGAAGATCACCCGCTCGCCCGCACGCCTGGTCATCCGGACCTCATGCACGGTGACCGCGGGACGGGGCCAGATCGCGATCGCAACCTCTCCGATCGCGACGCGGGTTTGGCCGTCGGCCGCGCGCTCCTCGACCAACGCCGTCACGGCGCGACGCACCTGGGCCTTCAGCGTGGAGAGCGAGATCCCGATCGCAACCGCGACGGCGACTGCGATCAACAGCACGAGCTTGCGCATGCGTGAACGATCATCCGGCCAGCGTTGACTGGAGGTTCTAGCCGGGGTACGGGGAGCGCGATTGTACGTGCCGGTCCGGCACCTCGCAAGCATGCCGTACACCCACATTCTGGTTCGCAGCGACGCCGAGATCGGCAGGCTCACACTCAACCGGCCCGCCGAGCGCAACGCCATGACGCTCGAGATGGGACGCGAGATCGAAGCGGCGGTCGCGGAGCTCAACGCCGCGTCGCGAGTGCGGGTCGTGATCGTGACCGGTGCAGGCGAGGCCTTCAGCGCCGGCGGCAACCTGCGCACGCTGGCGCGCGAGGTGGGCGTGGCGGAGGACGGCCCGGCGATGGGTGGAGGGGTGGCGTTCTATGCCGCGTTTCTGTCGATCCGGGAGCTCCGGATGCCGAGCATCGCCGCGATCAACGGTCACGCGGTGGGCGCGGGCCTGTGCTTCGCGCTCGGCTGCGACCTGCGGGTGGCGCGTGAGAACGCCAAGGTCGGCATGACGTTCGTCAAGCTCGGCATCCACCCGGGTATGGCCGCCACCTGGACCCTGCCACGGCTGATCGGCGCAGCGGCCGCGGCCGAGCTGCTGTACACCGGCCGCATGCTCTCCGCCCGCGAAGCGGCAGCGCTGGGTCTGGTCAACCGGGTGGCGAGCGAAGACTTCGCCGCCGCCGTCGAGGGCCTGGCTACCGAGATCGCAGCCAACGCCCCGCTGGCGGTCCGCGCGCTCAAGGAAACGCTGCGCGGGACGGCCGGGCGCAGCATCGAGGAAGCCATCGAGCGCGAGGCGGCCGCGCAAGCCGGAACCTTCGGAACCGAGGATGCGCGGGAAGGCGTTCGCGCGATCATGGAGAAGCGCCCGCCGCGGTTCCACGGCCGCTAGTCAGCGCCCGCCCAGCTCACCATCATCGTAGTTCGTCACGGTCCAGGCGCCCTCACGATCGCGAACCGTCAGCGTAACGACGCGCCGGAACGCTTCCGAACCGGGAGGTCGAACCGTCAGCTCGTAGGCGTACAGCGCATGCGTCGGCTTCTCGCGCTCACGCTCGAGCCGGTAGTGAACGTGCGGTTTGAGCGTGTCCTCGCCGACCGGCACGTCCCGGGTCAGCTCGAGCTCGCGCTCGAGCTTGCTCAGCGCCAGCCCGGAGCAAAAGTCTCTGGACGCGAGCAGGTCGATGCGCACGTAGTGGGCGTCCAAGAACGATTCGGCCACGCCGCGCGGGCCTCCGCTCGGGCGCACGCAGGCGGCGAGGCCGAGGGCACACGCGATCGCGAAGGGGCCGAGCCGTGTCATTTCTTCCCGAACAGTCGCTCCAGTTCGGCGAGGGCTCCCGGGTTGGCCGAGCCCACCGGGGCGCGCGTGGCGATGCCTACCGGCGCGTAGAAGTCGCAAAAGTTGGCGCGATCTTTCTCGAGCACGCGGTCGGCGGCCGGCTCGGTGCATGCGTTGTACGCGCTCGGGTCGTAGAACCGGCAGGTGCGGCAGCAACGCAGGTCGGCCGCGCACGACTCGCAAGTCGCGTTGCGCGGCACCACATCCTCGAACGAGTGGGAGCGGCCGCAAGCGTGGCACCGAACGGCGCGCTCAGGCATCGCGGCGTCCCACGACCGTGATGAGCCAGCCTTCGAGCTCATCGAGCAAGGTCTCGAGCGCGTTCGGTTCCTCGAAACGATGGCCGACGCCGGCCAGAACGCGCACACGGGCACGCCCGTGCGCCGCGGCGATCGCGCGGGCATGCGCGACCGGCACCACCGGGTCGGCCTCCCCGTGCACGATCAGCAGCGGCCGGTCCAGCGCGGCGGCGGCGGCCAACACGTCGACCCGCTCGAGGTCCTCGAGGAACGTCGCACGCAGCCTTCCCTGGCCCCAACGGCGCCAGCCGTCGCGACGCCAGGCCTCGATCTCGTCACGCGAGAGACCCTCCAGAAACACGGAGGACTCGGCAACCGCCGCAATCGTCGCGACGGCCGAAACCGCGCCGCCCGACTGCGCCGCCGCAAGCAGTGCGACGGCGCCACCCAGGCTGGATCCGACCAGAACGCACGCCGGCGGAGCAAACTCGGCCAGGAAGTCGATCGCGCCCAGCGCATCGGCAACCTCGCCGCTGATGGTGAGATCCTCGAAGCGCCCCTCCGACTCCCCGACGTAGGAAAAGTCGAACCTCAGGACGCTGTAACCTTTGGGGACGAAGCGGCGGACGATCGCGGCCTGCTTGGTGCCGCCGCGCGTGGACTCCATGCCGTGGCACAGGACCAGGGCCGGGCCGCCTGCGCGGTGCAGATCGCCGACCAGCCCATTGCCGCGCCGGCTGGGAAACTCGACGCGTTCGCCAGCGGGAAGGGCCGTGTGGGCGACCGGGGTAGGCGCGGGCATCCGGTTCAATTGATATCATGGCTACAAGGTGAGCAAGCCACCCGCTTCGCGCCCCGATCACTCCGACCCGGAGCAAGCGCGACTCGCGCGCATGCTGGCCGAGCTCACGAGCGTGGCGCCCGATCTAGGCAACCGGATCGAGCCGCTCATGCGCGGTTTCGCCATCCACCTGCGAGTCGAAGCCGGGCTCGCCGCGAGCAGCCGGCGGGCCTATCTGGTCGACGTCTTCCAGTACTTTCGCTTCGCGGCCGGGAACGCGGACGAAAAACGGTCCGCCAAGCGCCAGCCGGCGGCGTCCGATCCGTTCTGCGCCCAGACCGTGCGCGACTTCCTGGCCAGTCGCCTCACCGATTCCAGCCGCGCCACGGTCGCGCGCAAGTTGGCGGCGCTCAAGGTCCTGTTCGCCTACGTCGCCGTCAGCGGCCACGGCAAGAACGCAGCCGAGGCGGTCACGGCCCCGCGGGTGCCGCGGCAACTCCCCGTCCATCTGACCGTCGACGCCATGCAGGAGCTGCTTATCGCGGTGGCGGCGGTCACCGCCGAGGCGCGTGGGCGCCGGCGCCAGCTGTGGCTGCGCACACGCGCGTTGATCGAGACCCTCTACTCGTGTGGACTGCGCGCCTCGGAGGCCGTGGCGTTGGATTGGCCCGACCTCGACTTCGACACCGGCGTACTGCGGGTGCGGCACGGGAAAGGGGGTAAGCAGCGGATGGTACCGGTGGGCTCCGACGCGATCGCAATTCTCAAGGAGTACCGTGAGGCCTGGCCCGCGCCCCACGCCGGCGCCGGGGCGGTATTCGTCAACCATCGCGGTAGTCGGCTGAGCGTGCGCAGCGTCGGCAGATTGCTCGAGCAGTGCCTACGCGCGGCCGCGCAGCAGACCCAAGCCGGCCCGCACGCCTTGCGGCACTCCTTCGCCACCCACTTGCTCGAAGGCGGCGCCGATCTGCGCGCGATCCAAGAGATGCTCGGCCACGCCTCGATCTCGACCACGCAGCGCTACACGCACGTCGACCTGCGCCACCTGACCGCCGTCTACGACAAGTCCCACCCGCGCGCCTGAGGCCCGGCCCACCCGCGCTACAACGCCGCGGGATTGGCTTTGCGGCAACGGATGCGCCAATAAATCGGCGTGATTCACGGCACGACGGTTCTCGCGGTTCGTCACCGGGGCCGGCTGGCCATGGCCGGGGACGGCCAGGTGAGCAGCGGCCAGACCATCCTGAAACACTCGGCGAAGAAGGTCCGGCGCCTGTACGGCGGCAAGGTGCTCGGCGGCTTCGCGGGGGCGACGGCGGATGCGATCACGCTGTTCGAGATGTTCGAGGGTAAGCTCGACAAGCACAGCGGCAACCTGCTGCGCGCCGCGGTCGAGCTGGCCAAGGACTGGCGCAGCGACCGCGTGCTGCGCCGGCTCGAGGCGATGATGATCGTCGCCGACCCGGACGCCTCGTTGCTGTTGTCGGGAGCCGGCGACGTGATCGAGCCGGACGACGGCATGCTGGCGATCGGCTCGGGCGGAAACTACGCACTGGCGGCCGCCCGCGCGCTGGTGGCCAACACCGAGATGGAAGCGGCGGCGATCGTGCGGGCCGCGATGAAGATTGCCGGAGAGATCTGCGTCTTCACCAATGACACGATCACGCTGGAGGAGCTGCCGTGAGCACCGCTCCCGGCTACCCGATGACCCCGCGCGAGATCGTCTCGGAACTGGACCGCTACATCGTCGGCCAAGCGGCCGCCAAACGCGCGGTCGCGATCGCGCTCCGCAACCGCTGGCGGCGCCTCCAGGTGCCCGAAGAGCTGCGCGACGAGATCGCGCCCAAGAACATCATCATGATCGGTCCCACCGGGGTCGGTAAGACCGAGATCTCGCGCCGGCTGGCGCGGCTTGCCCAAGCGCCGTTCATCAAGGTGGAAGCTTCGCGCTTCACCGAGGTGGGCTACGTCGGTCGAGACGTCGAGTCGATCATCCGCGATCTGTGCGAGCTGGCCGCCAACATGGTGCGCGAGGAAGAAACCGAGAACGTGCGCGTCAAGGCGCGCGAACGCGCCGAGGAGCGCGTGCTCGACCTGCTCGCCTCCTCTCCGGCCGGCCCGCCCGAGACCGCCGAGGCTCGCGAGAAGCTGCGGCGGATGCTCAGGGCCGGCCGGCTCGACGACCGGACGGTGGAACTGGAACAGAAGCCGCCGGCGCACGCGCCGATCTTCGAGGTGATCACGCCGGGGAACCTCGAGGATTTCGGGGCCAACCTTCGTGACACGCTGGCGAACGTGCTGGGCACCGGCCGGCAGCCTCAGACACCGCGGCGGCTGAGCGTCGCCGAGGCTCTCGAGTTGATGACCAAGCAGGAAGCGCAGGGCTTGATCGACGAAGCGAAGGTCGCAGCCGAGGCCGTTCGCCGGGTCGAACAGAACGGCATCGTGTTCATCGACGAGATCGACAAGATCTGCGGGCGGGGAGCGATGGTCGGGCCGGACGTCTCGCGGGAAGGCGTACAGCGCGATCTACTGCCGATCGTCGAGGGATCTTCGGTCAAAACCCGGCACGGGATGGTGCGCACCGACCACGTGCTGTTCATCGCGTCCGGAGCGTTCCACGTCGCCAAGCCCTCCGACCTGATACCGGAGTTCCAGGGACGCTTTCCCGTCCGAGTCGAGCTCGACCCGCTCGGCGCCGACGACTTCGTGCGAATCCTCTCGGAACCGCAGAACTCGCTGACCCGGCAGTACACCGCGCTGCTCGCGACCGAGGGAATCGCGCTGGAGTTCGACGAATCGGGTGTCCGGGAGATCGCCGCGGTCGCCGCCCGGGTCAACGCGACCACGGAGAACGTGGGCGCCCGGCGATTGCACACCGTCATGGAACGGCTGCTCGACGAGATCTCCTTCCACGCCCCGGAGCGGGCGGGCACGGCCGTGCGGATCGACTCCGCCTACGTGCGCGAAAAGCTCGCGGCGCTTGTGGAAGACCAGGACCTGTCCAGGTATATACTCTGACCCAGTAGTGTCCCAACGTTACTCGAACAAGAACAACTGCTTATCGGAGGAGTGCTCGATCGCGTCGGTCACGGATTGCGCAAGTAGTTGATCCAACGGGATTCGTTCGAACATGGTCAGGCTCAAGATCTGTAGGATCTGGT
>CAZKRI010000048.1:0-82707 GCA_964555245.1 uncultured Myxococcales bacterium
CGGCCTGGATCGGCGGCCGCTGGCTGCCCTACCGACCCGTGCGCTACGCCAGCCTCTGGCTCGATCACGCCCTCGGAGCCGGAGGAGCCTGGGCATTCCATCTCACCAACGTTGCTCTGCACGTCGCGACCGTTCTGCTCGTCGCCCGTATCGTCCGGCGGCTGGGTGCCGGAAGCGCCGGCGTCGCGATCGCGGCTGTGATCTTCGCCGTGCATCCGCTTTGCGTCGAGGTCGTGGCCTACGTGGCGGGGCGCCGTGATCTGCTCGCCTCGGCCTGCGGCATGGCGGCGCTGTTGCTGTGGATGAGCCCGGCCGGCCGCACGGCCGCCGCCCTGGCGCTGGTCCTGCTCGGCGTGGCGGCGAAGGAATCCGCGCTGCTCTATCTCCCGCTCCTGGGGCTCGCGTCCGTCTTCGGCTACGGTCCGCCGCTGCGCCGCGCGTTCGGGTCGTTGATCTGCGCGCTGGCGGCCGGTCTCATCCTGCCAGTGGCTTACGGCGCGCGCGGACCGCTGGTGCCGGCCGGGCCGGCCGGTGCTACGGCAGTGGTCGCGGGACGGTTGGCAGCGCACTACACGGAGAACATCGTTTTGCCGACTCGGCTCTCGGTCGAGTACCCGCACCTGCTGTGCACGGGCTCCTGCTACGAACTCTGGGGCATTCCCGCGGCCCTGGGCCTGATCGGGCTGCTGCTGCTCGTCGGCGGCTCAGGATTGGCCTTGACGGGGCGTGTCCGAACCGGCGCTCACGGCGCGGCTAGCCCGCGCTCAGCTGCCGGTTTCGCCTGCGCGTGGTTGGTGACGGTGCTGCTGCCCGTGGTCACGGTGATCGGCTGGCACGAGCCGGGCGCCGACCGTCACGCCTACCCCATGATTGCTGCCGTGGCTGCCGTCATTGCGCTCTCCGTGACCGCCACCGCCCAAAGCCAGCGCGTGTCGCATTACGCGGCTCTGCTCTTCTGTGTGGCGTGGCTCGCAGGGCTCGCGCTGCTCACGTCGCGCCGGCTGCCGGTCTGGCGCGACGAGCGCGCGTTGTGGGCGGCGACCGTCGAGGCGGCGCCTGTCTCGCTCCGCGCCCGTCATAACCTGGCAGGTGTGCTCATGCAGGAGGGTGAGTATCGGAAAGCCAGCCGTCATCTGCGCCGTGCCTTGCGGCTCGACCCGGGCTACGCGCCCTCCCTGCTGGGCCTGGCAGCCGTCGCGTGCGCGCGTGGCAAGCCGGGTAGCACGGCGGTCCTGCTCGCTCGCGCTCGAGCACGGGGCGCCGATCCAGCCGCCGTCGCGCAGGTCGCGGCCGAGTGCGCCACGCGAGAAGGCGAGCCGTGACGACGTTCCTGGCCGCGTGGCTGTTTGGCCTGCTGCGTGGGGTTACAGCCGGGTATCTGGGTCCGGCGTTCTTCACAGCCAACGCTGTTGAAGCGTTCATGCAGGCCTGGCCCTTGCTCGCGCTCGCCGTGGCCGAAACGTTACTTGCGCGGGTTCCGGTGCTGGGGCGCTCGCGCGTGGACGCAGCCGTCGGTCCGATTCGCTATGCGCTGCTGTTCTCCCTGTTCGGGAAGGAGTGGCTGGAGGCGCACACCTGGGCTTCGGATTGGCTGCGGATCGATGCGGGTCCCAGCGCGGCCCTGATCGTGGTGGGCTTGGCCGCGGGCGCCTGCGTGCGGATCGCCGAGCGGCGGCTTTCGCCGCTGGTCGGTCCGGCGGCGGCGATCGGCCTCAGCGGTTGGCTCGTGCTGGGGCCCGATTTGTACGCCTGGTTCGATCAGGTTGCCGCTGGCCGGCGCGCTGCCGCAGCGGCCGGTGTCAGCGCGGCATTCGTGGCCGCCGGCCTCCTCGTCGTCCAAGGCGGGCGGCTCCTGGGCCCAACGCGATTGGCCGGGGCGTTGCTCGGTGTGGGTGCGTTAGTCGTCGCCGTCGGCCGCTTCGGCCCCGGACCTGCTGCGCTCGCCGGCGGGGACTCGATCGTCCTGGTGGTTGTCGACACGTTGCGGGCCGACATGCTCGATGCCCAGAGCGCTGCCGGTGACGCGCTCATGCCGCGTGTGCGGGCGCTGGCGCGTGAGGGAACGCGCTTCACGCAGGCGGTGGCTCCGTCGCCCTGGACGTTGCCGAGCACGATGACCTTGCTGAGCGGGCTCGATCCGCATCGCCACCTCGCCGGCCGCATGGAAGGCGACACGCCGATGCCGGGGGATCCCGCGGCCAGCTTCATCGGGACGGTCTTACGCGAGCGCGGTTACCTCGTGGCGGCCTTCGTCAACAACCCCTACCTGCGCCCGTACTACGGGATCGGAGGCCGCGGCCGGGGCTTCCAGCGGTTCCGGCGCTACCGCGGTGATGCGCACGACGGCGTCACGCACGCCTTGCGCTGGCTCGACGTTCACGGAGCGCGTCCCTTCTTCTTGATGCTTCATCTGATGGATCCGCACTGGCCGTATCAGGTCTCCGCACCCTTCGACGAGGAACGGATTGCATGCGCGCCGTGCGACGATTTGCTCGTCCTGCAGTACGGCACGACCGATGCCGCCGTGCGGACGGAGGTGCGTCGTCGTTACGACGCGGAAGTCCGCTTCACCGACGACCAGATCGGCCGGTTCTACGATGCCCTCAGCGCTGGTGGTGTGCTCGACCGCTCGTGGTTTGTCGTGACCGCCGATCACGGCGAGGAGTTCTGGGAGCACGGCAGTTTTCTTCACGGGCATACGCTCTATGACGAGCTGCTACGCGTGCCGCTGATCGTGGTTCCGCCGCGGTCCGCCGTCACGACAGCGCGCGATAGGAGGGAAGGGGCGCAGGTGCGTCTGGCGGACGTCGGCGTGACGATGCTGGAGATCGCAGGCGTCCCCGAGCGAAGCCTGTATGCGCTGGACGGAGTGAGCTTGAGAAGGTTCCTCGAGGGCCGTGTCGATTGGCGCCGCAGGCCGGCGGTTGCCGGCTACGTGCGCGTGACAGACAGCCGAGCCTGGGCCGTGCGCACACCAACGGACAAGCTGATTGTCAACGAGGATGGTAGCCCGGCAAGGCTGTTCGACCTGGCGAGCGATCCGGGCGAGACCCGGGACGTCGCAGGCGGCGAGCCCAAGACCGTTGCCGAGCTGGAAGTACTTCCCGTGCGCTTGGGCGTGCGCGTCGGCGACGGTGCCGCCGGGGTCGACGCGGCGAGCGAGGACGCCGACCTCGATGCCGATCTGTCCCGTGAGCTGCGAGCCCTGGGTTACCTCGAGTAGATGCGCCGGAATCTTGGCGCGCGCCCCGACTCAGCCTGCCGGGCTCGCCGGAGGTTGCAGCTTGATCGCCGGCCCGGCTCCTGGCGCGGGCCTCCAAGGAACGAGCTCGTAGAGCGAGACCGCGGCGGTGTAGTTCTGCCGCAGCCGGGGCGGGGCGGCGTCGGTCTGCTCGGGCAGCAGGATCTGGAAGACGTAGTCGGCTGCTTTCACCTGGCGCACGAAGGGAATCGGTTCTTGCGGCGAGAGCGTCGACTTGAGCAGGAACACTTTCTGCTTGGGCTCCAGAGCGAAGGTGATGCCGGAGATGACTCGCCGCCCGTCTTTGCTCATGGCATCGACGGCTAGACTGTTGCGATCATGGGCCAGCCATAGCGGAGTGCCCAGGACGAACGGAGCCAGGCGCGTGTCAATCAGCATGACGCCATCCTGCGGTATCAACGCATTGAATTCTTGCAGTTGGTCGTAGGCTCCACGAAAGTACGCGTGACCCCAAAGCGGACGAGCCGGAACCAAAACCCCCAAGGCGAGCAAGACCCACGCTCCCGTTCCCACGAGCCACGAGCGCCGGACGATCCCCCCGGCGGCGACGCCAGCCAGGAGCAAAACCGCCGGAATGACCAGCGGCGCGAAGCGGCGAGCGGCCCATGGCATCGCTGGGTAGACGTGCGGATCGTAGACCAGCAGCCCTGCTACCAGCGCAAAGAGGAGCACCAAAAACCCATCGCCGGGGACGGCTTGCCGCAGGCGCCAGCTCCTGCGGATTCCAGCCGCGGCGAGCAGAAGCGCCGGCCAACCCAGATAGGCAGCGAGCCAGCCGACCGAGCGCAGCATATGCGGGTGAGAGGCTAGGAGCGTGTAGGCGAGGACGAAGCCACCGATGCCCGCGGCGAGCAGCGTGCGCCGGATACCTGCCGCGCGCACGCTCCCGAGCAAGACGGTCAGGCAGGCCAGGGCCGTACCGGCCAGCGTCCACGGCCGCTCCGGCCAAGCAACGAGCAACCGGTAGCGCACTCCCTGCAGGGCGTCGACGATGGGGGTCGCGTAGGCTCCGTGGATCAAGGCGACCTCGGCAAAGGTCAGCGCCGTGATCGAGGCGAAACCGAAGAGAAGCCCCGGCGTCAAGGGCCGAGCTCCGAGCGTTGCCGAGAAGAGCGAGCGCAGGCCGAGCGCGACGGCAATGAACAGAGCGTACTCGATGCGGACGAAGCCCACCGCACCCAAGAGCAGCCCGGCGATTCGGCCGTCGGCCGGGAACCCGTCGGCTTCCCACGCCTCCATCGCGGACAAACCGGCCCACAGAAGAAACCAAGCAAGCGGTTCCGACATGGGCAGCCGCGCCGTCCAGTAGGCGGCAGCGTTGAGCGTGGCCAACGCGGTAATCGACAGAGCGGCGAGCCCGCCGGTGCGCCGGCGCACGCAACTCCAGAAGGCCCACCCGGCCAGCGCTGCGAACAGCGGCGCGAAGCCACCGGCCAGGCGCGGCCCCAGGGTCGAGGTGAACAGGGCCGACCACACCGAGGGCGCGGGGAAAAAGTTGGGGTGGGCGACGGCCGCGTCCGGCGTATCGATCACCATTCCTCCCGGCATCCGGGTGTAGGGCGGCTTCCACTGGTGTCCAAGCGCCGAGCCGAAGATCTCCCGCCGGGCTTGAGGATAGAGCTGGCCGGGCAGCGGATCTTCCTTATCGAGGCGATGTGTGGTGGCCAGGTGAACCCCCGCGGCCAGGTAGGCGGAGGCATCGGAGCCGGCGAAATGGCTCTCGTAGGGTGGCCAGTAGAGCGCCAGGGCGGCGAGCGCAACGAGCGGGCCGATGCCAGGTCGCCGCGCTTCGCCAACGCCGAGAATGCGCACTCGGGCAACCGCGAGATAGCCGGTCAGTGTGATCGCGCCGTTTATCAGGATTAGGCGTGGCAGCGAGAATGCTGCCACGCCCGCCAGGACGACACCCAGGACCGTCGTCCAAGCCACCGAGATGGCGACCCGGGTGAGCAGACGCGGCGCGCTCGAGCCGTGTCCGCGCCACCAGGCCTGACCGGGTCCGAGTAGGCAGAGATAGGCGGCTACCAGATCGAGCGCGAGGGTGGGTAGCAGCTGCGGGGCGAGCATCGGCATCGGCGCAAACAAAAAAACGGCACCCCCCTACGGGGGTGCCGTTTTTTCTCAGGCCCTCAGGCCCTCAGGCCTCGGAGACTAACGAGACGCCGAACCGATCTTCGCGAAAATGTTCCCGCTCGGATCTGCAATCGCCACCGAGATGATCTCGATCGCGGTGCAGCCAGGCAGCGCGCTGCCGGGGCCGAACAGGTTCTCGAGCAGAATGTTTGTGCTGCTCTTGACCTTGAACGAGCCGTCATTGGCCTGCGAGAACGCGAACTGGGCCGGGAAGTCGATGACCGTCATGTCGCCAGCCGTGTTATCGTCGAACGTAGCACGGGCCACCGTGTTGAGCGCCCAGCCTGGCGCGTTGGTCGGAGTCGCCTGGTCCGCTTCGAGAACGCCGTTGCACTTCGCGCCGATTTTCAAGTTCGCGCAGATCGTGGGCGATCCATCGGAGCAGGGATCCTCGTACTTGTGGCTGCTCTTGAAGGAGCACCCGCTCTTGTCGTTGGCGAAGTTGAACGCCGACAGGGCAAACGGCGGGGTGCAACCCGGCACGCCGGCCATCGTCGAGGTATTTGGCGCCGCGAACGTGATGCTCGGGCAGCCGGCATACGCACGCACGAACGAGGACTTGGTCCCCTTTGCCTTGACCGGCTCATCGAAGCTGCACTGCGCCTGGGCACTGCGTGCGACGAGCCCCAACATGAACACGCTAAAGATCGCTATTGAAACCTTTTTCATTGCTAGTCTCCGTCTCCTCCTGGGGTACCTAAGTTCATCGGGCTGCGGAAGGTCAAGCCCTCCCTCTCACAGCTCTGCCGCCCCCATACTCGCGGCAGCTCTTGGTAGCGGTTATACGGAGCGGGTCGACCTCTTGTCAAGATGAAATAGTGCGGGTCAACAAGGTCTTTTTTCTTTTCCCCGCTCGGGGGTGTCGTGAGCCCGCAACCCCTGGCCGGTCCTCTGGTTGCGAGGCCCCGCAGACCGCATGATACACTCCGAACGTTCGGGAATATACTTTCTGAAACCGCCGAAGTAGCTGCGGCGGAGCGACCATGCACAGCTCGCGCCTGCGCAGCGGGGGGGTCGAAGTGGCGTCCCGCCCTTGCTCGGCCCCGGTCCGGCGGCCGGCCAGGGGGCGCTAAGAGCGAGTCGGCGGTGAAGCTGATCATCCAGATTCCCTGTTTCAACGAGGAGCAAACACTTCCCGCCACGCTCGCCGAGCTGCCGCGCGAGATCCCCGGCATCGATCAGATCGAGATCCTCGTCGTCGACGATGGCAGCACCGACCGTACTTCCGAGGTGGCGCGCGCGGCCGGCGTCACTCACGTGCTGCGCGCGCCCGTCAACCAGGGGTTGGCCCGCGCGTTTTCGGCCGGCCTCGACTTTGCCCTCAAGCATGGCGCCGGCATCATCGTCAACACCGACGCCGACAACCAGTACCCAGGCCGCGACGTCAGGCGGCTGATCGAGCCGATCCTGCACGGGGAAGCCGACATCGTCGTCGGCAACCGCAACCCGTTTCGGGTGGCGCACTTTTCCTATCTCAAGCGTGTCCTGCAATGGGGGGGCTCCTGGATCGTCCGCGGGCTTTCTGGAACCACCTTGCCGGACGTGACCAGTGGCTTTCGCGCCTTCTCGCGGGATGCGGCGATGCGCATGAACGTGGTCTCGGACTTCACCTATACGCTCGAGACCATCATCCAAGCCGGCAAGAAGCAGCTCAACGTCACGCACGTGGACGTAGTCGTCAATCCGGAGACGCGCCCCTCGCGGCTGTTTCGCGGGGTGGGTAGCTATCTGGTGCACAGCGTCGGCACGATCGCGCGCATCTACGCGCTCTACAATCCGTTGCGGGTGTTCTCGATGATCGGCCTGGCGTTGCTCTTGCCCGGCATCGCCATTGGCTTGCGCTTTCTCTACGACTACCTCACCACCGGCGGCGCCGGCCACATCCAGTCGCTGATCGGGGCCGCGGTCCTGGTGCTTGCCGGCTTCCAAACGATCCTGATCGGCATGGTCGCCGACCTCATCGGGTCGAGCCGCCGCATGCTCGAGGACGCCTTGCTGCGAATCCGCCGCCTCGAGCTCGACGAGCCGGACTGATGCGGGCCTGCTTCTTCGGCACCTACAACCGAGACCACAGCGCGAACCGCATCTACGCGGCCGCGGTGCGAGCCGCCGGCTACGAGCTGGGCGAGATTCACGAGGCGCTCTGGGAGAAGACGCGGGACAAGGATACCGCCTACTTCTCGCCGGCCGGGATCGCACTCGGCGTGCTGCGCTGGCTCGCCGCCGCCGTGCGGCTCGCCCGGCGCTGGTTTGCCAGCGGGGGCTCACCCGTTGCGCTCGTCGGCTTCAACGGCCAGCTCGACGTCATCCTGCTGCGCTTGCTCGCCCCGCGCTTCGGCCCGCGCATCGTGTTCGCGCCGCTGGTCTCGATCACCGAGACCCTGATCGAGGACCGGGGCGTCTACCGCTACGGCACGCCGGCGGCCGCGTTGCTGCGTGTCATCGATCGCCTCGCCTGCGCCTTGGCCGACGTCGTCATCGTCGATACCTACGAGCATCGCGCCTTTTTCAGCGAGGTGCTCGGCATCGATCCGTCGCGCGTCGCCGTCTGCCACCTGGGGGTCGACAACGACGCGTTCTGCGAGCAATCACTGCGCGCCTGGCGAGGCCCGGAGACCCGGGCCGACAAGCTCGAGGTGCTGTACTTCGGCCAGTACCAGCCGTTGCACGGCCTGGAGGTTGTCGTCGACGCGGTCGGGCGGCTCTCCCGCCGCACCGACCTGCGCTTCGTCTTCATCGGCACCGGCGAGCACCGCGGCCGCATCGAAGGCCTGCTGCGCGCGACTCGCGCCGACGTACGCTTCGTCAACTGGGTGCCCTACGAACGGTTGGCGGCCCGTATCGCCGAGGCCGACATCGTCCTGGGAGTGTTCGGCAACTCGCGCAAGGCGCGCATGGTAATCGCCAACAAGGTTTATGAGGCCGCCGCGGTCGGTAGGCCGGTCGTGAACGCAGACTACCCAGCCGTTCGAGAAGTGTTCCACGGCGGCCAGGACATCTGCCTGTGCGCGCCTGACGGACCGAGCCTGGCGGAGGCGATCACGCGGCTCGCGGACGATCCGGCCATGCGCAAGCGCATGGGGAAAGCCGCGCTCGAATTGATGCGCGAGCGCTTCAGCGATGAGGCTCAAGGCCGGGCGTGGAGCGGACCGCTGGCTGGACCGGCGCGGCTGGAGCGCACGGCCGGCGAAGTTCCGCTGGTCGGGGTGGCGATTCTCAACTTCAACGATGCCGAGGCGACCGCGCGCTGCGTGGCCTCGCTACTGGCCGGAAGCTACCCGCGCCTGAACGTGTTGGTTGTCGACAACGGCTCGCGCCCGGCGGATCAGCGTGCGCTGGCCGCCGCGCTCGGCGAGAACGCGGCGGTGCGCATCGAATGGCTAGCCGAGAACCGCGGCTATGCCGGGGGGAACAACGGCGCGCTGCGCGCGTTGTTCGACGCGGGCTGCGACTACGTGCTGGTCTTGAACAACGACACGATCGTCACCCCCGATGCCGTCGCGGCCATGGTCCGCGCTGCGCGACTGAGCGCCAACGCCGGGCCGATCGGGCCGCGCATCACGCGCGACTGGCCCGGAGCGAAACCGGCCTCGTTGGGCGAGCGCTACTGGGCGGCGCTCGCCTGGCTGCCGCGCTCGCTCTTGCGCAAGCGTTGGCCGCGCCAGCGCGCCTACCCGGTGCGCGGGGTGCTGGGCTGCGCCATGCTCATCAGCCGTTCCCTCTATGCCCGTCTGGGCGGGTTCGACGAGCGCTACTTCGCCTACTACGAAGAGGTCGACTACTGCTTGCGCGCCTGCCGGGCGGGGCTGCGTCCGCTGGTCGAGCCGGCGGCCGAGATCGCGCACCGCGGCCATCGTGGCTTCGGCTCGGGTCTCAACTTCGTCGCGGCCTACCTGAAGGCTCGCAACCTCTGGCACCTGGGCCGGCGCAGAGTGGGAGACGCTGGCCATCTGCTGTTCGTGCCGGGTTACTTTCTGATGCTGGGCGCGAGCGTCCTCGGCTATCTGGCGCGCGGCCGGATGTCCGTCGTACGCGGACTGCTCGCCGGCATGACGGCGGGCCTGCGCGGCGAACAGGGACGCCCGCCAGCCTGGGTATTCGCCGGTGGCAGGCGCGAGGAGCAGCTCCACGTGCCGATCGAGGGAGGCTCGACGAGCCAGTGAGGGTGGCGCTCGGAGCAATTCTAGGGACCACCGGTGGACCGGCGACCTACGCGCTCGAGCTGGTCCGCGCCTTGAGTGAGGGCTTCCCGGGCGACCGCTGGCTGGTCGTGACCGACCGGCCCGACCTGTTCGCACGCTTCACTGAGACCGTGCACGTCCCGCTCGCCTCGACCTGGGAGCAGCCCCTCTGGGACCACTGGCGTGTCCGGCGTCTGCTGACGGAGGTGCGTCCTGACCTTTACCACGGGACCAAAGGCGTGATCCCGCGGGGTATCTCGATTCCAGCCGTGGTAACCATTCACGACCTCGCCGTGCGGGTCCTGCCTGAGACTTTCAGCCGGCCCCAGCGCCTGCATCTGGCCTTGGAGACCCCCTCGACCATCAAGCGCGCCCGCGTCGTCCTGACCGATTCGCGCAGCACGGCCGCGGACCTCGCGCGTTTCTATCCGGCCGCCGCCGGCAAAACCGAGGTCGTGCCGTTGGCCGCCTCCCGGCGGATCCGGCCGCCTTCTGCCGAGGAGGTCGAGCGCTGGAAGACCGCTCGTGGCATCAAGGACCTTGCGATCGGCTACCTCGGCACGTTGCAGCCGAGAAAGAACATCGACCTGCTCGCTGAAGCGTTCGCACGTGCCGCGCGCAGCCGGCCCTGGCGCCTGGTCGTGGCCGGAAGGCTGCGCCCGGGCTATCGGCCGGCCTGCCTCAACGGGGGCGACCCGCGCATTCGTTATCTTGGTGAGATCGATGATCGCGAGATCCCGTTATTCCTGGCGGCGATGGCCTGCATGGTTTCTCCCTCCTCCTACGAGGGTTTTGGCCTGACCTTCCTCGAAGCGATGGCGGCAGGCTGTCCCGTGGTCGGGGTGGCCAACAGCTCGGTGCTCGAGGTCGTGGGCGATGCGGGTGTTCTTATCGAACGCGCCGACGTGGCGCTGCTGGCTGATGCGATCGAGCGGGTGGCCAGCGACATCACGTTGGCCACCGACCTTTCGCGCCGAGGTGTGGAGCGCGCAGCGCTGTTCTCGTGGGCCGAGAGCTCGCGCCGCACCCGCGCCGTCTACGCGCGCGTGCTCTCGGCCTGAGCGCGACGGCGGCATCCACGATGGCGGCCCGCATCTACATCCTGGTCCTCGACTGGAACGGGCACGATCACACGCTGGCCTGCCTGGCGAGCCTCGAGCGGCTCGTGCTGCGTGACCACCGAGTGCTAGCCATCGACAACGGCTCGACCACACCGCTGCGCCCGGCGGTCCGGGCCGCCTACCCCGAGGTACAAGTCATCGAGACCGGCAGCAATCTGGGCTACGCCGGTGGCAACAACGTCGGCCTCAGCCGGGCCCTCGCCGAGGGGGCAGAGTTCGTCTGGGTGCTCAACAACGACACCACCGTGGACCCGGCCGCGCTCGGCGCCCTGGTCGAGACCGCGCGCCGGCATCCGCGGGCTGCGGCGGTCGGCAGCCGCGTACTGCGCGCCGACCGGCCCGAAACGGTCTGGGTGGCCTGGGGCAGCGTCACCTGGTTGCAGAGCCTCGTCCGCCTGGCTGGCCAGGATCGCGCCGACGGCCCGAGGTTTCGCGGCGAGCGCCAGGTCGAATGGATCCCCGGCTGCTCGATCCTGTTCCGTGCCGAGGCGCTGCGCGAGGTGGGATTGTTCGAAGAGGACTTCTTCGCTTACCACGAGGACGTCGAATGGGCTGCGCGCGCCTGCGCGGCCGGCTGGGAGCTGTGGTACGCGGGCGACTCCGTGGTCCATCACTCGATCCACGGCAGCTCCGGAGGCGAGTCGCGTTCCTACCTCGGCTTTCGCAGCTACCTGAGCGCCCGCAACAGCGTTCTGTTCGCCCGCCGCCACGGGCGGCTCTGGCAGCAGGCGTTGATGGCCGCGGCGATCCTCGTCACGCTCCCGTTCCAGTACCTGCGGCGAGCGATGCGGGGAGAGCTGGCGGGCCTGCGCATGAAGGTTCGAGGCTGGCGCGACGGGCTCGCGGGCCGGCCCATTCCCTTCGAAGAGCTGGGGCTACGGCCGGGCCGTATGGAGCCGGCACGACAGAGAAACTTGACCTGACCCCATTTTCTGGTGGGTTGACACGGGGCCATCCGGGCCCAATCTGACCGGTATTCTGGTCGTCCTGATGGAGGGCTGTTTATGAAGACCCTGTCACTCACCGAGGCGAAGATGAAGCTCAGCAGCCTCGTCGATGCCGTCGAGGGCACCGACGAGGAAGTCGTCATCACCCGGAACGGCCGCCCAGCCGCGGTTCTCGTCAGCCCCGACGAGTTCGAAAGCTGGAAGGAAACCGTCGCCATACGCGGCCAGGGAGACCTTACCGCCGAGATAACCAAGGGGCTTGCGGCTCTCAAGGCGAAACGAGCGCGCCTCTATACGCTCGAAGAGCTCCTGGACTGACACCCCGGACGCCTCATGCGCCGACTGCGAATCCCGCAGGACGTGGCGTCTCTCGTCCGCAAGCTGCACCCGGGCATCAAGCGGAAGATGCGAATCGCTGTAACCGAGATACTCGAGAATCTCACTGCCGGAACGCCTCTCGCGACATCATCGAGATCGTTGCGATAGGACCCCGTGGTACGGTCTACGGGGAGCCGCTGCGTTTGGTAAAGAGGGACCGGTCCTGAATGCGCGAGGGAATCGTGGCCGATGCCGGGCGCCATCAGTCCATTGACGACGCTTGAATCGCGCGCCTTCGAGCAGGCGCGCAACGGCGCGTTCAAGCTGACGAGCGACTTGTTCGAGAGTGGCCGCCTCCTGTTCGAGGATTGTCCACTGCGTCCGCCCGGGTGCTCGAGCCTGGAGATCCTGCGGATGGCCATCGTCGACCCCACCGGCGATGTCTTCGCCGTGCCCGGCAGCAGCTCCCGCTAGCGAGCCATACAAAAATATGGCAGAACCTACCGGATCCATGCTAATCTGCACCGGTGGCAAAGACTCGGTTCGAGTGGGAGCCGAGAAAGGATCGGACGAACCAGGCAAAGCACGGGGTCCCGTTTGTGAAGGCACAGCTCGCCTTTGTGGATCCCAAGCGAGTGATCGCCAAAGACCTGTCCCACAGCTCGGAGGAGGAGCGCCACTACTGCTTCGGCTGGGTCGACGGTGGGGTCCTGACGGTTCGCTTCACGTATCGCAAGGACGTGATCCGGATCTTCGGGGCCGGCTACTGGCGAAAGGGCAAGCGAATCTATGAGCACGAGAATCAAGTACACCGAAGAACCCCTCGGAGATCTTGAGGTCGTTTCTGATTTCCTCCCTCACCCGGAGGATCTCGTTTTCCGAGAGGAGGGCGTCAAGGTGACCATCGCCTTGAGCAGGCGAAGCATCGAGTTTTTCAAGGACCAGGCGCGCAAGCAGAACACGCACTACCAGCGGATGATCCGGCGACTTCTCGACGCTTATGCCGAGCATCATGAACGACCGCCGAGCCGGAGCTCGACACGGACGCGCGCTCGCGTCCGTGCCCGGCAAACACGCAGGAGCGTCTGATGGCAGGACCGCAATACCTATGGTCTAGCGTGATGGATGCAAGAAAGGTAGGGCTTGGGCCAGTAGTTCCCGCAGCTCCTGCGGCATGCCGCCGGCCGCCGCGAGTCGAGCGTCCAGTGTGCTCAGCTCGTAATGACTGAGAAACGTCCGCAACCGGTTGTCGTCGACTTTAAAGCCTCGCTTGCGCATCGCCTGAAGGATCGAACCACGGCCCAGACCGGGATGTCGCTGCAGCAGATCGAGCGCGCCAGCTTCGGCGGCTGCGCCCAGACCGCGGGGCTTGCGAGGCGCGTAGAGTCCGGGCGGGCGCTGGGTCAGTTGAAGCACGGCCTGCTGCACCCGTACGTCGAAATCTCGAGCCGAAGGCTTCGCGACGAGACCGTCGACACCGAGCGCTTCGACGGCGCGACGCAAGGCCTGGTACTGGCTCGTGGTGAAGCCGTTGCGACGGCAGGCCTCCTTAGCTCCGAGGCGGAACGCATCCATGAGCAGGCGAGCCCCTGTGACGAGCGTGAGAACGAGCGGGTCGCGATGGGCCCCTACCTTCCCAAAGCTGTATAGCTCTGCGCGCGGGTAGCGGCCGGGATACGCGTCATCGAGCGCGCGCCACACGGAGTAGCGGTAGAAGTTCTTGAGCATGCCGCGGAGAGCATTTTCGTAGAACACGCGCGTACTGAGCAGAAGTTTCACCTGTGCTTGGTTCCAGCCGAGCCGTTCCTCGATGAGCCAGCGAGTCGCGGTCGCGGCATGGGCACGGGCTTGCGGTCCCTTCCAGAACGACTGGGGTACTTTGCGCAGTTCCCACGGACGATAGCGCCCGGGGTAGGCGTCTTCGAGCGCCGCAACGAGCGAAAACTTGTACCGCCCGCTCAGTAGCCCACCCAATCGGTGTGCCTGGAAGTGCTTTCTCGATAGCCGATCCTTGACTTGCTCCTCCGACCAAACGAGGCGCTCGTCGATCATCCACCGGATGGCGCCGGCCGCATGTTTGCGGCCGACGTCTCCTTTCCAGTAGCTCGTGCTGACGTGCGGGAGGTCCCACGGCTTGAAGCGACCCGGATAGGCTGCGTCGAGCGCCCGGAACGGAGAGCTGCCGAAAACGTGCTGCAGCATTCCGCTCAGGCCATTGGCTACGAAGGTTTCCTGCGAGCAACGGCGCGCGATGGTGGCAACTCGCCAGCGTAGCTTCTTCTCGAACAGCCAGCGGGTCGCCGCGATCGCATTCTGCCGGCCGCGCGCTCCTTTCCAGAATCGCTGCGGACATCGCGCGAACTCCCAGGGATGATAGCGACCCGGGTAGGCTGCCAGGACGGCGGCCGAGGGGGAGGCGCGAAATGCCACGGCCAGCATGCTTGCGAGGCGGTGCTTGCGAAAGACATGCATGTTGATCTGGCGCGGCACGTCCGCAGGGGCCATCTGCAAGACCTCTTCGACGAGGTGGCGGGTGAGGATGGCGCCATTCGCCTGACCTTGCACTCCCGTGAAGATGCCGACCGGCATGAGCTTGCGCCGGCCGTCGAGCACATCCTCGTATGCGCCCACCACTGTCTGGCTGAAGAGCATTTCGTAGCGCGCGCGCAGCCGACTGGCCTCGCGCGCCGTCGGCGCTATGCCGAGCAGATCGTGGAGGAGGTTCCCGCAGGCCAGAGCGACGAGCGTCGTCTCCGGAACCGCATCTACCGCGAGGCGGCCGACCAGCAAACGCCTGAGTAGCCGCCGCCGGTCGCGGTCCGTTGCGTGCGGCCATCGGCTTCGATGCGCGTACCGCGTAACCATAGCGCCAGCTTTAGCACCCGCAGCAGCGTTGTGCGTAGCCGGCCTTGCGACCGGCTGCAGCATGAGGGCCTCGGCGGCTCATGCGGGGCAAAAAAAAGCCTCTGGCTAGGGCTTCTTCCGACAGGGTAGTCTTGGGGGCACCATGGGCCGCCCCAGCCCCCGGTCGCTTCCGAACATCCCGCCGTGAAGAAGATCATCGTCGTCCCGACCTACAACGAGCGCGAGAACATCGAGGCCATCGCTCGCGCGATCCTGGCCGCCGATCCGGAGAACGAGGTCTTAGTGGTCGATGACAACTCGCCCGACGGCACCGGGCGCATCGCGGAGGCGCTGGCTGAGAGCGAGCCGCGCGCCCACGTGCTGCACCGGCGCGCCAAGGAAGGGATCGGGCCCGCCTACAAGGACGGCTTCCAGCGCGCCCTTGAGCTGGGCGCCGACTTGGTTGTCCAGATGGACGCGGACTTCTCTCACCCGGTGAGCGCGCTGTCGAGCTTCTACGAACAGATCTCGAACCATCACGTGGTGCTGGGCTCGCGCTACAGCCAGGGCATCACGGTGGTCAACTGGCCGATGGGACGGCTCATGCTCAGCTACTACGGCAACCGCTACGCCCAGAAAGTTCTCGGCGGCATTCCGATCAAGGACCTGACTGGCGGCTTCAAGTGCTGGCGGCGCGAAGTGCTGGAAGCCATCGACCTGCCCGCCGTGCGCTCGAACGGCTACGCGTTCCAGATCGAGATGAGCTACCGCGCCTGGCGCATGGGTTACCGGATCTGCGAGATCCCGATCATCTTCACCGATCGCAAGCTGGGAACCTCGAAGATGTCGCTGCGGATCGCGACCGAAGCGCTTCTGGTCGTGTGGTGGCTGCGGGCGCAAGGCTTTCTGGGCCGACTGAAAACCCGTCCGGCGCTGACGACGACACGGGAACCGGCTTCCTGATCGGTCAGGCCGCGTCCTTCTTGATCTCGTCCTTCAATCGTTCGGCTAGAAACAACTTGATCAGCGACTGGTAGGGGATGTCCCGCTTGTTCGCGATCCGCTTGAGTTCGTGCAGCATCGACTGCGGCAGACGCAGTGAAATAGTCTTCACCGAGGGTTTCAAGTTGGCGAGCGTCACACGCTTCGCGCTCGACCAATTGACGAACTCCGTCGAGTTGTGAGAATGCCAAAATTCGCGTTCCTCGTCCTCCGTGCGCAACGGCGGCTTCTTACTTGTTTTCGTCATAGAGTTCACGCTCTTTACGGCTCATCGTGCGAGCCGAGATCACCCGGATCCTGTTGCGGCGTAGCGTACAGACGACGAAAACCCTGCGTCCCGCGTCCGTGCGCCGCAGCACGTAGATGCGCGCTTCGGTTGCGGAGTGTTTCTCATCCGGCGCGGCGACGAGCAGATGGTCATGGACAGGATATACACCCGCAATCTCCGCCAGGCACACCGGCAGGCCGCTCCATGACACGCGAACCGGCTTCCTGATATCCTCGGCCCCGGATGCGGCGGCGGATCCTGCTGCTCAACGAGCGTGACCTGCGCAACCCGCTGGCCGGCGGGGCCGAGGTTCACGTCTTCGAGATCTTCAAGCGACTCGCCCGGCGCGGGCACGAGGTTACGCTGCTCGCCGCCTCCTTTCCCGGTTGCGCGCGCGAAGAGCGCATCGACGGCGTCCATGTCCGCCGGCTTGCGAACCGTTACCTCTACTATGGCCTGGTCCCATGGGTCGCGCGCCGCGCGTTCCGCAGTGGCGGTTACGATCTGGTCATCGATACGCTCAACAAGCTGCCGTTCTTCAGTCCGTGGCTGGTGGGCCGGCCCTGCTTCGCCATCGTCCATCACCTGTTCGGGACCACGGCGTTCCGTCAGGTGGCCTTTCCGATCGCTCTGGTCACCTGGCTGTCGGAGAAGCTCATCCCCGCGGTCTACGGCGGCGTCTCCATGCTCGCGATCTCGCCGAGCACGAAAGAGGATCTCGTCGCACGCGGGTTGGATGCCAGGCAGATCTGGGTGGTGCCGCCGGGCATCGACCACCATGCCTACGCGCGGGCAGCGGCCGGCGCGCAGGAAGCCGATCTGGTCTTGTGGATCGGTCGGCTCGAACCGTACAAGCGCGCCGATCTGATGATCGAGGCGATGGTCGAGGTTCGGCGCCGTCTTGCGAACGCGCGGTTGGTGATCGTGGGCGAAGGATCGGCACGCCCCGCACTGGAAGAACGGGCGCGCCGGCTGGGTCTAGCCGGCTCTGTCGAGTTCACCGGTTTCGTTTCGGAGGCCGACAAGATCGCGTGGCTGCAACGCGCCGCCGTCCTCGTCAACACTTCGGAGAAGGAGGGGTGGGGCATGACGGTGATCGAGGGCAACGCGTGCGGCACCCCCAGTGTCTCGAGCGACGTGCCGGGGCTGCGTGATGCGGTGCGGGACGGCGCCACCGGGTTGCTCGTCCGCTACGGCGACGCGTCCGCTCTGGCCGGCGCGGTCGTTGCGGTTCTCTCCGACGGGAAGCTTCGCCAGCGGCTCGTCGAGGGCGGGCTCGAGTGGGCCGGCCGCTTCACCTGGGAGCGGGTGGCCGACGATGCCGAGGCGCTGATCGAGCGCGCGATCGCGCCTCGTGGCGCGGAGCTCGAGCTCGTCGCCTCGCCGTTCGGCGGCTGAGTCCGTCATGGCCGGTACGCTCGCCGTCTTTGCGATTTGCGCTCTCTACTTCGCCGTGTTCCGCCACTACGGCTTCCAGGTCGAAGACGAGGGCACGCTGCTGTTCCAGCTCTCGCGCGTGGCCGCCGGCCAGGCGCCCTATGTGGACTTTCACACCGGGTACACGCCGGGCTTCTTTTGGGTCGGCTCGCGGTTGCTGGAGGCTGTCGACTTCAACGTCAACCATCTGCGCCTCGTCCTCGCGGTCGTCAACGCGGCGAGCGCCGCTGCACTCTACCGACTCGCTCGGGAGACCGCCGGCCCCTGGCTCGCCCTGCTTGCGCCGTTGGCATGGGTGACGTTCATCCCCGCCTACCGCGGGGACTTCGCCGCGTTCAACGTGCCGTACCCTGCTTGGTTCGCGACGCTCGCTTGGTGCGGACTGGCGCTGGCGCTGGCGCGTTGGGCACGGACCGGGAGAGCAGGCGCTCTGGTGGTGGCCGGCGCATTCGCATCGGCTGCATTTGCCGTCAAACCGAACGCGGGCGCCTATGCCGTGGCGGCATCGGTGTGGATCGTGGCGCTCAGCGCGCGGCACGATTCGCGCTGGGATCGTCTGGCCAGTGGTGTGGCCAGCGTGGCGATGGCGCTGGGAGTCTGGCTCGCCTTCGGCTTCGCCTGGCGGACCACCGATGCCGCGATCCATCTGGCGCCGGCCCTGCTGCTTACCGGTCTGGCCTTCGCGCTCAAAGCTCGATTCGCTCCCGCGCATGCGGCCACTGCCGTATCGGCCTTGGTCGCGCTGCTGCTCGGGTTCGCACCGCTCACGTTGCTATGGACCGCACCGCTGCTCGCGCGGCTGGGAGCGAGCGGTTTTCTGCGCGAGATTCTCTTCGTCGGCTCGGACGCCGCCGTGGTCTACTACGTTCCGCACCCGGCGCCGGAGCCGTACGCGATGGCCGTCGTCGCCGGCATGCTCACGTTCGCCGTGCTCGGGCGTCTGGTGGGTCGCGGAACGCTGCGCCCGCTGGCGGCGCTCGCCATCTTGGCGGCGGGCGCAGGTGCAGCGGTGGCCGCCATCGTGACGACCGCGCTCATGCCCGAGCGTCTTGCCGATTCCGTGTTGCTGCAGCTCGAGAACGCCGCCTACTGGCTGGCCCCTCTGGTCCACTGCGGCGGTATCGCTTTCTTGCTACGCCGTGCGCGTGAAGGACCGTCGGCAGCGCCCCAAGGTTTCATCTTGGTGCCGCTGGCGGTCGCCATGTACTGGCAGCTCTTCCCGCGCACCGACTTCATGCACGTGGTGATCGCCGTGCCGCTGACCTGCGTGCTGGGCACGTTTCTGCTCTCACGTTGTCTGGTGTGGTGGCGACAGGGACGGTGGAGCTCGACCGGCGCCGGCCGCACGGTCATCGCGACGGCTGTTACGACAGCCGCCGCGGTGGTGGTCTGTATGAAGATCGTGCCGCTGGCCGCCGGTGCGTCGGCGTGCTGGCGCGAACCGAATGCGGTGGTCAAGCTCGATCGCATGCGTCTTTGCCTGGAGCCGCAAGCCGCCGACGATCTACGCACTTTCGGCCGTGCCGCGAGCTACCTCGCCCGTCACATCGAGCCTGGCGAGGCGGTGCTGCCGTTTCCGGCGACCGCCGGACTTCTGTTCGCCTCGCAGGCGGCTAGTCCAGTGCCGCACGACTATTGGTACCCCGGCTACCCGAGTCACGCCGAGGAGGAGAAGATGGTCGCGACGCTCGAGCGCGCGCCGCCGCGATTCGTGGCGACGCTCAACAGCGGCTGGACGTTTTTCATCGAGTCGCCGCCGTACTTCACTCGCGCCCGCGCGTTCATCACCGAACGCTACCGGCTGGTCGCGCGCTTCGGTCGCTTCGACATCCTCGCCCGCGCCGATCAGCCGGCTCCGGCGGTGACCGAGTCCTTTCAGCCGGGCTCAATGGAAGCGACGATCGAGCCGGTTCTCGCCTACCGGCGTCAGGCGGCCAGACGCTGGATGACCGGGCTCGAAGCGTCGGAGTCGGCGGCGCTGCCAGCCGACCCGAGCGACGCGGTCTTGCTGCTGCGCGGCTTGCGCGACGGCGGCGACCTGCGCGCCGCCGGCTGGATCGTCGCCGGGTACTTGGCCGAGGACCGGCGCGTGCGCGCCGATGCGGTCAGCTCCATGGAACAGGTGACCAAGGGGCTCGCCGCCGCGCGCCATCGCTGGGCCAACGACTTCGATGCGGGGCGACTCTTTCCTTACGTCGAGCCCTATCGCGGCAGCGTCCCCGTTCTCGGTCGCAGCGAGCCGTCCTGGGCGCGCGCGTTTGCCGAGGCCCTTCTGTTCGTGCTCGACTCGGGCCGCCCGCCCGTATCGAGCGCGGCGCATCCGTCGTGAGTTCGAGTGGTTTCACAGGCGAGCGCCCCGGCTGGGGCCAGGATTTCGACTACGACGAAGCGCGGCATCTGGCGGCCTACGCCTACGCCGCAACGCTCGCGCCAGGGCGCAGGGTTTTGGACGCCGGCTGCGGCGAGGGTTTTGGCACGCGAACCCTCGCCCAATGCGCCAGCGAGATCGTGGGTGTCGACTACTCGGCCGACGCGATCGCGTCGGGCCGGCGCAACTGGCGAGAGCCCAACCTCCGCTTCGAGGTGGTCGATCTCAATCGCCCCGGCGGTTTCGACGAGCGGTTCGATCTGGTGTTGAACTTTCAGGTCCTCGAGCACATCGCCGACCCCATCCCTTTTCTCGAGGGGTTGCGCGCAAGGCTGGCGCCCAGCGGCGAGCTCCTGCTCACCACACCCAACCGCCTCAAGTCGTTTTCCGAGAACCCCTATCACCTCCACGAGTACACGGCCTCTGAGCTAGAGGGGTTGCTCGGGCGGGTGTTCGCCAGGGTCGGGATCCTCGGCATGCACGGCAACGAGCGGGTGCTGGCCTTCGATCGCGGCCGCGAACGCGCCGTCAAACGCATCCTGCGGCTCGATCCGTTGGGCTTGCGCCACCTGCTACCCGCGGGCGTCATCAAGTTCGCGTTCGCCAAGCTCGCCGTGGTGGTGCGCCGGCGCGCGCGGGGGGAAACTGCGGGCGAGCGGATCACGCCAGAGGACTTCTTCGTTCGTGAGTCCGCGGTCGACGAGGCGCTCGACCTGGTCGCACGCTGCCGGGCCTGAGCCACACGCCGATGACGCCATGGGGGCTGAAGTGAACGCGGGGAACCGTGCCGCGCAAGTAGCGCGCGTGGCGCGCGGCGCGTGGTACGGGCTGCTGGCTCAGGCCGTCGACAAGATGCTGCCCGTCGCCATCATTCTGTACCTGGCGCGGGAGCTTCCGGG
The DNA here is from genome assembly GCA_964555245.1 of uncultured Myxococcales bacterium. Lineage (GTDB taxonomy): Bacteria > Desulfobacterota > Binatia > UBA1149 > SPBQ01 > CAZKRI01. The sequence goes on from CAZKRI010000048.1 coordinate 20,781, forward strand.
CGAACAGTTCGGTCTGTACGCGTTCCTCATTGCCTACCTCGCCTTCTTTCAGATCGCCGCCGAGCAGAGCCTCGATACGGTTCTGGTCCGCATCCTGAGCCAGGCGCCTCCGGATCGTGTCGCCATTCTCAACGCCGCGGCCGGTCTGCGGTTGCTCGCCGCTGTCATCGCGGCGGTCGCGGCCACCGTGCTGGCAATTCCGGTTTCAGGCGGCCGCACCTCCTTCGGCCTGGCGCTCCTCGCCTCGCTCAGCATGGTCACGGCCATGGGCAGCACGTACCGAGCGTACTTCCGAGCTGAGCTGAACATCCGCGCGGTGTTGCTGATCGCGCTCACCCGGGCCGTCCTGCTCGCGGTCGCGGTGGTCGTGGCCGTCCGCCTGGCGCCCGGTGTGCACGCGGTGTTCGCCTCCGCCGCTCTCGCCAACCTGCTGGCGTTCGGGTTGGTTGCACTGGCGGTCCGCGGCGCGGTGCCGTTCCGGCTCGTTTACGCGCCAGCGATCTGGTCACGGCTGGCGCGGGGTGCGGCGCCGTTGGCCATCAATGCCTTCGCCATCACGCTGGGCCTGCGCGCCGGTCACATCTTGCTCATGTCGATGCGCGGCCCGACCGAGGTCGGCCTGCTGGGCGCGGCGTCGCGGGTCGCCGAAGCGTTCACGTTGCTACCCGAAGCGCTGATGATCACCGTCTACCCGCTGATGGCGGGTCTGCACGGCAACGACCTCGAGCGCCTGGTCAAGACCGCACGGCGCTCGACGCGGTATCTGGTCATCGCGACGGGGGTTCCTGTCGTGCTCTGCGCCGTTGCCGGGTCCGAGGTCATGGGCGTCCTGTTCGGGCCAGCGTTCGCCGAGGCCGGCAGCGTGCTCGCGATTCTCTCGTTCATGGCGCTGTTCGGCGCGACCGGCACCGTCATCCTGAACCTTCTGATCGCGGTCCATCACGAGCGCACCCTCTACCGCAACACGCTGGTCTTCGCGCTCGCCAACGTCGCAGCATGCGTGCCCCTCATTCGTGGCTGGGGATACCTGGGTGCGGCAGTCGCCATGCTCGGCAGCAGCGCGGCGTCTCAGATCAGCCTCGCCTTGTTGCCGTCGACCGGACCCTACGTGCGGCCATGCCTAGTAGCTGGCGCGGCCTCGGCGCTCGCGGTTTGCCTGGCAGCGACGGTCGGCAAGCTCTCCGGTCTTTCCGCGCTACCGGCTTCGCTCATCGCCGTGGTCTGCTACGCTGCCGCGCTCGTGCTCTTCGGCGTGCTCAACCGCGACGAGATCCGTTTCGTCCGCAGCGTGTTCGCGGCGGCCTCCCACGGCTCGGGCGAATAGCTCGGGGCGCGGGCGGGACGAGAGGCGAGTTGGCGGCTGCGGTCTGCAGGATCTGCGGCGGAAGCCAGTTCCGTCCCTACCACGACCAGGGCTATCGACGCCTGGTGCGCTGCGCCGGCTGCCGCCTGATCTTCGTGTGGCCGCTGCCGAGCGAGCAAGAGAAGAGTGAGACCGAAAGGCTCGCCTACGACGGCGAGCTGTTGCCGGAGACCGCCGAGTTTTTTCGCAACTGCCACCGCAACTTCCACGAGGATCCGGTGATCCGTGAGTTCCGCCGCGTCTTGGGGGAGATCGCCACCGAGTGCAGACCCGGACGCATCCTGGACGTCGGCCCTGGCACCGGCGTTTTCCTGCACCTCGCGCGCCAAGCTGCCTGGGAGCCGCACGGCATCGACCTTTGCCCGCAAAGCGCCACGAAGGCCGCCAGCGAATTCGACATCCGTGTCGAGGTGGGCGACTTCCTGCGGTTTCCCTACGAGCCGGCCAGCTTCGACTGCATCACCATGCTCGACGTCCTCGAGCACACCCTGGATCCGTTGGCATTCCTGAAGCACGCCCGTGAGCTGCTGCGCCCGGGCGGCGTTCTCTACGTGGCCGTTCCCAATCAGCGCTGCCTGCTTACGGTGCTGCTGGACCGCTACATTCACCTCGGCGGTCCAGGCGCCCGCTGGTTTCTCGAACGGCTCTACGTCGCGCCCCACGTCTTCTACTTCAACCCCCAGGTGCTCGGTTCGGCGCTCGAGCGCGCCGGGATGGAACCGTTGCGCTTGCGTGGCGGAAACGTCTACCTGGGCCGCTACCGCTTACCGCTGTGGATGCGTGCGCCGCTCGAGCTGGTGCTCGGTGTGAGTGGGCTGCTGGGAATGAGCGCGCGACTGCTCGCGATGGCGCGGCGACCCGCGTGATCATCTTAGGACCGCACCGATCCGTGTGATAGGAGGAACGCCGCTCGCGCCATGAGGTCGTCTCGCAGCTACTACCTCGACATCTTTCTGATCAGTTTTGCAGCGCTGCTGCTCGAGATCGGTTACACGCGCCTGATCTCGTTCAAACTCTTCTACTACTACACGTATCTGATCATCGGATTCGCGCTGCTCGGGATCGGCTCGGGCGGCGTGGTGGTGGCGGTCTCCAGCTCGATCAAGCGGATCGAGCTCGGGCGACTGATGAGCGGCGGCAGTTTCGTCGCCGCGCTCGCTGCCACCGCGGGCTACCTCGTGATCGCCACCATCGGCATCGACACGAAGGCGATCTGGTCGGGCTCGGCCCCCGGAACGAACTTCGCGCGGCTGCTGGTGATCTGCCTGGCGCTGTTCGGGAACTTCATCACGGTCGGGGTGATGATCGCCTCCTTGTTCGGGCGCGATCCGCAGCGGATCAACCGGCTCTACTTCGCCGACCTGATGGGCGCCGGCCTGGCGTGCGCGCTGGTCGTGCCCATCCTGCGGACGCTCACGCCCCCCGGCTGCATCTGCTTGGGCGCCCTGGTGCTCGCCGCCACCGGAGCCATGCGCGCGCGGGTGCAGTGGCCCGCCGTGGCCTACGCCTCCTCGGCGCTCGGCGCCTTGCTGGCCGTGGGCGTCGTCCGTCCCGAGCTCTTGCCGGACCCGCAAACCGACCGGCTCAAGACCATCGCACCGGATACCGAGACGTTGTTCTCGCAGTGGAGCCCGGTCTTCCGCATCGACGTGACGGAGGCGCCCGGCAACCCCGCGATGCACGTCATCCACCACGATGGCCTGTGGGGTTCCTCCCTCCACCGCTTCGACGGCAACCTCGCCAGCCTCGCACGCTTCGACAAGGACGAGCGGTCGTTCCCCTTTCGTACGCTCGGACGCGACCCGGCCCGCGTGCTGATCATCGGGGCGGCTGGCGGGCACGAGATCCTCGCCTCGCTCTACTTTCGCGCCGAGCACGTGACCGCGGTCGAGCTGAACCCGGTTACGGTCTCGCTGCTCACCAACACGTTCGCGGACTTCTCGGGCCGCCTGCACGAGAATCCGCGCGTGACCCTCGTCAACGACGAGGGTCGGTCCTATCTGGCGCGCGACCGGTCGCAGTACGATCTCATCTTTTTCGTCGCCCCCGACAGCTACTCGGCGATGAACGCCGCGACCGCCGGCGCGTTCGTGCTCTCGGAGAGCTATCTCTACACGGTGGAGATGATCGTCGAGAGCCTCTCGCACCTGACCGAGGACGGCGTGGTGTGCATGCAATTCGGCGAGTTCGCCTACGACGCCAAGCCGAACCGTACGACCCGCTACGTCAGCACGGCGCGCGCCGCGCTCGAACGGATGGGGGTGGCCGATCCAGAACGTCACATCCTGGTCACGACCTCCCCGAGCTTCATTCCGATCTCGACGATTCTGCTCAAGCGCAACGCATTCACGGGCGAAGAGATCGGGCGCTTCCTGAAGAACGTCCATGCGGTCGAGGGCAGCCGCCCGCGCCACGCGTGGGGAACGCGGCTCGATGACGGACCTGTCAACACGGTGCTCTCGCTGCCGAGCGCGGAGTTGCCGCGCTGGTACGCCGAGTACAAGTACAACGTCGGGCCGATCTTCGACGACTCGCCGTTCTTCTGGCACTTCGCACGCTTCGGCGCCGTCGTGTCGGGGTTCCGGGAGCAGGCCGGGATCATCGACCTCGAAGACTCGATCGGCGAGCGGGTGCTGCTGATGCTGCTCGCGATCGCTGCGCTGTTCGCCGCGACCTTCCTGTTGCTGCCGTTCGTCATGATCCGTGATGTCTGGCGGGCGTTGCCACGCAAACTGGAATCGGCCGCGTTCTTCGCCGCGCTCGGTCTGGGGTTCATGTTCTTCGAGATCTCGATGATCCAGAAACTCACCCTGTTCCTGGGGTATCCGACCTACTCGCTCACGGTCACGCTGATGTCCCTGCTCGTGTTCACGGGGATCGGCAGCATGACCACGGCTCTCTACGCCGAGCGCCGGGTTGCCGCGCTGGGTGCCCTGCTGGCCTGCATCGTCGGGCTCACCGTGTTTTACCAGTTCGCGCTCGATGCGGTCACCGCTGCCTTGCTGGGCGCGCCGCTTTTGGCGCGCGCCGCGGCCGTCGTCGTGATGCTCGCACCCCTCGGCGTCTGTCTGGGGGCGTTCATGCCGATCGGTCTGGCTGCCGTATCCGATCTCACGAAGTACAAGGACGAGTACGTCGCTTGGGGCTGGGCGGTCAACGGTTTCTTCTCCGTCATCGGCTCGGTGCTGACGACGATCCTGTCGATGACGATCGGATTTCGCGCCGTGTTGCTGCTGGGCCTGCTCGTCTATGTGGCCGCGGTGCTGCTCATGCGCCGCATCCTGCGACCGGCCTCGGCGCTGCTACGGTGAAGGACATGCCTACGAAGTCCGCGTCGAAGACGCTCACTCGAGACTCCCCCTGGTTGGGACCGGCCATCCCGCCGGGCGAGATGTTGCTCGAGGAGTTTCTCAAGCCGATGGGCATTGGGCAGGTTGATGCCGCCCGCCGGCTGGGGCTCTCCGTCACCGAGGCAGCAAAGGTGCTGGGCGTGACGCGCCCCGCCCTCTCTGCCCTGCTGAACGGTCGCGCTGCGCTGTCGCCCGAGATGGCCCTGCGCGTCGAGAAGGCTTTCGGCCCAAAGATGGACACGCTTCTGCGAATGCAGGCCGCCTACGAGATCGCCCGGACCCGCCAGCGGGAAGGAAGCATCAAGGTCAAGCGGTACACGCCGAAGTCAGGCCCCGCAGGTCTCGCTTCCGCGAGTCGAATGATACGTTGACTGCATGGTCATTCACGTCAGCGAAGAACTGGAAGCGCTGATTCACGACCGGACGACGAAGGGTCAGTATAAGTCGACAGACGAGTTCCTACGGCAGATCATCGCCGAAGCGGACGACCATGTTAGCCTTCGTGTGGCCATCGCGGCGGGAACGAAACAACTCGAGCATGGCGAGACGATATCTGGCGAAGAGGCCTTCAAACGGATCCGCGAGCGAAGCCGGCAGCGACGTGCCGGAGCGTGAGTCGCTATGTTCTCTCGCGCCTTGCTGACCGAACCGCGAAGACCTCGCGCCTCGGAGTCATCGCTTTTGGTCGGTCCATGAGATTCTCGTCATCTACTTGGCCGACACTACGCCACTCCAGGTGGCTCGGTTCTCGCACGCCAAGCGCGACCGACCGGATAGATTCTAGCGCGTGACCGCGGGCTGCGGGATCCGCCTGAGCGCGGTGACGCTGACGTAGCCGTTGTCGCGCGCCCAGCCGAGGACCACCGTGTCGGGAGCCCGACCGTCACCGACGCTTGACGAGTGAACGGCGGGAAAGCCGTTGCGGTCCAGGACGGGGAACCCACGAGGGCGAGAGATTCATGTCGACGAGAACTTTCACGCCCCAGTCAGGAGCACGTCGACTTCTTCCGCGCGCCACGCGGCATAGGAAAGAGCCTCGGCGATGTCGGCCTCCTCGAGGTACGGATACAACGTGAGAATATCTTCGTTCGTTCGGCCGACCGCGACGAGTCCAACGATCGTGCCAACGGTGATACGGAGACCGCGGATGCACGGTTTCCCGCCCATGACCTGGGGATTAGTGGTGATCCGCGTGAGAGCTTTCATCTGGTCACCTCGCTCGACGGGGGTGGAGTATACCGCGAAGCACCCATGCCGGCTAGACACCATGGCTGCAGCGCACCGCTGGCCTGCCTCTCGTAAGCCGTGGGTTCTGCTTCAACGTTTTTGTCGGTCAAACGCTCGCGGTCCTGGCCGCTCTAGGGGAGAAGCACGGCCACTGGGCGGCCGTGCTTGGTGATCGTGAAGCGCTCGCCCCGCTGAACGCGTTCGAGCAGTTCCGAAAAACGTGTTCTTGCTTGGTACGTACCGATATCAGGCATGGCTAGACCGCGGGCTGCGGAATCCGGCTGAGCGCGGCGACGCCGACGACGTAGATCGCAAGCGCCGCGAACAGGACGATGGTGAAGCCGTAGGTCATGGCGAGCATCGTCGCCAGCACCGAGCTCATCACCGAAAAGAATCCGTTGACCGCCCAGCCCCACGCGACGTATTCCGCACGATAGGGGCTCAAGCCCGAGATGGTCGCGATGCCGATCGGCATGAACGCGCCCAGGCACAAGCCCAAGGGGGCAAGGATCGCAATCGCCAGGCCGATGCGCAGACCCAACGAGGCGCCGCCGAAAGCGCCGACGAGCGGCGTGATTCCGAGCTGATAGAACACGACCAGCCCGGTCAGGCACAGCAGCAGAGCTCTGAGCGCAACCGTGCGACGCTCGGCGTAGCGGGCGCTGAGAAGGCTCCCGATGCCCGAGAAGATCAACACCGCGAACAGGGTCACGGTCAGCGAATGCGTCGGGTAGCCCAGAAAGAGCGTGAGCTTCTGGATCATGCAGATCTCGAAGAACATGAAGCCGAGCCCGAGCGCCGCGAAGTAGATCCCGGCATGGAGCTTGTATGGTATCTGCCGCCACGTCTGACGGATCGCCAGCAGCGGTACGAGCAGGAAGACCGCCGAGAACAGCGCGGCGAACACCAGCAACGCGCCCAGCACGCGCTCGCCCTTGGCGTCTTCCGGATCGAAGATCAGGTCGGTGGTGTCGAGCGGCGAGAGAATCGCCTTGCGGAAGCCGGCGAAGTGCCAGAAGAACGGAATGTCGTCGGTCACCGGCGTTACGTTGTAGGGGTAGGCATCGAGCCAGCCGTCCAGTTGCTGGTCGGGTACGTTCACCACCTGTGCGACGGCATGCTCGGGTAGAGGAGGCGACCCGGGTGCGGGCGGGTGCCAAACGGTGCTTCGCTTGCCGACCGGCTGCACGACCTCGGCGTTGGCGTGGAAACGCTCGATCTGCGCGGCGCTGAACGGCTCGCGCGCTAACAGGATCGTCACCAGCGTGAACAGCTCGGGGGTCGAGCTGACCAGAACATGCGAGGCGAAGTCGTCGACGCCGATCCGTTCGAACGCCTGCCGTGCGGTGGCCAGGTAGCGGACGGCGCGGTTCGGCTTGCGCGCGAAGTCGATATCTCCGGTCTGGAGGCAGACCACTCCACCGTCGGCCAGGTGCGCGAGGCTCTCGGTGATCATCTCGCGCGTGTAAAGGTAGCTCTCCGACAGGACGAAGGCGCCCGAGCTGGCGGCGTTCATGGCGGCGTAGCTGTCGGGCGCGACGAACCATATGAGGTCGTACTTGTCTCGGTTCTGGTTCACGAATGCGCGCCCCTCGGCGTTGACCAAGGTCACGCGCTCGTGCTCGGCGATGTGGCCGGTATAGTCGGCGAAGTGGTCGGTCAGGAGCGAGACCGTCACCGGATTCAGCTCGACGGCCGTCACATGCTTGGCGCCGAAGTAGAGCGAAGCGAGAATCTCGTGCCCGCCAGCCGCGCCGATGATCAGCACCCGCGGGTGCGGCTTGATCACGCTGAAGGGGACCGCGCGCACGTCGACGTCAAACCGTTTGAGCGAAGCGAAATCGCCGTTGAAGCGGATCAGATTGGAGCCCATGTTGCCGTCGTGGTTGATGAGGTAGCGGTTCTCGGGCTCCATGCCGTCAACCACGTCGACGCGGAAGACCGTGCTCCAGCTCGAGAACATCGTCTTCCATCCGGTGCCGCGCTGAGGGCTCATCGTCTTGGCGCGGTCGGGCACCGGTTCGGGCAAGAGCCCGGGAAAAAAGATGGCCGGGGCCAGCACCAGGATCGCGGCCACGGCAGTGATCGCCGCCGGCCTCGACTCACGCAACGTCAGTCGCAGCGCGGCCACCGCCATGACGATCGCGCTGAGCAAAATACAACCGGGCGGGCTGATGAGCCCGAACAACGGGATGCAGGCGGCGCAGCCGAGACCGGCGCCGACCAGGTCGGCAAAGTAGAGGCGGCTAAAATCCTCGGCCCGGGCTCCAAAGATGGTGGCCAGAACGACGCCCACCAGCAGGAAGGGTGCGAACAGCAGCGTGCAGATCCAGACGAGCGTCCCTGCTTCGACGACGCTGTCGGCGATCTCCGACGCGTTGAGCTGGGTCAGAGCGACCAGAACGTATCCGACTGGAATGGCAATGCTGGCGGCGAGCGTGCACAGGGAGACCAGCCGTTGGGTTGGTATGCGCCGCAATCTCGGGATCACCGCGACCAACACGCCGCCGGAGCCAAGCCCGAGCAGCACGATACCGATCGTGAGGTACGTGAAGTAGTAGAAGAGCTTGTACGAGAAGATGCGGGTATAGCTGATCTCCAGCAGGATCGCCGCCATCGAGACGAGAAAGATCTCGAGCCTGTAGGTGCGCTGCGTGGAGGACGTCGTCACGGATTCGGGGGGATGCCGAGGATCGGCGGGGCAGATGGTGGCGGTAAAGCCGAGCGAGAGCAATGGCGCCAGTCGAGCTGGCCCGCCAGCAGCGCCCTCAGAATCGCGGCCAGCGCCCGCTCGCGTAACGCCGCCGGATCCGCATCAGATCGACGAACGCCCCCACCATGTGCCGCGCGCTCAGTTTTGAACCCGCCACGTCCCGCCACACACGCAGCGGATGCTCGAGCACGGCGCGCGCGAGCGGCGTGCCCCCGTGCTGGCGCCGGTAGGCCACCAGCCGCGCAAGCACCTCGACATCGAAGATCCAGCGGCTGACGAATGGGCTGGCGAACGCGCTCGCCACTTCCTCGCTCGTTCGAAACAGCTTGGCACCGCACTGCGTATCGTAAACCGCCAGGTCCAGAACCAAGGATGCGACGGTGGCAAAGATGCGGCCCAGGTAATGGCGTGCGGCGCGCCGCTCGACCTCCGCCCCCAGACGGCGAACCCGCGAGCCGATCACCGCGACCAGCTCGGGTCGCCGCCGCAGCTCATCCCGAAACGCCTCGATCTCGGTCAGGGGTGTGGCCAGGTCGGCATCCCAGTAGCCGACGAACTCCGGCCGTGCCTGACAAGCACGCTCGATGCCCTGCCGCACGGCTTCCGCTTTGCCGGCATTGACCGGCAGCGCCAGGACCTCGGCGCGGCCCTCGGTGATGGCGGCGAGCTCTTCGAGCACGCTCTGGGTCGCATCGGTGCTGCCGTCGTTGACGAAGAGGAGGCGCAGCTCGGAATGCGCCGCCAGAAACCGGCGAAAGGCTCCGGCGTCCAGGCGGCGGGCCTCGTTGAAGCAGGGAACCACGACGATCGTGTCGACCATGTCGGGAATACCGGGATGAACCTTGGGGCGCTTCCTTTATGCCCGCGGATACGCTTGCTAACCTCTAACGCGTATCCCTTCTCTCAACGCCACGCTCGCACATCCTACGGGGCCGACGGGGGCTCGAGCAACGCGGGCGGGGGTTGGGAACCGGACAACTCGTACACCATGGCAAGCGATTCACTCAGCGGCGACGTGAGCGCCGCCGGCGGGAAACTGCGGGCCTGCCTCGCTTGCGGCATGGCGGCCCTGTTCGTGGCCGCGGTGATGATCGCCGTGCAGGTGCCCATTTTTGACCGCACCATCGTGCCCCTGGACGAAGGGCAGTTGCTGGCCATCGCCTACCGGATCCGCAACGGCGAGCTTCTCTATCGCGACATCTACACGGGCATCTTCCCGGGGGTCTACTACGCCACCGCCTTGCTGGTCTGGCTCGCGGGAGCGGATCTGCTCGTCACCCGCTGGGCCGCAGTATTCCTCAACGTGGCGGTGGCGCTGCTGCTCTGGAGCCTGGCCTCGCGCCTGGTACGCCCATTCTGGGCGTTGCTCCCCCCGCTGCTCTTCGCGATCTTGGTTGTGATCGGCTTTCCCGCTCTGACGATTCTCAGCTACTCGGTGCTCTCGCTGCTGTTCGCCCTGATCGCGGTGCTGAGCTTCGTGCGCTACCTGGAAGCGGGTCGCACCCGCGACGCCGTGCTCACGGGGCTTGCGCTGACGGCCTGCGCGCTCACCAAGCAGAACTACGGAGTCTACACGGCGATGGGAATCGTCGTCGGCTTTGTGTGGGCGCGACCGGGGAGCCGGCTTGCTGACCGAGGGATCGCCCGTGCGCTGGCGCCGGTGGCCCTGGCCGGATCTGCCGCCACCCTCGCAGCGTTCGGCGCGCTCGTGGTGGCCGGCGGATGGAACGCCTTCTTGGATGCGACGGTCTTCAGTCTGTTCGCGTCGCAACTGACGGCGTTCAATCAGCCGATCCCGCCGATCTTCGGCCCGCACCCCGAGCACGACGGCCGCTTCATGTTCCTCTACACGCCGCCGATCCTGTTCAACTACATTATGCACGGCGAGCAGGTCCTCGGGCACTGGGTGACCGGAACCATTCGCAGCGCGAGCGTTCGCTTGGGTTACGGCCTGACCCTGGCGACTCTGGCGATCGCCCCGCTGACGCTCCTTTTGCGGACCGGCAGCGACCGACCAGCCACTCATCGCTCGGCGCGCGTGGTCTGTGCCTTTGCTGCGATTTTTTTTCTGGGCATCTTTCCCTCGGCGATCTGGTCGCATCTAACTGTCGTCGTCGTACCGGTTCTGCTGCTGTGCGCGTGGCTTGCCGACGGGATCGATCGCGGCTTGGCCGGCCTGGCACGCGCGGCATCGCTCGCGTGGCGCGGCGTGTTTCTGGTGGCCTTGGCGGCAGCCGCCTACGTCATCGTGCGGATCGAGGCGGACGTCCGTCGCTGGTACCCCGAGCCCATGGGCGTTCCCGCCGTCTCGCTGCGCGTGTCACCTACCCAAGCGGCGCTCTTTAACGGCGCCTACGAGTTCCTCATCGCCTGCGCCGATCCTGGCGAAGCGATCTTCGTCGCTCCCGACATGCCGGTGCTCTACGTTGCTACCGGCGGGCGCAATCCGACGCCGTACGACCTGACCATCCCCGGTAACGTCAAGGACGACGTGATCGTGGAGCGGCTCCAGGCGAGCCGCGCCCGTTGCATCGTGTACAACCCACGCATGTACGCCCAGTTCTCGGACTTCCGCGCGATCTTTCCGCGCTTCACGTCCTACCTGGAAACCGTCTATACGCGCGCCGCTACGATCAGCGCCGGTGATGAAACCTGGCACGGCCTCGAGCGCAAGCCGGAGCCGGTGCCGTGACACGCTGGCTCACTGGTACGCGCGGCCGGATCTTGGGCGCTGCGCTCGCGATATTCGTCGTCGCTTTCGGTTACACGCTCTGTGTTCGCTCCATCACCTTGGCCGACGAGGGCTATCTCCTGCTGCAGGCGCTGGAGATGACCAAAGGCAAGGTGCTTTACCGCGACCTCGACGCCTTCGTCGCGCCCGGCGTCTGGCTGCTCATGGCCGGGTTGTTTCGCGTGGTCGAGCCGAGCGTCTTCGCCACGCGCATGCTCGCGTTGGCGCTCTACGGCACCACCGCGTGGCTGGTTTGGCGGATCGTCGCTCGCGTCTCCGGTCCGATCGCCGCGATCGGCGCTCTGTTCGCCTACGGAGTGTTCACGGTCTGGGCCTTCCCATCTTGGACGTTCTCTTTTTACTCGCCGTACTCGATTGCTGCCGCACTCGGCGCGCTCGACCGGCTGCTCGTCTGGAGCCGTACCTCGCGCCGCACAGAGTTGCTCGTCGCCGGCGTGCTCTTGGGCCTGTCGGGAGCGTTCAAGCAGAACATTGGTGCGCTCGCCTGCGTGGCCTCGGCCGCGACGGTGGTGGCCGTCGTCGGAGGTTCGGCGCGGAGCCTGCGGCGCGCCGCAGGCTCCGCGATCGGCAGCGGTGCTTGGCTGGTGGTGGGTGTGCTGTCGGTGGCGGTGCCGGTTGCCGGCTACTTCGCCTACCACGGCGCGCTCGGCGATGTGTTCCACGCCTTGTTTGTCCGTCCGTTCGGCGAGTTCGCCGGTCAGCACACGATTCCGTACCTCAGTTCCACGTGGCTTCTCAGGGGCAGGCCGATGGGTGGCATCGAGCGGCTCACCTACACCGCGGCGCCGTTCATCAACGTGGGCTTCATCTACCGCTGGCCGGCCCAGATCGTTTGGCTGGTCGAACGCTTGCACGCCTTGCTCTACTGGGCTCCGCCGTTCGTCTTCGCGAGCGGGATTGCGTTGCTGGGAGCTACGCAGCGACGCACGCGTCGCTTGGACACCGATCTGTTTGCGGTGCTCGCGTTCGCCGGCTGCTTGTTTCTCGGGGTGTTCCCCCGTGCCGACTTCAACCACTTGATCCACGTGTATCAGCCGTTCGTCGTGGTGGCCGCGGTTGTCGTGCAACGACTGGCTGGGGTCGCCCGCGCGGGGCGATTGCGTTTGGCGATCGCCGGAGCGGCGCTGACGCTGCTCGTCCCCTACGCGCTGGTTGCGGCCGACTGGTACCTTCGCATCGTGCGCTCGATGACTACGGCGATCGATTCACCGCGTGGTGGAGTGCTTCTCGATCCGTGGCTCGCTGGGATGATTGACTACGAGGTCAAAACGATTCGCTCGCTCACCGCCGAAGGGGAGCCGGTTCTGACCGCCCAGGGACTGGCCATGCTCAACTTCCTTGCTGACCGTCCCGTGCCTGGGAAGTACGCCAACCTGTACGCCGTCCACATCGCACACGATCGCGGCGCCGGAGTCGTCGATGCGGCGGAGAAGGCGGGCGTGCGCGTCGCGGTCGTCAACTTCTCGAGCTTCTTCTCCGATCCGATTGGACTTCGCACCTATGCCCCCGAGCTGACCGCCTACCTCAATCGAACCTTCGAGCCGGTCGAGTACATCGCCAACGATAAGGCGATCATCCTGCGGCGCCGCGCCGCGCCGTTGCCGCGAACCACCAGGAGCTCTTCGGTGCTGAGGGACTGCGACGTGGACGAGAAGTGGTGGGGAAAGCGCGTGGTCCAGCAGCACCTGCTGTTCGACACGCTGTTCCACCGCCTGCGAGGGCCGGACGACCTAGTGACTACCTGCGTGGTCGAAGCTCCTGCCGACGCGGTTCTGACGGTTCGGCTCGGTTACCGCTCACCGCTATCGGCCGAAGACGACGCGAAGATCACCGCCGAGATCTGGGCGGCGCCGGCCGACGACGCACAGGCCGAGGCTCGGAGGCTCTTGGATGTGGAACTGCCGTTGGCGCCCGTCTCGGGTTGGGGCGCGCCTGCGCCGGCCGAGTATCGCGTGCCGTTGGGCGAGATGGCCGGAACGCGCGTGCGCCTGGCCTTCGTTACCCACTTCGACGGCAGCATCCATATGAATCCGTTCGACTTCAGCGGATTCGGGGCGGTCTGGACCGACCCGCGCCTCGAGGTTGTGGGGGCAGCACCGATCGGCGGTGATTTAAATTGAGCGAGAGCGTAGGTGCGGTGCCCGAGACGTACCTTTCGCGTATCGCGGGTCCTGCTCTCATTCGAGCTGCACTCTAGTCGGTTTCGAGCTTCAACTGAGTGGCGACGAGGGGCAGCATGTCCTCGACGATGTAGCCATACAAAATTCCGGTCGGGTGAGGCCCGGCAGCGTTGACGAACAGCTCTGTTGGTTTGTAACCATCCGCAAGCGCGCGCGACATTGCTTTAGCCGCGTCTATGACCGGCACACCGAGTTTTTCCGCGTTCGCCTCGATAATGTCGCTGACGAGTTCCGGCCGGGCCCCCAGTGCAGGATACTTGTACCACATGACGGGAATTCCGAGCGTACGCGCGGTGTCGACAACGAGCTTCATATCGTGCTCGAGTGTCTCCTTGATTTGTTCGTTCGATGGACGAATGGAGCTACCTGCGTTGGGTCCCCACTGCTCCATGAACTTCGACGTGAGCTCCTCCCCGACAACGTCACGATCCGGGTGCTGCCAGCGTCCTCCTGACTTCTCGGCGGGCATGTAGGTGACGGTTTCCGTGGCGACCGCCGCAAGCCGGAACAGCTTGATGTGAAGTAGGAGCCTGCGCAGGGCGTCCCAGCCGCTAGTCTTGGCCTGAGACGCCCAGAGATCGTTCCAGAGGTTGTTCCGGCCTGCTGAAACGAGCAGCAGACGAGGGCGAATCTGCAGGAGTTGGCGTTCGACACGAGCGGCTACGAATGTTGAGTTGACCCCTGGCACACCGAGGTTTACGACCCTGAACTCGTGCGAAGGGTAATGTTCTTGAAGCATGGCTTGTAGCTGCGCGGGGTAACTCTCGGCTTCGGGGAGCGGCGCGCCGTAGGTGTGCGAGTCCCCGACGCAGAGGATGGTAATCGCGTCGGGAGAACTCCCTAGGCCTGAGGCTCGGTCGAACAGAGGGGCACCGAAAGCGCTGACCAACTGCAGTATCAGCTCGAGTCCGAGCAGAGTGACGAATACAGCCGTGCATGCTTGACGCACCGTGCGCTTCATCGACCGTATACTCTCAGAACCGCCACCGCGGTAGCATGACTTACCGACGTTCGGGCGGCGCCGCAAGGTACCATCCTGCTCGAGGCGAGCGAAACCGTGCACGAAGAAGCGCGAAACGACCTGCAACCGTTGTTGTCCCTTCTCCGTTGTCCGAAGTGTGGTGCGGGATTCGATCCGGGTGAGGATCGACTGACCTGCTCAGGTTGCGCGCAGGCGTTCGAGATTTGCGACGGCATTCCGTTGATGTTCTGGGCCAACGATTGGTCAAACGGCCGGCAGGACGCCACCGCCGCAGTGAAGGAGTTCTACGAGGAAACACCGTTTCCGAACTACGAAGAGTTCGACAGCGTTGCGAGCTTGATCCGGAAGGCCCGGCAGGGGTGGTTCGCTAAGCTCCTCGACGACCAGGTGCCGCAGGACGCGTTGGTGCTCGAGTGCGGATGCGGCACCGGCCAGCTCAGCAATTTTCTCTCGATTGCCAATCGGACAGTGTTGGGGACTGACATCTGCTTGAACTCCCTGAGGCTCGGACAGGAGTTCAAAACGAAAAACGACCTCGCGAACGTTCATTTCTTGCAGATGAATCTGTTCCAACCGGTGGTGAAACCCGAGACGTTCGATCTGGTCATCTCTAACGGCGTACTTCACCACACCCCGGACCCTGCGCGTGCGTTCGAGTCGATCGCAAGACTGGTAAGGCCAAACGGATACATCTTGGTCGGCTTGTACCATCGCTACGGCCGGCTCATCACGGATCTCCGTCGCATCTTGTTTCGCGTGAGCGAACGTCTCACCTTCCTCGACCCGAACCTCCGCCGGGCCGATCGGAATTCTGGCAGGTGGCGGGCGTGGTTCATGGACCAGTACAAGCATCCGCTCGAATCGAAACATACCATTGGCGAGGTGCTCGGCTGGCTCGAGCGGGCTGGATTCAGCTTCGTCACGAGCATCCCACGTTCCAAGCCCTTCCAGCCGCTGTCAGGACCGATACAACTCTTCGAGCCCGAGGCGCCCGGTAACCGCTTGGAGAGACTCGCGGTCGAGTTGCCGATGGCATTCCGCGGAAGCCGCGAAGGCGGCTTCTTCATCGTGATCGGGCGGAAGAACGCGGCTTAGAACAGCGTGTAGATTAGCAGGGTTCCTGCTGACTGGACCGATCCGCCGAGCAGAACGAACAACCCCATGAGCACCATCAGCGGAACGATCCAGTAGACCTTGTTGCGGTACGCAAACTTACCAACCTGGCTAATCAATCTTCCGCTGTAGGCAATCTTGCTCATACGTCAAGCCTCGTTCCGTCTGGCCGGTAGCCTCGCGTACCACCCCAGCGGCCCGTCTGCGCATCACTTGGCTGGTCGCTCTTCTGCAATAGGAACGGGCCTACCGCAAGGCAATCCATCTCGGTTCTCGTAAAACAGGTGTACGCTTCGCTTGGCGTGCACACGATCGGTTCGTCACGCACGTTGAAGCTTGTATTCACGATGACGCCGCAACCGGTAAGCGCTTCGAACGCCTTGAGCAACTGATGAAAACGAGGGTTCGTCTCGGCGCTTACCGATTGAATGCGCGCCGAGTAATCGACGTGCGTGATCGCCGGCAGCTCCGAGCGACGTTGGCTCACCCACTCGTGGATTTCCAGGTCACGCTCGTTACCCGCGGGTGGCAACAACAGATTCTTCTTCACGGGAGCGACCAACAACATGTACGGAGACGGCCGGTCGATCTCAAAATAGTCCGCGAGACGCTCCTCGAGGCAGGCCGGAGCGAACGGCCGGAAGCTTTCACGGAACTTGATCTTGCGATTGAGGATGGACTGCATGGTCGGTGATCTCGCGTCACCCACGATCGACCGGTTGCCGAGCGCCCGCGGCCCGAACTCCATCCTGCCCTGGAACAGCCCGACGACCTTCTGTTCGGCGATCAACCTCGCCAGCGTCGGCGCCCACTCTTGCTCCGACAGTTCCTTGTAAGCGCAGCCGGTAGAGTCCAGATACGCTTTGACCTGATCGCGAGAGAACTCGGGGCCGAGATAGCCGCCCTGCATCGCGTCGCGTGAAGAATTCACCGTGCGTTTCTTAGCGAAATCGCCATGCCAGACGGCGAGCGCGGCACCGATGGCGCCACCGGCATCGCCGGCCGCGGGCTGAATCCAGATGTCCTCGAAGATTCCTTCGCGCAGGATCCGACCGTTGGCCACACAGTTGAGCGCGACTCCTCCCGCCAGGCACAGATGCTTCTTCCCGGTTTGCCGCCGAGCATAACGCGCCATCTTGAGGACGATCTCTTCGGTAACGTCCTGAATCGACTTGGCGATGTCCATGTCCGAGCGCGTGATCGGCGCTTCCGACTTCCGGGGCGGCCGGCCAAACAAATCTTCGAAGTTCCGACTGATCATGACCAGATCGGCGAGATAGCCGAAGTACTCCATGTTCAACCGGAAGGAGCCGTCTTCCCTGATATCGAGGAGCTTTTCCTTGATGAGATTGGTGTAGCGACCCTCCCCATAGGGCGCGAGACCCATCAGTTTGTACTCGTCCGAGTTCACCTTGAACCCGGTGAAGTAGGTGAACGCCGAATAGAGCAGGCCCAACGAGTGGGGGAAGGAGATCTGTTGCACGAGCTGCAGGTGCTCGTCGTTACCGACACCGAGGGTGGCGGTTGCCCATTCGCCCACCCCATCGACCGTCAAAATTGCCGCTTCGCGGAATGGCGATGGGAAGAAAGCGCTGGCTGCATGTGACTCGTGATGCTCGGGGAAATAGATCCTCTTGGGCGCTTCTACACCGCAACCCCGCAACCCGTCGGTAATCTCGGGCTCGATCCAAAGTTTCTCCCGCAGCCACAGCGGAACGGCCTTCATGAACGGGCGCACACCCAGCGGTGCCACTGACAGGTAGGTCTCGAGGATGCGGTGGAACTTGAGAATCGGTTTGTCGTAGAACGCCACGGCAGCGATCCCGCCATTCGTTACACCAGCCTCGGCCAGACAATATCGAATCGCGTTGACCGGAAAGTCCTGATCGTGCTTCACGCGGGTGAAGCGCTCCTCCTGGGCCGCGGCGACAATGCCGCTGTCGTCGATCACGCACGCGGCCGCATCGTGGTAGAAGCAACTGATGCCGAGAATTTTCATCTCAAAACTGATTGATGTGCGAGCTGGACGCTGCCGTTGGCCCTTCGTGGGGCTCCCAGTAGGTGGCCGCCTCCGGTTGGAAGAATCGCTTGAGCCGGTCGCGCTTGCCGCGCCGGAAGAGCAAGCCGAACGGGAAAAAGAATCCGTAGAATACCGGCACCATCAGGATCCACATGCAGGCCCGTCCCACGCGTTGCGCGACGCCGCGAGCGAATCGGTCGAGCGTCGCATACAGCCCCCCGGGCGAGAGCAGCACGCTGGTCAAGAGCAGGCCCGCCACCGCGAATAACCCCCACGCTAGCTTTGACCAACCCATCCACACGAAGAGCCCGCCCATCACCGCGCCCACGGCGGCCTGAAGTGAGCCGCGCTTGCGTTCAGCGGAATACGAGGAGGATGCGATCCCACTGGCGGAAGGTTTGTCCCACTGCCAGATCAGCGCAGCAGCTTCGGCGCGTCCCGGTCTCGGCGAGCCGATCCTTGCATTGCTCTGGCCATCGCTCATCGCCATCACGCTCTCGAAGTTCCATTCCAAATGGTAGCGCGGGATTGTAGCATAACGATCAGGCGCCGTAAGACCGACGGCCCGAAAGGACTATAGACGCCGTGTTCGACGCAGAGGAACATATCGACTTCCTGCAGTGTCCCAAGTGCGGGGGCAGCTTACGGGCCGACCAGCCGAACCTCCGGTGTGCCGCGTGCCGCCAGACCTTCGCGATTTCCGATGAGATCCCGCAGCTCTTCTGGCCCGCCGAGCCGACTCGGTCAGGCGAAGACGTCACCGAGATCGTCAAAGCTTTCTACGAGGAAACCCCGTTCCCGGATTACGACGAGTTCGACAGCGTCGCAAGCCTGGCAGGGAAAGCTCGGCAGGGGATCTTCGCCCGGATGCTCGATGATCAGATCCCCATGGGGGCCCGGATCATCGAATGCGGCTGCGGAACCGGCCAGCTCAGCAACTTTCTGTCGATCGCCAACCGCACGGTGTTCGCGACCGACATGTGCATGAACTCGCTGCGGCTCGGCCAGCGGTTCGCCCGCGATCATCAGCTTCCCCGAGTCCACTTCGTCCAGATGAACCTTCTGCGCCCGGCTTTCAAGCCTGAATCGTTCGACCTGGTGATCTCGAACGGGGTGCTGATGACCACCCCCGACCCGTTCACGGCCTTCCAGACGATCAGCAAGCTGGTGAAACCGGGCGGCTACATTCTGATCGGGCTCTATCACAAGTATGGGAGACTAATCACGGACACTCGCCGCATGATTTTCCGGGTGACGGGGGACCGCTTTCTGTTCCTCGACCCCAACCTCAGGAACCGCCACCTGAGCGCAGCCAAGCGGCGCGCGTGGTTCGCGGATCAATACAAGCATCCACACGAAGGCAAGCACATGATTGGTCAGGTGGCAGACTGGCTCGAGAAGGTGGGCTTCAGCTTCGTGCGCAGCATCCCGCGCACGAAGCCGTTTCAACCACTCACCGGCACCGAAAACCTGTTCGAAACCGAGCAGCTCGGCAACCCCATCGAACGCTTTCTCGTCGAGACAGGCATGGTTTTAAAAGGGGGTCGCGAAGGAGGATTCTTCACCGTAATCGGAAGGAGAGAGTGACTCACGGCGTTGACCTTCACGGCAGTGCCGCGTTCGCGACGCTTGATCTACCCGCGTTGATCCTGTTCCATTAACGTTGGGAGACTACTGGTTTGATACGCTCTTTCACCGCTTGCGGGACACCAATGATCTTGTCACGACGTGTGAAGTGAACGCGCTCTCCGGCAGCGTCCTTGCCGTTGATATAGGGTACCGGCAGCTGGTTAGCACCGCTCTTCTGGCTTGAGATCCCGGTCGTTTCCGTTTCGGGTCGGTCTTTCCCCGCGGCGTGCGAGTATCGCGTTCCCCTTGTAGACGGTGACCAATACCCGCGTAGGATCTTGAGCGCGGCGTAATGCGCGTTTTCACGCCACCGCCAACACCCCTTACCGAGCTGGCGGGTAGACGGTTGCGCTTGGCGTTTGTCACACAGATCGAAGGCGAGATCGAGATGAACCCCTGCGACTTTACCGGGTTCGGGATGCTGTGGAACGATCCGCAGCTCGAATACGGCCCCTGAGGTGTTCCCGGCCGGTGTGACGCGGACGCTTCAAGCACGACCTCGCGCTTGCGAGTTCGATCGTATGACGGGTATTTGTTGACGTGCCCTATGGTCACATGGTTACGCATCGGCCGAGGCTCGCGCACGAACGGTGACAATGGCTATCCTACATGGCGTGTTAGGGAGGCTCGCTCTCGCGTTCGGCAGCATCGGGCTGATTTTCGTGCTGGGCGAGTGCATGGCTCGGATTTTGTGGGAGGATCCGACGATTAAACCCCCACCGCCAGTTCCTGCTGAGTGGAGGGATTTGCCGCGTTTGGAGAGCCTGTTCGAGATGGCCAAGCCCAACATTCGCGGCCTGACAGCGGGTGTGCTCTACGAAACCAACAGCAAGGCGTTCCGGGGGCCAGAACGAACAGAGGCGAAACCCGCGGGTGTGTATCGCATCTTGATCGGCGGAGACTCGGTCGCCATGGGTTGGGGCACTCTGTACGACGACACCTACGCCGCGCGGCTCGAGCGCACCCTCCCGCGGGCTCTCACGGATCGCACCTATGAAGTGATCAACGTCGCGTTGTCCGGTCTCAACACGCAGTGGGTCCTGTGGAGGCTTGAACGGATCGGGCTGCGGTACGATCCCGACCTGATCGTCTACGGCTATACGCTGAACGACATTGAAGGTGACAAGTACCGTCGCTCGCGAGCTGCCCCTTACATCGATCTCGTGGGCTCTAGTCGGTCTCCCGTCTATCTCTGGCGTTTCCTTGGACCCCGGTTTCTTTCTCTGAGCGAGCTCGTCTGGACTCCCGTCGGTTCCTACGTGTACGAGCTCGAGGACAACTATTTCCGAAACCCCGAAGCGTGGGCTGAGGTGCTCAAAGGTTTGGATCAGTTTGCGACGCTGGCAAAGGCTCGTGACGTGTGCGGGGTACTCTTTCTACATGCCCGTCTCGACTCTCTGAACTTTCTTCATCCATACCACGCTATCTACAAAATCGTTGCAGACGCAGCGAGCGAGAGAGGGCTTCACGTCATTCACTCGTTCGATCATGTTCGCGGCCAATCGGCTACAGACCTGTGGGTCAATTTAGTTGACCCTCACCCCAATGCGGAAGGGCACCGCATGTATGCAGCGGCGCTCGTGGATGGCCTCGGCTCACTTCCGGAGCAGTGTTGGCACAACGACAGTGTCAGGGCTGTCCGGGCGCACTGATTGAAGCCCGCTCATATCCTTTTAGCCGTCGCAGAGGCTTTCCGTGGCGCGTTGGCTTAGGGCACGAATGCTGTCGGAGGCACTCTTCTGATGACAGGCAGGGAACAGGACGCGGCGCTTCCAGCGTGGGTTATACACAACGGCGCGGTCATCATCCGACTCCGGATACTCGTTCTTATGATCGCCGGTATTGCTGGGTCTCTCGGGTGCGGCAAGAGCGAGCCGCCGGATCGTCCGCTGCGGCCCGTTTACCGATTCATTGACCCCGACTATCGCGCACAGATGTCCGTGGATCCGGCCAGGTCGCCACGAGAGTCGGCTCGGCGCCTCTCGGCTCCGGCCGAGCGTGCGACGACGCTCGAGTATCCTACCGCGACCCTAGCCAACGAGGCTCGCTATGTTCTCGAAGCGCCGAAGGCCACGAGCATTGCCTTTCAGAAGGACATCACGGTCTCGGCGGGCCGGCCGATCGAATTTCACGTTTCTCTGCCCGAACCGCTTACGGGCGCCTCCCAACTCATGTTGGTAGCCCAGGTTTGGTCCCGTCTGTCGCAAGAAGAATTGCCCTCGATCTTCGTGCCGGTAGAGGCGGGGTTGAACCGTCCGACCGTTTCCTTCCAGGTCTCTGTTCCATCGCGGTTCGTGAAGCAACCTGTCACCGTTGCGGTCCGCGCGTACGAAGCCCTGGAAAAGCCGACTACTCGTTACCGGACACGCCGGGTGATCGTGCCGTCGGCATCCCGGTTGGAGTTCGGTATCGGGGTACTAGAGGAGGCCAAAACCCGAGGACCGGTAAAGTTCCGGGTCGAGATCTGTGAACCCGCAGCGTGTGATGAAGTGTTCCTGAGGGAAATCGATCCGGCCACGCCCGACGCTAGCGGATGGCAGGACGCAGCCGTGGACCTCGGAACGTACGCGGGCAAGGAAGTCGAATTCGTCTTCGAAGCACAACACGACACAGGCGGCGGCCCATCTTTTTCATTCCCGCTGTGGGCAAATCCGACGGTGTACGCATTCGCGGAACACAGCTCTGAGCAGAACAACGTCGTCCTCATATCGTTGGACACGCTTCGCGCGGATCACCTGCCGACCTATGGCTATCGCCACCGGACGGCGCCGTTCATCGCCGAGACGTTCGAAGATCACGGTACCGTATTCGCGCGATGTCTCGCGCCGGCTACAGCCACCAGCGGATCTCACATGTCGATGTTCACGGGACTTCAGCCATCGGAGCATGGTGTCAAGACCGGGTTCGAGAGATTGAGCGGACGGATCACACCGATCGCCGAGTCGCTCCGCGCCGCGGGTATCGAAACCGCTGCTGTTACGGAAGACGCATGGCTTTCCATACGGCATGGGTTTGGCCGCGGGTTCAACCGGTTTGTCGAGAACACCAGCCCGAACATCATGGCGCCGACGGGTCAGGTGGACGTTACCTTCGGTTGGGCTGCGGACTGGCTCGCGAAGCATGCCAGCAAGCGCTTTTTCCTGTTCATCCATACCTACCAAGTCCATGCACCCTACTCGTCTCCCGAGCGTTATCAGGGTCTATTCAGCGACCAGGCAGCTCTTCAGCACTCCCCCGAATCCCCGAGCACCGCGGCAGAAATGATCGGGTATGACCAGGAGATCCGCTATGTGGACGATGAACTGCGCGAACTATTCGCCAAGATGCGTGACCATGGGTTGGACAAGAACACCGTGGTCATTTTGATCTCCGACCACGGCGAGGGATTTCTCGAGCATGGATTTGTCATGCATGGATCGTACCTTCACGAGGAGGTCCTGCATGTTCCGTTGATGCTGGTCGGACCTGGGGTGGCCGAGGGGAAGAGGGTACAAACGGTGGTAAGCTTGATCGACATCGCGCCGACGATACTCGGCTTCTTCAACCTGGAACCTCCCACTTGGATGCGGGGTGCCAGCCTCGTGAGCCTGGTTTCGTCAGGGAGTGGTGTCGCACCTTCAGACGAACGTACCCTGTTCAGTGAATCGTGGGGTCAGCTGGCTCTGGGGCCTGGTAACGCCCCCATCGCGTTCTTTCCGCCGGCGTTCGGTGTGCGGGCCAATGATCTCAAGCTCACCCGATACTCCACGGGCAACGGGTATCGTTACGAACTGTTCAACCTACGGACGGACCCAGGAGAGACTCGCAACCTCTACTCGAGCGGTCTCGACACAACGAGCCTTGAACATGCGCTCGCGGAGTACGAGCGCAAGTGCGCGGAGACGCATAGTGACCTCACGCAGCGCAATGCTTCGGCCGAACATCCTTCGACCCCGACGGCACTCGAACCCGCGCAAGAGGAGAAGCTCCGCGCACTTGGGTACCTGCAGTAATCGAGTGGACCGCTTGGCGACGCCGTAGCGTAGACGTCGACGGGGAACGCCCAACGCCACACGGATCTGCAACTGAGGCCTGCGGGTCACAGACAGAAGGTGGCCGAGCTAGTTCTCTCGCTCGAGTCTCGACATGACTCGGTTCTACTGGTTACTGTGTCGCTAACCATATGAAAACGCTCGAGTCGTCCGTGCAGCGCGCGCGTACCCGCGCCCTGATCTCGTTTCTCGTTTTTTTCGCTTCCGGCATGGCCGGACTCGTCTACCAGGTCGTCTGGTCGCGCATGTTGACGCTTGTCATCGGTGTCAGCATCTATGCGATCACCGCGGTCGTGTGCAGTTTCATGGCGGGTCTTGCACTCGGGTCTTACCTGATCGGTCGCTGGGGAGACCGCTGGCGGGACCCGCTGCGAGTCTATGGCGTACTGGAAGGGATTATCGGTGTATACGCACTTCTGACGCCACTGCTGTTCCAGGCCATGACACCCGCGTACGTGGCGGCTTTCCGATCCTTCGAAGGTCCGGGGCTGAACCTGGTGCGGATTGCGCTTAGCACCTTAGTGCTCATGGTACCGACTACCTTGATGGGTGGAACGTTACCATTACTGGCGCGGTTGGTAACGCGCGATCAGGAGCGTACCGCAAGCGGTGTCGGCCTGCTGTATGGCGTCAATACCCTCGGTGCCGTTGTTGGGTGTTTTCTCGCCGGTTTCGTTTTGCTGGCAAAGTTCGGGATCCACGGCTCCCTCCGCATCGCGGCGCTCACTAACCTTGCAATCGCCGTCTTGACGTTTCTCGCGCCCCGCACAACGGCGAACGCCGGCGCGACTATCGAGAAGCCGACGGTGATGCAGACCGCAGATCGTGCGGGACGCTTCGTGCTCGGACTTTTCTTCGTGTCCGGAATTGCAGCGCTCGGCTACGAACTGCTCTGGACCCGAGCGTTGCTGGTCTACGTTCACAGCAGTACGTATGCATTCAGCGTGATGCTGGGGGTGTATCTGCTCGGTATCGGAGCTGGCAGTACGATCGCGGCAGGCTTGGCCGGACGCAATGCTCAACCGTTGTTTGGGCTGGCCGTGTGTCAGCTGGGCGTGATCGCAGCTTCGGTGACTGGCCTGCTCTTGTTTCCGCAGCTCGCGTCCATCGGTTTCGGACTAGTGGGGTCGGATCGGATCGACAGTTTTGCGCGAGGGGTTGGGCTGATGCTCGCGCAGGCATCGGTCATTCTGCTGGTGCCGACGCTATTCATGGGAGCGATGTTCCCCTTTGGGGTTGCTGCGTACCATCGCACTACTCGCGGTGTCAGCCAGAGTGTCGGATCGCTCTATGCGGTCAACACCGCCGGCAACATCGTGGGCTCTTTGCTCGTAGGCTTCTGCACGATACCGCTTCTCGGTGTGCGCCATTCGATGATCTTGATGATCGCGCTCAACATTGCGGTCGTTGCAACGATCATGGTGAAACGATCGAGCGGTTCCGCGGCCAGGATCGCTTGGATTGCCGGAGCAGTCGGTGTCGTTGGCGCCACGCACCTTGCCGTCTCTGACCAGGTTTTCTATCGCTCGCTCGTCCGGCTTCCAGGTACTCGGATCGTCTATTACCGCGAGGGGGCCAGCGACACGGTGGGGGTGGTCGAGCGTGATAAACCCGTCAAGAGCCGCACCTTGATCTACTCGGACGGGCGTGGAGCCGCGGGCACGGGATCACTCGTCTGGAACCTGTACTTCGGCCACCTACCCATGCTGCTACACCCGGATCCGAAACGAGTTCTTCATATCTGTTTCGGGTCCGGTAACTCGGTCATGGCGCTGACCCGCCACGATGTTGAGCAGATAGACGTTGTGGAGCTGAGTCCGCACGTGCGCGAGGCGGCGCAGTACTTTTGGACCAATGAGGGAGTGCTCGCGAATCCGAAAGTCAATCTCGTGATCGAAGACGGCCGAAACTATCTACTCGGCACCGATCGCAGTTACGACGTAATCTCGCTCGAGCCGCCGAACATCTACAGCGCCGGCGTAGTCAATCTGTATACCCAGGAGTTCTATGAGCTCGCCCGAGGTCATCTTAATCCTGGTGGAATCATGATGCAGTGGCTGCCGAGCGCGACCCTGGCCGAACGCGACCGTGGCCACTTGATCCGCGCTTTCACGGAAGCGTTTCCGTACGTGGCGATATTTCAACAGTTGCTGAGTCCCCAACTACTCCTGGTCGGGACACTACAGCCGTTGGCCGTAGACACTGCCGAGGTCAACCGCCGTCTCCAGGCGCCCGCGATGAAGAACGACATCGCGATCATGCGGACCCCGACCGCCGATGAATATCTAGCGTGGTTCCGATTAGGCGACGCGGCGACCCGCAAGCTCGTCGAGGCTTACGAACCCGTTCGTGATGATCGAACTATCGTCGACTACACCATTCCTTACTATGTCGGTTCCGGCTTCGGCTTCTACTACCATACGTATCCGGTGGGTCCTGAAGGTTTCGATCAGTTCACGCCCGGGCGGGAGCGCACATTCGAATACTTGGGTTGGAGCGATCCCATTTCGCTTATCGTGCCAGACCCGACGCAGGCCGCGCGTATAGAGGACGCTCGTTTACGAATGATCAATCCGTTACGCGAGCAGCCTGCGTCCTAGCCTCGCCGAAACTGAAGCGACTGGAGACCGCGGTATAAGCCGTACCCGGTCAGTACAAACGTGCTACAGAATGTAACGGAGAGGAGCAGGTGCCGCAGACCGTGTGGCAATCGAGGATTCATGGGCAGACGGTCACCAGGATCATCGGCGGGGGAGCAAAGAAGGCGCGGAAACACCCACCCTCAGGAATTGTCTCAAGCAAACGTCTCTTCGTCGATAGTGGAACGACTGCTCGCAGGAACGCTCTCGCGCGCTTTGTAACAAGCGGACGATGCGTAGTTTAGGCCGCTGCGCCATTCACTTTCGCGATCACGAACATGCGGTTCTCGAGCGAGGCGACGCGCGCGACGACGAACAGTGCCTTGAGCACCAGCCGCATCGTGGGCGTTAGCGTCAGCCGCCGCAGATCGGTCAGCTCGCGACGCATGGTGACGACGCTCAGGCCGGACTTGCCGAGCACGTCGGCGAGCGTCCGCGGCGTGAAGTAGACGAAGTGCTGCTCGATGTAGAACTTCTCGAGCGGCCAGCGCATGCCACCGCCGGTCAGCCGGTAGAGACAAGAGGCGACCAGGTCGATGATGTTGCGCTGGTTCGGCGTCGAAAGGGCGACGATCCCGCCGGGTGCGAGCTTGGCTCGCATCGCCGCCAGCAGAGACCGAGGCGCGCGGGCGTGCTCGATGATGTCCCAGCCCGTGATCACGTCGAACCCGTCGCCCGCCGCCGCGAACGTGCTGAACTCACCGGTATGCACGTCGAGGCCGAAGCGGCTCTTCGCGTAGGCCGTGGCCTCGGCGGATTCGTCGACCCCGAAGGGCTGCCAGCCGCGCCGGCGCGCCACGGCGAGAAATAGGCCGGTGCCGCAGCCGATGTCGAGCAGCCGGCCGGGCTTGCGGCGCTCCTCGATCGTATCGAGCCACCTCTCGTAGAGCTGAACCAGCGGGTTCTCGGGTGAATCGTCGTAGCAGTACCCATAGTAGCTCTTGAGCTCGGGAACCGAGCCTTCCCCGCTCGTGTAGAGGTTGGCGAAAAGCGCCCGGATCTCCTCTTCGCCCGGTCGCGGCCAGAGGTAGACCAGGCGACAGGCCGCGCACTGGAGGATGGCGAAGCGGGTCAATCGGTACTTCGTGCGATTCCGATCGCACGCGCAGACCGGACACTCGGCAGTCTCGGGGTTGCCCACGCTCGTTCAGTGCGCCACGGCCGCTGTTGCGCCCGTGCCGAGCAGGCGCGGGGCCGCCCATGCGGCCATGAGCTTGGTCTGTCCGCGCTCTAGCTCGCACTCGGTGGCGAATTCCAGGATGACGCGCTGACCCGCCCAGCGGCTCAGATCGACCTCGACGTCAAACCAACCGCGGTCGCCTGGCGACCGGTTTGGGTCCAGGCGTCGCTCGAAGACTCGCTCGTGGACATCCGCGGCATTCACCGACAGCTCGAACCGAACCCAGGTGCCTGGGAATCCGTCCCAGTTCACGGGATTGACGCCGATGGCAGTGCGCAGGAGGGATGCCTCGGGCACGACCACGGGGACCCGCAAAACCGTACGGGTATCCCGAAGCGAGGGGCGCAGTGCAAGCACTGGCCGCAGTGGCCACGACTCTTCTGCCACGTAGTCGTCCCATTGCTCGGGAGGTATGGGTCGGGGTGGGAGGCCGGTCGATTCGGTCGTGAGCGTCGTCCCGGAGATCTCCATAGGATGGAGCACCACGCCGTCCTTGGCTTCGCTCTCCCGCCGGAAGACGGCGAGCTTGCGAGGAAGCAATTCGTCGTCGCTGAAGACCCGGTCGAGCGTGAAGTTCTCGACGAGATAGCTGAACAGCTCGGGCGCGTACTGACGCAGCGGAGGAAAGTCCTGGATGTCGATGAAGTCCATGACCACCAACCGCGTGCCGTGCCGTTCCATGGCGTCGATAACCTGTCGGTCCCGGTCCGCAAGCTCGGCGAACGGCCACAGGATGTAGCTGGTTCGATGGGGACCGGGCCGCTCGGCGAGAAAATGCAGTAGCGGCGCATAGGGGAACACGCCGACGACTTCGCCGGGGGCGGTTTGTTCCTGGATGTAGGCGACAAGGTCTCCGATGCTGCGGGCCTGTCCGGGAGTGACCGAGACGCCCGCGCGCGCAGCCGGCAACGGCTCGCTGTGCAGCGAGCGCAACAGCCAGACCAGACGCCCGCTGTAGAGCACGAACAGGAGCGCCGGCACGGCGGCGATGACTAGCCCGGCGCGAAACCCGGCCGGGCGGGTGCGGCGGCAGCGGTACAACGCTGCCGGTAGCAGGCAAGCCAGGGGCCAGTACATCACCGCCAAGTGGAGGTAGTCCTGAGGCTTGTTGAGCCAGACCAACGCCATGAATGCGGCGGCGAGAAAAAGGAGCGCCAACTCCGCGATCGCCCGTTGGCGCATCCGCGGATCGTTCAGAAGAGCTCGCCGACGCCACGCCGCGGCGAGGGCCACGGGGATCGCGAGCAGGGGGCCGAAATAGAAGACCTTGAGAAGGCAGTCGAAGACCGCGGTCTGCTCGTAGAGGAGCCCGCTCATAACGCTGGCGCGGTCGACCGTCATCCAGATCGCCGGCAGGAACGCCCAGACTCCTACTGGACTCCTCAACGTTGGGTCCTGCTCGAACAGTGGGAGCAGCGGCGGAAACGCTCGGTACGTGTACTCGGACATGCCAACGAAGTGGTTGAAGACCGTAAAGCGGAGAAGGTCCGCCAGCAGCCCGCGCTCGTAGAAGTAGAGCCCGGTCGCCGCACCTACGGCTGAGGCCGGGGCGAGGAACAGGACGAGCAGCATCCAGAATCCGTGACCCGGCCTCAGGCGCGAGCGCGCATGGACGGCCAGCAGCGTAGCCGATGCGAGCAGCGCGGCCGCGCCGTAGTCTTGCTTGCACAGGACCCCCAGACCGAAGAGCAAGCCCGAGAGCGCGAGCCACGCCGCACGCTCGCTGTCCGTGAAGCGGAGGAGAGCCAGCGTCGAGCCGAGGAGCACGAGCAGCGCGGTCGTCGAGTAGCTGTACATGTGCCAGTGAGGAAAGGCCCAGATCCGGTAGAGCAGCAGAGCGAGAACGCCGGCGGCGACATAGACGCGCGGAGCGATCCGCATCATCAGCGCGGTGGCCAGGCCGACGAAAAGGCTGAACTCGATCACGACCACCCACCGTGAGAGCAGGATCGACGGACCGAAGATCTTGAACAGCCCGGCCAGCAGATAGAACGAGCCGGGCAACGGGTAGACGGTGGCGTCGCGGTAGAGCTCCCCCCCGTGCGCGATCATGTCGGCGAACTGCAGCAAGTGACCTTCGTCCATGAAGTTCGCCCAGCGGTCGAAGAAGAAGAGCTGGAAGACGAACGCCAACGCGCCGGCCGCCACAGGGCCAAGCCAGCCGCCGCGTTGACGGAGCGGGTCTAGCTCACTAACGTTGATGTCGTCATGGAAGAGCGCAGAACGGACCGGCTCACGATCGGGCTCCTCTGCCTGATGTATGCCATCTTGGCGGGGAACGTCGCCCTGTACGTTCTGGTGCCGCTGCCGGTCGCGGTCCACGTGCTCGTCGGCGCGGCGGCGATTCATCTGGCGTTTACGATCTGGCACGAGGCGGTGCACCTCAACGTGTCACGGCGCACCTGGGTGAACAACGCCGTCGGCGTTCTCGGCATGTTTCCGTACATGACCCCTTACTTCATGCAACGGTGGATTCACCTGCGACATCACGCACGGCTCAACGAGCCCGACGATCCGAACCTCATCTATGCCGACGGGCCGTTTCGCACGATCGTTTTTCGCTACCCGCGAGCGCTGCGCTACGCACGCCAGATCATGCGGGATGATCCGCGTCGCAGCGGCGAGAAGCTGGCGGACGCTCTGTTCGCGATGGCGGTACTCTCGATCTACCTCGTTGCGTGGTGGAGCGGGTATCTCCGCGAAGCGCTTCTGCTCTGGCTCCTCCCGGTCGTGATCGCCAAGCTGGTGATGGACTGGTACATCAACTACATCCCGCACACCGGTCTGCCGGCGCATCGCTTCAAAGGAACCCGAGTCTTCGACGTTGCCTGGCTCACGCCCCTGGTCCTGGCGCACAACTATCATGCCGTCCACCATCTCTGGCCGAACATCCCCTGGCACCGTTACCGGAGAACCTTCCGGCGAAAGCTCGACTATCTGCGAAGCAATGACGTACCCATCGAGTCCCGTGTCTTCCGCTTCCGCACCCGCGGCAGCGCCCTCGCCCGCGAGGGTGCTGTCCCTCGTTGAGACCGGCTGCGCGCTCTGCGGCGGCGGCGACGCCGAAGTCGTCGCGCGCGGCCGCGACTTCGAGTACGACACGGTCGATAACGAGTTCACCTTCGTAGCCTGCCGCGATTGCGGACATCTCTACCTCAGGCCGCGACCCTCCGGCGCGGACCTGGGCGTCATCTATCCGGCCAACTACTACGCCCTCTCGGGGCCGAGCAATCCTCTGGTTGCCCGCGCGCAGCGCCATTGGGAGGGCGGCAAGGTCCGGCTCTACCAGCGGCTCATCGGCCCGGGACCGCGCCGCGTCCTCGACGTCGGCTGTGGCAACGGCCGCTTCCTGGCAACGCTGCGCGACTACGGGGATCCGGCCTGGGAGCTGGTGGGCCTGGACTTCGATGAGAAGGCCGTGCGCCAGTGTCACCAGCACGGTTTTGAAGCACACGTCTGTCGGGTAGAGAACTACACGGCCGAGCGGGGAACGTTCGACGGCGTGGTCATGCTGCAGCTCATCGAGCACGTCGAAGACCCCACCAAGGTCGCCACGAGCGTCTTCGAGCTACTGAAGCCCGGTGGCTGCTTCATCATCGAGACCCCCAACCTCGCCGGCTGGGACTACCGGCTGTTCCGCGGCGAGTCGTGGGGACACTACCATTTCCCGCGTCACTGGCACCTGTTCTCGACCAAGTCGCTGCACCGCATGCTCGCCGCGCGCGGCTTCGTGATCGAACGCACCGACTATTTGATCAGCACCTCGGCTTGGACGATCTCGCTGCACAACCGGCTGCTCGCCCGTGGTTGGCCCGATAGCGTGGTTCGCTTCTTCAGCTACCAGAACCCACTGTTGCTGGCACTGTTCATCGCGCTCGACTACACGCGCGCCCGTCTCGGCATGCAGACCTCCAACCAACGAGTGGTCGCGCGCAAGCCGGTGCCTTGACATCCGTTCCTCGGTGGCGTAGCCGTTCTCAGGGCCTCTGCGGGATTCTACCTATGCCGACCGAACCTGGCTATCGACAACGATCTGCTGCGGCTCGCCCACAAGCTGGGAAAACATCGAACCAAGTGCCAGACGGTCGACGAGGCTCTGCGCGAGTACGTCGAACGGCGCCGAAGGAAAGGAATCCTCGCCCTGGCGGGTCGCATTGATTGGACCGAGGGTTACGACCACAAGGCCGAGAGACGTCGGCACCGTCCGCAAGGTGCGTGATCTCATCGAAGGTGAGAACCGAGTCTTCCTCACCGGCATTGTCTATCAGGAAATCCTCCAGGGCGTGCGATCAGACCGGCAGAGACGCGATCTCGTCCGCCGGCTGCGCCCTTTTCCGATGCTCGATCCGAGCCGGGAGACCCATGAGGCCGCTGCCCGGCTGCGTGACCGCTGCCTCAGTCGCGGCGTCACGGTGTCCACCGTCGACGCGCTGATCGCCCAGGTCGTGATCGAGAACCGCTGCGCCTTGCTCACTACCGATCAGGATTTCGCGGCTATTGCCCGCCACACTCCGCTGCGGATCCTCTAACGGGCGGTCGCGCGCAAGCCGGCGCCGTGATCGCGCGCGGCAAGCTACCCGTCGGTTGGTCGTCACCGAAAACACCAGGCTCGACGCGTCTACGTATGTGAGCTTCCTGCCGCGAAGGCGCTCGAGCTTGCGTTCTACCGCACGATGGTGGGTTGGATCGCCGGTGTCGAGGACGACCGCGTCGCTCACGGATCCCGGCCGTAGACGACCCGATCCATCGCGTCGGGATCGGAATCCCGAGACCCGCCGCCTTGCACCGACCCCGCCCAGCGAGTCCACGGCCTCTCGGGTCCTTTTTCGGCCCCGAGTGCCTTGCCTAGCGCGCGCCGGACCAACTCGGCAAGCGAGATGCCCGCCCTTCGGGCGGCCGCTTGCACGCGTCGATACATCTTCTCGTCGAGCGAAATTTGCGTCCGAACCATGACGACACCCTAGCGTACATGATAACTCGACAAGGTGACGGACTCAGCCCTCACGATCGGGCCCGCCTCACTTGAGATCCTTCAGAACGGACTTCAAGCTCCGGGCTGGCTCTTTCGCCCGTTTCTCGAAGGCCGCGTAGTCGATGGCGTCGTCCCGTAGAGAGAGCTTCAGGGCTTCGTTGACTAGATAGGACAAGCTCTTGTCGGTGTGAGCGGCTTTCACCTTCGCGGCTGTTAGGACTTTCGGGTCGAGGTAGAGCGTGGCTTTGGCGTTCATGGGGGTTCCGACATCAACGTACCATCATGACGTCAATGCGTTAAGCGTCGTTCCGTCGATGATCTTGAGGCGCATGAGGTTGCGCGGAACCTCATCATCGAGATGCAGAACCAGCGTCGTCGCTATCCCTGCAATTTGAACACCCGGTGTTCAAAATACAAGGATCGCATCCGCGCTGTCAGCTCGCGCTCGCGGACTCTCGCCGGATCGAGTCCGTGAGCGTCGCGCGCACGAGCTCGACCACGTAATCGGGCGCCTTGCTCGGCGAGCCGCAGTCGAAGGGCGGGTCGGGATCGTACTCGATCGCCAACTGGACGGCACGCGAGAAGTCGTCGTTCACCTCTTCGCGCAGCAGCTCGAGCGCCATGTCGATGCCCGCAGAGACCCCCGCCGCGGTGATGATCTTACCGCTGCGCACGAAGCGCCGGGCGACCGGCTTCGCGCCCCGCGCGGCGAGTCGATCGTAGGAGGCCCAGTGGGTCGTGGCTTCGAGGCCGTCGAGGAGTCCGGCTGCTGCCAGGACGATCGAGCCGGTGCATACCGAGGTGGTCCACTTGGTCGTCTCGTGCGCGCGCCGCAGCCAGCGAAGCAGGCGCTCGTCGGCTGCGGCGGCTTCGTCGCCGGGGCCTCCGGGGACGAGCAGCACGTCCGGCTTCGGCACGTCGTCGAGGCGGCCTTCGGTCTGCACCGAGAGCATCCCGGTATCGGCGCGGACCAGCCCGCCGTCGGCCGAGACGAAGCGCACGCGCGCGGCCGGAATCCGGCTCAACACCTCGTAGGGCCCGATGCAGTCCAGCGCCGTGAATCGGTCGTAGAGTGCGATTGCGATGTCCATTTCGTTCCCTCCTGGTCGGTTCTTTTCGGCGCTGTGATCTACTGGCGCGCGCTCTGAAAGCGGCTGCGGTAATCGGCGGGCGCTACCCGCACGTTGCGCAGAAACGCCCGCCGCATCGTCTCGGCGGTGCCGAAGCCGCATTCGGCGGCGATTCCCTCGACACCGCCGCGCGAGTCCTCGAGCTTGCGCCGTGCCGCCTCGACGCGCGCGCGCTCGACAAAGCGCGCCGGTGTCGCGCCGATCTCCCGCGTGAACACGCGCGCGAAGTTGCGCGGGCTCATGGCGGCGCGGCGGGCGAGCCGCTCGACCGCGAGATCCTCGTCCAAGTGCTCGAGGATCCATGCCTGTAGGTCGCGAATCGGCTCGCGCTCGGCGACCTGCGCGGCGAGCTGAGTGGTGAACTGCGACTGCCCGCCCGGCCGCTTGAGGAAGAGCACCAGCCAGCGAGCCACGAGCAAGGCCAGGTCGCGGCCGTGGTCTTCTTCCAGCAGCGCGAGGGCCAGGTCCATCCCCGACGTCACGCCGGCGGACGAGTAGAGATTGCCGTCGCGGATGTAGACCGGATCCGGATCGACCGTGGTGCCCGGATACCGCTCGGCGAGCGTGCTGGCGAAGCCCCAATGCGTCGTGACGTGCTTGCCTGAGGTCAGCCCGGCCTCGGCGAGCAACAAGGTGCCGGTGCATACCGATGCAACCCGCCGCGCGCGCGGCGCCGTGCGCTTGATCCATGCGATGACGCTCTTGTCTGAAACGATGGTGCGGGTTCCCTGACCGCCGGCAACCATCAGCGTATCGATTTCTCCGCGTACCGCGTCCATCGCGCGCTGCGCGACGATCTCGATACCGCCCGAGCTGCGCACCGGGCCAGCACGCGGCGCGACCAACTCCGTCCGATAACCCTGGTTCGCCCCGCCCGGCTGCCCCAGGACCTGGGTGGCGATGTGAAAAACCTCGAGCGGACCGGTGACGTCCAGAATCTGCACGTCGGGGAATGCGAGCATCACGACCCGCCGCGGTTCTGCGGTGGCCGCGGGGCGCCTTGCCCTGCCCTTGTGTCCGTTGAGCGCTGGCCGGCCTTTCTTCACGCGGCCGAGTATACGCGCCTGCCCTCTGGCTGCAATGACAAGCACCCCTCGGATTCCGCCATTGCTAACGGATGCGCTCGAGGCCGACCCGACTCGCTGCTCTCAGGACACGCTGGTAAGCTGTCCAGACACCTAAGGGGTGCACAACGATGTCGAACGACCGACTTCCCTGGGTCTGGGACTACGATATCGACGAATCGCAGTTCCGTGCGCTGCTCGCAGGTGAGCATACGGTCGGCAGACTCGATCAACGTTGGGCAGCCGTGCGCCTGCTCGAGTACGGCTCCTACGCGGACATTGTCCGCCTGCTCGGATTCCGTGCCCTCATCGCGAATTGGCCTCAATGGAGGGTCCGCGTCCGATCGAAGACCCGGCGTCGCGGTTTCGACTTCCTCGTCGCGTGGCTTCCGGAGCATCATCCAGAGCTAGTGTAGATCGAGTATGGCTGCCGATCGCGCTTTCTATTTCGAGAAACTCTACCCGCTACAGGACCAGGTTCTGGCGCAGCTCCGGCGGATCGAGACTGGCTTCTATCTCTCCGGCGGCACGGCCGCGTCGCGTGGCTATCTCCACCACCGCTTCTCCGACGATCTTGACCTCTTCGTCAATGACGACGCCCGGTTCAGTCTGTGGGCGGATCGGCTGATCGCGGCACTCGCGTCTCGGCGGGAATGGAGCACGCAACTGGTGCTCCGCGAGGAACGGTTCGTGCGGATAGCCCTGGAAGCCTCAGGGGTGTCGCTCAAGCTCGAACTGATCAACGACGTACCGTCCCACGTGGGCACGGTGGTGGATCATCCGGTGCTCTTCAGGCTCGATTCCCCTGAGAACATTCTGGCCAACAAACTGACGGCCCTCGTAGACCGCGAAGAGCCGAAGGACCTTGCAGATGTCTGGGGCTTTTGCTGCAAGCTCGGACTGTCGCTCGAGGCTGCGCTCACCGGCGCACAGAGCAAGGCTGCGGGACTCTTCGCGCCCGACGTCGCGCGCATTCTGCTGCAATCGAACGCGGATGACTGGCGACTGGTGCGGTGGATCGAGCCGGCGGAGCCCGATCGCTACGCGGCCGAGCTCCGCGCCCTCGGCGAGCATCTCGTCCTTGACGGAGTCCGCTGAGGCTGCGCCGCGACGCGACGCCGCCCATTGAGATGAGCGTCATTCCACGGATGGTCTTGAAGCGCGATTGGGACTAGCTTCAGGTACGCCATGAGTGACGCAGTCACGCGACCGGCTCTCGGGATCAAGCTCACGTACGACGACTACGTGAACCTGCCCGATGACGGCAAGCGCTACGAGATCCTCGACGGAGAACTGGCGGTGACGCCTTCGCCGCTCATCCGGCACCAGCGAATATCCGCGAACCTTCACATCGCGCTCGAACACTACGTACGAGAGAACGACAGGGGAACTCTGCTGTACGCGCCGGTGGACGTCATTCTCGATCGGTCGACCGTGGCCGTGCCCGATCTTGTCTTTGTCAGCAAGAAACGAAGCGCCATCGTGACGGAGCGTGCCATCGAGGGCGCACCCGACCTCATCGTCGAGATCCTTTCACCCTCGACCAGTCGCCGTGATCGTGGGGTGAAGATGAAGCTCTACCAGCGCTTCGGAGTCGCGCACTACTGGATCGTCGATCCGGTGCGCTGTCGGCTGGAGACGAGAGAGCTGGGTGCGCGAGGCTACCGGCTGGTCGCAACGTACGAGGGCGACGCCGAAGCAACCAGTAGCCTCCTCCCCGGCCTGACGATCGAGCTGAGCGCCGTCTGGGCGTAGTCACGAGCGCTGCTTGCGACCCGGAATCAGATCTCGACCCGAGTAGAGACCTCGCGTACGGTCAGACGCCGGACTCTCGACGATACATGTGGTTCCGGCGGATCCGGCTCACGCAGACCGAGAGGAGTTATTGATTGACTAAGCTGGGTTAGCTAAGGTGCCCAGCATGCCGAAAGTCCATTCGATCCACGCCGCAAAGACACATCTGTCGCGACTCGTCGAACGCGCTTGCGCCGGCGAGGAGGTCATCATCGCGCGCGGGAAGACGCCTGTGGCGAAGCTGGTACGCGCCGGCGATCAGTCGCCACGCCGGCAGTTCGGCGCGATGCGCGGACACGCTCGCGTCACGCCGGCATTCTTCGACCCCTTACCCGACGAGGAGCTCGCAGTCTGGGACATTCGACGTAAGTGACGTGCGCTTACTGCTCGATACCCACACGTTCCTGTGGTGGCTGGACGGCGACCGCCGGCTCTCGCGCCGCGCTCGACAGACGATTGCCGAAGAGGGCAACACGGTCGTGATCAGTGCCGCTTCTGCGTGGGAGATCGCGACCAAGGCCCGAATCGGCAAATTACCTGGTGCGCTGGAGGTTGCGGCCGACATCGCCGGTTGTGTTGCCCGGCAACAGTTCGAAGGGCTCGACATCACGATCCTTCACGCGCAGCGCGCGGGTCGGCTCCCGGGAACGCACCGCGATCCGTTCGATCGGATGCTCATCGCGCAGGCGCAGATCGAGGATCTTCCAGTGATCACCAACGATCGCGTGTTCGACGAATACGGCGTCACGCGCATATGGTAGCGACTGCGGCGACGATGCTGCGCCGTCGCCAGAGACTGACCGCAGTTACTGCCCCAGACCCTTCATCGTGTCGCCCATGCCCTTGACGGCGTCGCCGGTCTGCTTGACGCCGTCGGCGGCCTGCTGCGCCTGTCCCGCTGCGTTCTGCGCGGCTGCAGCCTTGTCGGCCGCTTCGCCCGCGACATTCCCGGTCGCGGCGTTGGCCTTGTCGGTCGCCTGCTGAGTGGCCGAGTCCACCTCCGCCTGCGCGGCGCCCTGCGCGCCCTGCTTCGCCCCGTCGAGAATTGCGCTGCCCATCTGAGCCTGGGCTGAACCGGTCCACACGAGCACGCAGGCCGCGCCAACGAACAAAAGAGTTCCTCTCATCGAGTATTGTCCTCCCGAGCGTCGATTGATGACGCCGCCGAAACCTAACAGCATGGCCGAACGGTGGCTAGTCAGTCGATCTTTGAGGCCAGACGGGCCTCGGCCGGCGCTCCGGCCGGTAGCGGCGGCGGAAACACGGCGGTGCGCAGCACGTGCCAGGCCGCCCGGTAGATCTCGGAGGAGTCGATCTTGGATACGCCGGCGTTGCGCTGGACGAAGACGATGGGAACCTCGCCGATGCGGAAACCGCAGCGGTGAACACGCCAGACCATCTCTTCGAGGAACGAGTAGCCTGAAGCCCGGATGCTGAAGGGATCGACCGTTTCCAGTACCTCGCGAGTGTAGCAGCGGTATCCGGAGGTGCAGTCGTTGACCGGCAGCCGCAGCAGCGTACGCGCGTATAGGTTTGCGAACGCCGAGAGCGTCTGTCGATGAGCCGGCCAGTTCTCAATGCTGCCGCCGGGAACGTAGCGTGAGCCGATCACCATGTCGTGCTCGCGCATGGCTTGGAGAATCGCCGGCAGGTAGCGCGGGCTGTGGCTGTGGTCGCAGTCCATCGTGAGCACGCAGTCGTAGCCCTGGTCCAGGCCGAAGCGAAAGCCGGCGAGATACGCGCTGCCCAACCCGAGCTTGCCCGGCCGGCGCAGCAGGTGGATCCGGCGGTCGTTGGTCTGCTCTCGCGCTACCAGATCGCCGGTGCCGTCGGGGCTGCCGTCGTCCACGACCAGGACGTCCAGCGAAGCATCCTCGGTCAGGACGGCGGCGACGAGCGGCAGCACGTTGGCTGCTTCGTTGTAGGTCGGAAGGACGACAAGGCGGCGCATGGAACTCGGCGCGGGACCCGGCCGCAGTTAGCAGGCGGCCCCACCTGCGTACAGGTGCGCGGGTCGCCGCCTCGCTGTCGGCCACCAACGCGTGCGGTATAGTGGCACCGCTTGCCGGGTCTGAGCAATCGACTTTTCTCGTGTCTCGCTGCGCTTCTGGGGGTGTATGGAGCGGCCTGCAGCGGCGCGGCCGTTCAGGTCTGCGACGGGTTGGGTCTCGACCGGGCGATC
Organism: uncultured Myxococcales bacterium; assembly: GCA_964555245.1. GTDB lineage: Bacteria > Desulfobacterota > Binatia > UBA1149 > SPBQ01 > CAZKRI01. Next base: position 59,102 of record CAZKRI010000048.1, read on the forward strand.
CGCGAAGGCCGAGCCGCCTGTGTGGCCGCGTTGCTCGACGCCGGCGCGACGCCGGACCAGCCGAATGGCGAAGGTCTGCGTCCTCTCTATGTCGCGGCGTCGCTCGGCGATGCGTCCTCGGTTGAGGTGCTTCTCGACCACGGCGCCGAGCCTGACGCGCGCCAGGCCGGGGACTGGACGGCGGTGCACGCCGCCAGCCGGACTGGTTCCGGGCGCGCTCTCGAGATTCTGCTCGGTCACGGCGCCGACCCGGAGGCAGTGACGAGCGGCGGTGACAACGCGGCCTACATCGCGGCGCTCGAGGGAGGCGGCGAGGCGCTGGCAGTGCTGCTCGAAAGGTCGCCGGCACTGGTCGACAAAGCGTCGGCGGCGGGTTGGCGACCCATTCACGCGGCGGCGAGCGCGCACACGTCTCGGGCAGCCGAGGTGCTCCTCGCCCATGGCGCCGATCCCATTGCGCGCGGACCCAAGGGCACGTCCGCGTTGCACGTAGCGGCTGCGGGCGACAGGGTCGAGATCGTCGAGGCGTTGCTCGCAGGCGGAGCGCCGCCCGGCACCGCCGACGACGAAGGCCGCACGGCTCTGCACGTCGCCGCCCGGCAAGGGGCAATCGGAGCCTTGGACGCGTTGCTGGCCGCGGGCGCCGACCCGAGCGCGCGGAATGCTACGGGGCGGACGCCTCTCCATCTCGTGTTCGGAGAGGGCTCAGTGGCGTGCGCTGCGCGGCTCCTCGCGGCCGGCGCCGACCCCAACGTTGGGGATCGAGAGGGCGACAGTCCGTTGCACACGGCCATCTTCGCCAGCCGTCTGGATCTGCTGAAGACCCTTCTGGACCGCGGGGCCGATCTGGAATGGCGAAACGCCAAGGGTGCGACCGCGTTGTACCGGGCCGCTGCGCTCGGTAGCGACCGGATCGTAGAGCTGTTTCTCGAAGCCGGCGCGGCGGTGGCGGCCGCGGACGCCGACGGCAAGCAGCCGGTCCATGCAGCCGCGTTCTCCGGATCCGCCGAAACGGTTCTGCTGCTGCTCGAGCACGGCGCCCGCGCCGATGCCGCGACCGGCGGTGGTCAGACCCCGTTGTGGTTCGCAGCCTACGGCGGCGCAGAGGAGGTGACCCGGGCGCTGCTGGAGCACGGCGCCGGTGTCGCGATTGCCGGACGGAACGGCGGTACGCCGTTGCACGTCGCTGCGGGTGTGGGTGCCAGCGACGTCGTCGCCGTGCTCCTCGAACACGGTGCTCCGGTTGCGGTTCGCGATGTGTTTGGCGGGACGCCCCTGCACCGTGCGGCAGCGGCGGGCCGGTCCCGGGTCGTGGCGCAACTGCTCGAGCACGATGCCTCCGTCATCGATCTGGCGGATCGCCGTGGCCGAACCGCGCTGCACTATGCCGTCGAGGTCGGCTGTGCCGAATGCGTCCAGATCCTGCTGTTGGCTCGTGCCCACACTAGTGTCCAGGATCTCAAGGGTGTCACTCCCGTCGCGCTTGCTACCGAGGAGCACCCGGAGCTCGCGGCCTTGTTCGCCGCGATCGCCGATCCTGCGCAGCATTCTGGTCGGTAGGCGCGTTTCGGGTAGATCCGGACGTGCCCGTGTAGGACATCGTCGGTTCGCTTCGCATCCGGTTGTGGCTGCGCTTGCCTGCGCAGGGAGCTGCTTTCCTTCGACTCTCCACCCCAGCCATCATGGCATCGATGCGCGCGGTCCTGATCCTGCGCCCCTCGCCCGACGGTGCGATTACGCGCCCCACGCTCGCGATCGATATCTCGCTGAGCGGGCGGCTCGGGAGCGAGGTTGCGGTCGACGACAGTTCCGAGCGGAAGCTCCTCACGCCGCCGAAACTCGCCGATTCGATGGTGCGTGAGGCGGGCTGAAGCGGTGGCATCGCTCCGTCTCCGGGGAGCACTCGGCCGGGCGGCGCTCGTCGCCGCGGGCTTCGGCCTTGCCGCGGCCTGTCTCGGGGTGCTCGAGCTCGCTCTTCGGCTCGCCGGGCTCGGCTCGGGACCGCCGGGCTACGACCCGCTCTCGGGCTTCTCGAGTTCGGTACCCCTTTTCGTCCCGGCGCAGCGCGCCGACGGGACCGCGGTTTGGCGCGTCTCGCCGGCGCGCCTCGGGCGCCGGGGCGAGACGGAAGCGATCGATCCGCTGCGCGAGTTCCTGTCGCGCAAGCCGCCCGGCGGATTCCGCATCTTTGTGGTCGGCGAGTCATCGGCCGCCGGCGTGCCGTACGACCCGATCGATTCGTTCGCCGGTGGGCTCGCGCGCGCTCTTACCGCCGCGCTGCCCGGCGTCGCGATCGAAGTCGTCGACGCCGCCGTGAGCGGCTACGGGTCGCGCCGCGAGCTTCTCGCCGTGCGCGAGATTTCTGATCACGAGCCTGATCTCATCGTGTTCTACGGTGGCCACAACGAGCCGTGGGAGGCCGGCCGCTACGGCCGCCTCCTCGACCTCCCGGCGCCGCTCTTCGGTGCGCTCGAGCGGCTCGTGTCGTCGCGCCTCTTTACCCTCGCCTCGCGCCTCGCGGCACGGGACCCCGAGCGACCCGAGGCGGCGGTCGAGCGCTTTCTGGCCGAGGACGCCACGCAGACCATGGAGCTCTTCGCATTGGCCGCGGCGCGCCGGTCCGGCGAGCGTCAGGGCGGCGAGGCCGAGGCCGAGCGGTGGTTCCGCGAGAACCTCGAGCGCATTGCCGGCGCAACGCGCTCCGCGCGCGCGCGCCTCGCCCTCGTGACCCTCGGCCAGGACCTCGTGGACTGGCCGCCCGCTGCGTCGACGCATCGTCCGGGGCTTCGCCCGGAGGATCTTGAGCGCTGGACAGAACGGGTCGAGGCCGGGAGGCACCTGCGACTGCAAGGGAGGTGCTTGCCCGCACTGGAGCGCTGGCGCGAGGCCCTCGAGATCGACGATGCGTACGCGGAGCTGCAGTTCCTCGTCGCGGGCTGCGAGCGGCGACTCGGCCGTTTCGACGCCGCGCGGCGCCACTTCACGCTCGCGAGCGATCTCGACCGCGTGCCCCTCGGCGCCCCTAGCCGCTACAACGCGATCCTGCGCGAGCTCGCCGAGCGCCGCGGAGCGATCCTGGTCGACGCTGCTGCCGCCCTCGAGGCGGCGAGTCTGGACGGTCTGGTCGGGCAGGATCTCTTCGCGGACTTCATCCATCCCAATCTCCACGGCCACCAGGTGATCGCCGGTGCGATCGCAGCCCGACTGCGCGAGAGCGGTGTGCCGCGCCCCGCGGCGGAATGGTCCCAGATCCCGGAACCAGCCGCGCTACAGGAGATCTATGCGGCCCGTCCCGACTACCGGCGGCGCGAGGGAGAGATAGCGCTCGTTGCCTGCCTCCTCGCACAGCGTACGCGCTGCGCCGAGGAGCGGGCGCGCGCGCTGCAGCGCATCGATCCGGAGAGCGCCGTTGCGCGCAACGCGCTCGCGTGGGTGCGATCGAAGCGCTCCGCGGTCGCGCCGCGCGCGCAGCTTTCGCCGGCGGATTGATGCCGACAGCCCCCTGAATGCTCATTCCATGATTGCGTTCAAGGCTGACATCCGGACCCTAGATCATAGGCATCGGCGTTCGGTCTGGTATGGAACCCGATGTAGGACGCGACCTTTTGCCAGTCGAACTCCGGCGTGCTGAGGAGCGCGATGAAGGTGAGCACCCCGGCAGGCCCGATGTTCCGACTGCTCGTGGTGCTGCTGGCCGTGCTTACCACGCTCGGTGCGGTCGAGTTTGTGCTGCGCGCGAGCCGGTTCACGCTCTCCGAGGGAACCCTACGCGATCTTCACGAGCTTCGTCCCGAGCGCCGCTGGCTCTTCGGGCTCCGGCCGGGCGCCGAGGCCACGGTGGAGGCCACGGGCGGCATCCGCTACCGCATCAACGAACAGGGCTTCCGCGACCGGCCGCGAACGCCGCATCCGACACCCGGCGTGTACCGCATCCTGGTGCTCGGAGACTCCGTGGCGTTTGGCTACGGAGTTAACGAGGACGAGGCGTTCCCGCAGCAACTGGAGCGCGCTCTAGTGCAGGCTGGCGCATCCGTCGAGGTGCTGAACTTCGGGGTCAACGGCTACAACCCTTACACGGAGGCGGCTCTCTTCGCCGACCGCGGCACGGCCTACAATCCAGATTTGGTCCTGGTCCAGTTCTGTATCAACGACCTGGCGGACCCGACGCTGCACTTCGATGCGCAGACACGGCTGCACCTCGGGACGATTCCCGACGAGGCGTTTCCCGATCCGTCCAAACGACGTCCGCCGCCGCGCTTCCCCGGGCCGCTCCGCGCGTGCCGGGCGCTCAGGGCGTGTGCGCTGATGGATGACGCGTGGCTGGCATGGCGAGCCCGTGCCCCCGATGCGCGGGACCAGCTCGCGGCCCTCGCGCCGAGCGACCTGAACGACGACACCCGGCGGGCGTGGCTCGCTGCTCGCTACGGCGAGATCGACGAGCGCGCGCGTGCGGTAGGTGCTGTCTTCGTGGTCGTGGTCTTTCCGTACCGTGAAGAGGTCGAGGGGACGGCCCCGGCTCGCGTGCAGGCGCAGCTCGAGGAACTCGGTCGCAGCAAGGGCTGGATCACGTTCGGCCTACTTCCTGCCTTCCGCGAGGCCTCAGCGCACGGCGAGCATTCGCTCTTCTTCGACATATGGCACCCCACGGCCGAGGGCCACCGGGCCGCTGCCGAGGCCACCGCCGAGGAGCTAACGCGACGAGGACTAATCCCGAGGCTCGCGCGCTGAGCGCGCCGCGGCCTCAGGGGGGCGCGCGACGGGTTTCGGGGCGTCTTGTGCGTCGTCCAGACCGCGTAGGTGGGGCTCGACCGGACGGCGCTCGCGGTTCAGATCGGCGATCTTGAGCAGGAAGCGGCGCGCGGCGACGTCGTGGGTCGCGCCGGGCTCCATAAGGTTTACGAGCCAGACCTCGGTGTTGTAGTTCGCGATCCCATAGTAAGCATCATCGGAACGCGGGACGGTGAAGTCCAGCCGGGTATGGTCGTCGGTGACGATCGGACCGTCACCCGCAAAGCGCGCCAGGTCCTCATCCGTGAACACGAAGAGCTTCAGGAAGTCCCAAGGGCTCGTGACTCCGAAGCTCTGCAGGTCTTTGCTCACCGAGGGGAGCGCGAAACGCTCGCGGAGCCGTCTCAGATCGGGATCATGGGGCTCGAGGCTCGCGTTCATCACCCAGGAGTACTGATCCGGTCCGGTCCAGACGGAGACGTGGGGGAAGACGGAAGCGAACGTACGCAGCAGCAGCCGGATGTCGTCGATGGGGGTCATGACGGCGTTGATCCAAGCGCTGAAGATTCCGCCATAGGCGAGGTGGCCGCGGACGCTCTCGAAGAACTCCTGCGTGTAGAGATTCACCACGCCCGCGGTATGCAGCTCGGGAGGATCCATGCGGATCACGTCGTAGGTATCATGGCTGGTGAGGACGAAGTTCCTTCCGTCGTTGATAACCAGGTTGACGCGTGGATCCCCGAGGGCATTACGGTTGGTCGAGCGGAAATAGGGCGCCGCATCGATCACGCCGGGGCTGAGCTCCACGCAATCCACGGCCTCCACGGGATGCATCAGCGTCGAGGAGAGGGTATTGCCCACGCCGAAGCCGATCTGCAGGACGCGCTTCGGATCGGGGTGCAGCAGCAGGGGAATATGCGCGTAGCTGCGGTCCTCCCTGACCGTTGGAGTTCCCGCGGTGCCGCGCCCGTCCGCGTAGCGGATCATGCGCGAGCCGTCCTTGGCCTCGGTTACCATGACGGTGTCAGTCACCTCCTCGCGGTAGAAGTGCAGCTTTCCGAAGCGGGCACGGAACTGCTGCTCGAACAGGCCCGCCGGCAGCGCGAGGAACGCCACCGCGATCAAGGCCGCTGAGAAGCCCGCCAGTGGTAAGCCGAGTCGTCCGCGCCGCTCGCCCAGCGCCAGGGTTGCAGCGGCAGCAGCGTTGGTACAGATCAGCGTGACGAAGGCTCCGCGCATACCGAACCGGGGCAGGAGCCAGAACCCCACGAGCAGTGTGCCCACGATCGCGCCGACGGTGTTGGCCAGGTAGACCGTCCCGATGTCCCGTCCCACGGCCGCGAGGGATCCCACGGCGAGACGTGCGCTCAGCGGGAACATCGCCCCTAGCAACAGCGTCGTGAGCAGCATGGTCAGCATGGACTCCATGAAGAGCAACGTCACCACACGCGGCCAGGAGGTGATGCCGCCGATCGCTCCCACCAGTGTGGGCACGAGCGTTTCGAAGCGCATGTAGATGCGCAGCGACACGATCACCGTCAGCGCGATCGTCACCTGTGCGAGGGCGATCCAGAGCAGTCGCCGCTGCATCCGGTCCGTTCGACGCCCCGCGAGCGCGCTTCCAATGCCGATCCCGCTCAAGAACGTCGCGAGCATGGCGCTGTACGCGTAGGTCGAGTTGTGCGTAAAGTGCTCCAGGGCGCGGGTCCAGAGAACCTCGTAGCCCATGGCGGTGAAACCCGACACGGCGAACGCTGCCGCCGCGATCCACGTGCGCGGGAGAAGCGGCGTGCGCCGTCCCTGCGAGCGGGACGCCGGCGCCAGCCGCAGTCTCGCTCCAGTCGCTAGGGCGATCCCGCCAACCGCGATGTTGACCCCTGCCGCACAGAGGCTCGTCGCCTGGATGCCCATGGTGGGAATCAGCGCGAAGCCCGCCAACACGCAGCCGAGCACGGCTCCCAGAGTATTCGCGGCGTAGAGCGCTCCCGCCTCGCCTCCGACGATGTCCTCGCGTGAGATGAGCACGCGGCTCAGCACGGGCAAGGTGAACCCCATCAACGTGCAAGGCACGAGGAGTACGGCGAAAGCCAGCAGAAAGCGGCCAGCTGCAAACGCCACGCCGTGCCCTCCCAGCGTGTCGTGGAGCCAGACGTAAGCGGGTCCGAGATTGAACAGCACGGCGGGTACGACCAGGCCGCAGGCTGCGATTCCGAGCTCCACGAGACCGAAGGCGAACAGCGGACGCCGGATCCCGTCCGCCACGGCCGCGCTCAGGGCCGATCCCAGAGCAAGCCCGGCCATGAAGGCGCAGAGCACGGTCGTGAGCGAGTAGACGGTGATCGAGAGCGTCAGGGAGAGCAGCCGGATCCAGACGACTTGGTACGCGAGAGCCGCGGCCCCGGAACCAAAGAAGAGCAGCAGCAGGAGCGGTCGCGAGGTCATTCCATTCCCATTCGCCTCGGCAGTCCAAACCAGGCGCCTGAGCATATACGAGTGAAAGACGAGCGGTAGCGCCGCGAGCCTTAGAGCCACCGCTTCGCTCGAATATGATCCTGACGAGCGCCGTTACGGTTACGCATCCGGCCGGTTAGCAGCGCGACGGTTACCTTCGCCATGTAGTAGAAGGTCACCCGACCCTCGATCGACGATCGGCCAGCGGTTCGAGCTCGCATGGTGACCGCAACCTCGCGGATCTTGCAGCCATTCCTGGCCAGGTAGACGAGCTCGTCCACTTCCGGATAGTCCGCGGAGCATTCGGCGAGGAGCACTTTCATCGCGGTTCGATTGGCGGCCCAGAAGCCCGAGGTGGGATCGGTGCTGCGTATTCCGCAGAGCAGCCGGAGCAACCCCGAGAACCAGCGAATTCCCAGGCGGCGCGCCGCCGTTCCTTGGTAGCCGTCGCCCTCGAGGTAGCGGGAGCCGACGACGAAGTCCGCACGCTCCTCCCGGAGGCAGCGGAGCAGCAAGGGCACGTCGCGAGCGGCGTGCTGGCCGTCACCATCGACTCGCACGACGGCGTCGTACCCTTCTCGATCAGCCATTCGCAGGCCGGCCTGCACCGTAGCGCCAATGCCGCAGTTGAACGGCATGCGAACGACACGAGCGCCGGCCGCGGCGGCAACCGCTGACGTTTGATCCGAGGATCCATCGTCCAGCACGACGACGTCAGGAGCCTCCGGCAAGGCTCTGAGCTCGCCAATCACGTGCCCAACGCTGGCTGCTTCATTGAGAGCAGGGACGACGGCGAGCACTCGCTCCAGCACCGATGTTATCTCTGCAGGCGTGACGAAGCCTTGTTGCCGAATATCAGCAACAAGACCGTGAGTATGACGCCAATGGCCGACAGACGTAGCCCCCAACGTACCGAGTCGGGACGATACTCGAATGTGACGTGATGCGGCCCCCTCTCAAGCTCGACGGCTCGTACCAGGAAGTTTGCACAGTGGATCGTCGTCGGGTGACCGTCGACCTGCGCATGCCAGCCAGGAGCGCAAGCATCGGCAAGGACGAGAAGCCCGTCGGCGGCCATTTCGATGTTCACTTCTGCGATCGACGGGTCGGGGTAGCGGACCGTTGCGGCGGTGGGCGGTAGCGAGGATTCGGCCGGATACGCCTTCGAAGTCGGGGCTTCGAGTATTGCGACACGCGCAGGGTCGAAATCGGGGGACATGAGCTCCGCGAGCGCCGCATCCGGCGAGTCGACGATGCGTACCGCATGCACGCCCCACGCACGTCCGGGTCGATCCGTGTTGAGCAGGACCGATAGAGTCTCACTTGACGACGCTGCTGGTTGCAGACCGGCGTGTTCCAGCTGGGGAGCGGCCATTCTGGGAGCGACGACTACCGAAACGTCGAGGGTATCGAGATAGCCTGGTCGCTGGGCCAGGACACTCCAGTTGAGGCGACGGGCAGCCACACTCAACTCCAGATGCCTCAGCGCAGCTCTCGCCCGTGGCGGAGGCAGGCTGGCTTCCATTCCGACCACATGCTCAATCCGATCGAAAAGCGGGGCTCCGAAGTACGGGTCGACGAGCGACAACACGCGGCCCGACCCTCGGTCCTCAGGCCTTATCCGCTGTCCCGCGCTGTCGGGAGCGTCAGGAGGAGCCAGCGCAGGGGCAGGCAGGCCGAACGGAAACGCGATGATATGACCTGCGAGCATTGCGGCAACAGCGACCACGGCAATAGTACGAGAATGAGTTCTGCCCAGGCCGATCAGTGCGACAAACAGCATTGAAGCACCGCCGACGGCGAACACGTTTGATGTGTTCCAAGAACCGACGGCGCCCGCTGCCGCAAGACTTGGGTTTTGTTGGGTATATACCCAGGCGAACGCATGGGCGGGAAGGGTCGCTTCCCCAATTGCACGCGCCCCCGCGACCATCATCCACACGAGGGCGCTGAAGGCGACCACAGCCCGCGTCACACACACACCGCACGCGGCGAGGCGGTCGAAGACACGGTCTGCGCCTATGGCGGCGAGCCACGCGAGGAAGAATTGCATCGTGTACAGCCATGCGAACGGGTGTTGCAGAGCCTCGAGCCCTGGCAGTCTGCGGAGGTAAAACCAGCCGATGCCGATGACGGCAACGCAGAGGAGAAGCCCCGACGTTGCGGGAACCGCTCGACGCTGCACAAGGCCGGCAAGCACGAAGCCGACTAGGGCCGGAACCGCAGGCGCGAAACTACCAAGCATTCCTAATGCTGCGCGCAGTTGGACCGATCCTTCCGAGGCGGAGAACCGCTCTACCAACTCGGCAGTGACCAGTGATCGCTCGGCCCACCGTAGCACCTCGAAGAACGGCAGTACCTGAAGCGCGGCAGTGAGACCGGCAAGCGCGAAGCTCAATGCGAGTAGGGGAATGCTACGCCACGGGGGAGTGACACTGCTGTCGACGAGCCACACGGCAACGACGTAGAGGCCGAGCAGCAATGCGCCGTGCAGCGCGAACTCGGGGTAGCCCGCGAGAATTTGGAGGGTGGTGATGGCGGCGAGCGCTGCGGCCGTTCGGATCGAGCCCGTCGTTGTGATCCGGGTGCCGTACAAAAACATCAGGGGTATCCAGGCGAGGTTCGCGATGCGCGACGGGTGGTAGTTCGAGTTCAAGATCGGCGTCCCCAACGTCCAGAAGGCCGTTCCCACGAACAATCCCACCCAGCGGATTCCTTGGCTGCGACAGAAGAGCCCGAAGGTCAGGGCCATCAAGACGAAGTGACCAAAGAGGAAAACACGAAGTGCGAGGCTCGGATCGTTGAGCGCGAACGCAAGGATCTTTGGCGGATACAGCGCGGCCGGTTGAGCGGTAGCGAGAAAGGGAACACCGCCGAACTCATAGGGATTCCAGGTTGGGAGTCGGCCGGCGAGCAGCTCGCGAGATCCATAGACATACTTGGGCAGGAAGTAGGTGTATAAGTCCCACGCAGGCACGATATGAGCGCCGGGTGGCGCGTCCGTGGTTGCGGCTGGAATGAGCAAGGTCCAAACAACGACGATGCCAACCAGAACCGGCGTGAGGCCAACGATCAGATCCAAGACCGACGACGGACCCGTAGAAAGTGGTTGGCGGCGGCTCATCGCTAGGAGCGTCAATGCAGCATCTGCGTGGAACCGATTCAACGACGCAAGTGAGCGAGGCTAGTGGCGCCTGCCAGCTGGCGTCCTGCTCGACTCGATCTCGCCGAGCCGGCGTACGTCCTCGATGTCGAGCGCGCAGTGCACGGGACCTCCGAGCCTGCCGACCCGGCATTCTTCGATTGGTACTACCGCTGCAACCCAGCCGGCGAAGGTATCATCTGGTACGCACCGACTGACGATCCGGAGGTTCCGAGCGCGGGGCACTACGCTGTGGTGCCGGTGCGGATGTCGTTGCGCGGTCGTCCGCTGCTCGGCAGCGTGTCGGTCAATACGCTGACGCATCCGCGTTTCCGTCGCATGGGGGTGTCCTCGGCGCTCGTCGCTCGCGTGTTCGAGGAGTGCCGACGTACTGGCATCGCGCTCAGCTGCGGCTTTCCCAATCCGGTGGGCTACCCATTCTTCATACAGAGCGCGGGCTATGCGGACATCGGTCGTGTGCCGCTGCTGCTCGCTCCGCTGCGTGCGGCGGCGCTGCGGCTGCCCGGCCGGTCGGCGCGGTGGCAATGGTTCGTGCGTGCGGCCGCTCCGTTGGCCACCTCGGCCTCGGCTGCGATCCGCGCGACGCTGGCGCGATCGGACGTAGCGATCGAACGCGTGCCGGCATCGTGGGACGGTTGGGATGTTCTCTGGAAGCGGCTCGACGGCCGACACGCCGTCATGTTGGTACGCGACAGCCGATACATGACGTGGCGCTACGGTGAATGCCCGACGCGCCAGTACACGGTCTACGTGGCACTGTGCGACGGTGAGCCGGGGGGCTTTCTCGTGACCCGGACCGCTACGATTCTGGGGCTGGACACCGGTCTGATCGTCGATTTTATCGTCGACCCACGCTGGGTGGCTCGACGGATCGGAGAGGCGTTGGTCGTACGCGCGACACGCGATCTCGCGGCTGCAGGGGCAGAGGTGGCCGTAGCATTGATGCTAGAGCGTCGGCCCGAATACACGGCGCTGCGTAGGGCGGGCTTTTTTCGTTGCCCACCTTGGCTAGAGCCTCAGCCGTTCACCTTCGTTTTAAAACGCCACGATGATGCGATCGCCGCCGAAATCCCGACCGCGATCGGCGAATGGTTCCTCACGCAGGGCGACTACGATGTTGCCTGAGCCAGGCGACTCGCCGTCCGACGCACGACCCGAGTGCGCGCTGTGCGGTGGCGCCGGACGCGTCATGTTCCGCAAGCGCGGCTATCCCATCGTTCGCTGCGATCGATGTCGGAGCGGCTTCATTCCGCGTGAGGCCGTGCCGGAGGATCTCGAATCGCTCTATTCGCCTGAGTACTTCGAAGGAGGATGCGCTAGCGGCTACCCAGGCTACGTCGCCGATGCGGCGATTTTGGAGCGGAACTTCGGCCGACGCTTGGCTCTCATCGGCTCACTTCGAGAACCCGGACGGCTTCTCGACGTCGGGGCGGCCTACGGTCTGTTTCTCAAGACGGCGCGTGCGCGCGGTTGGAACGGCGTCGGTGTCGAGCTTGCCAGCGACTGTGCACGTGAAGCGGAGCGCCTATCGGGAGTGCCAGTGGTGGCGGGCGACTTCTTGACCGTCGATCTCTCCGGGGGGTTCGACGTCGTGTGCATGCTCGACGTGCTTGAACACATGCGCGATCCGATGGCTTGCCTGCGGCGCGCGGCAAGCCTGCTCAATCGCGACGGAATGCTCGTGATCGAAACCGGTGACCTGGCGAGCCCTTGGGCGCGTCTGCTCGGAAAACACTGGTACTTCATCGATCCGCCGCAGCATCTTTTCTACTTCACCCGGGATGCTCTGGTCCGCGCCCTCCAGACCGCCGGCTTCGCTGGGCCGATCGTTGTGTGGCGGCCGGGCCGCTGGGTCAGTCTGTCGAACGTCCTGTTCAAGCTGATGCGCACTCCGACGGCTCGCAGCACGCGAATCCCCGGACGCGTCTACGTGCGCTTCGGCGACGGCATCCTGGTTGCCGCGCGACGAACATGACGACGCAGCAGCATTACCGGTTCGACCACGCCTTCGCAGGCGAGCTGCTGGATGTGGCGTGCAGCGTCTGCACCAGCCGGCACGCCGACTTTGTGGGCCTGGACAACGGCTATCGCGTGCTCCGATGCCGCACGCCCGGTTGCGGCTTCGTCTACGTCAACCCGCGGCCGACCACCGAGCAGCTGTGCGAGCTGTACGAGCGCTATTATCCGGAGGGCGAGGTCGCCGAGGAAACCTGGGACCGAGAGATGCGGGAGATCTTCACCGACTGCCGTCGCCGCCTGGTCGCGCTGCGCGAGCGCGGGACGGTTTTGGATGTCGGCTGCTCCTACGGCCACTTTCTTGCCGGCATGGTCGATGCCGGTTGGATGGGCGTCGGAGTCGAACCCTCGTCGACCGCCGCTCGGGCCGCGGGATCGCGCACGCGTGCCCGAATCATCGAAGGAACGTTCGAGAGCGCGGACCTCGCTGCCGGCAGCTTCGACGCGGTCGTGGCCCTCTACGTGCTTGAGCACGTGAGTAACCCACGGGCTTTTCTCGCGCGCGTGCTCGATGTCCTGCGAGCCGGGGGAGTAGCGATCGTGCGCGTGCCGTACACCGAACCGCTGATGCCGCTGAACCGCCTATTCGGTCGACCATTGATGCAGGCACCAATGCACCTCAACGATTTCTCACCGCACAGCCTCGAACGCTTGGGGAAAGGTGTCGGCTTCTCGCGGGTCGAGGTCACCGTCGGTGTCACGCGACGCTCGTCGGACCGGTTGGAGCGCCTGGGCGCGTCGTTGCTCGGCGGTGCCGGACGCGTTCTCGAACGTCTCTCGGGTGGTCGTGTCTTGTTTCGCTGGGCAGGCGCCTACACGTATCTGCTGTGGAAATGAATCGCGGGGAGTCGACGCCGGCGCCGCTGACCGGTTACGAGGTCGAGATCGTCGCACAGGCCATTCCACAGTGCGTGATGACGGTCGACGTCGAGGAATGGTTCGACGCGAACTTCGCCAGCATGCCGTCGCTCGACCGATCGCGTCTACCGTCGTGCGTCGAAGCGGGCGTCGATACGCTGCTGCAGTGCTTCGCGGATCACGGCGTGCGTGCGACGTTCTTCGTGCTGGGTGCGATTGCGGAGCGGCACCGGGGGCTCGTCGGCCGCATCGCGGCGGCCGGACACGAGATCGGCTGCCACGGCTACGAGCACGCGCTCATCTACTCGCAGTCGCCGGCGGTGCTGCGCGAGCAGCTGAGGATCACGCGCGCGGCCCTCTGCGAACAGTCCAACCAAGCGGTGGCTGGTTTTCGAGCACCGTCCTGGTCGATCACCGCGCGCAGCCTGTGGGCTCTCGACTGCGTCGCGGAGGCTGGATTCGGCTACGACAGCAGCATCTTTCCCGGCGCCAACTACCTCTACGGCGTCGACCTCGCACCCGAGCGGCCCTACACGATCCGGACCCCGAGCGGCAGGACGCTGGTCGAGGTGCCTCCGCCGTTGTGCAAATGGGGTCGGTGGTCGATCGGGGTCGGCGGAGGTTTCTACTTACGCGCCTTGCCCATGTGGCTTCATCTGCGCGTCATGCGCCGCTACCTGCGCACCGGCATTCCCTTCTTGGCCTACGTCCACCCTCGCGAGGTCGATCCGGCGGCTTGGAGATTGCGGCTGCCGCTCGCCTGGCACGAGCAAGTGATCCATCGCTTCAGGCTTCGTGCCACCCCCGCGAAGCTCCGCGCACTGCTTGCGGCGGGACGTTGGCAGCCGCTGGCGGAAGTGCTCACCAATGCGGGTTTGCTGCCGGTTGAACGGGCTCGCTAGTCGTCTAACAATCGCGCCCGTGGCGCGACTCTCCGTGGTCGAGCTTGCGCAGCCGTTCTTCGAGTAGGGCAACCTGCTGGGCGAGCACGAGACCGCGCTGCATGAGCGTCGAGACTACGACCGTAAGATACAGCATCATCACGACGCACATGAGTATCCCGGCGCCGAGGAGCAACGCTGGCTCGTAGACGATGCCCATCCACCGTGCCACTGTCGCCCACGGTGTGGTCCATAGGCAGGCGACGAATGGCCCGATGGCGATCACCAGCCACGGAAGCCACAGCTCGTCGGTCAGTCGCCGCCGGCGGATCAGCTCCAGGACGACGATGGTGAGTGCCGCCGACCCGAAGGCCGCGATCGTCTGGAACAACCGTAGCTCCATAGTCTTGAACCTCCCACGTGGCGTTCGCCGCTCGGTCGGTGGTCACTCTAGATAGCCGAGCGCACGCAGTGCGTCCTTCGTCTGGTCACTCAGGACTCTCTGCCGACCGGTGTCGAAGAACGGCGTGCCGTTGCCGCCGAACGCGTGTAGTTGCGCCTTCAGCTCACTGACGAGCTCTGGCTCGGTCGCTGCCAGATTCTCGATCTCGCCGGGATCGGCTTCGAGATCGTAAAGCTCGTAGTCTCCCGTGGACGCCTCAACCAGCTTGTACGGGTGGACATACAGTGCACGCAAATCACGGTCTGCAATATCTCCGAGTAGGCCGATCGCCAACTCTGTTCGCCACAGTTCGGTGACGATCGGCGCACCGATCTGGTCAAGTCGCACACGATCGGACATCTTCGACGGGTCGACTCCGGCCGCGTCGAGCAGTGTCGCGAATAGCCAGTGATTCTGGACCGGAGCTGCTACCCTCGATCCAGTCTCTCCACGCCGTGGATCGTAGATCAGCAAAGGCACGCGAACGTTGTCTTCGTAGAGATGGGCGCCGTGCACGATGTAGTAGTGCTCTCCGAAGGTTTCCCCGTGATCGCTGGTGATCGCGACGATCGGCTGACGGTCCCGGGTTAGCTCATCGAGCGCAGTGAACAGACGATTCAACTGGCTGTCCATGTATGCGATCTCGGCGTCGTAACGAACCAGCATCGCCTTGATGCCTTCTAGCTGCGCTGTTTCAAGCTCCGTGACGGGTACGGACGGAGTACCCAACCTTCTCACCAGTTCACTGTCGACTTCGTCTGGTACTCTGGGAAGCCCTTGTCCATGCTCGCCGGGAGGATCGTATGGGCGGTGTGGATCGAAGAAGTTCAGGAATAGAAAGTATGGCTGATCGGTGAAATCCCGGATTGACTCGATCGCACGATCGGCAATATAGGCCGCTCGTTTGCCGTTCCATTTGTCGACGAAAGTCTCGAACTTGGCGTCGTAGTACTCGAAGCCCTGCGCTACGCCGAGGTCGGCGCTCATGGCCGGGCCACCGATCACGGCAGCCGTTCGGTATCCGTCCTCACGCAACAGCTCGGCCAGCGCAACAGCTTCCTCCGCAAGCGGGGTGAAGCGCGATCCGGCGCCCGGCGACTGATCGGGATTGGGACGACCCGCACCGTGTCGTGAGGGTAAGAGGCCGGTGAACAGCGACGCGTGCGAGGGCAGCGTCCAGGATGACGTTGAATATGCGCGCTCGTACACAACCGCCCTCTGCGCGTAGCGGTCCAAATTCGGGGAGGGTGAGGGCGAGTTTCCGTACACCCCCAGGCGGTCCGCTCTGGTCGTGTCGAGGGTGATGAGGATGATGCTCGGCTTTTCGGCCTTCGTGCATGCGGGGAGCGCGAGGCACGCGAGCAGGATCAGTCCGACCACCAAACCGGCGGCGGACGGACACGCGAGCTGCGCACGACGACGCATGCCGTGTAATCCGGTCGCAATCGACTTGCGCGGGCAAGCCGATCGTGACTCGCCGCTCGCCAGGTGCTGCCTTGCTGCTACAACCATGGAGTGAGCCAATCGGGAGCGGGCTGGAGCGGTTTGCGTGTGTCGTACTCTCGGAACGAGACGGCGAACGGCCCTGCCTCTCGAACCTCAACGGCGCCAATCGTGAGGAACGGCAGCGTGACGAAGAGCCACGCAAGGCCGATCAGCACGACGCCGACCGAGCGGAACTCACCTGCGTCGAGCCGCAGTGCCAGAAGGTGGGCCGCGAGCGCCGACAGCATGAGCGCGCTCAACGAGAAGAGGTCCCAGTCGTACGGTCCCCAGAACGGCCGTAGCGCGAATGCGTAGAGCACCATCGGTGCGCACGCTATTGAAAGAAAGCGAGCGCCAGGGGTGGCAACCAGCGCACGAGGAGCGGCCACGCCGATTGCCGCGATGACGGGTAGGGCCACCGGGGTGAGAAGGTGGGCGGCATTGATCAGATACTTGAGCTGCGCGCGCGAGAGCAACACGACGTCCGTCCCGATGCTCGGCTCGCCACCGAAGCCGCGCACCCACCAGCGCGTGGCGGCAGGGTCGCTACTCTGGCCGAGAATCTCATTGGCTTTCGCCAGCGCATCGGCGAGTGCGCCTGTTCCTTCGGTTGCCAACAGTGTGCCGATGAAGACGGTCATGGGCAGCGCAGTCAGTGCGAGCCCGAGGGCGACGCGGCGAATGTTGAGCCTTGCTGCGGCTTCGTGCGGCGTGTTCCAGAGCAACCACGCCAGGCTCGGTACTAAACACAGGGCGGAGGCGTGAACCCAGACCGCGCCTCCGAGCGCAAGGCAGGGTGCTGCCAGCGAAGTCCGGCCGCTCAGATGAGAGAACGCGCCCCACAAGTACGCCGCAGCCATCGCCAATAGCACTGGGTAGGTCTCGACGTGCCCGGCGAACACGCGCAACAGGCCTCCCGACAGCAGGAGCATCGCAGCAGTCGGTCCGTTACGCGGTGCGAGATGCTTGGCCGCGCCGGCGAGCAGCAGTACCGTGAGCCCACCCCAGATGCAGCTCCACGACTGCGCCGCTGGCCCGGGGCGGACAGCGAGGTGGTCGGCGAGCGCCACGACGCCCCCGAGCAGCCAGGTTGCGCCGGTGTCGGGGAACACGAACCGGTAGCCATGCCGCACCGCCAGCAGCAGCAGCGGCGAATCTCCGCTGAGCTGACGCTCGCGCAGCGCCCATAGCGAGAGTGCAACGCCCACGGTCAGCAGCACCGCTCGTGCGGGTTGCGGGAGGCGCGCCAACCCCGAGCCGGCGCGACCGGCGAGATCGACGAGCGCCGTGCGAACCGACCGATGACAGAGTGCGAGCGAAAGACCCGCTAGCGCGACCGAAAGCGTGTGCGGAAGGTACCGCCAGAGGCCAAAGGCCCACGCGAACCGGCTGCCGGGAAACCAGCCCACCTGCGCCGCAACGAGCAGCACCCAGGCGCAGGTTGCGACGAGCGACACGCGCGGATCCTATCGTGTGGGGCGTTCCTGACAAGACGACGTTGAAGGATGTGCGCGCTGGAACCTGTTTTCTCCTCCCTCGCTCCGCTATCGTCGCTCCATGGCGCACAAGGTGCTTGTTACCGGCGGGTGCGGGTTCCTTGGGACTCACGTTTGCGAACTGTTCCGGGCACAGGGCTGGGACGTCGTCGCCTACGACAACCTGACCAAACACGAGCTGGCCCGCACCGGCTACCGGGTCGAGGCCGCGCGCGCCCATACGCTCGATTTCTTGCGCTTGATCGGGGCGCAAGTGGTCCGTGAGAACATCCGCGACGCCGAGGCGCTGCTCGACCACAGCGCGGGCGCATCGCTCATCGTTCACACCGCGGCTCAGCCGGCGATGACGATCTCGTGGGAGAACCCGCGCCTCGACTTCGAGACCAACGCGCTCGGGACGCTCAACGTGCTCGAAGCCGCGCGGGCGCACGGTGTCCCGGTCGCCTGCTGCTCGACGATCCACGTGTACGGCTGCGGCATCAACGACACGTTGGGCGAGACCGAGACCCGCTACATCCGCGAGCCCGAGGCGATCGGCGAGGATCATCCGCTCCTGACCGGCAGCCTCACCCCGCTTCACGCCTCCAAGCGCACGCTGGAGATCTACTGCCGGACCTACGCCGACATGTACGGGGTCAAGGCCGCGGCCTTTCGCTACACGGGGATCTACGGACCCCGGCAGTTCGGGGGTGAAGACCACGGCTGGGTGGCCAACTTCGCGATTCGACTGCTCGCCGGCCAGCCGATCCGGATCTTCGGCACCGGCAAGCAGGTTCGCGACATCCTGTACGCCACCGATGCGGCGCAGGCCTTTCTCGACTACGCGCGCGCCCCCGTGCCCGGCGCCTATACGATTGGCGGCGGACCGCAGAGCGCGATCTCACTGCTGGAGTGCGCTCGGCTGCTCGAGTCGTTGTCGGGCCGCAAGGCCGAGCTGAGCTTCGAACCGGAGCGGTTCGGCGATCTGCGCTATTTCGTTTCGGACACGACCAGCGCGCGGCGCGCATTCGGGTTCGAGGCTCGCGTCAGGCCGCGCCAGGGTCTTGCCGAGCTCCTTCGGTGGGTGGAGTCGGTTCGGGATATCTTCGGTTCCGGACCCGCGGCGGTCTCGGCGTGAAAGCGCTCGTCTTAGCCGGCGGCAAGGGTAACCGCCTCGCGGAAAAAACGGCGACGGTCCCCAAGCCGTTGCTCAGCGTCGGCCCGAAGCGTCTTCTCGATTTCAGTCTGCAAAGTGCGACGGCTGCCGGCGTCGACGAGATCATCGTCGTCGTGAGCACGTTTACCGATGCGATCCGGCGACACTACGGGGGGAGCTACGGCGGGACCCGGCTCGTCTACGTCGTCCAGGAGGATCCTCAGGGCTTGGTTCACGCCATCGAGTGCGCCGTCGACGCGCTGGACGGGTCGGACTTTCTGCTGCTGCTCGCAGACGAGGTCATGATCCGGCCACGATTGCCGGCGATGATCGAAACCTTTCACCGCGACTACGCTTTTGCCGTGCTGGGGGTGACGCGGGTCGCCGACCGCGCGCTCATCCGCCGCACGTATGCGATCTTCAAGGACAGCGCCACGGGCGCCACCCATCGATTGATCGAGAAGCCTCGCAATCCGCACGACGACGTGATGGGTACGGGCAACTGCGTGTTTCATAGCGGGATGCTGTCGTACATCGATCTCTGCCCGATCAACCAGTCTCGCCGAGAGAAAGAGCTGCCGGATCTCATCCAGTGTGCGATTGACGACGGTCATCTGGTCGAAACGTTCGAGGTCACCGACCAATACATCAACGTCAACACGCTGGAGGATTTCGAGAGGGCCGAAGATCTGCTCAAGCGCTACGCCGAGTCGTTTCGATGATCGGCAGTGCACCGGAGAAGACTCACACCTTCGGACCAAAATAGTTTCAGCCGCGCTGGCGAATGTTTACGAACTATGAAAACCATGAGCTTGGCAACTGCACCCCGGCGTTTGGACGACTATGCTACGGGAAAAGAGATCGTGCCGCTGAAGTTGCGTCGGGCCAAGTGCTATCCCTTGAGGAGATGAAGCGCGTAACGCTGCCCGGGTCCGGTTCTAGAAGGCGGCGGCTTACTCGGCGACGGAAGGCACGTCAGCCTACTGCGCGGCGCTAGGCGTGGCAGTACAGAAAAAAAGACTCGGAAAAAATCGGATCTCTTCGAAAAGCGATCGCGCGGGTAACCCCGTGGATCTCGTTTACGGAAAGCTCCCGTTAGAACGGTCCGTGGATACGTTGCTCGACGAAATGCGCGGGCCTCGCCCCGCGCGTCCTGGGACGAAGACGCCGCAACGACGATCGAAGCGGTGATGAAGTCCGCCTGCGACGCCGGATCGGAGCAGGACGCCAACCACGCGTTGGTCGTCATTCCGGCCTACGACGAGGAGGCGAACATCGCCGAGGTGGTCGCGCGCGCGACGCGGTATGCTCCGGTCCTGGTGGTGGACGACGGCTCGCGCGACCGGACTGGCGAGATCGCCCGTGCGCTGCCCAACTGCAGCGTTCTCCGCCACTCGACCAACACCCACATCGCTCAGGGAATCCGTGACGGCTTCGGCTACGCGCTCGAGCACGGCTTCCAGTACGTGGTCACGATGGATGCGGGGCTCAGCCACGAGCCCGAGGCGTTGCCATCTCTGCTCTCTTACCCGGCGGCGGACCTGGTGCTGTCGTACCGGGCGGAGCGGCGCAACGTTCCGCTCGCCCGCCGGGCGCTGTCGCAAGCGGCACGGCTTGCCGTCAACTTGGCACTACGCGGCGCAAGGTATCGCGACGTGACTTCGGGTTATCGCCGATATTCGCGCCGGGCGATGGAAGCGGTGCTGGCGGCGCCGATGGCCTGCCACTCCTTCGACTTCCACTTCGAGGCCTTGGCCGTGGTGCACTACGCGGGTCTGGTGGTCGGCGAGGTGCCGATCACGTATACCTTCACCAACAGCTCGCTATCACGCAAGGTGTTCAACCAGGCGGCGGGCACCTGGTGGAAGCTGGTGCGCGGGCTGCATCGGCCCCGGCGGCAGGCCCTCGGTTAGTTCTGCTTCTGCGTCGTGTGGCGCTGCAAGGCCGCCATGTCTGCCTGCCAGCCCTTCGCGGTCATGCAGTCCATGTACTGCTTCACCTGCACCAGCGGCTGAGCGTCTGGCGTCTTCTGGGAATTGCAGGCGACACTGTCGCTATCTAGATCTGGCGACGCGCTCGAGCTGCCAGCCCAATTCCACAGCTCGCGGATCGGGATTGCGGCCGCAGGCTGTTGTGGAGCAGTTACGGCGCGCTTCCAGCCCCTGCCTTCCATGCAGTCCCAGACCTTCCTGTACTGAGTGAGCGGCGGATCAGTCGTGGGGATCATGCCTCGGCAGTCTCGCTGGTCAGCCGTTAGGTCACGCTTCTCACCGTAGTCTGTTGGCCACGTCCATACGCCCAGGGCGGGTGCGGCGGCCTGCGGCGGGGCCGGGGGAGGTGCAGGTGCGCCCGCCGGTTTCGGCGCAGGCGCGGGAAGAGGAGCGTGCTGTGTTGGACTGTCATCGCCCCAGCACGCGGCGAACACTATAGGCAGAGCGAGCATCAACCCGAACCGCTTCATCGATCGTCCCTCCATGAACCCCTCGCCGGTCGTTGCCAGGCGGCAGGCACTTGCCGGCTAAGCTCCAACAGGCAGCCTTGCCAGTCAAGGCGCCTCGCCGAGGTCCAGGTCGACCAGCCAGTCGGTGGCACATGCAATAGTGCCTATCCTCGGCCGCTCCGCCGGCGTGCCGTGGACGCCCGCTTGCTGCCGCGCTTGCGGGTCGGCAGCGTGCCTGCCGAGCGGCTGATCAGCGGGAAACGCTCCGGGTGCTCGATGCACTCGATCGATAAATCGACGTCGAGATCGGGCCAATGGAGATGAGCGCCATGGTGAAGCTCGACGTTCATGAGTTTCCGGATCGGCTCATCGACGAACCACGGAAACGACTCAAACGGGACGAACAACTCGCGCCCGGCCACCAAGAGCCAGAACCCGTGTGCCGAGACGTTGGTGACCTCAGCGATGAAAGTGCCTTTTCCACGCGGCGCGCATCCAAGCCGTAGTTCTCCGCCAATTCGATCTCCGGTTCCAGCCAGAACTTGGCCTCGCCGTCTGGGTGGTGGACGTGCACGTGCATTCGTGTTTCCTCGCGTGAGGCGAAATAGAAGCGGAAACCGCCGGCGATAAGAACGGTCGGGCTCACCGCCGCATCGTGTCGGTCGCGATGGGGAGTTGCTATGCACTAGACGGTATATCGGCCGAACATTGACGATCGGCCCTTGGTCTCGCAACACGCTGTCCCGTCCGCTGCAAGCGAGCTCCAACAGGCAGACTTGCCAGTCAAGGCGCCTCCCCGAGGTCCAGAGCGGCCAGCCAGTCGGCCGCGCGACGGATGCTCGGTCCGCCGGGCAGGTCACGCTGGCGTTTCAACTCACCGGCGAGCTGCACCGCGCTCGCAGGTCCCAGAAAACTGAACAAGAGCGCGAACGCGACGAGGTTCTCGAGTTTCTGGCCGGGGTTGCCGCTGACCTGACCCACGTCGAAGAAGTAGTACTTGGGCTGCTTGAGGTCGGTCAGCGTCTCGACGGTAGCTTTTCTCTCGGAGCACGCCCCGGTGCTCCGAGAGGTCGTAGTTGAAGCAATCGAGATTGCTGGAGAGCTCCTTGGCGAACGTCGATTTGCCGGTTTGCCTGGGACCGGAGACCAGGACGATCTTCTTATCGAGATCGGCGCGCATGATGTCGGAGAGAGGTCGCTGCACGTGACCATGCTAGGATTCATCCCCGCATGGTCGCAGGCGGTGTGCTCCTCAACCCCTCGATCCACCGGAGGGTGCCCGCACCCGGTCGCGAACGCTGGCCACGGGCCACTCGACGCCGTAGTGCAGCGCAAGCGCGATCAGGTGGATGCCGGGCAGCGCCGCCAGGAACAACGCGGGCCCAGGCGGGCGCGCGTCGTTGAACAGGAAGTGGGCCATGAGGGCGCCCACCTGGAAGTGACAGAGGAAGATCGGATAGGCGAGGTCCCCGAGCAGACGATCGGCGCGCACGAGCCTTGATGGTAGTGCAGGGGTCGAGATGCCGCTCAATCCCCAGATCAGGACGAAACTGGTGAGGACGGAAACGTAGACGCCGTACGCGCGTGGATTACCCCAAAGCGCGGCAGCGAAGAAGACGTTCCCCGCGAAGCACGCCCCGGCCAGGACGACGAGCCAAACAGGAACCCGACGCGTTCGCAGAAAGTACACGGAAGCGCCCAGGGCGAAGGCGACCGATGATCCCTGCGGCAACATCCACGTGTCGTAGAACGTCCAGCCCTCGGCAGTGGCGTAGCCGAGGTAGGCGAGGCTCGAGAGGAGCCAGATCGCTACGATCGCTCGTGAACGTGACAGAAGCAGGCCCATCAGCACGTAGAAGGTCAGCTCGACGTCGAGCGACCACGCTGGCGGAACCAAGCGAGAGGGTTGTGGCGGAAACAGCCCGAAGATGGCGATGTTCTTCGTCCATCCGGCGGCGTCCGGCGGCAGCCGCAGCCGTGCCCCGATCGCCCGGCACGCCTCGGGAAACTCCGTCACCACCAGGACCGATAGCAGCAGCGCGGCCCAGTAAGGGGGATAGATCCGCAAGGTTCGATTGAGCGCGTAGCGACCCAGGCCATCCACCGAGAACCCGTAGGTCTGTTGCAGGACCAGGGTCATGAGGTAGCCGCTCAGCGTATAGAACGAGAGGATCGCGTAGTTTCCGGTCCAGTTGAGTTGTCCCTGAAATACGGCGTACAGGTGGCCGAACGCCACCAGCATCGCAAGCCCATAGCGTAGTGTTCCGAACATGCCCGCTTGTCGGTTTAGTCGGAAATGGGGTCAGGTCTAATTTCGCGCAATCCGATTGCAACCAGAGCTGACCCTGTTCGCGAAATTAGACCTGACCCCAGTAGTGTCCCAACGTTACTCGAACAAGAACAACTGCTTATCGGAGGAGTGCTCGATCTCGTCGGTCACGGATTGCGCAAGTAGTTGATCCAACGGGATTCGTTCGAACATGGTCAGGCTCAAGATCTGTAGGATCTGGT